>JAZSKA010000011.1:0-63893 GCA_045534605.1 Christensenellaceae bacterium | reverse complement strand
TCTCGCTTGAAACAAGTTGAGCATTAAGGTGTATACAGCCGCCGCTCCTAACATTACCATACCACTAAAGAGTAATGCCTTTAACAGCGATTCCTGCGCTACCCTCGCCCTGAATTTTTGAAGAGAATCGTTATTACTCATATGTCCCCCTGAAAAATTTGAAATTTTACTTTTTGTTTGCAAAATTTCCCTATATTTTTTACCTTTCACTTCTTAGACCACCAAAAATTTAAAAAAGGGACAGAAAAATAAAAAAAATTTTTCATATTATATAATATTAATATAAATGATGTGCAAGCAATGCTTGCATGATGTGCAAACCTGTCGTTTAGCATGAAGTGCAATCCTACTTTTTGCGTACGGATTGCATGATGCACAAGTTGCAAACAACTTGCATTATTGTCGCGCAGATTTTTTCTCTGAAAAAATTGCCAGCATAACGTATAATTTTAATTGTGGACTGAAATTATTATATATTAATCACGGAACGCGTAGCGTTCGCGACCTTTATGCAAGTTGAAAACTTGCTATCGAGCAACCTTTAGGTTGCATATCGAGCCCAATAGCAACATATCGAGCGAAACGACAGTTTCTCATATCGAGCAAAAGCAACGCTTTGCATATCATGAAGATTTGCCTTCAAATCATCATTAAAACCCTTGACAACTTCCCCCCGATTATGCTAATATATAATTGCTACGGGGGAGTAAGCACCGAAAATGTGATATCCTTTTCGGAAAACGCCCGTCATTGCGGTATTTTTTTGCCCGGACGTTTTTTAAAAAATCAGACTCGTACGCTTCACGGCGTGCGTTTTTTGTTACCAATGCACGCAAAATAAAAGTCGTGCGTTTTATTTTGCCAAAAAACACACGAATACGGGCGGTTTTGTGGGCTTAAAAAATCTATTCCACACCGCAAAGGAGAAAAATTATGGCATTAGGCACAATTATTGGCATCATTTTAGTTGCAATTATCGCAGGCTGTATTGCAATTTTGGCTATTCCTGCGTTAAAACCTAAAAAACGCGGTTATTCAAGCACTTCTAGCGACGATAAAGCAACGAAGAAAAGAAGCATCATCGCAGGTATAATCGCTGGCGTTGCCGTTTTAGCAGTGATTATAGTTCCACCTTCTTTCCACACGGTAGAAGCAGGTGAAATTGCCGTCGTTAAGAGACTTGGTAAAATCACGAATACTAGAACTGCGGGTACGTATTTCGATTTTTGGATGATTAATAACTACGACGTTTACGACGCTAAAGTTCAACAACTTAACATCCAAACGGAAGCCTACACCACAGACAGCCAACAAATGGATATATCGCTTACGGTACAATTCCAAATTCAACAACACAACGTCAAAGAAATCGCAACTAACTATGGTAAACTTGAACTTTTGGCTAACCGCATTGAAGCAGTTTCTACCGAAAGAACTAAGTCTGTTTTATCGCAGTATAAAGCCGAAACTTTAATCGTTGAACGCGCTAACGTATCCCCTATGGTTGAACAATCTATTCGCGAAGCCATTTCCGATAAGTTCTTCGTAGACTTTAACGCGGCGGTTTTAACCGACATCTCTTTCTCTGACGCGTTCGAAAAAGCCGTTGAAGATAAAATGACGGCAGAGCAAGAAAAACTTAAAGCAGAGTACGAAAACGAAAAGAAAATCGCCCAAGCAACGGCTGAACTTGAAATCGCGAAGAAAGCGGCTGAGGCTAAAATTAGAGAAGCCGAAGGTCAAGCAGAATCTCAACGCCTACTTGCTAAAGCGAGTGCTGACGAAGTTAAAATTAAGTCGGTTGAAACGGCAAGAATGCTTGGCTTTACTATAAACGAAGTTGAAACGGCTGACGGAACGGAATACGAAATCGACTTTACGGGTAAAACCGCAGAAGAAATTGCGCTTATTTCTGACTATCTAAAGTACGTTGCTTACCTTGAAGCGTGGGACGGTAAACTTCCACAAACCGTCGTTACTGACGGAAGCGCCCAACTTTTAATCCCTACCGCGCCAAGTTTTAGCGAAAATCAAAGCACGACGACCAATCCTTCAACCCCTTCAACTGACGCGTCGCAAGACGTAGCCACGGACACAACCACTGACGGCGAATAACAAAAACAAAGCGCGATAATCGGGCTATATGCCGATTATCGCGCTTTTTGTTGTCTATAAAATCAAAAAAATCGAGCCTTAATTAAAGGCTCGATTTTTTTAAAGAGAAAAATTTAAAGAATGAAAATTAAAGTAAGTTAAACAACTATTTTAGTTAATTATCGTATATAAAAATTCAATGAACTTCGTTTCGCATTGAACTGCGCTTGTAGAATAGTTGATTACAAGCGTTTCGTTGCCGTCAACGGCTTCTGCAAAGAAATAAACCGTTTTATTGCTTTGAGCGTAAACTGACGAATAGGTAATTTCTAAACCCGAAATATTAAGTTTAGAAGTTTTTTCGCCTAAGTGAGAAGTCCTTTCGAGTTCAGGATTGAATATAATTTGCAATCCGTAAAAATCGCCATCGTGAACGTCTGTTACGTAATAAAAGTTGCGATAATCGTCACGCACGTCTTCGTAAATTTTAGCGTTAGTTTCAAGTTGAATAACGTATTTTCCGAAAGTTAAATCTATCGTTTCAGAAACTTCGCTAAGTTCGTTTATATTGTAATTCGTTTCCCCTATCGACGTTACGATTTCTGCGTTTTTTGGAATACTTATTTCGCCACCGCTGATTTCCCCAACGCCGTTATTATTTATCATAAAGCCAATGCCAAACGATATCGAAAGTACTAGCACCAAACAGCACGCCAAACCTGCGAGCGCACGGCGAGAAAAAATTCTCGAAAAGTCGAACGAACTTTTTTCTTCTTTGACGGCTTCTTTTTCAGGGTAGTAATTATCAAGCATACTTTGATAAAAATCTGCGTGCTTTTCCCTTAATTTTTGTCCGTCGTTTTCTATTAAGTTTTTAAGTTTTTTACTTTCTTTCATATTTCCTAAAAACCCCGATCTTTTCGACCTTTCACTTATTAGACCACAAAAATGCGGTTACGGGGACAACTTTTTTAAATTTTTGTTTAATTTTTTTAAAAGGCGCAAATGCCTTTTCTTAACCATTTCGTAAGGGTGGGCTAAAATTTCGGCAATTTCCTTTAAAGAATAGCCTTCCCAATAATACATACCGACGATTTTTTTGTCAAGTTCGTCTAAATCTTTCATTGCGTTTTTAATCATCTCACGCTCGGATAAATCTGACGAAAATTCGTAATACTCGTCACCTGAAAGTTCTTCGTAGGTTTTGAACTTTTTCATAAAAGTTTTTGCTAGGTTATCGCAAACGGTGTAAACCCAAGTGGTTGGATACTCGACAGGCTCGTCAAGTTCAATTCGCATAAGTTTTATAAAAAATTCCTGCGCGACGTCTTCGGCAAAACTTTTATCGAACTTAATGCTTACGTGATAAACGATTCGGTGAAAGTAGTACTCGTAAAGTTCAGAGAACGCTTCGCGACTTGTTTTGTAGTTGTCAAGCAAATAGTTAAATTTTTTCTTATCCATACAAAACTTTAACTTTCTCCTACCGTATTTATATAAGTTTAACACAAATTTAGTTAAATTTGCAACCTTTTACGCGCGCAACAATAATTATATAATTAATTAGTTCCTATTTATAAGACTTTGAAAATATAAAAAAAGGGACATGACTATTAAATGCAAAACTATGTTTTGCTCGATATGTTGCTATAAAAGATGATTTGAAGGCAGAGCCTTCATGATTTGAACGGCACGCCGTTCGTGATTTGAAAGTAAACTTTCATGATTTGCAAATCTTAGATTTGCATTATTGTCGAGCGTTTTTTCAAAACGCCGTCTTATTATATAATAATTTCAATCCGCAATTAAATTATATATTAATTACGGAAGGCAAAGCCTTCGCGACCGAAATGAAAAAACTTGTTTTTTCAAATCATGCAACGGATGTTGCAAATCATGCTAACTGACAAGTTAGCAAATCATGCAAGCAACGCTTGCAAATCATCAATAAATTCACACCTCATCCGTCACTTCGTGACACCTTCCCCTCAAGGTGAAGGCTATTGGTTAAAAGCCTTAGAAACAAGTTAGGCTAGGCTCGAAAAAGCCCTTCGGATTAGATAGACCTTTGCGGTCATCTAAGTCGAAGGGCTTTTTCAGAAACGACGCATAACGCCGTTTATAAAGCTTTTAAATTCGTTGGCTTAGCTTATATAAGTTGGCGTATATGCCGTTTAACTGTAAAAGTTCTGCGTGAGTACCGCGTTCGACGATGCCGTCGTCGGTTAAGACTAAGATTAAGTCGGCAGATCTTATGGTTGAAAGACGGTGTGCGACGGTGAAAGTCGTTCTTCCAACTGCTAGGCGTTCGAGCGATTTCTGGATAATAAATTCGCTTTCGTTATCAAGTGCGCTCGTTGCTTCGTCTAAGATAAGAATCGGTGGATTTTTCAAAAATACGCGCGCTATTGAAATTCGTTGCTTTTGCCCGCCCGAAAGTTTTACGCCACGCTCGCCAACGAAAGTATCGTAGCCGTTAGGAAGTTCGGAAATAAATTCGTCGCACCCTGCTAAGCTTGACGCGTTTTCGACTTCTTCGCGCGTTGCGCCTATTTTACCGTAAGCGATATTTTCAAAAACCGTACCGCTGAAAAGATAAACGTCTTGCTGAACCACGCCGATATTTTCTCTTAAAGATTTTATCTTTATATCTTTAACGTCAACGTCGTCAATCTTAACCGCGCCACTTGTGACGTCGTAAAATCTTGGAATAAGGTTACACAAAGTCGTTTTACCGCCACCGCTTGGGCCAACGAGCGCGACGTGCGTTCCGCTTTTTATATCCAAATTTACGCCGTTAAGCACTAAACTATTATCACTTTCATATCTAAAACTGACGTTTTCAAAGGTAACGTTTCCCAAAACTTTTTCAAGTTCTACTGCGTTTTCGTTATCCGTTATGTCGGGCTCTACGTCGATTATCTCAAAAAATCTGTCAATTCCCGTAAGTCCGCGCTGGAACTGTTCGGTAAATTCGACAAGTCTTCTTATTGCAGCGATTAAAAGCGAAGTATATAAAAGATAAGCGGTTAGGTCTGCAGGAGTAATTTTTCCGTTCATCATAAAATAACTTCCGAACGCAACGACTACTATATACATAATACCGTCAAACGCGCGCGTCAGCGAGTGGAATCCACCCATATATTTATAAGTATTTTTCTTAGTGTTAAAGAAAGTTGCGTTATCCTTTTCGAACTTTTCAATCTCTTTTTCTTCGCGAGCAAACGATTTAACCACGCGAATACCTAAAAGCGTATCTTCGGTGCTAGCGTTAATTTCGCCAAGGCTTTGACGCTGTTTTCTGAACGCCCTTTTCATTTTTAAGTTGAAAAAACTTGAAACGATAATAATTAGCGGTATCGCTAAAAACATAATAAGCGTCAATGGAATATTCATCGTGCAAAGAATAATAAACGACACTATAATTTTAAGCCCTGCAATAAAAAATTCTTCCGGACAGTGGTGCGAAAATTCGGTAATATCAAACAAATCGCTTGTCATACGCGCCATAATCTGCCCTATTTTTGCATCGCTATAATATGAAAACGAAAGTTTTTGCAAGTGCTTAAATAGGTCTGAACGCATATCCGTTTCGAGCCTTGCCCCCGTCACGTGCCCGCGATTAGACATAAAATAGTACGCTAAGCAGTCAATAATTCTAAGCGCGATATACGAAACGGTTACCGTAACGATAAGCCTAACGGTAAGCGCACCCACGTCGTTAATTCCGATATCCGTAAGATGCCTTACGATAAGCGGCAGCACGAGTTCGCAAACGGTAGTAATTCCAGCGCAAAATAGGTCGAGTAAAACCCAACCTATATACTTTTTGTAATATGGCAAAAATCTGATAAGATTATTGCGTTTTTTGCCGTTTATCGCTTTATTCATTAACTTTTCCTAAAAAAGCATTTTCTTTTTCAATAAAATACCAAGCATCGCGCCTGCTATTATTAGACTTACGACAGATATGGTAATAGACGTTGCAACTAAGCCGGTATACGACTTTCCGTTTTCGCCGTCAGCACCGTCGTCGCCCTTTAAACCTTGGTCACCCTTATCGCCTTTATCTCCCTTTTCACCAGCCGAGCCAGTAGCCCCAGTTTGACCTGTTTCACCAGTTGCACCGGTTAGACCTTGGTCGCCTTTTTCGCCTTTTTCGCCCGTTTCACCTTTTTCGCCAGCGTCGCCTTGGTCGCCTTTATCCCCCTTTTCGCCTTGAACCGTTCCCAAACACTCGCTTGAGCCGTCGGTGTATTCAATGTAAAGTTTACCGTCTTGAACGTAAAAACCTTTTAATACCAGCATAGGAATTTCAACGGTAACGAAAAGTTTTTCGTAGCGTTGTGAAGTTTCGCTGTCTTTATACACAAATTTTCCAACGCCTGAAGCGAATAAAGTCGGTTTTGTAACGACTTCAAAGTCGTAATTTTCGCTAGAGACTCTTTCTGTTGGAATACTTGGTACGTTCAAAGAAATATCGTAGTGTGGCTCACTAGTCGGCGCATTTTTACAAGTATGTATCGCAAGACCGCCACTTTCAGTCGTCGGCGCAGTCTCAAACTGCCACTCGTAAACGTGTTCTTTTTGTAAAATTTCGGCGTTAAAATTTAACTGAGTGCGCGAATAATACGTATAACTTGCTTCGCCGATTGATTTGCAAGTTGAGTCAGTTATCACCAGTTTCGCCCATTTAGTAGTATCGCTTAGGCTTTCAAGTTTAACCGTTCCCTTGATTATATCTGAAAGTTTATCGCTATCATAGTAAAAAGACGCTTCGCCTTCGTCTGTTAAACTTGGCTCTTGCAAAACGTTAAAAACGTAAATCGAATCGCCAAGCGCGGGCAACTCGAAATTAACGACGACGTTCTCGTCGCTAATTAAAGTGTAGACGATATTTCCTTTATCTATAAAAGTGGGCATAGTAATTTCGCCCATATTCCAATCTGTTTCCGAAAGCGAAGGAAGACTCGTCACGTTTATAGGCGCGCCACAAAGCAAGCAAGTTTCTTGCCTAAGCCCCGTACTTGTCAAACTCGGCATAGCAGAAATGACGATAACGCCGTCACTTACGTGCTCGCAAGTGTCTGCCTTTGCCAAACTTTTAGGCGCGAAACACAGCGCGCAAAACAAAGCCGAAAGCATCACTATGAACGTAATTTTACTTAATTTTTTCATCATTAACCCTTTATTAATCGCGTTATATAGCGATTTATTAGTTTTTATAAGAGTGAATTGGCGCAGGAATTCTTCCACCGCGAGAAATAAATTTATCCGCGTTTCCTTTGCCAAGTGGAAGTATTGGTGCAAACCCTAAAAGTCCACCAAAATTAACTTCACCCGTTTCTTTTCCGCATACAGGAATAATTCTAACGGCGGTCGTTTTATTATTGATAACACCGATAGCCGCTTCGTCTGCAATGATAGCAGAAACGGTTTCAGCAGAAGTCGAGCCGGGTACGGCAATCATATCAAGCCCTACCGAACAAACGGAAGTCATTGCTTCGAGTTTATCCATTGAAAGCGCACCGCGCTTAACCGCGTTAATCATTCCGATATCTTCGCTGACTGGAATAAACGCGCCAGATAGTCCGCCTATATGCGAACTTGCCATAGTGCCACCCTTTTTAACTGCGTCGTTAAGCATCGCAAGACACGCCGTAGTTCCGTGCGTTCCAACGGTTGATAAGCCCATTTCTTCTAAAACTTCCGCAACAGAGTCGCCACGAACTGGAGTTGGGGCTAGACTTAAGTCAACTATACCAAACTGAGCGCCGAGCATTTGAGCCGCTTCGCGACCGACGAGTTCGCCCATACGCGTAATTTTGAACGCTGTATTTTTGATAACTTCGCTCATCTTACCGCAGTCGGCGTCTTTAACTTCGCTAAGCGCAGCCTTAACTACGCCAGGTCCAGAAATTCCGACGTTTACGACGATATCACCTTCGCCCACACCGTTAAAAGATCCTGCCATAAACGGATTATCTTCAACGGCGTTTGCAAAAATAACGAGTTTTGCACAACCTAAACTGTCGCTATCTTTGGTAAGTCTTGCCGTTTCTTTTACGATTTTTCCCATAAGCGCGACGGCGTCCATATTGATACCTGCGCGAGTCGAACCTACGTTTACGCTTGAACAAACGCGTTCAGTCGTCGCTAATACTTCTGGGATAGTTTCAATAAATTCGCGTTCAAACGGTGTCATTGACTTTTGAACGAGCGCAGTGTATCCGCCGATAAAGTCAATCTCGTTTTCCTTTGCCGCCTTATCCATAGCGATAGCAATTTCTTTATAGCCACCGCTCGATGCGCCTATCAAACTTATAGGCGTTACCGACAAACGCTTGTTTACGATAGGAATACCGTATTTTGCCGAAATAATATCTGCCGTCTTTTTAAGGTTTTTAGCAGTTTTCATAAGTTTATTGTAGACGTTTTCGGCAGTCTTATTTTTGTCTTTGTCGATACAGTCAAATAAACTTATATGTAAAGTTATAGTTCTAATGTCAAGGTGTTGGTCCTTGATCATTTTTATAGTCTGAATAATCTCGTTTCCGTTAATCATAATTATACCCTGTGC
This sequence comes from Christensenellaceae bacterium, assembly GCA_045534605.1. GTDB lineage: Bacteria > Bacillota > Clostridia > Christensenellales > Borkfalkiaceae > UBA4636. The sequence goes on along the minus strand of JAZSKA010000011.1, from coordinate 55,219 downwards.
ATCAAGTTAAAAATGTCTTCGTGTTGGATTCTGATTTCTACGCCAAGTTCAGACGCAACGCTTTGTAACGACGCGTCGATATCTTTGATATTTGCTTCGTCAGAAAGTCCAACCATCATAATCATAGTAAAATATTCGTTTTGCATAACCGTTTGAGAAATATCTTCAATGTTTACAGATAGTTCATAAAGTGCCGTCGCAACTTTTGCGATAATTCCCGTGCGGTCTTTTCCGATAACTGATACGATTGCTCTCATAAGTTTTTCTTCCTTTATATACATTTATTAAATTAGTATAACACCGCGCGCGTAAAAAATCAAGTTTTTTTAACAAGCAAAAACAGGAAGAAAATTAATTGCGTAAAAAATAGTTTTAAAAAATATTAAAAGTGGTCGATAATCGCGTTATCGACCACTTTTTTGCTTAATTTTTAATTTTATTCTTCATCGTCTTCGTATTCATCGTCGTCTTCGTACTCGTCATCATCTTCGTACTCGTCGTCGTCTTCATACTCGTCGTCATCGTCTTCGACTATTGATTTATCTTTCTTTTTATCGTTTAATTTTTCGCTTTTCTTAGCAATCTTTTCTAAGCGTTTTTCTTCTTCAAGTTCTGCTTTTTCCGCTTCTTTTTTTGCTTTTTCTTTAGCCTTTAATCTTTCTTTTTTCGCTTTTTCAGCGTCTTTTTTAGCCTTTTCTTCTTCGCGTTTTTTTCTAGACGCTTCTAGTTCTTCTTCAGAAATTTCAGTGTGGAAAATCTTATAAACGATAGCCGCAAATATAGCACCGCCAACTGGGGCAAGTAAGAACACCCAAACCTGAGAAATGCCAGTTCCGCCTTCGCCGAACATCCAAGCAAACAATGCAGGTCCAAAACTTCTTGCAGGGTTTACGCTAGTTCCCGTTAAGTTTACGCCTAAAAGGTGAACGACTGTTAACGCTAAACCGATTAAGAGACCGCCTTTTGCGGATAAACTGTCGTTATTTGCCACCGTAAGCACGACGTACACAAAGAAGAAAGTTATAATAAGTTCAAAAAGAAAACTTCCGATAACAGAGCCTATCGAATAACTTCCGCCAATAAGAGTGTTTACGCCAAAGCCTGTATTTAAACCGCTCATAGATATGATAAGGTATAAAAGAAGTGCCGCTGCTGAAGCCCCAGCAACTTGTGCTACTATGTAAAATAGCATATCCTTAAGACTTAATTTGCCCGACGTATGCAGCGCAATAGATACCGCTGGGTTTAAGTTGCAACCGCTGATTTTACCTATCGTGTAATAAAGCGCAACTAAAACTAAACCGAAACTAAGCGCAATAGCCGTAACGTTAGCCGTAACGCACGCAGTACCTACCGCAAAGAAAACAAGTATAAACGTTCCTATGCCTTCTGCAAAACATCTTTTTAATAAACTTTGCATTTTTTATCTCCAAAAAAATTATTCAGCACCAAAAACTAGCACCTATATCATTATATAATTAAACCTAGTAATTGTCAATACCCAATTTTTCAATCTTTCCGTATAGTGCTAAAATAAGTCTTAAATGGTAAATAAAGCCAAAAAAAAGACGCGGATAATCGACTTATCCGCGAACTTTTTAAACTAAAAGCGTTCCTTCGGTTGTTTCAACCACTCTAAATATTTGTGTTTCTTTACCTGTTTTTGCATCAATATAAACGTAGTAAGTTGCACCGTTAAACGTTCCGCTTATTTCGTACGCTAAAACTTCTTTACCTTCGCCCTTTGGAATTTGGCAAAGTCTTACCGAGTCAACGTCTAGATTTTGCGACATTTTTTCAAGTGCTTGCTTTTTCGTAATTTCAGGCTTTTCGATTTTTCTTTCTTTATGGTTTAGATAATATTCAGTAGCGTCGAAGCTTGAAACGACTCCGCGTTCTTGACAAACTGTAATTTTAATCATATCAGGATAAACGATAACGCCGTCATCTTCAAAAGCGTAGTTAATATAAACTACTGCGCTACTTTCAGTTGCCCAAACGGCTTTCATATTATCAAGCTCCATACCCTTAAGAAATTCGTTTGCAATTTCAACGCAAGTATCAATATCCGTTTCGGTTACGCTACAATCTTTATAGCAGTCGAACATAACGATTTTACCGCCCTGTTTGCTGATTTCTGCCGAAACTGAATTTTCGCTATCAAGCATACCTTCAATTTGATAGCAAGTAATTTTGCCTTCGACTTCGCCCTTAACTTCAACCGTTTCAAAATTATAATCTTTGAAAGTCGATTTGAAGATGTCTAAAGCTTCAGTCGCGCTAATTTCTTCACCTTCGATATTTTTTGCAGTGTCAGTGTCCAAACTGTCAGAAAATGGTCCGTCGTAAATAAGTTTTGGATAGTCAACCGCTCCCTTTTCAAGCGTTACGAAACTGTCGAGTACCGCGTTCTCTTTTTCACCTGCCATAAGCGAAGTGAATTTATAATTTTCACCAAGTTTTGAAGAAAGCGTGTCTAGTTCAGATTTTAAACTGCCATTGATTTTTGACATACTTTGAAGGTTTTCCCAGTCGTTTTTTGACAAACTTAACCCGTCTATAAGTTTATTATCGAGATATTTTGAAAAATCTGCGACTTGGTTTACAAACTTCATAGTGTAATATTTGCTCTCATCTTGAAGTGGCATTTCGCTTAGTTTATCACTTGCTAAACTTGCTTGAGTAGTAATATCGCCAAGAAGGCGTTGTTGCTCGGACTCGTCGTTTGAGACCATCATTTTTGATAGGTTTACGTCAATATTGTCAACGTAGCCGACTAGGTCGTAGAACGAACGCTCTATCGTATTTTCGAACATATCTTTACCACCAAAGTCAGATACGAGCGTGTAGGTAAAGAGTGCGCTAAGAACTAACACAAGCGACGAAAGTGTTACTACTGCAGCAATCCAACCGCCCACACCGCGAGATCTTTTATCGCGTTTTTCTTGATATTTAAGTTCGCGTTTTTGGGCTTTTAATTCTTTTTTAGCCTTAAGCTTTTCACGCTTTAATCTAAGCATTTCTTCTCTTTCGCGAGAAAGTTCAGCCATCTTTTCAGCCCTTTTTTGCTTTCTTTCTTCTTTTTCGCGAGAAAGTCTTTCAGCCTTTTCTAGGGCGTTTTCATTTTTTAAGGCTTCTTTTCTTTTTTGCTTTTCTTCAAGTCGCTTTTGTCTTTCACGCTTCATTTTTTCTTCTCTTTCCTTTTTCTCAGCCTTCTTAGCCTGTCTAATAAGCGCAAGTTCTTCGCGTCTTTTTTCCATCATAAGCGCCCTTTCAATTCTCTTTGCTTCTTCGTTAGAATTTTCCGCCATTTGGTTTGCTTCAACCGTATTTTTAAGGCTTTGATCATTTTCTTGACTTGCTAAGTTTTCTACTTTTTCAGTAGCGTTATTTTTTTCTTCCATAATTCCCCCTTACACCTATTAAACAGCAAAGACGTGATTGCCAAAAGTTGCAACCGTCTTTCTTGAGTAAATCCAAGAACTCGTTGCAGTTCTAGGGTTGTAGTAGTAAATTGCGCCACCCGTTGGATCCCAGCCGTTCATAGCCGCTTTTGCCGCTTTTATTGCCGTATCGTTTGGCGTAAGATTAATTTGACCGTCCTGAACAACCGTAAACGCATAAGGCTGATAAATAACGCCCGAGATTGTGTTCGGGAAAGACGAACTTCTAACTCTGTTTAAAACTACCGCAGCAACTGCCACTTGTCCAGTATAACTTTCTCCGCGCGCTTCGCCGTAGACAAGTCGCGCTAAGAGGTTGATGTCCGAACTAGAATATCCGCCCGTACCTTGTGACGAAGACGAACTTGACGAACTTATACCAAGCGCTTTAAGCGTGTTAGGTCCGATTATACCATCAACTTTAAGTCCGTTTTTTCTTTGGAAATACTCTACGGCGCTTTTAGTTTTCGGTCCGTAAATTCCGTCAACCGAACCAGTGTAATACCCCCAATTTTTGAGTTTTTGTTGCGCAGTTTTAACGGTATCACCTTTAGAACCTTGTTTTAAAACTAGCGCAACGGCAACTCCTTGCTCGTCTGTGTTTTTGATGGCTACAACTTGTGAAAAGCCGACTATAATCATTGCAATACACAAGCATAGCGAAAGTATGCGTAATGCTTTTTTCATTTTTCCCCCTTTAGCACGGGGAATTTTACGCCCCGTATTCTAATTTTTATTTTTAAATTTTTCAATTATGTCAAGTATCAACGAGCGGTAAATTACGTTTTTAGTATCCGTAAAGCATAGTGGCGGATAAACAACGCACCACCAATTATCACCCGTACCGCTTCCAAGGTTTATAATTAGCGCGTCGTAGATTCCCCCCTCAAGCGTAACGTCTTCGTAAACGCGAGTTGGAAAATTTTCAGATAGAATTTGAACGCTAGACGAATAATTAAAACCTTTTTGCGCCAAAAACTCGTCTATAACGCGATTAATGCCACTTATATTTTCGTTAAGCATCTTTTTTGCGTCACTTTTAGAATAGCATTTACTGACTTTTGGCGTTAAATATTCAACCACTAAATCTCTGACTTCGTACTTAATATTTTGGTCGATAGCCGTGTTTGAGTTTGCGCGAATATGAAGACGCAAATATTCAGTTTCGGTTGAACTTCCGTTTCCAATAACAATCAGCAAAATTATTATGGCTAAGATAACAAAACTTATGCAACACTTTTTAAAATCAATCATTTTTACACTTCCTTAAAATTTTATTATTCTAATTATTGACAGAATAAATTTTTTAAAACATAAAAAAAAGACTTATTTTAAAAATAAGCCCTTTTAAATAGTGAAAAGTGAAGAGTGAAGAGTGAAAAGGTTTACTTCTTCACTATTACTTATTACCTATTACTTATGTCCCCGCACCCCTTAAAACGCCTTTTTTTGTCCGTATAAGTTTATGCGTTTAAAGTAAAAAATACTTGTTTTATTTTTTTAATAAATATTTTTGATAAACTTAAGCGTAAAAGCCATAATTTGCCTTTTCTTTTTGTAGCAAAAAGAAACAAAAACGTGGGGAGTTGCGATTCTCCCCGCCCCCCTTAAAACGCCTTTTTTGTCCATAAAAGTTTAAAGTTTAAGGTAAAAATAGTTTTTTGTTTTTTAATAAATATTTTTGATAAACTTATGCGCAAAAATATCATAATTCACATTTTCTTTTTGTAGCAAAAAGAAACAAAAACGCGGGGAGTTGCGATTCTCCCCGCACCCCTTAAAACGCCTTTTTTGTCCGCAAAAGTTTATGCGTTTAAGATAAGAATAAACTTATATATAATCAGATGGCAGTTTTGCAAAAAAACTGCTCGACCTTTACGCAATTTGAAAAATTGCATATCACGCGAAATTCATTTCGCATATCACGTTGCGTTAGCAACATATCACGCAAAACTTGTTTTGCATATCACGTAGTCAACGGCTACATTTTGTCCATAAAAGTTTATGCGTTTTAGATATCATATATTGATTTTAAAGTTTTGTTCAGTTCTGTTTTCGTCAAACTTTCGGTTAAGATTAAGTTTGGATATTTGCGCTTTAACTTTTTTTCTGCCCACAAACAAAATTCCGGCGTATCAAAAATTGCAAAAACCGAACTTCCGCTACCGCTCATACATACCGCGCGCGGTGATAAATCAAGTAAATCTTCATACGCTTGTTGAACGTTTTTATTTAGCATAGTCGCTGGTTTATATAATGCGTTATAAAAATGCGTTCTGTCGTAAAAACCGCCATCTAGCGCGGTTATTAGACTATCTGCGCCGTTAGGGACTATTTCTTGACTTAAACTGTCGCACAGTTTAAAGCACTCAGCCGTGTTTACTCCACCGTCAGCGGGTATAATAACCATATATAATTTGTTTTTAAGCGGTAATTCTTCAACGATTTCACCACGACCTTTAAGCCTAGCGTAACCACCCGTTAAGAGATATCCAGAGTCGCTTCCAAGCGCGTCTGCCAGCGGTTTTATATCTTCTTCGATATCGTAAAGAGCCTTCATCCCCTTTAAAACGCCTGAAATATCTGCTGACGAACCGCCTAAACCGCTACCGATAGGGATATTCTTTTTTAAAGTTACGTCAACGCCACCAGTTTTAAACTTTTCCATAAAAAGTTTAGCCGATTTATAGGCATTGTTGCTTTCGTCAACGAGGTCAACGTTATAAAGACCGTCACGCTGTTTTAAAACGATTTTATCGTCGCGCCGTTTAGTTAGAGTAATTTTATCTTTTAAGTCAATGGTTACCACAACACTGTCGAGCATATGATATCCATCATTTTGTCCGACGATATCTAAAAACAAATTAACTTTTGCAAAAGCGTTAACGGTAACCGTTTTCATAAGTGCTCCTTTTTATTTCTGTCTGTAATAGATTATTTTTTCGCCACCAGATAGCGGGAATTCAAGGTCGGGATTAAGTGCGTAAATTTCGTCGATTGATGCGCCAAATTCTTTTTCAATCGCCCACTCGTCGTCGCCACTTTGACCTAGATAAACGCTGATAGCCGAGTTATTAGCCACTTTTTCTCGCCCTTCGGAAATTTCTTCGATATACTCTACAAAATATTCTTCAAGTTTTTTTGCGGTGATTTTAACTGCTCCGTCTAAGATTAGTTGACCGTTTTTAAACTTTACGGATAGACTTGACAAAGTGAGTGCGATATCGCTTGCAAAGTCAAAATTACCGTCGATTGCAAAAGATAACGCTAGTTCCCCTTTTTTAGAAACGATTTCACCTTCTCCGTCTACGAAAATCATATCTGAATAGACGATTGCGTCAATTTTCAAAACGCCATCAGAAACTTGGCTGTCGATAACTTCAACCGTCTCGCCAGTCGACGTAATAAAGCGCGAATTTTCTGGAATTTCACAAATAAATTTGCCGTCGATTTTTTCAGTTCTTACAAACTCGCCCAAAAGTCTTTTCGCTTTATCACTTGCGCGAACTATATCAACTTCACAAGCGGTTGAATAAGCGTCAATTACCGCAACTTTTTCAACTTTTTGTTCGCACTCAGCAAATAGTTTTAATCCGATTTGACAGTTTACCGTACTCTTTTCGCCGTCAACTGACGTATAGACTTTTAAAGAGAGTTTATCAAGCCGAGCGACTGCGTAACTAATCGCGTCAGGCGTTGCGTTAGGCGTTTCAACTTCAAAACTAAACGGAACGCATCTTCTTTCTTTTACTATATCACTATTCGGTAAAAAAGGCAACAAACTAAGCGATAAAAAAACTTCGCCTTCAACTATTACGTTACCGTAGTTGCACTCTGTATGATTAACGACCACAAAGGCTTGCGAGTAAAGTACGTTTTTAAGTTTTTCGCACTCAAACTCGTCGTCAATATCTATTATAAGTTCGCCTTTTTTCTTTTCATATAAAACTATTGGGCTTTGCTTTTTAAGTATATCGCAACCTGCTAAAAAAGCCTTCTCTTTTTCAATTTCACCAAAAACGTGCGCCGATAGCACGGTTTCTGCGTAAATCATACCATTATTTTTCTTAAGCGCAATTTCACCAAGCGTGTAATTTACCGACGCGCTGTCAAAGTGGAAGTCGCCTTGCTTTTTGAAAGAAAATTCTGCGCCGACTTCTAGTCTTTCGTATCCGTCGGAAAGATAAATGACGTTGAAAGTAATTCTTCCGCCATAGCGAATTTCGTTTGCGCTCGTTTCGATAAACGGTGAAAAAACCGCACCGCTTATAGATAAAATTTTATCAAAATGCGAATCGGATAAGTTTAAACTCGTTTCTATTCTGTTTTGTTCTAGATAAGTTTCTTTACTGAGAGTTTTAAAAGCGTCGTACTCTGTATTCATATTTGCTCCTTTAAGCCTAAAACTTTTTCGATATAATTGTATGCACGGCTTTTCAGTTTAAGAACGAAAAAAAGCAAAAATTAAAGCGTGGCAAATTTTAACCACGCTTAAGTCTTAATTTTTTGTATCTTGACAAGATTGCAAATTAGTTCTGTATAGGAAAAACTCGTTTTCCCTAAGAACTTTGGATCTTTTGGTAGAACTGTAAAGAGTGCTGGATATACACCCGTTATCACACCCAAATAGGAAACGAACTTATTTCGCCCTAAATTTTGGGTTACGACCACCTTACCGCCTTCAAGTTTTTTAACTGCGCGCTTTACTACGCTTAAATCAAGTTCTGACTTTATCATAGTACTATTATGCGCCAAAAAAAATTTTTTAAACGGCTAGATTAAAAATCGTCGTCTTCGTCGTCCTCTTCGTCGTCGTCTTCGTCGTAATCTTCAAACTCGCTCGCATCAACTGGAGAAAAGTCGAAATCGTCTTCTGGATCTTCGTACTCTTCTTCTTCGTCGAGATATTCTTCTTCGTCGTCAAAGAGTTCGTCAGCCTCCTCTTGTTGAAGTTGGTTAAGAGAAAGCATTTCTTCACTGTTTTCACTGTTGATGATATCGTCTTTTTCGTCGTCGTCAAGGAAGTTGCGCCACTCTTCGTCGTCTTCAATATCAACTTCTCTTTCTTCGTGATATCTTCTTTCTTCTTTGCAAGTATCGCACATATCCTTATTGTAAGGGATATAACTGCTTTTACAAATTGGGCAAAGTTTTTCTTGAATATCTTCGTCGTCAATCGCAAACATAAGTTGTGGACCGAGTTTAAGTTCAGCCTTACAAACGTCGCAATAACCTTCTTCTTCCTTAATATAATTTAATTCGCATCTTGGACAAAGTTTGTATCCCATAATCGCTCCTAAGGTAATTTTGCTAAAAGTTATCGAGAATATTCTACCCTTTAGCAAAAAATTTATACTTATTTTGTATATTTCGCAATAAGTATAATAATATTATATTAATTTGTAAACTGTTTTGTCCAAAAAAATGAAAAAATACGAAAAATTTTTTATTTTTTTCTATTAAGCCCCTTCAAGTAACATTTTGTCCGCAACGAGCGCAATAAACTCGCCGTTAGTCGGCTTTTCACTACCGACGTATGCGCGCACCCCAAAAAGGTTGTTTATGCTGTCAATTCGTCCCCTATTCCAAGCAACTTCTATCGCGTGACGAATAGCGCGCTCAACTTTAGAAGGCGTAGTTGAGTACTTTTCACCGATTTTAGGATAGAGTTCTTTTGTAATACTGTTAATTATTGTCGGTTGATTAACCGCCATTTTTACCCCTTCACGAAGATATGAATAGCCTTTTATATGTGGCGGAATACCTACCGATATAAAAATTTTGCTAATTTTCTCTTCAAGTGATGCGTTATGGACTCTTGCTTGCGCCACACCACCAAAAAGTTCTGAAAGCCTTGCGTTTATCAAAGAACTCTCAACCGGCTTTACAAGATAGTAAACTGCACCTTTTGAAATTGCACTACGAATAATGTCGTCTGAAACGATAGAACTAAAAACGACAGTTTTTATCCTTGGCGCGTTGATTTTTAACCTTTCACAAACTTCAAGACCGTCAATCCCCGCGAGCGTTATAGAAGTTACGACCAAATCAGGTTTTAGTTCTAAAATCTTTTGTACCCCGTCTAAACCGTTGAGTGAACTTCCGATTATTTTGAACTTTTGAGTGTCAATCGCTTTCATAAGTGAATTTAACGCCGTTTCATCTTCTTGTATCAAAAAAACGCTTGCAATAGCCATAAGCCACCCTCCAAAAATTCTCACTTAATCATTTTAGCACAAATTTTAAAAAAGTAAAATAATTTTTATACAATTTTGAACGAAAATAGAAATATTTTGTCGAATTTTTAATAATAATAAAAAATCATTGATATTATCAATGATTTTAAGAATATTTTGTCTCTATTTATATGAATTTTGTCGAATTTTATCATTTTTGAACGAAATTAAGAATTTTTAATTTCGCTAATTACTTTATCTAAATATTCTCTGAATTTTTTCTTATCGTCAATAAGCATAGCAAGGTTTAGCATAACGAGTTTATAGTCAATTTTTTGAAATTCTTCAAAAGTACAAAGTGGCGCAAAAAGGCTGTCGTAAATTTCGCGCTGTTTCTTTTTCTCGTTTTCCAGTTCAGAAAAGCTTATTTCGTTGTCGGTTAAATTTATATCTTTATCATCTATCATAACAAGACAACTTTACCGAAAAATCGCTTTTTTGTCAAGCGATTTTTATGCAAAGCAAAATGCGCAAGCATTTTTGCTTTGCTCGATATGTAGCCTATGGCTACTAACGCAAGGTAATAGGTAATAAGTAATAGTGAAGAAGTAATACCTATTCACTTTTCACTTTTCACTTTTCACTATTCACTACACTGGGATGTAAGGTAATAGGTAATAAGTAATAGTGAAGAAGTAAACAAACCTATTCACTTTTCACTACACTGGGATGTAAGGTAATAGGTAATAAGTAATAGTGAAGAAGTAATACCTATTCACTTTTCACTTTTCACTTTTCACTTTTCATTACATTCCACCTACCTTTTTATCTTAAACACATAAACTACCGCGGACAAAAAAGGCGTTTTAAGGGGTGCGGGGAGAATCGCAACTCCCCGCGTTTTTGTTTCTTTTTGCTACAAAAAGAAAAGGCAAATTATGGCTTTTACGCTTAAGTTTATCAAAAGTATTTATTAAAAAATAAAAACAAGTATATTTTTACCTTCAACTTATTTGTCGATTAAATAAAATAGCCGAAGAGTTTAAATAATCTCTTCGGCTATTAAAATTCAATTATGCAAGACTTAAAATTGCGTAAATCATTAAATTGAACATATCCAAAATTACGGTCGCAGGTAAACTCGCAAGACCTAAAATACCAAAAACTAATGTTGGCACAGGCTTTACCCCTTGGTTTTTAGCATACTTAAACGCCTTTATTGCGTTTATTCCAAACACCAAACAAACGATGGCAAGCGGAATAGAAAACAAGATTAATAACATCTTGTATTTTGGAAAAATTATTCCAACTTGCGAGCTACCGCTTACGGCAAGCGCATAGAACACAGAAATATAGCATGCAAATGCTAAAACCATTGCACACATGCCCGTCGCAAACGATAAAATTGCAATATCTAATTTATATCTTCTATCAATGTTATTCATAAACTATATTCAAAAAGCGCAAGCAAATTGCTTGCGCTTTTTAACCTTTTTAGAATTATTCTGCAACTGCAGTTGCGCCAGCTTCTTTGAACTTAGCAACCATCTTTTCAGCTTCTTCTTTGTTAACGCCTTCTTTAACAGTGCCGAGTTTTTCAACAAGACCCTTCGCTTCAACAAGACCAAGACCAGTGATTTCTCTAACTGCCTTGATAACAGCAATTTTGTTAGCGCCAACGTCTTTTAAGATTACGTTGAATTCAGTCTTTTCTTCAGCGGCTGGAGCGGCTGCGCCACCTGCTGCTGGAGCAGCAACAACGCTAGCGGCTGCACTTACGCCGAATTCTTCTTCAACTGCTTTAACTAAATCGTTGAGTTCAACGATTGTCATTGACTTAATTTCTTCTATAATTTTTGCAATATCTGCCATTTTTAGATTCCTCCAAATTTATCTATAATTTTTAAAATTTTTAATTTAATCGACCTATGGCGCGATTATCTCCATAAAATTAACCTTCGTTTTTTTCTGCAATAGCCTTAACGCACATAGCAAATTTTGTAAGTGGTGATTGTAAAGAGCCAAGTAACTTTGCAAGTAAAACTTCCTTTGAAGGAATAGATGCAAATACTTTAACACCGTTTGCATCAACGTAAGCACCGTCAACGTAACCACTCTTTACAGAGATTTTGTCGTTGTACTTTTTGCACGCTTCAACGCAAACTTTAGCAGCACCAGTTTCATCGTTACCAAAAGCAACAGCAGTAGGACCGTTAAGGTCAGCATCAAAGTCAGTTACACCAAGTTCGTTAAACGCTCTTTTAACTAAAGTGTTTTTAAGAACCTTGTATTCACAGCCTGCCTTTCTGAATTCCGTTCTGAATTCCGTATCTTCACTAACGGTTAATCCTTTATAGTCAATAAATACTACCGACTTAGCGGCTTGAATTTTTGCTTTAATGTCTTCAACAACTTGCTTCTTAATTTCAATATTAGCCGACAAGATTGTTACCTCCTATAAAATTTTTGAAAATTCGCTTAAAAAAGCACCCTTACGCCAAAAGCATAAGGGTGCGAAAAAATTCGTACTATCTTGTGCCTCGGCGGGAAGACTTTCGTCTATTAAAAACCTGCTTTCTACAGCGTATTAGCCTTAAGGGTTGATTTTACCCGTTCCCTTTTGGCTAAGTTTTTATTATTTTAACACATTAAATTTTGTTTGTCAACAAAATTTAACTACAATAATGATTTGAAGATTTCATCTTCATGATTTGAGCGATTGTCATCGCTCATGATTTGAAAGTAAACTTTCATGATTTGCAATTTGCTAACAAATTGCATTATTGTCGCGCAGATTTTGCTAAAGCAAAATTGCCAACTCAACATATAATTTTGTAAGGAATACTCTATTATTTTTGCGACGGAACGCGTAGCGTTCGCGACCGAAATGAAAAAATTTATTTTTTCAAATCATGCAATCTTTGATTGCAAATCACGCTAACTGTCAAGTTAGCAAATCATGCAAGCAACGCTTGCAAATCATTACATCTTGCTTGCAACTTTAACGCCAGGCCCCATAGTGCTTGCAAGAGCAACAGACTTAACGTATTGACCTTTTGCAGCGGCTGGTTTAGCCTTAACGATTGCTTCAAACAATGCGTTGTAGTTTTCGATAAGTTTTTCTTTACCGAAACTCTTTTTGCCGATTGGGCAGTGAATAATAGCAGTTTTGTCAAGTCTGTATTCAACTTTACCTGCTTTAGTATCACGGATTGCCTTTTCAACGTCCATAGTAACAGTACCAGATTTTGGGTTTGGCATAAGGCCTTTAGGACCTAAAACCTTACCGATTCTACCAACGACACCCATCATGTCAGGTGTAGTGATAACTACGTCGTAATCGAACCAGTTTTCCTTTTGGATCTTAGCAACCATTTCTTCAGCACCAACGAAATCTGCACCAGCAGCAAGCGCTTGGTCAGCCTTTTCGCCTTTAGCGATAACTAAAACCTTAACGTCTTTACCAGTACCGTTAGGAAGGACGATAACGCCTCTAACTTGTTGGTCTGCTTGTTTAGGATCAACACCAAGTCTTACGTGAAGTTCGATAGTTTCGTCAAATTTAGCCTTAGCCGTAGATAAAACTAAATCCATAGCATCGTTTATATCATATTGTTTAGCGTGGTCGTACGCCTTTCTGCTTTCAGCGTATTTTTTACCCATTTTCATAAATCCTCCTTGTGGTCAATCAAGCAACCGTCTGCTCTCCCACATAATATATAATTAGTCTTCTACGGTTACACCCATACTGCGAGCAGTACCTGCTACCATGCTCATAGCAGCCTCGAGTGACGCTGCGTTCATATCTTGCATTTTAATCTTAGCGATTTCTTCAACTTGAGCCTTAGTAATTTTTGCAACTTTGGTTTTGTTTGGAACTGCGCTACCAGATTGAATCTTACAAGCCTTCTTAATAAGAACTGGTGCTGGTGGGGTTTTAAGAATAAACGTAAACGAACGGTCTTGATAAATAGTGATAACTACTGGAATAATCAAACCTTCTTGACTTGCTGTTTTTGCGTTAAATTCTTTAGTGAAACCAGGGATATTGATACCGTGAGGTCCTAAGGTTGAACCAACTGGTGGGCCTGGAGTCGCCTTTCCTGCTGGAAGTTGAAGTTTAACTACAGCGGTGATTTTCTTTGCCATAACATTCCTCCATATACGTGGTATAACAAGACGCCATGAAAAAAATTTAACGCCTCTCCCACATTATAAACTGCTAAATCCTTAATTTAGCAGTAAAAAACTTAATTATTGACTTATTCAGCCGTGTTTCCGAGTTTTGATAATTCTACTAAATCAAACTCGGCTTCAGTTTCTCTACCGAACATAGAAACCATAACTCTTGCTTTTTGCTTAGCAACGTTTAAAGATAATACTTCGCCCATATAAGATGCAAGCGGACCTGAAACGATTTGAACCATATCGCCTTCGGCAATGTCGATATTTTCGACTTTGTCTTCAAGACGCATACGCTTAACTTCGTCGTCGGTAAGCGGAAGCGGTCTACCTTGTGGACCTACGAACCCCGTTACACCCCTGATGCTAGTAATTTGAAACCATAAATCGTTATGATAATTCATCTTTACGAAAACGTAACAAGGCATAAGTTTTCTTTGAACGAGTTTCTTTTTGCCGTTTGCACGTTCTTCAATAGTTTCTTCAGTCGGAATTTTTATTTCAAAAATGGTATCCGTTAGATTGTTGTTCTCAATCATCTTTTCCAAGCCGTCTTTAACTAACGCTTCATAGCCTGAATAAGTATGAATAACGTACCACTTTGCGTTTTCAGAACCTATCATTTTGTTCTCCAATTATTTAACAAGACCCGTAAGCCAAGTCAACGCTTGACCTAAGCCAAAGTCTACCGCAGTGATTACGATGAGAAATACTAAAACAACGCCCAAAACAACACCCGTTTGCTTTACGACGGTTGGAAGTTTTGGCCATGCAACTTTCTTAAGTTCTGCGAACATGTTCGAAAGACCTTTCTTAAGACCACGTCCTGCACGAACGAAAAAGTTTGGCTTTTTAGCCTTGTCGTTTGTTTTTGGGTTGCTAGCAACCTGCTTTTCTTTACTCATAAATCCTATCCTCGAAATTAAAATCTACAAATAGCCCCAACAAATTACTTCGTTTCTTTGTGAGCGGTGTGCTTTTTGCAGAACGGACAATATTTGTTTAATTCAAGTCTGTCCGCCGTATTTTTCTTATTCTTGTATACGTCGTAGTTTCTTTGTTTGCACTCGGTGCATGCAAGTGTAATTCTTACTCTAGCTCCTTTTGCTGCCATTTCCTTTTGCCTTCCTAAAAAATTAACACCCCGTGATGTGGGATGCTAACTTATTTTACAATATATAATATGAAATGTCAAGCATTTTTTAGCGTTTTATCGCATTTTTTTCGCCCTTATAAATTTTCAACAAAAACCACAAAATACAGTGTTTTTAAGCGTGGGCGGTTACAAGATAAAGTAATTCCCCGTCAAAAATTTTTAAAACTTTAAAAAATATTTTAGAAAATTATAAAAGAGTATAGCGAAAATAAATAGGCTGCCGTAGTAGCAGCCCAAAATATTTATTTTAATTTCACCTTAAAGGCACGCATTACTCTTCTGAACTTGTAGGCGGTACGATGTAATCCGTCCACTCGTCATCGTCGTCTTTTTTAGAAGTGCTTGCCTCGGTATTGCTTTGCTCATCAGAAGACTCTGTAATAGAGTTTTCTGTTGAGTTTTCACTACTATTTATTGCACTATCGCTTATTTGGGTTGAAATATTGCTTGAACTTTTCGAACTTTTCGAAGGAGTGTACTCCTTTTCAGTTTCAGTACAAGCCGTAACGGTTAACGCCACAACGAATATGCAAACCGCTAAAATTAACGTCGTAAGTAATTTTTTCATTTATTAATAGTCTTTTCCGTAGCCGGCAGAGTCTACTGCGCCTTGACCTTCCGCGCTTGACGTAGGTTCTTCACTCGTACCAGGGTTTGTAGACGTACTAGTTTCAGTTTGAGAGTTTCCATCGTTGCTTGTTCCACTACCACTTGCTGAAGTTTCGTTATTGCTTGTAGTTACACTGTTATTGTTATTAGACGTATTGTCATCCTTGCTTGGGCGTGAAATCATTTCAGACAAACTTGTAGAATCGTCTGGTGTTTTTTTACAACTACAACCGACCGCAGTCAAAGTAACCGTCATAAAAAGCGCAACTATTAAAACTATAGTTAAAATCTTTTTCATTTTAAATCTCCGTATTCGTTATTTAATCGACTAAAACGCCGTTTATGTATTATTCTTCACCTTCGCCGTTATCAGCCACAGCAACGTCTTGATCTACAACGTTTTCGACGTCTTCGTCACCAGTATTTAAAGACTCTTCAATTAAAGCCATTGCGTCAACTTCTTGGAATTTCTTATTTTCAACGAGTCCGTGGAATTCTGCACATTGGTCGATAAGGAGTTTTGCGTACTTAACCGCACGACCAGACTTAATTCTCAAAAGCACTGGAACAGTAACGTAAGTTTTCTTATCGCTAACGTCTTTACAGTGGAATTTAGTGTCAACGGTGTCGATATCCATATTGAGATAAAGTTTTAAAGTCTTACCTGCAACGGACAACTTAACGAATTGTAAGCGACCTTTGTTGATAGAGTCGAACTTTCTAGAAATTCTTGCCTTAAGTTTCTTAAAGCGGAGAGCGTAGTTTTTAAGTTCGTCGTATCTGTCTTGTAAAACTTCGTCGCTATCGAGCATCTTTTGAGCGAAAGTCTTAGCGATGAACTTAGGCTTATCAGATTCAGGAAGGTCGGCAACGACAAGTTCAGGAACTTCTTCAGCCACTTCTTCTTGAACTGGTTCTTCAACCACTTCTTCAACCACTTCTTCAACCACTTCTTCAACTGGCTCTTCAACGACTTCTTCTTGAACTGGTTCTTCAACCACTTCTTCGACAGGTTCTTGAACAGGTTCAACTACTGGTTCTTGAACCGGTTCTTCATACTCTGGTTCTTGACCAGGTAAAATAACGTTTCCGTTAGGATCAATCAAAACTTCTTCAATAACGCCGTAAATTCTTCTTTCCTTCTTTACTTTTTCCATAAAAAACCCTCTTAATCAACATGCGTTTTTCCACGAAAAAGGGCAAAAACACACTTATACGCTATTTATTATATATTACTTTGTCAAAATTATCAAGCGTTTTTTAAAAAAAAGCACGTATTTTTATAAATTTTTTCCGAAAAAGTCGATTAATAAACTTATAAGCCCATATTTTGGCATAAAAAACGCTCCCTCAAGCATTTTTTAAAAACCCGAAGGAGCGCCCTTTTATTCAATTTATATCTGTCACAAACTATTTACCTAAAAGATAAATTGCAGCACGCTCTACGTGGAGAAGGTTTTCGCCTTGGTCGTAGATAAGCGCCTTTTGGGAATTGATAAGTTCCTCGTCCGCTTCTTTACCGTGTACGAACGGAATATTTTGAGAGTAGTAAGCGTTTGGAGCAAGGCGAGAAAGTTTATCTAAAGTCAAGCAATAATCTTCACCGTATTCGTGTCCGTAGCAATAAACGAAATCACAACCTTCAAGTGCTTCGTCAAGGTTGCTAGTCCACTTAACGTAGCCGTCTTCGCCAAGGTCTTCTCTAGCACGCTCGATTGCGCGTTGAATATTTGCAACCTTGCTTGGTGAAACGATTGTTACGTCCATACCGCACTTGCACATACCGTAAAGAAGTGAAGTTTGGTCTTGTTCGAAACCGCCGATAATTACGACTTTTAAGTCTTTGAGTTTATTCTTGAATTCCCAGATAGTTAACAAAACGGCAAGCGAGTGGCAAGCCCCTGCACGTTCGTTTGCGTTAATAACAGGGAGCGCAAGGTGTTTAGAAAGTTCAAGCGCGTCAGTTCTGTCACTTGTGTCAACTACTGCAAGCGAGATATCAAAACGCTCTAAAACCTTTATGCTGTCTTGGTTGTGAGTAAGGTCTTCAATATCCTTACCGCCCATAGGTAATGAAATAGGGTGTGCATCAAGCGAACGAACCGCAATTTCAAACGCAAGTCTTGCTTTACCGAAGGAATTTTTCGTCATAAGGAAAATGTTCTTTCCAGCAAGTTTTTTTAATCTTTCGCCTTGACGCGATTTAAGTTTAAGTTCTCTTGCGCTTTGCAAAATTTCGTAAATATCGCTCTTTTCAACAGTTCTTAAGTTTAAAAGTTCTTCAGTTTCAATAACGCCTTTTCTGCGGTAGTTATTAATATCCATTGGTGTTTTCCCCCTTAAAAATTTGTATTAGTAAGCGTATCGCACGGTTTACGCGATACTTTTTTCAATTAAAGATATAAAGCGTAGTTGTCTTTTTGTTCTTTGTTAGGAACTTTCTTAACCCACTTATCGCCTTTTAACACGTAAAGAATATCATAGGTGCGAAGTTTTTTCTGAACGCGCCATTTACCTTGACGATAAACACAAAAACCACCCTTTGATTGTTCTTCTAAACGCGCTTTTGCTTCATTTGCTTCCTGTGCCGAAAAAACTCTGTTTTGCATACTCAACTCCTATCACGATACTTTTCTTAAGTCGATTATACATTATTTTAAAAATTTGTCAATTATTATTTAGTAATTAAATACTAAATAAAGCAGTTTATCCTAAAAAAACGTGAAAATGCGCGACGAAAGCCTTTCGTCGCGCAAAATTACTATTCATTTTCAAATAGCGGTGTAGAAAAATATCTTTCAGCAGTGTCGGGTAACACCGTAACGACAGTTTTGCCTTCGCCCAACTTTTTAGCAAGTTTCATCGCCGCCGCCACGTTAGTTCCTGACGATATACCGCACATAATACCTTCGTATTTAGCGAGCGCACGCGACGTTTCAAGTGCTTCTTCGTCGCTGATAATGCAAACTTGCTTGAAAATATTAGTGTTTAAAACGCTAGGAATCAATCCGTCCCCTATACCCATCTGAATATGTGAACTAACCGTGCCACCTGCCAAGATTGCAGCGTTTTCAGGTTCGACTGCCCAAATTTCAATATCGGGGTTTTGCGCCTTTAAAACTTCGCCAATACCCGTTATAGTTCCACCAGTTCCTACCCCAGAGCAAAAACCGTGAATAGGTCCTGCAACTTGTTCTAAAATTTCCAAACCAGTATGGTGGCGGTGCACCATAGGGTTAGCAGGATTTTCAAACTGTTGCGGAACGAAAACCTTAGGATTTTCATTAGCCATCTCTATTGCTTTTTTAACACAGCAGTCAATACAGTCGCCAATATTTCCGTCGTCGTGCATTAAAATAACGTCCGCGCCGTAATGACGAACGAGTTTTCTTCTCTCTTCACTGACAGAGTCTGGCATAATGATAACCGTCTTATAGCCCTTTACCGCGCCAACGAGCGCTAAGCCAATACCTTGATTTCCACTAGTCGGTTCAACGATAATCGTGTCCTTGTCGATAAGACCGCGCTTTTCTGCGTCGCAAATCATATTGTAAGCCGTTCTCGTCTTTATAGACCCGCCCACGTTCAAACCTTCGAACTTGACCAAAACTTCGGCAGAACCTTTTTCTACTATTTTGTTAAGTCTAATAATCGGAGTGTGTCCGATTGCTTGTAAAATGTCGTTATGTATCATACTTTATTAAGAATACTATAAAACGCTTTTTTAAGCAAGCAAAATAAAGGATGATTTGAAGATTACATCTTCATGATTTGAGCGACGCAAGTCGCTCGTGATTTGAAAGCAACGCTTTCATGATTTGCAAATCTAACCGATTTGCATTTTTGTCGAGCAATTTTGATAAAATTGCCGAAATATTATATAATTTGTTCGGAATGCGAAGCGTTCACGACCGAAATGAAAAAACTTGTTTTTTCAAATCATGCAATCAAAGATTGCAAATCATGCTAACTGGCAAGTTAGCAAATCATGCAAACGCAGTTTGCAAATCATCTATTTTAAAGCAAAGCTTTTAACATAAATCGCATCCCCTGCTTGACAAGCGTCAAAAAAGTCAAATCTTATTAAATTCAGTTTTCCACTAAAATACGAAAGATTAGATAAGTCTATTTCTATTTTTTGGAAAGCGCCCGATTTAGTCAAAGTTTCTCTTACGCGCATATTGCCGTCTGGATTTAAAGTAGCGCCTGCGCACAAGAAAATATCGCAGTTATAACTTGATTGAGAATTAGAAGTTGGTATCATATATTCGATAACTAATTTATCGTAATTATCGGCGTATAGCGCGGTTTCTGCAAGCGAATAGTTTATACAAGCGTAACTGTCAACGCCCGTTGAAGTTAGTTTTACCGCGCCGAGCGTACTGTCAAACTCACTCGTTGCGCTGTTTAAATTTGCAAACGTTTTCTCGCTTCCGTTTACCGTGCAATCAATAATATCGGTAATCTCGCCGTCTGCGACACGGCGCGAAACGCAGTTTACCCTCAAACTTTCGTTACTTGCAAAATCTTTATTTTGTTTAAACACGCCCCTGATTTCTGATAGCGAACCACAAGCAATCAAATAACTGTACTCAATCGGCTGAAAACTTTTAAGTTCGATATTATTAACGGGTGCAACGTAGTTGCAGGCATTATTTAAAGAATCTTTCGAGCCGTTGTACGCATGCCTACCCGCCAAAAGCACGTCGGTATTAGGAACGAATAAACCTATACCGTAGTTTGCGCTAGCGTTCGTCCAAGCACACCAGGTTTCGGTGTTAGAATATTTTTGATAGAAAGTACAATCGTGTTGGTTATCCCCCCAGAACGGCAAATTCTTTTCGGTGGATAGGCTAGCATCCGTCCAAGGCTTTGAACCGTTATACCAAGTGAACTCGTCTAAGTAACTTACCGTATAAAAGGCTGGAAGTTCTTGACTTGCTACGCGGTGAGTCCAAGAAGAAAAGTCTATAAAGCGATTATCGACGCGAATATTATCGCTTGAGAGCGTATAAGTGTTTTCCATATAACTCGGCGTTAAAAATCCGTCTTTCGCCCAGTCCATAGGTTGAGACTTAATATAAACGGAGTTTGACGTTACGCTTATATCAATAAGTTTACTGTGGTTTTGCGCTACGTCACCGCCTTGAACGGGATTGTACGGCCAATCGTTTTGATTGTATTTTGACGAAACGTAATCGCTGTTCGAGCCGTCAGTTCCGTAGTACGACTGTTGAATAAGCCTACCAGTATCCGCTTGATTTACAAGGTTTGTAAGACCTGATACCTTACAGTTTTTGTCGGCAATATAACAAATCCCACCGCCCCAAATAAGTTTTATTCCAAGTTTGAAACGAGCGTTTTCGATATAGTATACTTCGTCAGAATAAACTTCAATTTTTTCGCTTGACAAGGTTTTTAAACTAAACGAAGAACTTCCCCCTTCAAGCGATTTTATTTCAATAGTTTTAAGGTTTTCTCCCGTTTTTCTATCTAAATATCCGCCAATAAGCCCGTTAAACGACTTTTCGCCTTCTTCAAGATAGAACTCGTCAGTCGTGACACCTTCTCCCGTTTGATAGTAAACTTTACACGAAAGATTGCTACTTGACGAATAGGATAAACTTAAACGGTTAAAATCTATAAAGTCGTCGCCCGAAAAAGTTAGGGTTAATTTATCTGTGAAAGTAAAACCTTCTATATCACTTGCAAAACCGCTTGCTTTGAAAGATACGCCGTTTTCAGTCGTATACGGATACTCGTTTTGAGTTTCTGAATTTGTTTGACTTGAAGAACTCGTTTGGTTTGAAGAACTAGTAGAAGAATTATTAACGTCAACACCGACATTTTTCGAAGAAGTTGATTTCGACGACCTTTGAGTGCTTTTACTCGAACTTTGTACCGTCGAAATATCCGACGGATTATTACACCCAACGACTAAAAACGCAAGCATTAGCGCGATTATTATACAAAGGAATTTTTTCATTACTTAACACCCTTTTAATCTTATGTTTTTAATTATACTATATTTTTACAAAAAATCAATAGAAAGTCAAAAATTTTTTGTATCTTGAAATAATTTGACAACGCTAGAGAAATTTGTTAAAATGTTTTTGTATAATGCGGTTATTGTATTATATATATTATATAATATGAAACGAAACTGTTTGCTTATATAGATGATTTGAAGGCAGAGCCTTCATGATTTGAACGGCAAGCCGTTCGTGATTTGAAAGTAAACTTTCATGATTTGCAAATCCTAGATTTGCATTATTGTCGAGCGTTTTTTCAAAACGCCGTCTTATTATATAATAATTTCAATCCGCAATTAAATTATATGTTACTTACGGAAGGCAAAGCCTTCGCGACCGAAATGAAAAACTTGTTTTTTCAAATCATGCAACGAAAGTTGCAAATCATGCTAACTGACAAGTTAGCACATCATGCAAAATTTATTTTGCACATCATTTCTTTAAGGGGGTTTTTATGAACGAGCGTTTTATATATTTAGTTTTTTCAAACACGCCGTATAAAACGGGTAGTTTTATTCGCGCTATGACGCATTGCGAATATAATCACGCATCTATTGCGTTAGATCCTTGCCTTAATGAAATGTATTCTTATGCTAGATACTATAAAAGAGCGCCGTTTTACGCAGGCTTTGTGCGCGAATCGGCACTTAGATATTTTAACAACGGAATTTACGCGCGCGTAAAAGTGTGCAAAATTCCAGTCAGTTCCGAGCAGTACGTAAAAGCCCTTGCTTATCTAAAAGATTGCGAAGATAATAAAGAGAAACACTTTTACAATTTCTTTTCTGCACTCTTACACCCACTCCATAAACGCGTAAACATACCAAATTCGTATACTTGTGTAGAGTTTTGTTGTGAATTTTTCCGACATATCGGTGTTGAAACGGGTATAGAAAAAGGCAAATTCTGCTCGGTAAACGCACTTATGCAAAACTTTGATAAATACTCGCTATACACTGGCGAAATAAACAACCTGTTTTCTAACGCAACTTGGGACGGCGACACCTTCGTTCAAAAGAAAGGCTTTTGGGAATGCGCCCGCCTAACCCTTAAAACAAACGCCGTTATGATAAAGAGTATGTTTTTAAGAAACAAAAAAGCGCACTGATACGTAGCCTATGGCTACGCAGTGAAATCCGATTAAAATCGGGTGAAATTGCGACTTGGCAGTCGCAGTGAAATTTTACCTTGCTTTACGCGCAAGGTAAAGTGAAATTCAACTTTTAAAAAAGTTGAGTTAGGCCTGGGCAGATTTTTCTTTGAAAAAATTGCCAACATAACATATAGTTCTTTTCTAAGGACTGAAATTAATATATAATATTTGTGAACGCTACGCGTTCCGTCATTATTATAAAAAGGCAAGTGGGCGGAGAATCTCCACCCACTTTTCAATTCGAAATATACAACTATTTTTTGACTATTTTATCTTCGAATATTTTTTCAAATTCTTCAATAGTGCCTTCTACTATTAAATCTTTCTGACAAATGAATCTTCCGTTCCCAAGTGAAAAAGAAAAAAATATTTGATACCACTTGCCGTAATCAATTACTTTAATTGCATTTTCAACATCTTCGCAATGATAAAACTTCTTGCTTTCAGTTTCTACCGTGTCTTCGTTGATAATTATCTTATCAGGAAACATCAATGGATAACTATCACGAGACGGTTTTATTAAACTTATCAGCAATAAGGCTATAATGCCAGGAATACCTGCTATTATAAAAATCATATGAACTTTTATTGCAAAAACAATTAAAAATATCAATATAACTAAACACGGAATTAGCATAAGTATAAAATTCTTTTTTTGATGCGCTTTTAGTTGATATTCTTTACACTTACCTGAAATTTCTCCACAAAATTTTATCATAAAACTTCTCCTTAATTTCTAATATATCACACATAGGCAAATATTTCAAGCGGTAAGATCAAAAAAGGCGAGAGCATTTTCACCTTCTCGTCTTATTATATATTTGTTAATAAAGCCTTAGAAACAAGGTCGGGCAACCCGACGGTTATGTATTGTTTTTACAATCTCTCCACTATTATATGCAAATAAAGCCTTAGAAACAAGCAAGACAAGGCTCGAAAAGGGTGTTCGGATTGGATAGACCTTGTTGGTCATCCAAGTCGAACACCCTTTTCAGAAACGCAGTATTGCGCCGTTTATAAGGCTTTATTCTCCTTTGAATGGGAGAAGAGCCACAATTCTTGCCTTCTTAATTGCTTCAGAAAGAGCGCGTTGGTGTTTAGCGCAAACGCCAGTCATACGGCGTGGTAACATTTTACCCTTTTCTGTAACGTATTTTTTAAGTTTAGCAACGTCTTTATAATCGATTTTTTCAGCCTTTTCTACACAGAAAGCGCAAACCTTTTTTCTGCCTTGCTTTCTGATAGGCTTTCTGACTTGTTTTTCTTCCATTATCAAAATACTCCTTTAAAAATTAGAACGGCAAATCATCGTCGGTAACTGGTTCGAGCGTTGCGCGAGATGCTGGTTTTCTTGGAGCGAAATCGTCGTCATCCTCGCCTGGATTTTTAGTTGAAAGGAATTCTACTTCGCTTGCAACGATATCCGTAACGGTTCTCTTGTTTCCGTCCTTATCTTCATAAGAGCGGTTTTGGAGACTTCCGACGATTGCAACTTTGCTACCTTTACGAAGATATCTTTCGCAATTTTCCGCTTGAGCGCGCCAAACCGTAATATTGAAAAAGTCGGTTTCGCGAGTACCGTCGCTTGATGAATAGTTGCGGTTTACGGCAATACCGAAACGGCAAACTTTGATACCGCTATTGGTTTCAGCAAGTTCTGGATCTCTTGTTAAGTTTCCGATTAAATATACTTTGTTCATAAATTACCTCTTTGCCTTTGTTTGATTGCTAATTGCAAATTACGTAAGATTAACGTCTTGTGATTAAGATTCTCAACATACCTTCAGTGATACCTGCGATACGATCAAGTTCTTTAATAAGAGTTGCATCACAGTTGAAAGTCATAAGAACGTAAAAGCCTTCTGACTTGTAGTTGATTGGGTAAGCGAGTTTTTTAACGCCCCACTTATCAATACCTTCTACTTCGCCACCGTTATCTTTAACAATCGATTCGAACTTAGCAATAATTGCGTCGCGAGCATCATCTGCTAAATCAGTTGCTAAAATGTAAAGCATTTCGTACTTGTTCATTGATATTTACCTCCTGGACTTATTCGGCTTATTCGCAAGGAATAAGCAAGGTTTTATGCCACAAAACACTGTGGCTAGCCAAAAAATTCGGATAAACCGCCCTTTTGGCTAATTTCTCACTTGATATTATCAAGTTAAGAAAGTTTAACAGATTTAATAATTTTTGTCAATCGTTTTACACGATATTGTAAAAGTTTACGCTTTTAATGATGATTTGCAAGCGTTGCTTGCATGATTTGCTAACTTCCGTTAGCATGATTTGCAACTTTTTGTTGCATGATTTGAAAAAACGAGATTTTTCATTTCGGTCGCGAAGGCTTCGCCTTCTTGACAAATTATATAATATTACGGCAATTTTGTAAAAATTGCTCGACGATAATGCAAATCTATCTGATTTGCAAATCATGAAAGCCTTGCTTTCAAATCACGAGCGACTTATGTCGCTCAAGTCATGAAGATGCAATCTTCAAATCATCTGTTGTCATTTTATTAAGCCAAACGGGTTAGAAACGAGTTAGGCTAGGCTCGCTTAGGTTGAACGGATTGGATAGACCTTAGCGGTCATCCAAGTCGTGAAACCTAAGCAGAAACGACGCATAACGAAGTTTATAAGCCGTTTCGAAGCTCTATTCCTGCCCCACCAAGCGCCCCCGCGTTTTCAATAAACCATTTTTGATATTCGGTTACGGTTGCCATGATGGACGACATAAACTCTGGCATAGAAAGTGACAACCAGTATTCTCTTACGCCCATATCGTCTGGCTTAGTTACAGCAAAAATAGTATCAATTAAGCCGTAGTTAGTGTATTCGTCTTTGCCAGTTTGTTCGTTGTAAATTTTATCAGGCATAGTCGCGTCGGTATACCCGTCAGTAGCAACAAGGTAGTCACCGAATACGCCGAGCGAGATAAGTTCTTGGATAGTCGTTGCGTTCTTGAGTTTTTGCATAAGATTTTGACTTAATTCACCGAGTTTCCAATTTGGCTCTAAAACGCTCATAAATCCGTCGGCGTCGCTTTGACCTGCGTTAGGATAGATTGTCTTAAGAGTTACGTTATCGAGCATTTTTTCAACGATATCTTCCGTAAACGGCTTTCCACTATCCGTTTCGTAAGCGCCTGTAAAGTGACCTACTTTGTATTCACATAAAACGAGCGCAATTTCGTCGTCAACAACAGTGCCATTTTGCTTGTACCACTTATTATCGACTTTCTTTTCATAGCCCATAACGGTTCCGAACTCGACTTCTTCAATTCCAGTTGAGATTTCGTCAAGCGGAATATCTTTTACAGCGATTAAGATTGTGTTATCACCAATTTGTTCACTAGATAATACGTCTTCAAGAGTCCAGTCGTGAACTATTCCGTCAAGGTCGCCTTCAAGTTCAGAGATAGTGTGATTTGCAAGTTTTTGCATAAGCCCTGAAACTTTAGTAAGCGACTTATCGTCTTCTTTTTTATACCAAACCGTTACGCCACTTTCGATTACTTCAACGTATTCTAAAGCGTCACCAATCTTGAGTGCTTTTACTTTTTCAATGATTGCATTAGTTGCAGTAGGTTTCGTAAGTTCGCTTGCGTGAATTTCACTTAACGCTTGCGATAGTTTAGTCGCAGGCTCGCTTTCAGTGATTCTGTCGCCAAATTCTTTGTTATCGCAAACGTAGTAACCACCAACTTCGCGGTATTTATACCAAACTTCACCGTCAGAAGTTTCTACCGCCTTTAAGCCGATGACGTCGCCAAGTTTACAATCTTCAAAAATCGTCTTGAGAGAGAATCCGCCGTCAAGTAGCGACATAAGTTCAAGTGACGAGATAGTTTGGTCGAGCGCTTTAAGTTTTACGATAACTTTTTGCGCACCTAAATCTTCTTCGCCTAAAACGAGCGCGTCGATTTCTTCGTACCACTCGCAATCAGCGCTATGGACGTGTCCTACGGCATTTTCTTTACAAGTATAACCAAGGAATTCGCCTAAGTATAGACCTTCTAGAACGCTGTCAAACTTGAAGTTTCCAGATAAAACGTCACCAAAAGTGAGTTTGTAAATAGTCTTTCTGATAAGTCCGTCCGTTCCGACGAATTCGCAAGGTTTACCGTTTTTATCGAACCAAGCGTTTTTCTCTTCGTCCCACTCGTTATTGCCTTTTGCAAACAAATAACCAAGTTTAACCTTTCCGAACGTTTCATCTTTACCGAAGTACGCCTTGCCGTCAGCCTTAAAGCCTGACATCGCATCGCCAATATTGAGATTGTATAAAATTGAAAGAATTTCGTCGTAGTCGCCAGAAACTTCCCAACTTGTGCCGTCGCTAGATAACACGGCGTTACCGTTATACGCATCACCTAAATATTTATTTGATGCGAAATTTACTACGTCCGCTAAAACGTCACCGACGTTTGCAGATTTTACGATATCTTTTATAAGTGCTTTTCTTTGTTTGTATAAGTCGTAAACCGTAGTGTTGTAGAATTTTTCGCTGATATTTTTGAACGCACCGCTTACGATATACTTATCGTCGACGACTTCATAGTCGTGTTCAATACCGAAAGTTTCTAACGCTTTGTGCGCTATTCCTGCACCTACGTCGCCGAGCGTTACGTCGCCGAAAGTATCAACTAAGTATCCCTTAACGTTGTTTCTATTTCTGTAAACGTCGATAGGTTTAATGCTGAATACTACTTTAGTAAGTCTGTCGAAACGACCTTTTAGGTAAATACCGTCTTCATCAGAAGAGAGAACTCCAATTTTACCGAAGTCGTTAGCCTTTTCTACGTAAGAGATTAATTTCTTATGTGACGCGATCATTTCGCCTAAAGTCACTTGTTCGATATAATCTTTTCTAATACTGCACTTAGTCTTATCTAAAGTTACGCGCATTTCTTGTTTTAACAACTTATCCGCAAGCGGGTTGTACACGCCACTAATAGTATAATTACCGTCTGTACCCATTTCGTATCCGAAGCGTTCTGCAAGGTATTCGCCCCAAGTTGCATCTTCAAACACTTCGCCGATAAGTTTAACCAGCATAGCGTTATCAAGTTCGTACAAAGCAAGAACTCCAACGCCAGCCCCACCTAAAACGACTAGTTTTTCTTTTTTACCTAACTGTTTGAACGCAGTCTTGAAGTCGTCAAGTAGCGTGCCGTATTCGCCAGTTCTCAACGCGCGCATGATGTCGTCAAGTTCAAAATCAAGAATTGGACCGTACGCTTCAAGTTTATCGCCTAAGTTTCTAAAGTCGTCGATGCAATCCATAATAGTCAAACCGTCGTATACAGGTTCGAATACGTGTTCAAACGCGAATTTAATTTGAGTTTTTAAAGATTCGTTTCTGTTTCTGTAAATATCAATTAAGCCGTTTAAGTCTATTAATAAAGTCGCTTGAACGAAATCGCTCTTTTTAAGCATTTCAGGAAGGTAATCACCGCCAAGTTCTTTTAAAGTTAAGTGCCCAAACGCTTCGCGCTTTGATTCAGTACCTAAGATTGCACAAGCACTCTTAGCAAACTCTAAGTTGCCGATTGCTTCCATAGTGCAATTATTGCGCCAGTCAGGAGTTAAAAGTTCGAATAAGTCACCCATATAAACGACTGTTTCGACACCGTTTAACTCAACCGTTTTATAATGCTCGTTAATGATATCTGAAAGAACTTGTTTTCCCGATTTATCGTCGGTTGTGTCGGTTAATTCAATAAATTCACCAACCGTTACCGAAAGCGTGCCTTTTATAAACGCGTTGGCATTTTCTTGTTCTTCACTTAAGAACATACCAAGGAAAGATTGTGCTTTTACAGGCATCAACTTATCAAGCCAGTACTGTTTATCTTTTCTGTGAAGTCTAATTTCTTCAAGGTCGATCTGGAATATGATTTCAGAAAGTTGACGCGCATCTGGGTTTTCTAACGCATAGCCGTCTTCAGTCATACCTTCTAGATATTGATATTCGTCGACGTCAACTGCAATAAATCCGCTTGGAAGACGGTCGATAGCAGAGAGTAAACTAAATAAAGTTTCACCAATTGAAAGTTCTTTGAGATCTTCGTATATTACGTAATCGCTGTTTTTATCGAACGCAGAAAGCATTTCCCAAAGTTTCATATGCATTGCTTCGCCAAAGTCTGGATCGAGATACTCTCTTACTTCAACTTCAGTTTCACCGTCGTCTAAAATTTCGATTTTAGATTTGTACCAGTTGCGTTCGTTTTCGTCGTAATTATATTTGAATATAACCGCAAACGCATCACCTACCATCAAATCGCCAAAGAGCGCTTGCCCCATTTCGGTAATACCA
Source organism: Christensenellaceae bacterium (assembly GCA_045534605.1). Taxonomy (GTDB): domain Bacteria; phylum Bacillota; class Clostridia; order Christensenellales; family Borkfalkiaceae; genus UBA4636. The sequence goes on along the minus strand of JAZSKA010000011.1, from coordinate 26,143 downwards.
CCTTCGCTGAAGATACTCAATAGCACGAGTAAACTTAAACCAGCAGGTGCTTCGCCAAACGTAACGTCAAGAAGTGGTTTAAGGTATTGGTTTTCACAATTCCAATTACCGTTACCATCGCGTTCGTAACCTAACAAGTCACCAACAGCAACACCGTTTAACGCGTTTTGGATAGACGCTAGAATTTCTTCGCCAGTTACGCCTGGTTTAATAAGTTCGCCAACCTTAATTTGGTAAATATTTTCTAAAACTTTATTGTCAGCCTTTAATCCTAAGAATTCTTGTAAAGTAGTGTCACCAAGCGCACGAGAGAATTCCTTTCTCATATTAGTGATAATATCGCTACCTTCTTCGCCAATAATATCGCCTACCGTTACGCCAAACAACACTTTCATACCTTCAGGAAGTTTTCCGTCTAAACCGAAGGTATTAATAAACTCGCCAATTTCGACGTCGCCAAACGCAGTTTTAATAAGCGCGAGCGTGTCGTCCTTGTTCTCTAAAAGTTCTTTTACGTTTGCGCTTGCGATTGCGTTCTTAACCCCGTCAACCTGATTAGTGCAAGCCTCGTCGTGATACCAAAGTCCGTCTTCACCCTTGTAGTAACCAAAGATATAACCAACCTCGATTTTATCGCTTACGTTGTCTAGCGTGAATTTGTACTCGCCGTCAACCTTTTCAAAAAGATCGGAAATCTTAGCGTCTCCAAACGCTTTAGCGCGTTTTTCAACGAAGTTTCTCATATCACTTGACGCCGAACCTGCAATAGTAATTAATATTTCAGAAATCGTTAATTCGCCAATAGATTGAAGTCCACCTTCCATAATTTCGTCGATTATTGGCGAGCCGTTCATTATATCAAATAGCGTGCCTATGTATACGTTTCCAAGAAGACTTAATGCGTTCTCAGGTTCACCTTCTTTTAAAGCGTAGATATATTCGTGCGTTGCACGGTCGTAACTATAATCGAACTTAGCAGGTAGGATAGAGCCAAGTTTCAAATTTTTAAGCGCAGAAACAAAACCCATTTCTTGAGTGAGTTCATTTTTAGAGAAAAAGTCTAAAATTGAATAGTCGCCAAGTTTTGCTTGCGCTTCACTAGATAAAAGTTCGTCAATAGGCTTGCCGATAAGTTTTGGTAAAAATACGTATAAAGCGCGTACCTTAATGCCGTCTAGGAACGCCGCGCCACCGTTCACTATTGAAAAAAGTGAAACGTCGCGTATAGCATCCATATCCACGTCTTTAGCGTCGTCAGTGTTAATACCAACACTTTTTAACAAAGACGCAAGATCAAGACCGTATTCTTTTTCAAGTCTTTTAATCTTATACTCGTCTGGATTGTTGACCGCATCACCAATTAAATCGAGCAATTCTTCAATAGACGCCGATTCAAGTTCGCCAAGTCCTGCAATTTTTTCTTCTTCTTTGTTGACAAGTTCAAGGGGTTTTACGTTTTTGTACGCCCAATACGCGCCACCAACGACACCGCCAACGAGCGCAGTTACACCAAAAACCATACCGAGCACGAACGCAAGTGCTCTTCTAAACAGTTTACCCATTTACGTCAACCTCCTACCTAAAATTTTTTATATCTAAAAAGTAACGAATTTTCACTAAAACTTGAATTTTTTCTAAAAAAGGGTATACTACGCCCTTTTGCTACTTAATAGATATTATATATTTTATTTCGCGCGTTGTCAATATTATGAGTATTTATTTTTTCAGTTTTTTTGAAATTTTTTTAAACTTTTTTATCAAAAGACCTGTAAAAAATGCCAAAAAGCGCCGATAATCGACTTATAAGCCAATTAAATGAAATGAAAAGTTTCAAACTTTTCATGAAATGGCTTGCGCCATGAAATGATTTTTACAAAATCATGAAATGCAACTTCCGTTGCATTGCGGCCGTCATAGCCTTCCCCTTGAGGGGAAGGTGTCGCAAAGCGACGGATGAGGTGTAAATTATAAATTAATTTAATTCCTTAGAAAAAATTATATGTTAATTTGGGAATTTTTCTTTGAAAAATCTGCACGACCATAGTGCAATTTGCTTAAAAATTGCATTTCATGACGGTTTACCGTCATTTCACGAAACTAAAGGTTTCATTTCATTGATAAACTTATTGATTAATTTTTAAATATAGTGTATAATTATCACAGAATAACAACAAAGGACAAATTATGCTCGATTTAATTTATAACGAAACTTCAGGTAGCGGTAAATGTAAAAAAATTATCGCTAAAATTACTGAAGAACTTAAAAATCGCAATATCGAACACAGACTTTTTCCAACCAAAGCCAAAAAACACGCCACGGAACTTGCCAAAAAGTTGTCCGCCGAAGGTTCAACCGACGTTATCGCCGTCGGCGGTGACGGAACTGTTCACGAAGTGCTAAACGGAATCGACACCGAAAAAGTCAATTTCGGAATCATCCCTGCAGGTAGCGGTAACGACTTTATAGACACGGCTAAAATTCCGCTCGATCCAATGAAAGCACTCGAAATTATTTTAACCGAAACGCCAAAGCCTACCGACTATCTCGACTGCGCGGGCGTTCGCGGTATTAATATTATCGCAACGGGTATCGACGTTGAAATTTTAAAACGCTGTGCTAAATTTAAAGTTATAAAAGGCAAACTTCAATACCTACTCTCTTTGATTATTAGCCTGTTTAAATTTAAGTTTTACAACTTCGACACGCTTATCGACGGAAAGCGCGAACAAAAAGAAGCGTTAATCGTCGCGTGCGGAAACGGCAAAGTTTTCGGCGGTGGAATAAAAATGTGCCCCGAAGCAAAAATCGACGACGGACTTATGGATTTCGTAATTTGCAATAAAATGAAAAAAATCAAAATCCCGAGCGCGTTTATAAAACTTATGAAAGGCAAAATTTTGCAAGAACCGTTTACCGAATTTTCTCGCCAAACACACGTCGAAGTCTGCTTTAACAAAAAGACCACCGTCAACGTCGACGGTGAACTTTACGAAGATTTACCGTTTGACGTAAAAGTCGTAAAAGACGGAATTAAAATGTACAGACCATAGCCGAAAGAAAACTTTCGGCTAAAAAAACCGCGCTATAAATCGATTATAGCGCGGTTTTTAATGTAGCCTTACGGCTACTCGATACGCGCGAACTTCGCTCGCGCTCGATACGTTGCTACTGGGCTCGATATGCAACCTAAAGGTTTCTCGATAGCAAGTTTTCAACTTTCGTAATTGTCGCGCAGATTTTTTCTTTGAAAAAATTGCCAGCATAACATATAATTTTTCTAAATAAAAATTCGCAAGGTAAAATATTCTTGCGAATTTTTTTATTTTATTAATTTATACTTAATAAGACTTTCTGGAAAAATCTCTCTCCAACTGTGTTTTAACAACCTGTAAACTTCATTTACTTCATCTAAAGTAAGCCGCATTTCAACTGCTTTTTTGTACGAATCTTTAAAACTAGGAATTGCATACATCATTTTTCTATAATAAAAATCGTATCGTATAATGCTTAATAAAAACATATATTTAGGGCATAATTTATATGCTAGTGCTTTTTCAACCCAAATCTCAACTTGGTTTATACATTTTATATCGTGGTCAAAAGGCAAAACACCATGCAACTTTATTATTGCATAATAAAAGCACTTCTCCCCGATTTCCATTTCGAGATTATAATCATTTATATATTTTTCAGCATTTAAAAAATCCCCTTCTAAAATAAGTTTCTCAATTTCACTCACTACACTTTCCCCATAATGCTATTTTTAATATTATAGTGGCACAGTGTGCAATTTGTCAAGCAAAAATTATAATTTATGCTATTATCAAAATATGATAAAACTTGAAGATATTCAAAAAAGATTGCGAGAAGCAATAAAATCGAGTAATATGACTCAAAAAGAAATTGCCGAAAAGGTGGGCATAAATCCGTCAACTTTAAGCAAATATTTGTGTCAAAACAAATTTCCGTCAATAGAAACTTTTGCAAACTTGTGTGAAGTCTTGCAAGAGTCAAGTGATGAAATTTTAGGAATTAAAAAGTAAAAATATGCGCCGTGCAAAAATTTGCACGGCGCGATTTTTTGTAATGGATAATTATTTATTTTTTCGTTTTTTTATTGATTTTAGGAAGTTGCGATCCGTGTATGCTTTCATACTTTTTTCTGCAAAGATTTAAAAACGTTTGATAATTTGTCACGTAATCAAGAAAAACTTTTTTAGTGCTTGTGTGTAGATAACAACTTTCTATATTGTACGAAATCCCCGTTATATCCCTATATTCAAAAATACGCTTTCTACAAAAAATCGTTTTTGAAATAAATTCACGTTCATTATAAAACACTCTTTGATTTAAAAAACCTATAACAAGCAAAGCCCCAAGCAACAAAAAAGGAATAAAAAAATAAGATACGATAGGATCGTTTATAATCGCAATTATTGAAAATACACAAAATATAGCTTGACAAATAAGCCCTAAAAATAATGCGTATTTTGGCAATGATACCTGCTTATATTCACTAAAAATATAAGCGTCTCTGCGATAAAGAAAAAAACAAACTAATTGCAAAAATACTATAAACCCTATTATTGCGATTGCGATATTTCGTACCATATTACCCCCCCTTTTTTATAGTGATATGCAAAACAAGTTTTGCGTGAAATTGCAACCTGTCGGTTGCAGTGAAATTTTTGCTTGCTTTTTGCGCAAGCAAAAGTGAAATTCAACTTTTTGTTAAAAGTTGAGTTGTGGTCGCGCAGATTTTGCGCAAAGCAAAATTGCCAACATAACATATAATTTAATTGCGGACTGAAATTATTATATAATCCCTAAAAACACAATATTAAAAGCGTTAGTAAAAACTAACGCTTTTATCTTTTAATCTCGGACTAAAAGCATTAGAAACAAGCAAGAGAAGGCTCGCTAAGGTTTAGCGGTTTGGATAGACCTTTGCGGTCATCCAAATTGGAAAACCTTAGCAGAAACGCAGTATTGCGCCGTTTATAAGGCTTTTAGATTTTGTTAAGTATCTCTTCGTTGACAGAATATCCAATAGCGTGCAAGTGGTCGCCAATACGTTCCATATTGCCAACTAGGTTGATGAACACGCCACTAGACTGTGGTTGACACTTGCCTTCGCCAAGACGGTCGATATGACCTTGAACGAGTTTACGGCGCATATTGTCGACTTTATCTTCAATTTCGTTTAAAACAGGAAGAACAGACTTGTCGTTTTTCATATACGCCTTAATTGACGTTTCGTATAAAGAGTTAAGGTCTTGAGTCATTTGAGCAAGGTCTTTTTTAACTTCGTCAGAAAAAACAAGGCTTTGCGCGATTGATTTTTCGGTGTGTTTAACGATATTGTCGGCAAGTTCAGCAACCCTGACGACGTCGCCGACTATGTAGTGCAATCGACCGATTTTTTGTTCGTCGGCGTAAGATAATTCGCCGGCGGAAACTTTTACGATATATTCGGTAATACCCTTACCCATATCATTAACTTGTTCAATGTTTGCGCGGATTTGCTCTGCGTTTTCACTACTTGCTGACAAAAATCCTTCGAGCGCGCCGTTTACTGCTTGCATCGCAAGAGCGCACGCATCGTTAAGTTCGCGGTTAGCCGCTTGTAACGCAACCGATGGAGAACGGAGCACGCGCGCGTCAAGATGGCTAACTCTTTTAATTTCTTCTTTATCCTTGTAAATCTTCGTAGCCACCCAAACGAATACTTTAATAAACGGTAAGAAAATAAGCGTACAAATTACGTTAAAGAAGGTGTGGAACATTGCAACTTGAGTACCTGCGTCGGTAAACCATTTTGCGAACGTCAAATCCATAAACTTAGGCACGCATAATAGTATAACGAAGAAGATTACGCTACCCATAACGTTGAACAATAAGTGAATAAGCGAAGTGCGTTTACCGTTGGTGTTTGCCGAGAACGAAGAAAGTAGCGCCGTCGTAGTCGAGCCGATATTAGTACCTAAAATAACGTACAATATCGAGTTTCCACCCCCACCTATAACAAGTCCGCTCGCCGCCATAGTGATTAAAATTGAAGTAATGGCTGACGAACTTTGAACTATCGTAGTCGTAACGATACCAATTAATAATAATAGGAAAGGATTGTTTATTACTTGCAACGCGTTAACTATTGCAGGACTTTCTTTAAAAGCGTCCATTGACGCACTCATAAGTTCAAGACCGATAAAGATAAGACCAAGACCGGCAAGGAGTAAGCCGAAAGTCTTAATTTTGTCCTTTTTTAAGAACATATCAAGCGCCATACCAACTAAAGTCATTGCCATAGCAACTTCCGCAACAGGTAAAGATTTAAGCGCGGCGATTTGACCTGTAATAGTCGTACCGATATTTGCACCCATTATCATTGCGGTTGCCTGATACAAACTCATTATTCCAGAGTTTACGAAACCGACGATCAAAACGGTAGTTGCACCACTCGATTGAATAATCGCGGTTGCACCTGCACCAATCAACACGCCGACGAGCGGATTTTTACTCGTTTTATTAAACAAACTTCTAAGTCCGCTGTTAGCAAGTTTACTGGTGTTTTCTGAAAGCATCTTAAAGCCAACAAGCAAAGCACCAAGCCCTGCAAAAAGTTGCATTATCGTGCCAAAAAGATTCATTTTTTTCCTTTAATCGCGCTATACGCGCACCTTTTGTTTTTGAAAAATCTACAAACTAAAATATCGTCGCAAATTTTCCTAAACTAATAATAACACAATCGTTTGTCAATGTAAAACGAATTAAACGACAAAATTTATTTTTACTTTTTAAAAAAATAAAAGACGGTATTAAACCGCCTTAAAATGATTTGCAAACTGCGTTTGCATGATTTGCCAACTTGGCAGTTGGCGTGATTTGCAACTTTCGTTGCATGATTTGAAAAAACAAGTTTTTTCATTTCGGTCGCGAACGCTTTGCGTTCCGTCATATTATTATATAATAACTAAAATCCTTAGAAAAAACTATATGTCGGGTTGGCAATTTTTTCGGAGAAAAAATCTGCCCAGGCCACAATGCAAAACACAGTTTTGCATTTCATGCAATCCGTACGCAAAAAGTAGGATTGCAATTCATGACAATCGCCAGATTGTCAAATCATGAAAGTCAAAGACTTTCAAATCATCTTCACCTACTACACCTTGACCAACCCCACTTAACTAAATTCTATCTTTTCCCCAGAAAAACAACGCTACCGTTCCCGGACCTGTGTGACAACCGATAGTCGTTCCTATACTAGTTATTGAAACACCGCCTTTGATGTTAGGAAATCTATCTTCGACAAGCGCTTTGACTTCAAGCGCGTCTTGTTCCGCTTCAGAGTGAGTTATAAAACACTTATCACTATAGTCTAGCCCGTTTTCTGCGTGAAGGTCCATTTTGTCAACGATAGCTTTAATTACGTTTTTCTTACCGCGCACTTTGTGCCTTGGGATAAGTTTACCGTTTAAGTCGACGTTTAAAAGCGGACAAATTTTAAGTAGCGTACCAACCCAGCCACTAACTTTAGAAACTCTGCCACCGCGAACGAAATAAGTTAAGTCTGTGGTAAAGAACCATAGGTGAAGATTTGTTTTATTCTTTTCCGCCCAGTCGCGAACTTCTAAGATTGATTTTCCTTCGTCTCTAAGGTCGCAAAGTTTGTCAACGAGTAGCCCGTAGCCACCACTTGCCGCGAGCGAGTCAACGACGAAAACCATTTCCTTACCGCATTTTTCGTTTATCTCTTTTGCAGCAATAACCGCCGAGTTATAAGTGCCCGACAAACCGCTTGATAGGGTTATATGAAGAATTTGTTTACCGCTAGTTAGCAATCCGTTAAAATAATCTATATAATCTGTTACGTTGTTTTGAGAAGTTTTAGTGTCTGCGCCGTCACGCATTGCCTGATAAAACTCCCCGTAAGAAATGCTTTTTCCAAAGTCGTCTAAAAATTCCTTACCCCCTATCATAAATTTAAAAGGAAGATAAACGACTTTTCTTTTGGTTAAGTGCTCGCTTGAAAGATCTACTGGCGAACAACAACTTAGAATAAAATCACACATAAAAATAAAACCTGCCTTTTCTTTTTTGCTTGTCTTAATTTTATACACTTTTTCCATTTTTTAGCAAGCGAAACCCCAAAATTTTGTTCTACTCTTTAAAAACACCGTTCGCTTTTAAAGCGAAATGCCGTTTTATCGCGTTATTCCCTTGCAATCTTTATTTTTTTATGCTATTATCAATTTATGGACGAAAGAGATATTATTGCAAAAAACATAATATTTTATCGAAAAAAACTAAACTTATCTCAGCTTGAGTTAAGCGAAAAATTACAATACTCAAATAAAAACATCTCTAAATGGGAAAAAGGAGAAACCACACCGAGTATTTTTACGCTTAAACGCCTTGCAGAAATTTTTGGGATAACGCTTGACGAACTTGTGTCAACGCCTGCCGAAGACAGAGAAGAAGTTGAAACTTTGCCAAAAAAGGAAAAGACGAAACTACCAACTAAAATTCTTTACCTTTTAATGTCAAACGCTATACTTTTAGTTCTTGCCTTTATCGCAATTTGGGTTTTACGTTTAATCGGCGTGCAAAGGTTTAATAAATGGCTACTTCTTTTGTATATTTTACCGCTTTCTGCAATAAGCGTATTCGTCTTTATTGCATGCGTTAAAAAACGCGCGGATATTATATCTTTGTCAATAGCAGGTTGGCTTACCGCACTTTGCGTTTTTCTATCGCTAAAATCAGTAAGCGGTATAGGTTATATCTTTATTCTTATGGCAGGAATACAAATATTAACGCTTTTGATACTGCTTATAATCAACGTTTACGTAAAGAACAGAGAAAAGAAAAAAGGCAAGTAGCCGTTTAGCTTCGCTCGATATGCAAAGCGTTGCTTTGCTCGATATGCAAAACTACCGTTTTGCTCGATAGCAAGTTTTTAACTTGCATAAAGGTCGCGCAGATTTTTTCTCTGAAAAAATTGCCAACGCGACATATAATTTTTTCTAAGGATTTTATTTATTATATAACTTTACAATAAAAAGCAAAATCGCGCTATAGCGCGATTTTTTTGTTTTTACATACTTCCCTATTCAATTTCGCTCAAGCATAGGCGAATTTTTCAAGTGGCAAAAAATTCTTCTTGACAAACGCTTAAAATTATGATATATTAAAGTCGACTTACAAAATATCATAAATTTAGGGGGGCTAAAATGTATATTCATAGACACTTGGAAAACAAGTTTTTAAAAATGAGCAGTTTTTTCAAGGCTGTACTGGTTACAGGGGCAAGACAGGTTGGTAAAACAACTATGCTTAAACATTTGGCTAATGGAACTCGCACCTACGTTAGTCTTGATGATATTGATACTCGCACTCTTGCCAGAGAAGACCCGAAACTTTTCTTTATGCGCTATAAACCACCTATTATCATTGACGAGGTTCAAAAAGCACCTGAACTTTTTCCCTATATAAAGATTATGTGTGACGAATCCAACGAAAAAGGATTATTTTGGTTAACAGGCTCGGAACAGTATCAAATGATGGAAAACATAACCGAATCCCTTGCTGGCAGAATTGGCATAATGACGCTATACCCGCTTTCTTACAACGAATTAAACGGCGTTAAATACGATACTTCGATTGATTTTTCTCTTGATAATCTTTTAGAAAGGGAAAAAGTAGCAAAACCGTTTGACATGGATACGGTATTTAACTACATCTGGAAAGGTGGTATGCCTGACGTTCAATATGCGGACGCTGAAGTAAGAGATATTTTCTTTTCTTCCTATATTGACACTTACCTTATGCGTGACGTTAGACAAGCAGCAGGAATTACGGACGAAACTAAATTTAAAAAGTTTTTAACCGCCTGCGCTTCAAACGTATCTGAACAACTTAATCTAAATAATATCGCTACTATTACGGAAATATCGCACCCTACAGCAAAAAACTGGTTGTCTGTACTTGAAAGATTACACGTCGTTTTCCTTTTACAGCCCTACGCCAACAACAAATTCAAGCGTTTAGCAAAAACGCCTAAACTTTATTTTTGGGATACGGGGCTTTGTTCTTATCTTGCAAAATGGTTAACGAAGGATACTCTGATGAGTGGGCATGACGTTGGACATTATTTTGAAAATTTTGTAGTTACGGAACTAATCAAAGACCTACATTATTCGTCTGCAAACTATGACTTAACTTATTTTAGGGATAGTAATAGCAAAGAAGTCGATTTATTCCTTGAGTCAAACAACACAATCCATCCCCTTGAAATAAAGTTATCGGCAAGCCCTGACAAGCGTGAAGTCAAAAAATACGAAATGCTTGACAAAAATTCTATTCCGCGTGGAAACGGTGGTATTGTTTGCATGACTCCATCAGTCTTGCCAATTGATGAACTAAATAACTTTATCCCTATAAGTATTCTTTAATCTTTCTCGGCTATGTTAAACATAGCCGAGTTTTTTATTCCTTTCAAGTCTACATTTAAACATATTCTCTACCCAAAAAGCAAAAATCGCGCTATAGCGCGATTTTTTTGTTTTTACATACTTCCCTATTCAATTTCGCTCAAGCATAGGCGAATTTTTCAAGTGGCAAAAAATTTGTTTTTTCTAAGGCATACTTAACCAATGCAACCAAAGGTTGCAATTTATGAACGCGAAGCGTTCAATTTATGACGGCGAACGCGGTCAATTTATGCAAAATTTATTTTGCGATTTATTAAAAAAAGCGGATAATCGCGTTATACGGCGATTATCCGCTTAGTTTTTTAATTTTTAGAAAACCGTCGGAACGAAGAAGTAAACGATAAAGAGTACCGCAACTATCAAAGTAACGATTGAGATTTCCCACTTAGGTTTTTCTTCTTTTTTAATAGCACACTTAATCAAATCTCCAACGAAAGCGATAGCAGTAATTACTACGTACGATAAAATCGCAACGCCGATACCTTTCGTGATTGAGTACGCTAGTGGCATAATGATTATTGCAAGGAACGAAGGAACTGCCGAGCGAATATCGCTAAAGTCGATATCTTTAACGCCTTTCATCATAAGAACGCCCACGTAGATAAGCGCTGAAGACGATGCTGCGCTTGGAATCATAGCAAATACAGGAAGCAAGAAGATTGCAAGGAAGAACATTACGGCAGTCGTTAAAGCCGTCAAGCCCGTCTTACCGCCAGCGGAAATACCTGCGCCAGACTCGACGAAAGTAGTAACGGTTGACGTACCGAGTACCGCGCCTACGCAAGTTGCAACAGAGTCAGAATACATAATCTTGTCGTAATTTACAGGCGTTCCGTTTTCGTCTAAAAGACCAGCCGCAGAACAGCAACCTACGCAAGTTCCCATAGTGTCGAACATATCGATCATACACATTGTGATAACGAGCATAATTACCGTCAAAATCGAGCCGTCAGGGAATTTAAAGCCTTCTGTGAAACACTTAATGAACACGCCGTCAGCACCGAAATAACTCTTGAAGTTATCAACGACGTTCCAAGAAATACCAGCAGTTTCGCCTTGAATTACCGCAAGATTGGTAACGCCAAGCGGAATACCGACGATAGTAGCAACTAAGATACCGATAATAACCGAGCCTTTAATCTTAAGGTGGTCAAATATAGCAATAACTATTAAACCTAAAAGACAAACGAGTGCAACTTTAGGAGTAACTGACAATCCCGTTTTAACGAGTTGCGAGCCCCAGTTCGTAAAGTCGATTAACGCAACCTGAGTGTATTCGTTAAAGACGATTATACCCGAATTTTGGAAACCGATATATGCGATAAACAAGCCTATACCTACAGGAATCGCCTTTTTGATTGGAGTTGGAATACCTTCAAAAATCTTTTGTCTAAGCGATACGCCCTTGATAGAAACGACGGACATAATCAAAAAGATTATACCAGAAATTAATACCATCGCTAAAGCGTTTGCAAGCGAGAAACTAAAACTGTAAGCAAACGCACCTACGCCACCACCTATGATAGAACCGACCATCGAGTTAAGTCCCATACCAGGCGCTTGAGCAAGTGGAAGTTTAGCAAGTACTGCCATTAAAACAGTACCGATAACCGCACCGAACGCCGTTGCCATAAATACAGCCGACCATTGCGGATTAGCCGTTCCGTTATAGAAGAATTGGTTAGGGTTAACGGTTAAGATGTAACACATTGCAAGGAAAGTAATAATACCTGCAAGTATTTCAGTTTTTACGTTTGAGCCCCGCTCTGAAATCTTGAAAAACGCATCAAGTCCGCCCTTCTTTTTTGCAGGCTCTGGCTGATTTTCGCCACTTGGCTCGGCTTGAAGAACTTCTTGTTCGCTTTCCGGTGAAGTAGTTTCAATTACTTCAGTTTTGTTTTCATTATCCACAAAAAACTTCCTCCTTAGTTTATTTGGTAAGTTTAGTGTAACATAAAAACGACCTACTTTCAATATATAAATAAAGTTTTTTCACTCAATTTTCACAAAATACGTAGCCTGAAGGCTTCTTGATATGCAACCTAGGGGTTGCTCGATATGTTGCTAGTGAAGATGATTTGAAGGCAAAGCCTTCATGATTTGAAAGACTTTTGTCTTTCGTGATTTGAAAGTAAACTTTCATGATTTGCAAATCTTAGATTTGCATTATTGTCGAGCGTTTTTTCAAAACGCCGTCTTATTATATAATAATTTCAATCCGCAATTAAATTATATGTTACTTACGGAAGGCAAAGCCTTCGCGACCGAAATGAAAAAACTTGTTTTTTCAAATCATGCAACGGATGTTGCAAATCATGCTAACTGACAAGTTAGCAAATCATGCAAACGCAGTTTGCAAATCATCAACAATCTTACACCTCATCCACCGCAAGCGGTCCCCCTTCCCCTCAAGGTGAAGGCTATTGGTTAAAAGACTTAGAAACAAGCAGTTCAAGGCTCTAAAAAACACTTCGGGCTTGATAGACCTAAGCGGTCATCAAGGTCGAAGTGTTTTTTAAGAAACGCAGAAATGCGCCGTTTATAAGTCTTTTAAATTGACGCAGACAGACTTAATCTTGAACAGTTTAGATAGTTCTGCGTCTTTTGATATGTATCCGTCAATACCGTCGATAATTTTATCGGCTTCGGCGATAACGTTATCTTTGCTATACACGGAAACTTTGTAAAGCATTTTTACGTATTCGCTTTTTGCGTAGAAATATTCGTAAGAGAGTGCGTTAATAAAACACTCTGGGAAATCGCTTGCTTCTTTCCACTTTTTGCGGATAACCAAAGTTTTATCCATAAAGCGACGGAATTTATTAAGGTCGTTTTTATCGCCGGTTAGTTCATAGCGGTAAAAGTACGCGCGACCTAGATTGAAAGTAATGTATCCAGAGTAGAGATTAAATTCGCTGTCGACGCTTTCTGCAATGTCAACACCTTCAGAGTAAAGCGAGATAATTTTTTCAATGCGTTCCCTGCTTGGCTCGACTCTAAAAAGTCGCATTTCAGTCAAGCCGTAATATTCGTACAAGCAAAATAGCGCAACTGGATTAATTTTACCGCCAGTTACAAGATAGTCTTTAACTTGCTCGTAAAGTTCTTCGAACTCGCTTGCGACAAACGAGTACGCAGAGAAGTCGTTTTCGGTATCGTCGTCGCTTTTAATTACCGTATACTCAAGGCATAAGTCGATTATCCGCTTAATCATCTTAAAAAACTTACGCTCGGAAAGTTCGACTTTGTCAATCTTTAGCGCAGATTGAAAGTTTCGTATCCAGTCAACTAGAGATTTACCGTTCCCAAAAATTGGAAATGCTTTAAGCCTTTCAAGCGCGAACACAAACTTTTCTTCGATAAAATCAAAGCCGTCTAAAGTTTCGCGCCAGTGACTCATAATATCTTTAAGCGTTCTAATTCTCTTAGTCGGGTTAAACTCGTATTTATCGTATTCTTTTAAAACGTTTTCAAAATCAATAACGACGCTTTCGTCTTTTAAAACTTCCTTAGTTTGCGGTAAAGAAAATTCCGACTTAACGTATTCGCAAATAGAAATTAGAACTTCTGAAAATTTATCGTCTGAAAAAGCGCGGATGGCAAGCGCGTCACGAATATCGCTCGGAAAATCGTCACCAAGCGCGTTTTTGTCAAAGTTTGCAATAACTTTAATTCTGTCGATATTCATATCGGTAACGGCAAGCGCCATACCAAGTTCGATTAAAACGTTTTGTCTAAGTCGCGGTTTAAGCGCGCTATCGCCCGACTTTTCAAAATCACTGTTTCGCGAGCCTATATCGTCAAGAGTGAATACTATGTAAATAAGGTCGCTATCTTTTATCGCGCTTATAACGTCTTTTAAAACGTTATGCGAAACCCAGTCGGTATTAATACAATCGACTTTAATCGGGTAATGCTCGTCAAGGTGCAAGTTCTTTAACGCTTTTTCTATCTCGCTTGCGTAACGACTTCCCACGCCCCCGTAAATTATGGAAATTTTCTTATAACCGTATAGCATTTATTCTCCAAAATATTCTAAAACGTAATCTAAACAATCGAAAACGTTAGAAAAGTTTTTCGTTACCATTTTTTCGTCTTTTACCGACACCCCGAAAGAATACTTGCAAAATTCAAACATAGGATAGTCGTTTTCTCCGTCGCCGATAGCGATAAACTGACTTTTATCAAGGTCAAATTTTTTAGAAATTTTTTCAAGCGCCGTCTTTTTATCGACTTTAACAGGCGCAAAATCAAACGAATCGGAGTGTCTAAACACTTTCAAACGCTCGCAAATAAGTCGATTATCGGCAATAATTTGTTCGATAACAGACTTTTCGGTTTCGTTTGAGTAAAACGCGGTAAGCCCGACTTCGTTAGGCTGAAACCAAACGTCAGGAAGTTTTTCTTTGATTTTATTTTTTAAAATTTCAAAACTTTCACAAACGTCTTTTTCAAGTTCAACTTTATAAAAAACTTTCGGCGGAAGGCTTATGCCTTCTTGATAAGTCGCGCCGTTTTCGCCAACCAAAATTACGTCTTTAATTCCTACCTGGCGGAAAAGCCCGCAAAGATAATACGTAGGTTTTCCCGAGCAGATTATAAGGCGCGCGCCTTTTTTTGCAATCTTTTTTAAACTTTTAATAACGCTTTCAGGAATACTTTCGCCTACGCTACAAAGCGTTCCGTCAAGGTCTAGCGCAATAAATTTTCCTTTTAAACTTTGCACACCTAACTATTCCTTATTTGTTTTAAGATTTTAGAAATTTTCTCAACTAGGTACTGTCTGTTGTAACTTGCTTCGCTGACGTCTTCAACGTAGTTTTTAAGTTCTCTACGGCGTCTACTCTTTTCTTCTTCGTCGACGTCGAAGATATTATCAATAAGCGCAAGGTGGTATTCCATATTAATCTGGTCGAACACGCTTTGGTTAAGGTCGCGCTTTTTGAAGTACATATAAAGTTCTCTACGCGACTTTATAGATTTTTCAAAGTATTCGTTCGCATCGTCAAAGCGTTCCATCGTCCTGTAAAAGAGTGCTAAATTTCTATATGTATAACTTTCGTAAAGCGAGCAAAGTTGAGAATTAAGCGCAGGATTAATTTCCCTATAAATTTGGCTGTATTCTATCGACTTTTTCGCAGATTCTTCACGGAAGATAATAACGTCTTCGTCTAAATCTTCTTTAGGAGTGTTTGCGTAAAACATCATATTAATAAAGGAAATATAGTCGTAGGCAACGGCTAGGAAAAGATAATAAAACGGATCAATTTCAGGAATTTCAACGCCATTTTCAGTTTTAGCCCTTTCCACCGCTTCGTTATGCGCCTTAGTCGCATGCTCAAGCCTTTCTTCCGTTTCTTCAATGTATTCGGTCAAGTTGTGTAAAAGTTTTTTATATTCTCTTCTCGGAAGATACATATTGTCGTATTCGTCTTTAGTCAGCGCGCGACACGCGTCAAAATAGTCAAACGACGAACTTATCGCAATAAGCAGATTTTCGTTGCGAATTTGGTTTTCGCTGTGAAGTAAATCGTTTAACACCTTTTCAGAGTTAGGTATATCGTCAAGCATATACGCCGATTGACAAAAGAGCATAACGACAGTTGCAAGTTCATTTTCGTATAAAATTGCGTTTTTAGTATGCCCCGTAAGAATTGCCCTTAAGTTGGAAATATCCGTTATCATTTCCATCTTATTTTTAATAAGACTGTCCTTTTGTTCGGCAAGAAAAACTTTGACGATATCGCTAGCAACTTCTTTTAATTCGCGCTTGACGACTTTTCCGTCTACCGTTTTAGTTTCCAAAACTTCATAGTCCCAGCAACCTTTGATATCGCTCGGCGCAAGTTTTTCTGCGTTGTCAATAAAAACGGTAAGAACGCGGTCAATTTTTTTCGAGCCCGTCAAAAAACCAAGTTCGTAAAGCATATTGCCAGATAACATCGATTTTTTCTCCGTCTTTTCGCAGTCAGAGCAAAGCCCGTCGACAACTCTTGGCGAGAACAGCATAATCGCACCCGAACACTTTTTCATTTGCGAAATAATAGTCGCGCTTACGCCGTGTTCAAGTTCGTCGTTGTCTTTACCGCCAACTATTGCGTTATATCCGTACGCTTTAAGTTGCGCTTTTACTTCGTTCGCAAGATCGTTTTTAATATTCCAACCTATAAAAACGTTACCCTTTATTTCTTTTTTCATCAATCGTATCCTTTATTTTTTATCGTTTTTTTGCTTTTAATCGCGCTATAAGGCGATTAACCTAAAATTTTATCTATATTTTCTAAGCTCGATTTAATCTCGTTAAGCATACTAGATAGCTCGCGTCCGTCAATGTACGCGTGGTTTACCGTCGTTGAAAGCGTCACTTCAAAACCCTTTTCAGTCTCGACGAATTTTCCCCAGTTTAGTCGCGGTATACTCATTGAAAGTTTGTCGCCAAGTGGCAACGGATTTTCTATCGACAAAAAGTCAATCCACGGAAGACACGATAAATACACGAGATCCGCCCTATCGTTCGTAGTAAAATAATTCTTGTCCCCACTTATCGCAAGTTTTTTTGCGCGTTCTATCTCGTCTCGACAAGAATTTTTAAACGCCGAATAATCGTCTACGTATTCGCACCTGCAAAAGGCGAAGTTTCCGTCGTCTAAACTTACGGTAAAACTCGGGTGCACCTTGTCAAAAACGACTAATTTTCCGTCTACTTCCCTAATTTTAGTGCCTTCATAGTTGTTTAGCGCACGCATTAGTAAATAAGTAAACGGAATAAAAAATCCGCCGTATTTTTCTTTGTTTTTAACGAGTTTAGTAACGTCAAGCCTTATATCAACCCTAAAGCACGGTTGCAAATACGAATTAAAAAGTTCGTAATGAGATTTTCTGTTCCAATTTTCTAAGTCTACGATTTTCATAAATATTTCACTCCTAATAAATATATTAACATATAAGAGTATTTTTTGCAACATTATATTAAAAAATGATTTGAAGATTTCATCTTCATGATTTGAGCGACTTTTGTCGCTCATGATTTGAAAGTAAAACTTTCATGATTTGCAAATCGTTCGATTTGCATTAATGACTGGGCAGTTTTTACAAAAACTGCCGTATAACTATAAAATTTTTTCGGAACGCGAAGCGTTCACGACCACAATGAAAAAACTTTGTTTTTTCAAATCATGCAATACGCGTGCGTATTGCAAATCATGCTAACAAACGTTAGCAAATCATGCAACTAAAAGTTGCAAATCATCAAAAAAACCGCGCTATAGCGCGGTTTTTCACTTATTTCAAATATTTATCAATAACACTCTTTGGCCAGTTACCCATCCAAGAGTATTCCGTTCTGCGTTCTTCGCTTATTTCCGCTACGTCGTAAAAATAACCGTTACACACATCCCATTTTTCGTTCAACGTCTTGTCTTCAAAAATTCTTCTATCGCCAAAGAACCCTATGCCGTTAAGGTCGTAGAATCTGTACCAAATAACAGAGCCAGGTTTATCGTAAATGTATTCAACGACGCCTGTCGTTGCATTGGTTACACCGTTTTTGCTAAACGCTTTATCAACGAGTTTATGTTCGTCAAACCATCTAACTGCCGCTAAGCCGGCTTCTTGCGCTACTTGGTTATCCGTAAGCGACATTAAAAGTTCGATAATTCCAACACTTTCAGAACCGCTGATTGACGGACGCTCGTATTCTCTTGCTTCTTTCGGCTCGTAAGTTATAGGATCGTGTTGAGCGCACCAACCCGCTTTTACACCTTGAACTTCTATTTGAGATGCTAAAATATACTCTATACCCTTATCGAACATAGCCTTGATTTCAGCGCGAGTAGTATCGTCAACGATATTCGTGTAAGGCGCTTTCTTTTCGTAAACGTTTCTAAGTAGTTTCATAACGCTTACCATCGCGTCGTCGTTAAAGGTTACGTAGTCAGAATAATTTCCGCGCTTTGGATAAACTTGAGCAAAACCACCTTTTTCCGTTTGAAGATTTTTCAAAAAGCCTATTGCTTGCGCGAAACTGTCTTTATACTTTTGTTCGCCAGTTATAGAATATGCTTGCGCGATAGTTTCCATATGCGAATAAGTTCCGCCGTTATCAATCGTACCCATATAACCGCCACCTTTAGCCGTCCATTTCGACGATTGATTATAATTACTCGTTCCGCGTGGTTGTTTAGTGTGTAAATCGTAGCCTTTATCCCAGCCACCAACTTCAGGAATTTGCCAGGTAATCGCGTTATTCGCCTTCGTTACGATTGCTTTTTCCGTTGCACTAAGACTTCCGTCACCGCTATCGCCACTCGAGCCCGAGTCGCCCGAGTTATCGTTTGATACCGCTTCGCCTGAAAATGCGATAGCGTAAATGTTGATTGATGCAACAGCCGTCGGCATAAGTGCGTATTCGCCCGGCGCGGTTATCTCAATTTCGTGCTTTGCAAATACGTCAGTTATATCTGTAGACGAAACCATTTTTGGCGTCGAGTCGTAAAGTTGAATTTGCCC
This sequence comes from Christensenellaceae bacterium, assembly GCA_045534605.1. Taxonomy (GTDB): domain Bacteria; phylum Bacillota; class Clostridia; order Christensenellales; family Borkfalkiaceae; genus UBA4636. Next base: position 7,141 of record JAZSKA010000011.1, on the reverse strand, counting down.
TAAAGTCTTACCCGACGAACCAACAAGCGCATAGACCGTAATTTTTCCCGAAGTTTTTGCGTTAAAAGTGATTGACCTTGACGAAAACGGACTAACTGACGCGCCCAACTGACACGCCATCGGGAAAGTTTCACCGTCAAGCGCCTTTTCTCCTGCAGTCGAGGTAAACTTCGCACCGTCAGTTAAGGTGTATATACCAATTTTGTATAAGCCTGAAACCTTGTCTTGGTTTACGAACCCTTCGACGTCTTTACCAAAATTTATGTAATTAGCTAGCTCGGTTGGTTTTTGCCCTTCGCTACCACCTACTGAAGTTTGTTCTGAATTACTACCAGACGAATTTTCCACTTCGCCACCAGCACACGAACTTGTAATAATAACAGCGACCAATAGCGCAATTATTGAAATAAAAGTTTTTCTAAACTTAGCCATAGTTTATCCCCTTTATAAATATCGAAAGCCCAAAGCCCCCGACTAAAGCAATTATACACTATTTCCCCAATTTCCGCAACCAAATAAACTATACTCTTTTCGTCATATCGTCTGTATAGAAAAAACCGAGATTGATTACTCAATCTCAGTTTACGTTTTATTCGATTTCTAAATTATCATAATTAAACAATTCGTCTATATTTACAAAAACATTGCGAGATAATGCGGTAAAGTTATTTTTGCATCTGCTCTTCCAATATTTGTATTCGTTAATTTATAAGCATAAGGAGGTCTCCACTCTTTCAAAAATTCATTTAGCGAACGCGTTTCACCTTTTTTACTTTTTACTTCTATCGGAATAATAGCGCATTGCTGTTCTATCAAAAACTCTATTTCCTGTGAATTATTCTCCTTTTTAATGTAATGTAAAACATACCCATTTTTATTAAGAATATCAAAAATTAAGTTTTCATAAATACCACCTTTTGCAGGACCTTTCAAGAGATCCTTCACCAAAGCGGTTTGCGTTTCAAAGCCGTATAGCGCAGTCGTTAATCCAATGTCCGTTGCATATATTTTAAATTCGTTAGGTTTTTCGTACGCTTTTAAAGGAAGTTGCGGAGTTGAAACGTTATATACAGGCTTAATCATGCCAGCATCACTAAGCCAATCTAATGCATATTCATATTTTTTAGAACTTGCCTTTGGGGCAACCGTAGAATATTGAAATTTAGTATACTCTTTCGCTAATTGACGCGGTATTGAATAGTAGCAATCTTTAATTTTTTGACGGTCGTTTGTCTTTGCGTATTTTTTGATATCTTCTTCGTATTCTGCCAAAATGTCTGTTTGCTTTTGATAAACCGCTTGAAAATTGTTGGTGGAAAAAAATGTATTAACGACGTCAGGCATACCACCAACGACAAGATATTCGCGAAGAATTTGATTAAATTTACTATTAATCGCTTCAGGTATTTGTTCTTTTGCTAAAAAGTATTCTTTTAAGTTTTTTACGGCATCATCATTATATCCATACGCCCACAAAAACTCTTCAAAATCAAGCGAGTACATATCTATTTGCTTTTCGTAACCTACAGGAATGGATACGATTTCCTTATAATGCAAACCTAAAAGCGAACCCGATGAAATAACGTCATAACGATTATCCAACGCAAGAAATTTTATTGCAGTACGTGCGTTCGGGCAATGCTGAATTTCATCCAAAAATAATAGAGTTTTCCCATCAATAAATTTTACGTCATTAAGTTGTAAAGATATGCGCTTATAAATTTCTGCGGGCGTCAAATCACCATCAAAAATCGTTTTATATTCGGGATGCTGATAAAAGTTAATTTCTATAAAACTTTCATAATTAGCCCTACCAAACTCACGAATTATAAAAGATTTACCGACTTGTCTTGCGCCTTTTACTAAAAGACACTCTTTATCTTTAGAGTTTTTCCAATTTAGCAATGATTGATAAATTTTTCTCTTTAACATAAAACACCGTCTCCTTTGAATTTATATTAACATAACCACGTCGCTATGTCAATGTTTTTTGAATAATTTGACGATACTTTGTATAAAAACCGCATAGAATTTGACGATACTTTTCACAGAAATTGCATAGAATTTGACGATACTATAAAAATTTTGCTAGGTTTTATTGATCAGTTTTATTTTTCTTTTTCTGTTTCTTTTGGTAGTTTATAAGCATTTCTTCAAAGTGCTTTGAATTATATAACAAATAATTTAGTTTGGTTATATAGCGATTATTGCAATAAATTCGAGTATAAACCGTACCGCTTTTTATGGTCGTGTTTTGGTATTCGTAAGTTTTGTATCGAAAAAATTTTCGCACAACGAAAGTTTCTTTATAGCAAATTATTTTAAAACTGCAGATATGCACGGTAAACACCAAAGCGACAAAACTTAAAGCGTAACTGAAAAGCACGCCAAAAACACCGTCTTTTTCATAATCGTTATAAATATGAATCAAAATAGCCACAAATAATAGCGCGAGAAACAAAAATATAAAAAGGGCTCGCCAAAAATTATCGTGATAGATTTCGTATTCTTTTCCCCTTTTTTCAGGTTCTTCGGCGTCTAAAAGTTTTTTAATTAAACCGACGAAGAAAAACCCACCGCGCCCACGACGCATCATAAGCCTACCCCTTTATTTTATCTTTAGCCCGTCGGAGAAAGCGACGCCGACTTTTTCGCCGAGTTTGTAGTAGCCGTGAGTGTCGCAATCGTAACAAATAGGCTCGAATTTGGTTAAATCTATTTTTCCTTTATCGTTTAAAACGCTATCGTCGACGCTGACGTTTACAACTTCGCCAACGCAAATTTCGCTCTCGTTGTCATAACTTAGAAGTTTACACTCTAAAACAAGCGGAAAATCTTGTATAATAGGCGCGTTCACAAACTCGCTTTTTACGATATTCCAACCTGTTTTTTCAAGTTTATTCTTAACGTCGTTACCTGAAACTACGCCAACGTAGTCTGCCATAACCACGTTTTTACTATCCGCGATAGCCACCGTAAACGCCTTTGTTTTTAATAAGTTTTTAGTCGTTTTATGGGTTGCGCTTAAGCAGATAGAAACGCACGCGGTATCTGAAACCGTTCCCCACGCGGCGTTCATAGCGTTAGGAACGCCACACTCGTCGTAAGAGCCGACAATCAACACAGGAAGTGGGTAAATATACGCTTTTGCTTTTAAATTCTTTCTCATAAAAACTCCTTTTAATCGACTTATATGGCGATTTTTATTAAAATTAATAGTAAATTTGACTTAAAAGTTCTCTGTACGACGGACAGTTATCAACGCCCGGTCTGAAAAAGCGTTTAAGAACGTTATACGCTTCTTCTGTAAAAGTGCTTTCGCAACTTACCGCAAGCATAATAAGTCCGTAAACCATATTTTGGTAGTGAGTAGAATCAATTTCATCGCGCACTCTTGCAAGCAAATCGACGTTCTTTACGTATTCACTAACAGAATATCTATCTGAATAGGCACTTAACTCGCTCGCAGACGAAGGAGTGTATCCACACTTTTTACACCACTTTTTATATATGTTGTATTCCCCTTGACGAAGTTGTCCGTCAAAGGCGATAAAAAACATCATAACGTTTTTCAAAAACGCAAACATTGAGTTCCCTTGCGATTTTCCCGTCTTATAAGCCATTTGATCGCCCCAACGCTCTAGCGCGTAATGACCGTCGCTTAAAAGCCTTGCCGCTTGGTCTTCGTACGCGTCTAGCGTATACGTTCTTTTACAATAAAACGCGTTGTCAACCATAATTACAAAATCCATTTTTATACCACCTTTTTATTTTACTTATTTTATTATATCACACAAGAACAAATTTATATTTTCGATTATCGTTTTTCCTTACCAAAACCACTCACTTGATACAAAGACCGTAAAAAGAACTAGTGCCATAGAGATTGCTAAAAATAAAAAATTAATAATTATCGTTTTTACGTCTTTTGTCTTAAAAGAGTGAACAATCGAACGAATTTGAAAAACAAATGCAACGGGACAATAAAAAATAGTGCCAAATCCCGCAAGATGCCACAGCGACCAAATGCCAATAATATTCGTAAGAAACGCTAAAACAGCAAGTAGCCATAAAACTATAGGAAAAATATAATTAATTTTTGGCTTTTCTTTTATTTCATCACTCATAACCGCCACCCTTATCAAAAACATTTTAAAAAACGTTTACTTTTTATAGACGAAAGCACACGTTTCGTTTTTGTTGCCCGATATTAATTATATCATATCTCACCCCCAAAATCAAGAGCAAAAAAATATACTATATAGTTTATTAATTATCAGCACAAAAACCGCTTTTAGGTTTATCACCCAAAAGCGGTTTTTTACAAAATATCACAGTTTACGTCGCATTTAACTATTAAATTTCAACTGGTTCGTAAATTATTGCATCCGCATAAACTTCAATTGAGGTAATATAAATGTTATTGCCCACACCTGCGCCGATATAGTAAGTTCCGCCTTCCGTCAAGTAAAGTTCAACGGTAACGGTGGTTGCTTCTACGAAATCCATGGCGTCAGGTTCGTTTACAGACGTTCCATCAATATCTGCGCTTACTGGTAGCCCGTTTTGTGGAGTGATTAAAACCGAACCGCTCTTTCCGCTCGAATAAGCAGTCGCTTTAACCCTGATGTAACCTGAAGTTGCGCTTTCAGGGATAACTAGAGCAATTGCTTCAGTTGAACCTTGTAAAACCTTAAGCATTGGAGTGGTTTGCGGGTGGGCATTATCACAAATTACATCAGAAGAAAGGAAAACATCGATATGATTAGTAACAATGTTGTGTTCAGCCCAAGGTACGTAAAAATCATCTGCAGTTACGTTAAAGTCAACAGTGCAAATAGTTCTAACTCCCTGATATACGTTTACTTGAAGTTTAGCAACTAAACCCGCAGAAATTTTATAAACTATATTACCGATAACGACATCTTCCAAAACGCCGTTTGTTTTAAATATGCCCGCTATAGAAGTATTAATTTCAGTATCCCAAACAACTGTAAGGTCAACTTTCCCTTCTGCGCAATTTCCTATTACAGTTCGAGGCATTTCGTAAATTTCGTCTTGATTTATGATAGTTTCAATAGGATCAACTGAAACAATAGGAATCGACCAATAAGCAGTTAAAGTTCTGTTTGTGGTTGCACTATATTCAGAGCCTTCAACCCCAACAAATTCGCCGTTTTCATACCAACCAATAAAAGTATAATTCGCGTTTACACCGTCAGGCGCACTAGGCAATACGCCCGTTTCGCCAATTTCTAAAGCCACTTGATTTGGCGATACAGCACCTTGTAAACCTGCTTCGAACGTTATTATGCATTGATTAGAATATTGAGCATAAAGCGTTATCGCGTTAGAGTTGTTTAGACAATAAATCCAATTTCCGTTTGCGTCAGTATACCCTTCAACGCCTGCCACTAATTCGCACTTATAATCGATAATCTTTACGCCGTCAACTTCAGCCGTGTAAAAACCTTGGAATACACCTTCGCCTATAATAGGCTCAACACCTTCTAGGTCTTCGCCAAAAGTCGCGGTGTAAACAGCGTCGCCAATAGTAATGGTAGTAGTGTTTATAATCCATTGAGCGTATAACGTCGTTCCGTCTAACGTAGAAGAAAGAACTTCTACTTTTTCACCGCCTTCACTTGCAGTATACCAGCCTTTTAATGTGTATCCATCTCTGATTATATCTGTTTTAATTGCAGGAACTTCTTGTTTATCCGTCCAAGTTGCTGATTCAAGTAGTGTAGCGCCTTCATAGTTTGCATCGTATCTTACGTTATATTTTGTATAGCGAGTAGAATAAGTAACTTCAACGTAGTAGAATTTACAATCGCCGACGCTTTCTAAGCACAAATAAGAACCGGTTGCAATTACGTTTCCTTGATAGTCGGTTGCCGTCGTAACAAGGTCTTCAGCAGAAAACGAAATCGACGACCCATTTTTATCCATTAAAATCTTTTTGGAATCATAACCATTGATCTTTAAATATCTATCTGTTCTGGTTGATTCAAACAATGAGAAAACTATTCCTGATGCATTTTCCGGTATTGGTATATACATTTTAACGCCATCTTTACTTAATCGGAAACAACTATTTGCCGAATCAAACTTTTCCGCTTTGCCAGTTACACTACCCACGACGATTACACCAGTAACGGAATCGATATAATAGTCCCTTCTATTACAAATTTCTCTATCAATTTCCGTTGGCTCAACCTTAGGTTCAACTTTGACCGTGGTGCTTACACCCAAACTCGTCTGCGTGTATCTAATATGAGCACCTGTTAATAAAGAGTATGAATCGAAAGCACCCCATTGAACAGGACAGTTTGAATAATTCCAATCAAGCGACCAACCGTTAGGTTTTATTTCACTCGCACAATAAATTGTTAAACTACTGCAATTTCTGAAAGCAGATGCACCAATTTTATTTACACTTTTTGGAATTTCAATACGTTCTAAACTACTACAATTGTGAAATGCATGATCGCCAATAGAAATTATGTTGCTTGTTATTGTTATAGACTCTAAACTACTGCACCCGAAGAACGCATGAGAACCAATCGAAGTTATGCTAGTTGGGATTTCTATTCTTGTTAAATTTGCGCAATTAGCGAAAGCAGAATCACCAATAGAGTTTACCCGTTTACCATTATAGATTTCTGGTATGTAAATTATAGCATCTGTAACAGTTCCTTTTCCCGTTACCGAATAGGAAGTTTCATCACTATTTAAAGTAAACGATAAACCCTCAGTCGGCTTATGGGTATTACAGATCGAACATATATCATTTTCGTAATTATGTTCAACTATATTAAACTCCAAAGTTGAATAATTACAGCGTAAGCAAATTTCATAAGTATCCCAACCTGGGTCGAAACAAGTTGATTCTTTTGCTTTGTATATTTCTACCAAATGCTTTGCTGGTATCAATAAATCCTCAAAAGATATTTGGTTCGTGCAACTTTGATTTAAGTAATAGTTTTCACAATTCACGCAATACCAATATTCAATGTTACCGTCTGTCGTACACGTTTCTTCTGCCGCATTAACATGCATTGCACTATGCCCTAACGCTTCTAATTCTTCGTAAGTTGAATAATCGCAACGCGTGCAAATTTCATACGCCTTCCAACCT
>JAZSKA010000003.1:0-102570 GCA_045534605.1 Christensenellaceae bacterium | reverse complement strand
AACATTGCAAATATTGTTTATTTGCGTAATAATTAACATTGCTTCAAAGCTCGTTCCGTCTGGAACAGGTTTTTCAGGTGCGTAGAAACTATCACCGCTAAACGTCACTTCAGGAAGGGTAGTCGTTCCGTTTCCACCAGTATTGGTCGTTCCGTTTCCACCAGTATTGGTTGTTCCGTTTCCGTCAGGGTCTTCGGTTTCTACCTTGCTTGTGCCGCCAAAGTTTCTTGAAGCCTTGCCAGTTGAAGAATTTTCTTCTTCGGTTGACTTTTCAGATGAAGAAGTAACTTCGCCAGTATCTCCGCTTTCGCAAGCAGACATTGCAAATACTGAAAAAAGTAGCACAACGCTCATTAATAAAATTATAAATTTTTTCATAAAATTCCCCTATAATCTTAGGCTGCGAAAAATTCGCATATACCCTTATTGTAATAATATTATACCTTAAATGCGCGCGTAAGTCAAATTTATTAAAAAATATGTCTAAAAAATCTATTTGCAAAGCCGAAAACGCTATATATTTTGCGAAATAAAATCGAATTTAGCAAAAAAAAGGCGAAAACTATTGACAAGGTGCGTAAATTTTACTAACATAAAGGTATAAAATATAAGGGGGTAACAAAAATGAAATACGGAAATCTTCATACGCACTCGACTTTTTGCGACGGTCGCGACACCCCCGAAACTATGATTTTTAAAGCGCTCGAACTTGGTTTTGACGTAATCGGTTTTTCTTCGCACTCACCGCTCGTTGGTTGCGATAACTGGTGCATGTCAAACGAGCGCGTTGAACTTTATTTTAACGAAATAAACCGCCTTAAAGAAAAGTATAAAGGCTGGATAACCGTGCTATGTGGCGTCGAACAAGATTATTATTCTGAAAAACCGACTGTTTTATACGACTATGTAATCGGCTCGGTGCACTGCTTTAATATAGGTGAAAAACTTTTGCCTGTTGATGCTAGTCGCGACCTTTTGAAAAAGATTGTCGACGAATATTTTGACGGAAAGTTTTTGAATATGGCAAAGGCTTACTATGAACTTGTAGCAGATGTAGTAAATAAAACTAACTGCGATATAATAGGCCACTTTGATTTGATTACTAAGTTTAATAAACTCGGCTATTTTTTTGACGAAGAAAGCGACGAATATCTCGCGCTAGCGTATAGTGCCGTTGACCAACTTATAAAAACGGGAAAACCGTTCGAACTTAATACCGGCGCAATGGCTCGCGGACATTTAGATAGGGCGTATCCTGCGCCTAAACTTATCGAATATATTAAGTCTAAGGGTGGTAAGTTAATTTTAACTAGCGATTGCCATAACATGCACTTTTTAGATTTTGGGTTTGACGAGTACGTAAGTATAGCAAACGGCTTCTCGCTCGACACCTTAAAGCGCAAAAAGCGCAAAAAATAGGCTATAAGTCGATAAATGGCATATTTTTTGTAAAAATAATAAAAAATTTTAAACGCGAAAAAACTTTTAAGAAAAAAATTTTATAAAATTTACAAAAAATTCTTGACAATCAAAAATTATGGGAATATAATTTTCGTAAGTTGTTCCTGACGGAGAATTTGAAAAATGAAAATTTCAACAAGCAAATTCTATTTTTATACCTTTAACTATGGCTACTTTTTTAAAAAGCAGTCTATTTGAGTGTGGTATAAAAATTTTTTAATTAAAATTATTTGTATGTATACCGCACTCTGAAAATGGGTGCGGTTTTAAATTTAGAAAAAACAACGAGAGGTGTTTTTATGATAGTAACTATAAAAAATAACGTTGAAACAAGTCAGATTGATAATTTGCTCGAGTGGATTAAGTCGCTCGGACTTTCTACCCACGTAAGCCGTGGCGATACGGATATGATTATCGGTCTTATCGGCGACACTACTAAACTTGATATCGACCTTTTGCGTTCACTCGATATCGTTGACTCGGTAACGCGTATTCAAGAAACGTATAAAAACGCGAACAGAAAGTTCCACCCAGAAAACACGGTGGTAAACGTAGACGGACACACTTTCGGGAACGAAAATTTTCCGATAATCGCGGGACCTTGCTCGGTCGAAAGTTACGAACAAGTTTTAGAAACCGCAAAAGCAGTTAAAGCGTCGGGCGCGACTATCTTGCGCGGTGGCGCGTTTAAACCTAGAACTTCTCCGTACTCTTTCCAAGGTCTTGGCTGTGACGGTCTTGAAATTTTGCGCGCAGTCAGAAAAGAAACGGGTATGCCAATCGTCACCGAAATTACTTCAGTTAGATATATTGAAGAGTTTGAAGACGTTGATATCATCCAAGTCGGCGCAAGAAATATGCAAAACTTTGAACTACTTAAAGAACTTGGAAGAACGGGTAAGAAAATTTTATTAAAGCGCGGGCTTTCTGCAACCATCGAAGAACTTTTAATGAGTGCTGAATACTTAATGGCAGGTGGCGCGACTGATATTATTTTATGCGAACGCGGTATCAGAACTTTCGAGCCTATGACCAGAAACACGCTAGATCTATCTGCAATTCCGTTAATTAAAGAAAAAACGCACCTTCCTGTAATCGTCGATCCAAGTCACGCATCAGGATTGAACAGACTCGTTCGCCCAATGTCGCTTGCGGCTGTTGGTGCAGGATGCGACGGTCTTATTATTGAAGTTCACAATAACCCCGCACGCGCGCTTTGTGACGGTGCACAAAGTTTGCGTCCAGACCAGTTTGACGAACTTGTCAAAGCGATTGACGTCATGCTTCCACTCGTTGGTAAAAAACGCGGTTAATCGCGCTATAAGTCGATTATTTGATATTTTTTAAGGTTAAAAATTATGAAAATTGCAATTTTTGGTTTAGGTCTTATCGGTGGCTCGATAGGAAGGGCTACGTTAAAAAAGACTTCTCACTTAGTTTTTGGTAGCGACCTAGTTAAAGAAAATATAATAAAAGCAAAACTGCTAAACGCAATAAACGGTGAACTTACCGACGAGATTTTGTCAGATTGCGACCTTATTATTTTATCTGCCTATCCCGACGCGTCGATTAAGATTATGCAAGATATTTTGCCAAAACTTAAAAAAGGCGCAACCGTGATTGATACTTGCGGAACAAAAAGAAAAATTATCTCTCAAATGAAGGCTTTTAAAGAAATTTACCCTGACATTGACTTTTTGGGCGTTCACCCGATGGCTGGTAGAGAGTTTAGCGGTATTTCACACGCGACGCAAGGTCTTTTTGAAAACGCATATATAATTTTAACGCCTTTTTACTCGGATATCAGACTTTTAACGAAAGTCAGAAACTACTTTATTGAACTAGGCGCGGCAGGCGTTGAAGTTGCAAGCGCGGAAAAACACGACAAAATGATTTCTTACACGTCGCAACTGGCGCACGTTTTGTCGTCTTGTTACATTAAAAACGAACTCTCGTCAAGTTACACGGGTTTTTCTGCGGGAAGTTTTCGCGATATGACGCGCGTTGCTAAACTCAATCCGACTATGTGGACTGAACTTTGTATTGAAAACCGCGATAACTTGTCAGAGCAAATTCAAGATTTAATAGACAATCTTGAAAAGTTTAAAAGTGCGCTTGACGATAACGACGAAGAAAGACTTTTTAAACTTTTCGAAGAAGGGACTATTAAAAAAGCACGCGCAGACGAACTTATGAAAGAGAGAAAGAAAAATGAAAGAAGTTAAAGTTCTTGCATCAACTCCGTACTCTGTTTATATCGAAAAAAACAGCATAGAAAAAGTTGGTGATTATTTACAAACGGTTATCAAAAAATCTATAAAAGTGCTAGTCGTAACTGACGAAAACGTATCTGCGCTTTATTTAAAAAAAGTCGTTGAAAGTTTGCAAAAGTCGGGCTATAAGACGTTTACTTGCATATTAAAAGCAGGTGAAAGCACGAAATCAATGGAAAATTTCTCTAAACTTTGCTCCGTTTCGGCAAGTTTAAATTTAACCCGAGACGATGCACTACTTGCACTCGGTGGGGGAGTTATAGGAGACTTAGTCGGTTTTACCGCATCGTGCTATATGCGCGGTATAAAGTTTATTCAAGTTCCTACTACGCTTCTTGCGGCTATCGACTCGTCAGTAGGTGGAAAGACTGCGATAAATATTGAAGAAGGAAAAAATTTAATCGGTTCGTTTTGGCAACCAAGTATAGTTATTTACGATCCCGAAACGAGAAAAACGCTACCTAAAGAGCAAGTCCTTTGTGGCGTTGGCGAAGCAGTTAAGTACGCAGTTTTAGCAGGCGGAAGAATTTACGATATTCTATCAAGTGGAAATATCGACGAAAACTTTGAAGAACTCGTCGAACTTTGCGTTAAAGAAAAGGCGAAAATCGTTCATCAAGACGAAAAGGAACACGGAGAGAGAAAACTTTTAAATTTAGGGCATACCGTAGGCCACGCTATTGAAAAACTTTCTAATTTTTCAGCACTTCACGGTTTGTGCGTGGCTAAAGGCTTATATTTACTTGCAAAAGCACAAAAATTCGAAGGTAGCATATCTGACGATTGTTTTAATAAAATAGAAAAAATGCTTAACGCGTACGACTTCGACCTTGAAATTCCTTATAGTATAGATGATATAGTAAAAGAATTTGTTTACGATAAAAAATCTATAGACGGTGGCGTTTCGCTAGTTAAAATTAAAGATATAGGCGATTGTTTCGTTGAAAACGTAACGATTGACAGTTTAGGAGAATTTCTTTCATGCAAGTAGAAATTTTACCGTCTAAAATAAACGGCAAAGTCATTATCCCGTCATCAAAATCGGTTGCGCACCGCGCGTTTATTTCAGCGTATCTCAGCGGTCAGTCCTGCAAGGTTTTCGGTGATTTTTCTCAAGACGACCTAAAGGCGACTTTAGGAATTTTAGAGAATTTAGGACTAGCGATTGAAAAGATAGACGGCGGTTTATATTTAAAAAGAAAAAGCATAGTAACCGATTGTAAACTAGACGCGCGTGAGAGTGGCTCGACCTTACGGTTTATCCTTCCAGTTCTTTCGGCACTAGGGGTAAAGGCTGAAATTCACGGTTCAAAAAGGCTTTCTAATCGACCTATTGGCGAACTTTTAGAAGTTCTAGAAAAAAATGGGGCAAGTTTTTCTCAAAATAAACTACCGCTATCTACAAGTGGAAAAATTAGCGCTGGCGTATACGAAATTGATTCGTCAATCAGTTCGCAGTATATAACCGGGCTAATTCTCGCTTTATCATATCTTGACGGAAAAAGCGAAATAAAATTACTCGGAAAAACCGTTTCGAAAGATTATATTAAAATTACTTTAGACGTTTTAAACGATTTTGGCGCTAAAATTCAAGAAACTGAACAAGGCTATGAAATAGACGGTGGAAAATTTAACGCGCCTAGCGAATATCAAGTTGAAGGCGACTGGTCGAGTGCGTGCTTTTTTGCTTGCCTTTCAGCGCTTTCGGGCGAAGTTATATTAAAAGGATTAAAATTAGATTCTCGACAAGGTGATAAAATCGTTTTAGAAGTTTTGCAACAAATCGGTGCAAAAGTCGAAATTTTACCTGACGGTATAAAAGTTTCTAAAAACGAACTTAACCCAATCGAATTTGACGCAGAAAATTATCCCGATTTCGTGCCAGTGCTTGCGGTAACGCTTGCTTGCGCTAACGGAACGTCGAAAATTAAAAACGTTTCAAGGCTTAAAGATAAAGAAAGTGACAGAGTTTTTGAAACGATAAACCTACTTAAAACTTTTTCAATAAATGCTTATGAAAAAGACGACTGTATTATAATAGAAGGTGGCAAGCCTATCGGTGCTGTTTATAATTCACCAAACGACCACCGCCTATCTATGAGTGCGAGCGTTTTAGCAACGGTTGCAAGTGGAAAAAGTCAAATTTTAAACGCAGAGTGCGTAAATAAATCTTACCCGTCTTTCTTTGAACATTTAAAGGCGGTTGGGGGAAAAGTCAATGTATAATCCGTTTAACAACATAAAAGTTGAAATTTACGGCGAGTCGCACGCAGATAAAATCGGCGTAAAACTTTACGGAATTGAAAAAGGAACGCCAATATCTATCGAGAGTATTCAAGCGTTTGTCGACAGAAGAAAAAGCGGTAAAAACGCGTGGTCGACACCGAGAAACGAACCTGACGAAGTTATAATTTTAAGTGGTGTAGAAAACGGTTTTGCTACTGGTGAAATGATTGAAGGCGTAATCTATAACACTACCGTAAGAAAGGGCGACTATGAAGATATTAAAACTATTCCGCGCCCAAGTCACGCAGATTTTGCTTCGGCTATAAAGGACAAAACTATGCGCTCTCCAAGTGGCGGTGGAAGATTTTCAGGCAGACTTACCGCACCGCTTTGTATCGCAGGGGGGATTGCAAAAGATATCTTGCTCGCGCGCGGTATTAAGGTTTTGTCGTACGTAAGAGAAATAGGTGGCGTTTTAGGGGATAGTTATCTAACTAAAGAAGTCACGGCTGACGTTATAGAAAATATTCCGACCGAACTTAAAGCACTCTCGAAAGCAGACGAAATGGAAAAAGCCGTTCTTGACGCTAAATCTGAAGGTGACAGCGTTGGCGGTAGAGTCGACTTAATGGTGTTCGGCTTGCCTATTGGCGTTGGCGACAATCTCTTTTCGGGACTTGAAGGTAGAATTTCTACTGCTTTATATGGCGTTCCTGCCGTCAAAGGCGTTGAGTTTGGTTTAGGTTTTGGATTTTCTTCCGAAAAAGGAAGTTTTGCAAACGACGAATTTGACACTGACGGCGATAAAATTTTTACAAAAACCAATAACTCGGGCGGAATTAACGGCGGGATATCGAACGGTATGCCGATAACGATAAGCGTTGCGATAAGACCGACTCCTTCAATTTCAAAAACGCAAAACAGCGTTGATTTAAAAACTGGAGAAAAAGTTTCGCTTGTGGTTAAGGGTAGACACGACGCGTGCATAGTTCCGCGCGGACAGGTTGCACTTGAAGGGGCGCTTGCGCTTGCGGTGCTTGACGCCGTTATAGATTTTGATAAAGAAAATATTTAAGGTGATTATTATGGAATTAAAAGACGTAAGAGAAAAAATAGACCTACTTGACGATAAACTTACCGCTTTATTCGTAGAGCGTATGGAACTATCTAAGCAAGTTGCACTAATTAAAGAAAAAGAAGGCTTGCCAATAAGTAACGTCAAGCGTGAACGCGATATCATTATTGAAGAAACTTCAAAAATGCCAGAAGATATCAAGTCGCTCGGAAAACAGTTTTATGAAAACGTATTTTCGTTAAGTAAAGCGTATCAAACGAGAACTGTTGAAGAAAATTCTGAAATTTTGAATTTAATTAAAAAAGCCGTTTCTGAAACTGGCGAATTTCCGCAAAGCGCAAGCGTAGCGTGTCAAGGCGTTTTCGGTGCGTATTCTCAAATTGCGGCTGATAAACTCGTAGACGTTTGCAACATTACGTATTTTAAAGATTTCGAAGGAGTTTTCTCTGCCGTTGAAAAAGGTTTTTGCCGTTACGGGGTGCTTCCTATCGAGAATAGTTCAGTAGGTAGCGTAAATAGCGTTTACGACTTGATGTTAAAGCATAAATTCTATATCGTAAAGGCGATAAAACTTAGAATTAATCACTGTCTTTTAGCGAAAAAAGGCGTTGAACTTTCGCAGGTTAAAGAAGTTTTCTCGCACGAAAAAGCAATCGGTCAATGCAGTAAACTTTTAAAAGAACTTGGCGTTAAAATTACGGTATGTGAAAATACTGCGGTCGCTGCGAAAATGGTCGAAAAGAGCGATAGACTTGACGTTGCGTGCATTTCTTCTTTAGAGTGCGCTTCAATTTACAACTTGTCCGTCTTAAAGCAAAACGCTAACGATACGGACAATAACTACACTCGCTTTATTCTAATAAGCAAAAAGCCTGAAATTTACGACGAGGCGTCAAAAATCAGCGTAATGGTAAATCTTGCGCACGAAGCAGGAAGTTTAAATAATATTTTGGGAAGATTTTCAACCTTAGGATTAAACCTTACGAAACTTGAATCCCGCCCAATACCTGAAAGTTCGTTCGAGTTTGCCTTCTATTTTGATTTCGAAGGAAGGGCGAAAAAACGCGAAGTTTCAGCGCTACTTAGCGAACTTGACAACACTTGCCAAAAATTCGTATTCTTAGGTAACTACACGGAGATAACTGGCTGATGAATTACTTCGTTTTAGGTGAAAGCCTTCCGCACACTATGTCGCCTGAAATTCATAAACAGTTTGGCACAGATTACGGGGTAAAAGAAGTCGCAAAAGACGAGTTGAAAGACTTTGTTTTAGCGAAAAACTTTTGTGGTTTTAACGTAACCGTTCCGTATAAAGTGGCGATAATCGACTTAATCGACGACGTTTTGGGTGATGCTAAAGAAATTGGCGCAGTAAATACCGTTGTCAATCGCGACGGAAAACTCTGCGGTTACAATACCGATATAGGCGGTATGATCTACGCCCTTGAAATGGCTGGGATTGACTGTACGGATAAATCGGTTGCAATACTCGGAACTGGCGGAACGAGTAATACCGCGTTTTACGCCGTCCAAAAACTCGGCGCAAAATCGGTCGTTAAAGTGGGCAGAACTTCAGCGGTAAATTATGAAAATATTTACGATTTAGAAATTAATCTTATAATAAACACTACGCCTGTCGGAACTTTTCCAGATAGCGACAAATCTTTAGTTGAAATTGAAAAGATTAAGGGGCTTGAAAGTGTTTTCGACGTCGTTTACAATCCGCTCGAAACCGAACTTATTCGTCGTGCTAAAAACTTAGGTTTAAAAACGGGGAACGGTTTACGTATGCTCGTTGAACAAGCAAGGCTTGCGGAAAAATTGTTTTTCGATAGAGAAATTCCGCAAACAGAAACGGAAATAGTTTTGCAAAAGCTGTATAAAGAAAAGAAAAATATAGTTCTTATAGGTATGCCGTCATCGGGTAAAAGTTCGCTTGCAAAAATAATTGCAAAAACCTTAAATCGCGAGTTAATCGACCTAGATAGCGAGATTGTAAAAGATGTCGGTTTAGAAATACCCGAGATTTTTGAAAAGTTTGGCGAAAAGTATTTTCGCGATTTAGAAGAAAAGATTGCCGTTAAATTTTCTTCTAAATTCGGCGCCGTTATCGCAACGGGTGGCGGAACGGTTATGCGAGAAAAATCTTTCAACGCGCTCGCTCGAAACGGAACTTTGTTCTATATTAAAAGAGATTTGCAAAGTTTAGATAGTAGCGGTAGACCCGTGTCTAAACAAAAGGGCGTTGAAAAAATTTATGTAGAGAGAAAATCGACTTACGAAAAAGCGCATTTTACGGTTGAAAACGTAGGAAATCTTGAAAGCGTCGCAAAGGAGATAATTGATATTTATGAAAAAAATACTCGTTATTAACGGTGTAAACCTAAACATGCTCGGTATTCGCGAGCCAAATCTTTACGGAAAAGGTTCTTTAAAAGATTTAGAAGAGTACGTAACTGACGAAGCGAAAAATCGCGGGCTTGAAGTTAAATGCGTGCAATCTAACCACGAAGGTGAAATCGTCGAATTTATTCAAAAAGCATACGGCAAATTTGACGGAATTATAATAAATGCTGGTGCTTACACGCATACGTCGGTTGCAATACTCGACGCTTTAAAGGCGGTTTCTATCCCGACGGTTGAAGTTCATTTGACGGATATTAACGAGCGCGAAGAATTCAGAAAGTGGTCGTATATATCGCTTATCGCTAAAAAAACGATATGCGGAAAAGGTTTTTTGGGATACGCGCTTGCGCTTGACGAGTTTATTTAAATGAAATTTTAGTGACAAAATCTGCTTATGCAGATTTTGTTTTACTTTTTACAGTTTTTATGTTATAATATTTTAAAAAATATAAGGGACTACTATCGTGATAGGCGTAATGTTTGTGTGCTACGGTAATATTTGCCGAAGCCCAATGGCAGAATTTTTATTTTTACAAGAGATTAAAAAGCGTAAAATAGAAGGCGAGTTTTTCGTTTCGTCAAGCGCAACAAGCTACGAAGAGATTGGAAACGGCGTGCATTACGGCACACGAAAAATATTAGATAAGTTCGGTATTGATTATTCTAAAAAGCGGGCTTGTCATTTAGAAAAGTCCGACTATGAAAAATACGATTATTTTTTAGTTATGGACGAGGCTAATCTTCGTGACGCTAGGCGCATTTTGGGTGGAGATAGCGAGAAAAAGGTGTATAAACTTTTAGATTTTACTTCTTTTCCGCGCGACGTTGCAGATCCTTGGTATACCCGAAACTTTGACGTAACTTACGACGATATTATGCTTGGTATAGACGGATTTTTAGAGTATTTAAGGAGAAAATAAGTGAAGATTTTTGCAATAAGCGACTTGCATTTATCCACCACGGGCGAAAAGCCTATGGACGTGTTCGGCGGGGTTTGGACTAATTACGTTGAAAAAATCAAACAAGATTGGTCAGAGAAAGTGTCGGACGATGATATCGTCTTAATTAGTGGTGATATCAGTTGGGCTATGAAACTTGAAGATGCGATTATTGACCTTGACGAAATAAAAGACCTTAAAGGCAAAAAGGTTATGATTCGCGGAAATCACGATTATTGGTGGAAAAGTTTGTCAAAAATAAGAAGTGCGTTACCTAGTGGCTTTTTCGTTTTGCAAAACGATGCGATAAAGATAGAAAATACGGTAATTTGTGGAACGCGCGGTTGGACGTGCGAAGGCTCGCCCGATTTTGGAAAAGAAGATAAAAAACTCTATCTTCGCGAAGCAGAAAGATTGCGTCTTGCGCTAATAAACGCGCAAAAAGTGCGCGAATATGGCGATAAACTGATAGTTATGATACATTTTCCACCGTTTAACGTGCGTAGAGAAAATTCACTTTTTACCGAACTTTTTGAAAGTTTCAGAGTTGACGCCGTCGTTTATGGGCACCTTCATGGAAAAGACTCTCGCGCGGATAGAAAACTTACCAAAAACGGAATTGATTATTATCTAACAAGTTGCGATCAAGTTGATTTTAAACTTACAGAAATAGAAATAGGAGAATAAGATGGAATTTTTTAAGGGTTTAGGCGATTGGTTTTCGCAAAACGGCTCAAGACTAGGTTTTACTTTACTTTTAATCGTTTTGAGTTTGTTTTTAATGATGATAATTTCTGCAATCATTAAAAAAATAATGCTTAGAAGCACGGTTGATAACGCGGTAATATCATTCGTCGTGTCGGTGTTTAAAATTATTTACTTAATCGTAGTAATTTTCGTTTGTGCAAGCGTTTTAAAGTTTGATACGGCTTCTCTCGTCGTTGGGCTATCTACTATAGCCCTTGCGGTAGGTCTTGCGCTTAAAGATTCTTTCTCGAACCTTGCAAACGGCGTTTTGATTTTGATAAACAAGCCGTTTAAAAGTGGCGACCACGTAAAAATTAACGGCGTTGAAGGAAAGGTTTGGATGGTAAAATTATTTACCGTTGAACTTGTAACTTTTGATAACGTAAAAATTGTAATGCCTAACAGTAACGTTCTTAACAACGAAGTAATTAACTACTCCGCTTTTCCCGTTAGGCGTATAGATTTAGTTTTCAACGTATCGTACGACAGCGAGTTAGATAAAGTCGAAACCGTACTTAATCGCGTTATAGCCGAACATCCGCAAGTTCTACACGAACTTGAAAACTCGGTTACGCTTACGAATCAAGCAGACAGTGCAATCGAATATACTGTAAAAGCGTGGGTGGATACGCCAGACTATGCTTTAGTAAAAAATCAACTTATAAAAAAGGTATATCAAGAATTTGTAAAAGAAAACATTGAAGTTCCTTATCCGCAACTCGACGTTCACGTGAGAAGTTAGGTGTGCTATGAAAAAGATTTCTGTTTTATTAATCGCCATTTTAGCGCTTTTGGCTATTTCTTTTCCAAAGGTTGCTAAAGCGGACGAAAATAATTTTTATATTGAATACGACACCGAAAAAGTTGCAATGCTTGGTGGTAAAGAATTTACGTTAGAACTTTTCGGCGCAACTAGCGAAGTCGAGTGGCAAGTCCATAACGGACTACTTTGCGATATCGCAGGGGATAATAGTAGCGTTACGGTTATGCCAAAATCGAGTGGCGTTGCAATAATTTCCGCAAAGTGCGGTGACGAAATTTGTTATGCCGAGATTAATATTATTGACGTTGCAAACTCGCAAGACGCGAAAATTTTGGTCGAAAGTTTCAACCGTGCAGGCGAAGCCTTTTCGATAGGTTTTTCAGCATCTGGCTATGAGAAATTTTACAACTTTCAAGGCGATTGGGAAGTTCTGGACTTAAACGGTAAATCCGTTCCAATTAGCGTAAACGGCGAAAAAATTACCGTTGAAAAAGAGTATGCGATTGAAGGCGAATACAAAGTTAAGTTGACTTCACCCGGCTTTTCACCACTTGAAGAAACGGTTACGGTAAGTCAGTTAAACGTTGACGAAATTTTAAATAAGCTACTTCCAATTTTAGCAATTGTCGTTATGATTATTTTAGTGCTCGTTATCTTAGGTAAACGCTTTGGTTCTAAGTTAAGCGCGGTCTATAAGTCGATTAACGCATATATTGCTAATTATCAAAAGATAAAAACGAAAATTAATAAAGGCGTAAATAAACTTGTTTTTAATGAAAAAACGACAAAACTATCGCTTTCTTTAAAGAACATAACTGGAAACGTCCAAATGCTTAATATGGATAACTTTGGTTATTATCAAAGGTTACAAGATTTATTGATGAAGGGTTGCAATGCGCTTGACGCGGCGCTAGTTTATAAAAATTACGACGAAAATTTTGCAAAAGAATTTTTTGATAAGTTTGAACAAATGTATCTTATTCCTTGTAAAACTTTAATCGAGCAACTTTTAGCAATAGAGAAAAAGCCTGTAAAGCAACCGCTTACAGACGTTGAAAAAATTAATATGGATTCTCAGGAAAGAAAAAAACAGTTTGGTGTAAAAAGATATAACTGTATAGAAGACGTATTAAACGCAGGAAATTCGTGCGAAGACGACGAAGATGACGATGATTAATAAACTTGGCTTGCAAATCACAATTTGCAAGCCGTTTTATTTGATGATTTGCAAGCGTTGCTTGCATGATTTGCTAACAGTAGTTAGCATGATTTGCACTCTGCAAGCAGATTGCATGATTTGAAAAAACAAGTTTTTTCATTTTGGTCGAAAGCGCTTTGCGCTCCGTTAAAAATATATAATAATACGGCAATTTTTTAAAATTGCGCGACAATAATGCAAATCAAACTGATTTGCAAATCATGAAAGTTTGTAAAACTTTCAAATCACGAATAACGCAAGTTATTCAAATCATGAAGATTTATCTTCAAATCATTTTTAAACGACAGTTTCGCATATCAAGCAAAACTTTGTTTTGCATATCGCGTAGCCATAGGCTACTATTTAGTTTGCTATTTTAGTTTTTTTATGGTATAATATTATTATAATGATATAGCAATAAGGGGTAAATAATGAGAAAAATATTATTAGTATGCTTATGTTTGATGCTAGCCACTATAATTTCTGCTTGTGGCTCGCAACCTAGTACGAGCGAAAGTAACTCTTCGATAAATCAAGGACAAACCAGCGTTGACGGTTCGAACTCGTCTCAAGGTGATGGAAATTCGACTGAAGGAACTACTAGTTCTATACCTAATAACGGTGGAACAAATTCGAATGAAACTGGCAACACTAGCGTGCCAAGTGCGCCAGTAGAACTTCCGTCAAACGGCGAAACGACAAAGACTGGGGATATTAAAGTTTTATCTTCTTACGGCGGTTTGGAAACGGCGTACCTAACTTGGGAAAACGCTAACTGCGACGGTTATTCGGTTTATTACAAAAAGACGAGTGGCTCGTCTTGGACAAAAATTGATAAAGAACTTATACGAAAATATCCCGACTGTTACCGTGCTGACGTTTTGGGACTTAGTAAGGGCGATTACGATATTAAAGTCGTACCTGTAACGGGTGGTGCGGAAAAAGACGACGCCTATTCTCAAGTTAAAGTATCGGTCAACGCACACGCTCGCGAAGGTTTTGCTTTTTCTAGCGAGTCACCAAACAAAACCGCTTCGGGCGCGTATAACGACGATGGAACTCTAAAATCAAACGCTCAAGTTATATATATCACTAAAGATAATTTTAACACCGTTTCTTTATACGTAATAAAAGATAAAAATGGAACGAAAGTTACGGCAACGAGTCTACTTGAAATTTTGTATTACCGCCAAAAGGGATACGACACGACACCGCTTTCTATCCGTATGATAGGAACTATAACCGAAAAGGATATTACTTGGGTAACGGAAAACGTTAAAGCAAGCGAATTTAATTACGTTGAACTTAAAAAATGTACCAACGTAACGTTTGAAGGGGTTGGAAGTGACGCAACTTGCTACGGCTGGTCGCTAAAGGTGCGTGCCGTGAATAACGTCGAAGTAAGAAACTTAGGTTTTATGCTGTTCAAAGACGACGGTATTACTATTGATACAGACAACAACAACGTTTGGATTCACAACAACGACTTTTTCTACGGCGGACCGGGAAGCGATACTGATCAAGCAAAGGGCGACGGCTCTTGCGATAATAAGAAATCTGACTATTTAACCGTCTCATACAACCATTTCTGGGATAGCGGTAAGGCAATTTTGTGCGGTATGGGTGATACAGAAAATTATTATGCAACCTTCCACCATAACTGGTTTGACCACTCAGACTCGCGCCATCCAAGAATCAGAGTCGGAACGATTCACGTTTACAACAACTACTACGACGGCGTTTCTAAATACGGTATTGGCGTAACGACTGGCTCGTCTTGTTTTAGCGAATCAAACTACTTCCTAAACACTAAAAAACCTATGCTTTCGTCAAAGCAAGGAACTGACGCGCAAGGCGAAGGAACTTTCTCGGGCGAGACGGGCGGTATTATTAAAGCGTACGGAAATATTTTCGATAAAACTTCTATGCCGATAGATTACGCAACTAATAACACAAGTTTCGACTGCTATACCGTAACGGATAAATCGGCTCAAATTCCGTCAAGCGTAAAAACGCTTTTAGGTGGAACAAGTTATAATAACTTTGATACGCAAAGCACTATGTACAGTTACGTTCCGCATCAAGCAAGCGACGTGCCTAGCGTCGTGAAGGCTTATGCAGGAAGATGCGGTGGCGGCGATTTTAGATGGACGTTTACCGACGCCGATAATACGAATTACGACGTAAACACTGCACTCAAAAACGCAATTATCGCTTACAAAACAAGTTTAATAAGCGTCGGCTAAAATTTGCTTTCATATTATATATATAAAAATCGGAATATAAATAAAAGTCGCAAGGGGGAGCCTTGCGACTTTTTACTTAAAATTGATGATTTGCAAGCGTTGCTTGCTTGATTTGCTAACTTCAGTTAGCATGATTTGCACTCTGCAAGCAGATTGCATGATTTGAAAAAACAAGTTTTTTCATTTTGGTCGAAAGCGCTTTGCGCTCCGTTAAAAATATATAATAATATGGCAATTTTTTAAAATTGCGCGACAATAATGCAAATCAAACTGATTTGCAAATCATGAAAGTTTACTTTCAAATCACGAGCGACTAAGGTCGCTCAAATCATGAAGACGCAGTCTTCAAATCATCATAACTTACAAATATTTTCTAAATTCGTTTATAAACATTTGGCGGTTTATGCCGTCTTTGGTCCAAAACGTTATAAGCGGTAAGCGCGCCTTTTTGCATATTTTTCTAACGCTTTCGTCGCGCTCGATTCTATCTTCTCGGTTGTGGGACGGATCGTTGATTTCTATAAGTAGCAGGGGCTTTAGGTTTTTATCAAACACGCCAAAATCAATATTTCTAAAAAGTTCCGTTCTAAACCCAGCCGTTTCTTTGTTTATAACGGTGGCAAGATTTATCTGTGGTAAAACGATATAGCGAGAACCTAAAATTTCTGTAAACTCTTGATAATATCTCTTTTCAAGTTCAGTCAAAAGACAGTCTTTTTTAGAGTAGCGCACCCTACTATGCGACAATAATTTCGCGCCTAAAACTATAGCGACGGTAATTAAAAGGGCAATACCCACAGTCACGATAAGCGGTAAATATTCAGTTGGGAAAAGTAGTAAATTCATATATCCATTTTACTACAATTTATTGCTGTCGACAAGTTTTTTACACCTATATTTTGTGTTATACGTGGATAAATTAGTCAAATTTAACTAAAAACTAAAATTTGTATATAAAAATTATTAATTTTTTATAAAAGTTTTAGATAATCGACTTATACGCGAACTTTTATTTTAGAGTATACGCCAAAAAGCGGTAAATAAAGATTTCGGTATACACAAAACGGATATTTTGGCTTATTTGGACGCTTAAGCGCTGTGGAAAATTTTAATAAAAATTGTGAAAAACTGTTGTAAAAGCGCATAAAGTATGATAAAATATATAGCAAGTTAGATTATAAATGCGCGCGTGGGCGCAAATTCGAACAAGGAGAGAGTTATGAGAGTAAAAGCGAATAAAAAAATAGCCATTTTTATACTTGCGACTATTTTTATGCTTACTTTGTCGGTTGGACTTTTAAGTAGAACTTCCGTTGCAAAAGCGGATACGGTTACCTTTGAAACAGTTAACGATTTTTACGAAGAGTACAAAGATTTAGAGTCGCTTAAAACTATCGACCCATACGATAACTTCTTCTCGTTTTACGAGCAGTATAATTTGATGAGGGACGCGCTTTTCTATCAAAAGATGCAAGATTTACTTGCGGTCGCTGTAAGTTACGAGTCGCTTAAAAACGACTTTTCAAAGGATAGTTACGACGTAAGTGATTGGCTGAAAATTGAAAAAATCATAAAAAACACCGAAAAAGATATAACGGTGACTGACGGAAATTTCTCTAAAGAAGAACTTTTGGAAATCATTTCAAAAGCAAACTCGTCAATCGTTTCAAATTATCAGACTAAAGAGCAAAAGTTTAACGATTTAAAGGTCGAATCTATCGGTGAGATTGAAAAGGTTAAAAATGACCTTTTAGAAGTAAACGAAAAAAATCCGGACGGCTCGGTTGAAACAACCGTAGGTTTTTACGATAGTACCGCAAAAACTGACGTTGAAGAAACGGCAGAGGCAAGAATTTTCGATATCGAAAAAGTAACTTTTGAAACGGAAAATTCAAGCGAACTTATAAAGCAGTACAAAACGGATGCAATAAGCGCGTTAAAGGCGATTGAGCCAAACGATATAGTTCGTGCGTCAAACATGATTATGGACTATTACGCAATAGACGCAGATCCTGATGCGACGAAAGAAAATAAAGACCTTTTGAAAAACTCTGCAAGAGAGTTTTGTGCAAAAGTAAAAGAGGATTTATTACCACTACTAAGCACTGAAGTAAGAAAAGATTTAAGCGCGAAAATCAGTATGATTGAAGCGTTCCCAAGCGAAGACTTTATCCCAAGCGATTTTGAAGAAAACCTTGGCGAAGTTATTCAAACCGAAGACGGTGCAGTAGTTGTTAGGGCGGTGCTTTTGGGCGATGAAAAGCCAGAACCTATCAAAGTTTTCCCAGAAAATGCAATCGTAAAGGTTTACGACAGCGCAAACGGCGCGGGTAAACAAAACGCTATTAGGAGTATTCAAGATAAAAACAAAGAACTCTCCGTTGCGTACTTTACCTACATTGATATTTGGGCAGGCTCTTCTGAGTGGACGCCTATTACTCAAACAGCAGAAGGTGTAAAAGTTAGTTACCAAGTGGAAATTGACTTAAATAAATATTACTCTAATTACGTAAACGTAAGCGGTGACGGACTTTTAGAAAACTTGTTTAAGAACGTAAGTTTTTTAAGTTCAAAAGTCAAAAGTTCCGACAAGGTAGAAGAAATTTTTGCAACTGAAGATTATATTAAAGATTTAGCGGATAAAACCGGTAGTTCGCTTATGTACTACTACAGCAAAGGCGAAACGACGGCACTAAATTACACGCTTAACGACGGAGGTATTTTAATGTTTGAAACTAGCAACTTTGGAACTTTCGCAAGCGCATCAAACGCAGGCGGAATCCTAACCAATCCAATCTTATGGATCGCTATTGCACTTGTTATCGTTCTTTTAGCAATCATTATTTTGGTTTTAATCTTGAAAAACGTAAAATATACGTTCAAATTTGAAACTTTCGGTGGCACTAAGGTTAAACCAGTCAAGGCTAAACTCGGCGACGTATTCCCAATGCCTGACGACCCTACTAAGGAAGGTTTTATCTTTGGTGGTTGGTACTTAGACGCTGATTGCACTAAGAGATTTATCGACACAAGCGTTAAAAAGAGAAAAGGTCAAAAAGTTTTCGCTAAGTGGCACGAAGAAAATCTTCCTGAAAAGATCGTTAAGTATTACGAAGCATTGAGAAACGAAATTCTTTGCTACGGTAAAGTTGGCGCACTTGCTAATACCGGTTTACAAGAAAAAGAAGTTTTAGCAAAACTCTTTGCTGAAAACGACGGCGTTTCTTTAAACGTTGCACTTCCTGTTAAGCGCTTAACTAACGCTGGCTACGACGTTGAAGTTGACGACGAAAATCCACAAACTCCTTCTTTATTTATCGTTAACGATAAGCAAAGCTTAAAAGAAGGTAAAGAAATTATCGCTATGCTTATGGGTGTTAAGGGCTTACAAAATATCGGTCCTAACGAAGAACCAGAACCAATGAGCATTGAAGAAAGACAAAACGGCTTTGTATTTGCTATCGAAAACGACAGAGTTGTAGTAAGCCTTTCTGACTACTATGAATACCTACGCGTATACGCTAACAGTTTCGCTGTATTTAGTCCTGCTCCTGGCTTAGAAGACGGCGCTATGCTTACTAGAATGTATCTCGATAAAGATTGCATTAATCTTTACCTTGCATTATCTCCACGCGGAAGTTTGGTTGACGCAAGCGAAAAATTCGAAGATACTCCAGCACTTTTCCAAGTCAGAGACAATATCGAAGACGTACAACGCGCATGCGATTATATCGACAAAGTTATGTCTTCTAACGGCTTAGAAAGAAGAAACGAAAACTCTAACGGTATGTCACTCAAAGCACCAAAGAGAGGTTGCGGCTGCGGTTACCAAGTAACTTTAAAGTAATCTAAATAAAACGATAAAGCGCAATCCCAAAGTTTGGGATTGCGCTTTTAAAATGGTTTAAAGGGGGCAATAAATGAAATATAATTTTATAAAAAAGGGACTTATTTATTACGGCAATATTTTGGCTTTTAGTTCTTTATTGCTCATTGTTTTATCTATTTTATTTGTTTTTATTTATACTAAACTTATTTTAGGCATTGCTATTTGTTCCGTCTTTTTGGTTATATTAATAATTGTGATATGTTTTTTCTTTTTAAAATATAAAAGAAATTTTGAAATAACCGAAGGGAAACTCAAATTTTTTAAAAAGGCAAATTTATATACTAACGTTATTAACGCCTTCCCAAGAATTGACAGCGAAGAATATAATATCACAATATCTTCAATTCCGTTTATATTTATCACGACTTTTGAATATCCTGGAGGGCGTGGAATTATAAATGAGAAGGAAAAAATTAATGGTAAACTACAAGTTTGTGGATATATGTTTTTGCTTGATAAATTTATCTACAACGAAGAAAGATGCAAAGACTCGTACACTTTTGAAAGTCTTAATCGTCGAGAAGATTTTATAAGCCAATCTTATAACGCAATATGTTCTATGTGCTATCAAAAAGAAGTTCTTAACGAACTATTTTTAAACGGCTTTAATGGGGAAATTTATATAAAGAGAGAAATTTACGAACCACGAAAAACCGATTTTGATAATTTGTTTTTAACGCATAATTATCAAATAAACAACTTGCATATAATTTAATAAAAAAATCGCAAAGCGAAACTTCTTTCGCTTTGCGATTTACTATTTAATTGATTAAGCCTTAAAGCCTTTTTCTACTGCAACTGCAACTGCAACGGAAGCACCTACCATTGGGTTGTTACCCATACCGATAAGTCCCATCATTTCAACGTGGGCAGGAACTGAAGAAGAGCCTGCAAATTGAGCATCACTATGCATTCTTCCCATAGTATCTGTCATACCGTAAGAAGAAGGGCCAGCAGCCATGTTGTCTGGGTGGAGCGTTCTACCAGTACCGCCACCAGACGCTACTGAGAAGTACTTAACGCCGTTTTCGTTACACCACTTTTTGTAAGTACCTGCAACAGGGTGTTGGAAACGGGTAGGGTTAGTAGAGTTACCAGTGATAGAAACACCAACGTTTTCAAGTTTCATAATAGCAACGCCTTCTGGAACGTTATCTGCGCCGTAGCATTTAACTTTAGCACGTGGGCCGTCAGAATATGCTTTTTCGTATTCGACTTTTACAGTTTCAGAATATGGATCGAAACTTGTTTCAACGTAAGTAAAGCCGTTGATTCTTGAGATAATCATAGCAGCGTCTTTACCTAAGCCGTTAAGGATAACGCGAAGTTCTTTACCGCGAACGGTGTTAGCGTTCATAGCAATAGAGATAGCGCCTTCAGCAGCGGCGAAAGATTCGTGACCTGCAAGGAAGCAGAAGCAGTCAGTTTCGTCAGATAAAAGCATAGACGCTAAATTTCCGTGACCGAGACCAACTTTTCTGTTTTCAGCAACAGAGCCGTCGATACAGAACGCTTGTAAGCCGATACCGATGCTAGCGGCAGCGTCGCTTGCCTTTTTGCAACCTTTCTTGATAGCGATTGCTGCGCCTACGGTGTAAGCCCAAACTGCGTTTTCAAAGCAGATAGGTTGAGTTCCGCGAACGATTTTGTCGCAGTCAACGCCGTGAGCAAGGCAAATTTCTTTACATTCTTCAATAGAAGAAATGCCGTATTCTTTAATTACGCTATTGATTTTACCAATTCTTCTTTCATAACTTTCAAATAATGCCATGTCTATATCCTCCTTACTCTTTGCGTGGATCGATATACTTAAACGCATTATCGAATCTGCCGTAGTGGCCCATAGCCTTTTCGTACGCTTCGTTAGGTGAAAGACCTTTCTTGATAAAGTCAGTCATTTTGCCAAGCGAAACGAATTCGTAACCGATAACTTGCATATCTTCGTCAAGGGCAAGGCGAGTAACGTAGCCTTCAGCCATTTCGAGATATCTAACGCCTTTAGCGCGAGTACCGTACATAGTACCAACTTGAGAGCGTAAACCTTTACCAAGGTCTTCTAGCCCTGCGCCGATAACCAAACCGTCGTCAGAGAAAGCAGATTGTGATCTTCCGTAAACGATTTGAAGGAAAAGTTCGCGCATAGCAGTGTTAATAGCATCGCAAACAAGGTCGGTGTTAAGTGCTTCAAGTAAAGTCTTACCAGGTAAAATTTCGCTTGCCATTGCGGCAGAGTGAGTCATACCCGAGCAACCGATTGTTTCAACGAGTGCTTCTTCTATGATACCGTTTTTAACGTTTAATGAAAGTTTGCAAGCGCCTTGTTGTGGAGCGCACCAACCGACACCGTGAGTAAACGCGGAAATATCGGTGATTTCTTTTGCTTGAACCCATTTTCCTTCTTCAGGAATTGGAGCAGGACCGTGTTTAGGACCTTTAGCAACGCAAACCATTTCTTCAACTTCTGGTGAATATTGCATTTAAAATTCCTCCGAAAATTTATATTACTGAGATTATACCATAAAACTAAGTAATTTACAATATTTTCAACGGCAAAATTTTTAATTTTAGTTTGCAAGGCGTAATTTCTTTACAATTTCGTTATTCTATGCTAAACTTTATTAAAAATATACGTTTTTAAAGGTAAAGTATTATGTCTAACGTTTTAAACACACTAAAAGAACGCGGTTTTATAAAGCAAATCATTGACGAAGAAAACTTAGCAAAGTTATTAGAAACTGAAAGCGTTGCTTTTTATATCGGTTTTGACCCGACTGCAGATTCACTTCATATCGGTCACTATATCCCTGTTATGGCAATGGCGCACATGCAACGCGCAGGTCACAAGCCAATCTGTCTTTTCGGTGGCGGTACTGCTATGATAGGCGATCCGAGCGGTAGAAGTGATATGCGCTCTATGCTATCAAAAGAACAAATCAAGCACAACGTCGATTGTTTTAGAAAGCAAATGGCTCGTTTTATCGACTTTGACGGTGAAAATCCTGCTATTATGGTTGATAACGCCGACTGGCTTTGGGGGCTTAACTATATCGACTTTTTACGCGATATCGGCGCGCATTTCTCAGTAAACCGTATGCTTTCTGCGGAGTGTTTTAAAACTCGTATGGAAAAAGATTTAACTTTCTTAGAGTTTAACTATATGCTTATGCAAGGCTACGACTTTTTAAAACTTTGCCAAGACTACGGTTGCGTTTTACAACTTGGCGGTGACGACCAGTGGTCAAATATGATTGCAGGCGCAAACCTTATTCGTAAAAAAGAAGGAAAAGACGCTTATGCATTAACCTGCGCTCTACTTTTAAACAGCGAAGGCAAGAAAATGGGTAAGACTGCAAAGGGCGCTTTGTGGCTTGACGAAAATAAGACTACTCCATACGAATTCTATCAATACTTCAGAAACGTTGAAGACGTTAAAGTTGCAGAGTGTATGCGTCTTTTAACTTTTATGGAACTTGACGAAATAGAAGAGCTTACCAAGTATCAAGACGAGCGCATCAACCTTGCCAAAGAAAGACTTGCGTTTGAAGTTACAAAACTTGTACACGGCGAAGAAAAGGCGTTGCTCGCTCAAAAGCAAGCGCGTTCTGCGTTCGGTGGAAATCAAGAAGACTTGCCAACCTTTGAAGTTGAAAAGTCAGATTTTATTCCTGATATTATGGTTTCTTGTGGCGTTTGCAAGTCAAAAGGCGAAGCAAGAAAACTTATCGAAGGTGGCGGTGTTGCAATTGGCGATAGAAAACTTGCTAAAGGCGATTTAGTCTTGACAAGTGAAGAACTCTCTAAAGGTGAATTGATTCTTCACAAGGGCAAAAAAGTCCACGTAAAAGTTGTATTTAAAGGTTAATAATGGAAAAATATTTTTCAGTAGAGCGTGATGCCGAAAACGAAATAGTTATCGAGCGGTCACGCTTTATAACTTACGTTCGATACGTAGAAACTGAAGAAAGTGCGCGCGCGTTTATCGAAGAAATACGAAAAAAACACTCGCTCGCAACCCACAACTGCTATGCGTTCGTGGTTAATAAGGGGGCTATAAAGCGATTTTCCGACGATGGCGAGCCGTCTGGGACTGCCGGCGTTCCAATACTCGACGCGATAGTTCAAGCGAACCTAGTCGATACCTGCGTCGTAGTAACACGCTATTTTGGTGGTGTAAAGCTTGGCGCTGGCGGACTTGTAAGGGCGTATTCTAAAAGTGCGTCGGAAGGGATAAAAGTGTCGGGTATTTCAGAACACGCACTCTCTGCGATTTTTAAGTTAAAAGTATCTTACGACAGATTTTCTAAAATTTTACAGGTGATTCAAAACGACTATTCAAAAACTTTAAAAACGGAGTATTTCGAGCAAGTTGAAATTACCTTCGCTTGCCTAAAAGCGTTTGAAAAAACGGTGCTTGAAAACTTGTCTGAAAGTTTGTCGGGATCAGTCGATATTGAAAAACTTGGCTACGAATACGTTAAATTATAAGCAGATAATTGACTTATAGCACGGTTTTTGATAATCGCAAAATAAAAACAATGAAAAGAAAAGTTGATAACTTTTCATGAAATGGCTTTCGCCATGAAATGAATACTTCGTATTCGTGAAATGCAATCTTCGATTGCATTGCGGTCGGGCAAATTGAAAATTTGCCAAAAATTATATAATAACTAAAATCTTTAGAAAAAACTATATGTTGGGTTGGCAATTTTTTCAAGGAAAAAATCTGCACGACAATAATGCAAAACAGTAGTTTTGCATTTCATGCAAGCCGTACGCATTAAGAAGGCTTGCAATTCATGAGCGACGCCAGTCGCTCAATTCATGAAACACAAGTTTCATTTCATCAAAAAACTACCCTATAGGCTGGTTTTAAGGAAATTATGAAAACCATAACGGAAATTTCAACTCAAAAGAAAAACCCGAAACGCTGTAATTTGTTCCTTGACGGCGAGTTTTTCTGTGGCGTAGAACTTATTACCGTTATGCAAGCAAGACTTAAAGTCGGGGCTAAAATTTCAGAACAAAAACTTAACGAAATCGTAATTGCAAGCGAGCGTGAAAAGGCTATGCAACTTGCTCTTAATTACGTTTCAAGAAGTCTGCACACCAAAGCGCAAATCGAGAAATACTTAAAAGGCAAAGGCTTTTTGCCAGAGATTGTTACCGAAGTTTTAAATAAACTTAAAGAGTACGGCTATATCAACGACGACGGCTATGCTAAAGCGTATATAAACGAAAAAAAGAGTTCAAAAGGTAAGCGCCTTATAAAGTACGAACTTAAACTTAAAGGCGTTGACGAAAAGATTATAGATAAAGAACTTGACGGCGACTTTTCCGAAGAAGAAGGGGCTATGCGCGTTGCTTTAAAATTCTTTAAAGGAAAAGAAAAGACGTACGAAAACACCGTAAAGTGTTACCGCAGACTTTTATCAAAAGGGTTTGACTACGACGTTGCGAAATCCGTCGTCGAGAAAATTAAAGACGAAGATTTATGAAAATAATTAGATTAGAGAAAACTACGTCAACGAACGACTATATCAAAAAATTTATAAAAAAAGGTCAAGATACTTTAGTTTTAGCAAAATACCAAACTGAAGGTCGCGGAACTAAGGGAAGGTCTTTTTCGTCTGACGTCGGCGGTATATATTTAACGCGCTTAAAATTTTATAAAAATCTTTCTGCAAGTGATGCTTTTTCTATCGTTTGCGACGTTTCAATGGCTGTTGTAAAAACTTTACTTGCGTTCGGATTAAAGCCGAAAATCAAGTGGCCGAACGATATATTGGTGGGCGATAAAAAAATTTGTGGTATTCTTACCGAAAACAAAATTGATAACGGCTTAATATCTTATAGTATCGTGGGGATTGGCTTAAACGTAACGAATAAACTCGACGACGAACTTAAACCTATCGCGACTACGATGGCGGAAAATTTAGAAAAAGTCGACTTTGAAGAGGTGCTTATGACGCTTTTATTTAACCTATCCGGAAAGTCAAATATGGCGGAATATGCACGTTATTCGTGTGTTTTAGGTAAAGACGTCACTATTTTAGAAGGTGGCGCGGAATATCAAGATAGGGTGGAAGAAATTTTACCTGACGGAAGAATAAAACTTGCAAACGGCAAAATTTTGTCAAGTGCAGAAATAAAACTTAAAGTGTAAGATATGAAGAAAGTATTAATTTTAAACAACGCCTATTACGAATTAGAAAGTTATCTTTACCAGTCGAAAAGATTAAAAGAAGAACTCGAACTTTTGGGCGCGCAAGTAACCGTTAGAAAAAACGATTTTTTTCCTTGTATAACTGACGGAAAAGATATCGTTAATTTTTGTAAAGGTTACGACTTTTGTATTTATCTAGATAAGGATAAGTATATCTCGGAAATGCTTGAAAAGTCGGGGCTTAGGGTAATCAATCCGCATAAAGCAATGGTAACTTGCGACGATAAAATGGCAACCTATATCGCGCTATCAGGTAGCGGGATAAAGACACCGAAAACTATGCCGGGGCTTTTGTGCTACACGAAAGATGCAAAAATAAAGCAGTCTACGATAAATGAAATCGAGAAGAATTTAGGCTATCCGATTATAGTTAAAAAGAGTTTTGGTTCGCTTGGAAAAGGCGTCTATAAGGCGGATAATCGACAAGAACTCGAACTTTTATCTCGTAGCGTTACGTTTGAACCGCACCACTATCAAGAGTATATTTCAGAAAGTGCGGGGCTCGATTTGCGAGTTATCGTTATCGGTGGAAAATTCGTTTGCGCTATGCAAAGACGGTCTGAAACGGACTTTCGCTCGAACGTAGAACTTGGTGGCGAAGGGAAAATAGTAGACGTTCCGAAAAATTTTATTGAAGTAGCCGAAAAGACTGCTGAAATTTTGAACCTTGACTATTGTGGAATAGACCTTTTGTACGGAAAAGGTGGCGAGCCTATTGTTTGTGAAGTTAATTCTAACGCGTTTTTCGGTGGTATCGAGCGCGTGACGGGTAAAAACGTAGCAAAAGCGTACGCCGAATATCTTCTTTCAAAATATTAATATAGAAAACTAGTTTTCGCCACGCCGAGAAATCGGCGTGGCGATTTTTGATGTAAATTAGGGGAATTTTGGCAAATTTTCAAAATTTAGGTAAAAATTTTAAATTGCCTATTGAAAAACGCTAAAAGTTATAGTATAATGTAAAAGAAGTCACGACTTCGAATTAAAAATAAGGAACAAACTATTATGGCTATTGACATCTCAAAAATTCGTAACGTAGCATTTATTGGTCACTCAGGCGAAGGTAAAACCACTTTAAGCGAAGCATTTTTATTCAATGCAAAAGTTATCGACCGTCAAGGTCGTGTTGACGACGGAAACACCGTTATGGACTTTACACCTGAAGAAATCGCTAAAAAAAGTTCTATCAGTTTAGCGGTTGCAAGCGCAACTTTTTCTGACGGTTATAAATTCAATATTATTGACGTTCCTGGCTTTTTCGATTTTGAAGGCGAAATGTATCAAGCGCTTTCTGCGTGCGACGCAGCCGTTATCGTAACTAGCGCAAGCGGTAACTTGTCAGTCGGTACTGAAAACGCAATCGACTGCTGTATCGAACTACAAAAACCTTGTATGATTTTTATCTCTGGGCTCGACAAGGAAAACTCAACTTTCCACAGAACTTGCGAAGCAATCAGAGCAAAATATCCAAAACTCGTTGCATCTTTCTTTATCCCAAGCGTCGTAGACGATAAAATTATCGGCTTTGTCAGCGTATCAAGCGGTAAATATTACAGTTTATCAGGCGAGAACTTAGGCGAAATGCCAGATCATATCAAACCTAAATACGAAAGAGAGTTTAACGAACTTTCTGAAGTTGCCGCTGAAAACGACGAAGTTTTACTTGACACGTACATCGAGCGCGCTTTAACGATGGAAGAACTCGAAAAGGGCATTAATATTGGTATGAAAACCTGCGGTTGTATTCCTGTCGTTGGTGGAAGCGGTTTGCAAAACCAATGCGTAATGTATCTTCGCGATAAAATGATCGCGCTTTTCCCAAGTCCTAAGGACGCTAGAAAACCCGTTGCGTTAAGCGGTGACGACTACGTTGAAATTGATTGCGATCCGTCAGGTCCTGTCGTATTACACGTGTTTAAGACTATCGTCGATCCGTTCTTTGGTAAACTTTCGGTGTTTAAAGTTTTATCAGGTACTTTAAAGGCTGGTATGACGCTTCATAATATGGGTAACGACCAAGACGAAAAAATTTCTGCAATTTACTCTGTTCGCGGTAAAAAGCAAGATCCTGTATCTGAACTTTGCGCGGGCGATATTGGTGCTGTCAATAAACTTGACGATATAAGAACTGGCGACACGCTTTGTGGCGACGGTATCAGAGTTAAACTCGATCCTATCAAGAAACCTTCGTTCGTCTACTCAATGGCAGTTTACGCTGAAAAACGTGGCGAAGAAGATAAGATTTTCCAAGGTCTTAGAAAACTCCGCGAAGAAGATACTTGCTTTAGCGTAACTAAGAACGAAGAAACTGGTGAAATGATTTTGTCGGGCGTTGGTGAAACTCAACTCGACTTATTATGTAAAAAACTTAAATCTAAATACGGCTGTAGTGCCGTACTTAAAGAACCTAAGATTGCGTACAGAGAAACTATCAAGCGTCGCGCTGAAGCCGAAGGTAAACACAAAAAGCAAGGTGGCGGTGCTGGTCAATACGGCGTTTGCTCCGTTCGTTTCGAACCTGGCGCAGAAGACGGTGTTTACGAATTCGTTGACGCAGTTGTCGGCGGTGCTGTTCCTAAGCAATTTATCCCAGCAGTAGATAAAGGTTTAAGAGAAGCAATTATGCACGGCGTGCTTGCAGGCTATCCAATGGTAAACCTTAAGTGTACGCTTTTCGACGGTAAATCTCACCCTGTCGACAGTAAGGAAGTTGCGTTCGTATCCGCTGCAAAACTTGCCTACGCTGACGGTATTCCAAAAGCAAACCCTGTAATTTTAGAACCTATTATGGCTATTGAAATTATAGTTCCGCAAGAATATTTAGGTGACGTTATGGGCGATATGAACAAGCGTCGCGGTAGAATTTTAGGAACGAGCGTAAGCGGTAACAAGCAGATTATTGAAGCCGAAGTTCCACACTCTGAAATTTTGAGATACGCAACGGATCTTCGCAGTATGACTCAAGGTCGTGGTAAGTATTCTACCCGTTTTGAAAGATATGAAGAAGTTCCACAAATGTACGTTGCAAAAATCGTAGAAGATAGCAAAAAAGACTAATAATCGACTTATAGACAGCCTAAAGGATTGGTAAATCCAATCCTTTAAGGCTTTTTGGGGGATAATATGATACTTACGGTATGCCCAAATCCGTGCATTGACTGTACGCTAGAACTTGAAAAGTTTAACGTGGGCAGACTTAACAGAATAGAAAATAAAATTGAACGCTGGGCTGGTAAAGCCTTAAACACAGCCGTCGGCGTTGCCCGAC
This sequence comes from Christensenellaceae bacterium, assembly GCA_045534605.1. Lineage (GTDB taxonomy): Bacteria > Bacillota > Clostridia > Christensenellales > Borkfalkiaceae > UBA4636. The sequence continues at coordinate 73,857 of JAZSKA010000003.1, read as the reverse complement.
TTGGTGGTAAGGTTCAGACGACTGGATTTATGTTTGAAACGGGCGGAAGAAGATGCGTTCAATACCTAGCAAACGAAGGCGTTTCGTCAAAATTCGTTTGGTCGCGCGGTAGACTTAGGGTTAATTATAAGATAATCGACTCGCGTTCTATGATGACCGAAATAAACGACCGTGGCGAACACGTTTCGACAGAAAAATTAAATCAACTTTTAAAGACCGTTGCAGAACTATCTGAAAATTCAGAAATAACCGTAATTTCAGGCTCGCTTCCAGGTGGCGCGCCTGACGAATATTATGAAAAACTCGTTCGTGCAGTTAATAAAAATTCGAAAGTTATCGTCGACTGCGAAAAAGGTAAACTTCTATATGCCATAAGCGCTGGGGCTTATCTGGTAAAGCCAAATTTATCTGAACTTGAAGCGGTAAACGAAGAAAGTTATACCAACTTAAAAGATATGGTAAAGGGTTGTAATAAACTAATAGATCGTGGCGCGGGGGCGGTTTTACTATCTTTAGGTAAAGACGGTGCTATTTTATCAACGGGAAGTGAAACTTACTATTGTAAAAGTGGTAACGTTGCGGTCAACTCTACCGTTGGCGCGGGGGATAGTATGCTTGCAGCAGTATCCTTAGCGATATCAGAAGGTAAAGACTTAAAAGAAGTTTTACGTTGTGGCGTTGCCGCAGGTACGGCGTCTGTTACAACAAGCGGTACTAATCTTTTCTATAAAGATAAATATGAAGAAATTTACGAAAAAATTTCTGCAATAGAACTTTAATAAAAGCGGTCTATAGTGCGTTTATCGCGCTATAGACCGATATTTTAGGTGAAATTATGAGTAAAAAACTTATTGGGGTTATTTTGGCGTTAGTGCTTATGCTTTCTTTTAGCGCGTGTAACAATAAGACCGTCGATACGAGCACTAAGCAAAGCACGACTAATTCAAGAACCTATCCAAGCGCAACTTCAAAAGAAAATTCAAAAAATAATTCGGTTGAAAATAGTAATATAAGTAGTGAAAAAAGTAATAGCGTTGGAAGTAGTCAAACTAGCGAAGATACTCTAACTTCTAAAGACGATAATGAAGAAGTTGAAACGCCTATACAAAATTTGACTACCGTTTATCACAATCCGCAAAACTCAAACGCTAATTACAAACTTGTCGAAACGGTTTATAAAACTTACGATACGGTCGTAGTCGACGCTGTAGTGATCGATTACGGTGCAGATCCAACTGGCGTAAAGGACTCGACGAGCGCAATCAAATCTGCGATATCCTACGTTCAAAATCTTGGCGGTGGAACGGTCTATTTACCTGTTGGAAAATATCTGGTAACTGATACCATCGCTTTACCGCAATACGTAACTTTGCGTGGTGATTGGCAGTGTCCTGACGATGAAAACCCAGCCTATGGCACGGTTATCGTGGCAAAACCGTCGGAACTTGGCTCGTCAAAACCGCAAGATAAACCGCTTATAGCGCTATCTGGTCACTCTGGAATTGACGGTTTGACTTTCTATTATCCTAATCAAAATCTAAACAAAAAATACGGCTACACAGTATACGCTGATGCGCCAGTTACTACGACTATTAAAAACGTAACTATGCTTAACAGTTCGTACGGTATCGGCGTATCTTTAAATTCTCAATATAACGAACTTGTCAATATTGAAAACTTATACGGAACGTTTTTGTATAACGCAATAAGTCACAATGCAACTACTGACGTAGGTTTTTACAATAATATAAATATTAAAAACGATTATTTTCTCGAAAACACTTTAGGTGAAAAACCTGACGAATCAACCTTAAAAACGTTCACCCGTCAAAATTTATCTGCGCTTGTTCTAGGCGACCTTGACGACCAACTAATTTCAAACGTTACGATAAACGATGCAAAATACGGTTTTTATTTCACTACGGGTATTCGTCAAGACGCGGGTTTTTGGGGGCTTGTAAATAACGCCGTGCTCGATTGCGAAACTGGCGTGTTCGCAGATTACTTAAACAGTCGTAGCGGTGTAGTGTTTACTTCGTCTAACCTAGGAAAAGTTGTAAATAACTCACCAGTTGGCGCGGTTAAAATTGCGGGTACTCAGGCGACTTTTTCCGGCAGTGGAATTAATATAACCGAAAGTGGCTCGGTTGATTTATCAAAGTATAACCTTAATATCAATCCAACATTTATAAAAACGACAAAACTTTACGTTGCCGAAGGTTTATCGTCGGGTGGACAAACTGACAACTCTCAAAAATTAAACGATATTTTATCAAGTCTACCAACTGACGGTTGCGTGCTTCTTATTCCTAACGGAATTTATAGACTAAACAGCGCGGTAACTATTCCAAAAAACGTAGAAATAAGGTCAACTCAAGGCGTGTTCTCAAGAACCAATCAATCTCAAAACGGCAAAAACGGAGTTGTGTTCGTCACTTACGTCAGCGGTGCAACCTTTAAACTTAGCGAAAACGCGGGCGTTAGGGGCGTGAGAATTTGGCACGCTAAAAACGACTTTAAAACTGCGGAGTCTCAACTCAAAAACTCGACCTATAGCACGGATATCTCCATAAAAGCAGAAGGTGACGGCGCGTACGCGTTCCTTAACGAAACGGTCGGGGCGTACGTTGGTTTCGACTTTTCTGACTGCGATAATCATATTTTAAAAAGCAACTACGGAATAAGTTATAAAAACTTTATTATTGCAGGGGGTAATAACGGACAAATCGTTTCGTGTTTATCAAACCCTAACTTTATGACAAGGTCTAACTTATACGATTATTTCGATAGTTCAAGTTGTAACGTTAATAATTGGAAATTAATTCGTAACAGTGGCGAATCAAACGAAGATTTCGCGACCTTGCGCGACGGTATCGGTAGAACTTATACCACGATGGTTAAACTTGTAAACGCTGACGGCGAACGCTGTCAAAACGTTTTCTGTTACGGTGAAGCAGGACTTTTCGATATCCAAAATTCTGACGACGTTTTGCTTGTAAACACGTCTTTAGACTATATTCCTAACGATAAATGCGTGTATACGCTAGACGGTGGCTCGTGCGTAATCGTCGGCTCGCTAAGAGTTTACGGCACGTCACTCGGCTACAAATCGGGTAGTTTAAAAGCGTACGGAAGAATTGCTTTTGGTGTTTTAAAGGAAGTGGCGTTTGATAGTACCGTCTCAACCGAAGATAAAATCGAATACGTAACCGAAAATGCGAAAACATTAGAACTGTTTAATTGCGAAACTAAGCCGTCTGGCTTTAGTCTAACGCTTAACACAAACAAAACCTACGTCGCAAGTGGCTCGGCAAGTTGGAAGTTTAACGGTAGCGATACGAAAACTATCAGCGGAACTTTCACTGCTAAAAACGTCAGCGAATATTCAAAAGGATATCTGCATTTAAAAATTTATGCAACTACTAGTAACATAGGCATTGGACAGATAGAAATTTCGTCAAGTGGCGGTTGCGACGTAAACGAAATGAACTGGTCGTTCGATCAAGCGGTTACTAAACAAGGCTGGAATGATATCTATCTTGCCCTTCCGTCCGCTGGAACTACTGGTGGCGCAATAGATTTAACTAAGGTCAACTATATAAGAATTTACGTTCAAAACGGAACTAGTGATTATTACGTTGACGACATCTCCTTTATAACAGATTAAAAGCCTTATAAACGGCGCAATACAGCGTTTCTGCTAAGTCCGTCAGACTTCAATGACCAACAAGGTCTATCTAATCCGAAGGGCTTTTTCGAGCCTAGCCTAACTTGTTTCTAGGTCTTTTAGGCAGGCGAGAACGCAAGGTAAAATGTAAGAAGTAATAGTGAAGAAGTACGACCTATTCACTATTCACTTTTAACTATTCACTTTTCACTTGCCGACCTTGTGCCGTACGCAAAAAGTCGGCTTGCAATTCATGACAATCGACAGATTGTCAAATCATGAAAGTTGAAAACTTTCAAATCATCAATCTGAGTGTTTTTCCCATCTACTAAGTCTAATTAATAAAAGGGGGTGGCGTTTATGAAAAAAACGTTAGCAATAATTTTCGCAATCTTTTTGGTCTTTTGTACTGCGTGCAGTAAAAAGTTTAGTTCTGACGAAAATATTAAAGGATTTGTTGGTAGTTACAGTTTTAAAGAAAACGTTTTACAAAACGAAGCGACGGAAATTCAAATTCTTAGATTGAGCGAACCATTTAAAACGTTTACTTCTCAAGATATAGAATTTACTGAGATTTTAAACGATATCAATAATTTAAAATTTAAACCTATACAGCCGATTGACGGTACGAGTTATTGGAAATTACAAATTGTACTTGATAATGATAGAACTTATATAATTGACCAATGTTCGATTAGAAAGATTTATAGAAATGGAAACTCTTATTATCAAAACGTAGAATACGTTTTAGGAAGCGTAGATGAAATTTTGTCTAAATATATAGAAATTTAAGAAAAGTCGTGCAATAACGCGGTTATTGCACGACTTCTTTATTTTTTACTTAGATAAATACACCATTAAAACTGCAATGTCGGCGGGGTTTACGCCAGAAATTCTTTCGGCTTGACCGAGTGAATGTGGACGGACTTTGTTAAGTTTTTCTCTTGCTTCTAATCTAAGCCCTTCAATCTTTGAATAGTCGATATCGCTTGGGAGTATTTTATTTTCTAAGCGTTTTGCTTTTTCGATTTGTTCTAAACCTTTCTTAAGATAGCCTTCGTATTTAGCATCCGTTTCAAGCGTTTCTAAAATATCGAAAGGTGCGCCTGAAAACGCGTCAAATTCTTTTATGATATCTTCAAGCGGAATACCGCGCTTAATCATTTCTTTAAAAGATATACCGCCAGAAAGTTTACCGCCGTACTTTTCAACGAACTCACGAACTTTTAGTGGGGAGTGATTTTCTTCCATTTCCTTGCGATACTTTTCAAGCATTTCTTTTTTCTTAATAAACACTTTATAGCGCTTATCGCTTACTAGCCCTACTTTTCTTCCAATTTCGGTAAGGCGCAAGTCAGCGTTATCTTGACGAAGGAAAATTCTGTATTCTGCGCGTGAAGTCATCATACGGTACGGCTCGAAAGTGCCTTTAGTGACTAAGTCGTCAACGAGTACGCCGATATACGAACTATCGCGCGTAAGATAGAGTGGTTTTTCATTTCTTAAATATAAAGATGCGTTAATACCTGCGACTAAGCCTTGCGCTGCCGCTTCTTCATAACCGCTACTTCCGTTAATTTGTCCAGCAGTAAAAAGCCCTTTGACTTTTTTGAACATAAGACCTGGCGTTAGGTCTAAACTGTCGATGCAATCGTACTCGATAGCGTACGCATAGCGCATTATTTTACAGTTTTCTAGCCCTTTTATCGAGCGGTACATTTTAATTTGAACGTCGTGCGGAAGCGAAGTTGACATACCTTGAACGTAAATTTCACCGCTGTCTTTTCCTTCTGGTTCAAGGAAAATTTGGTGACGTTCTTTATCTGGGAAACGGTCGACTTTCGTTTCGATCGACGGACAATACCTAGGTCCAGTTCCTGAAATACTTCCGTTGTAAAGTGGGGAACGGTGAAGGTTATCGCGTATAATTTTGTGAGTTTCTTCGTTAGTGTAAGTCAGATAACAAGGCGATTGTTTTTGTGGAACGCGCTTTGTTAAAAAGGAGAAAGGATAAATATTAGTTTCGCCTTCCTGAATTTCGCACTTAGAAAAATCTATCGAGCGAACGTCAAGTCTAGCGGGAGTTCCCGTTTTGAAACGGAAGATAGTAAACCCTAAGTTTTGTAAACTTTCGGTAAGTTTGTTTGCAGGTTCAAAGCCGTTTGGTCCAGTTTCTTTAATCCACTCGCCAGCGATAAGGCGTGATTTAAGATAAACGCCCGTTGCAACGACGACGACTTTTGCTTTAATATATTCAGAAAACGCAGTTAAAACACCTGAAACCTCACCATTTTCCTCTAAAATTTCGGTAACTTCACTTTGAATAATGGTAAGGTTTTTCGTTTTTTCAAGCGTCTTTTTCATGTTTTGATGATATCTAGCCTTGTCCGCTTGCGCCCTTAAACTTTGGACGGCAGCGCCTTTACCGCGATTAAGCATGCGGATTTGAAGGGTGGTTTTGTCAATGTTTACACCCATTTCACCGCCGAGTGCGTCAATCTCGCGAACGAGGTGACCTTTAGCCGTTCCGCCGATAGACGGATTGCACGCCATAAAGGAAATGCTGTCAAGATTAAGCGTAAGTAGTGCGGTGTTGTGTCCTAACCGTGCGAGCGCAAGGGCAGATTCAACGCCAGCGTGTCCTGCACCGACAACGACTGCATCATATTCAGTTTTTGTGATATAAGTTCCCATATAAGTCGATTATCCGCTAAAATTGCGCTCTTTCCTTTGAAAAATTATTTTTTTCTAATCAAATTTTTTAAGTCTTGAACTTGAGTTGCGATTCTGTCGTTAGTTTTTATAAGGTCGCTGATTTTGTCGCGAGCATACATCACGGTAGTGTGGTCTTTTCCGCCCATTGCTTTACCGACGGATACGAGTGGAATACTCATAAGTTCAGTAATTAAGTAAATGCAAACTTGGCGCGGTTCGACGAGTTCTTTGGTTTTTCTTTTTCCGAGAAGGTCGGTTTTGTTAATTTTATAAAACGAGCAAACGGTAGAAATGATATGGTCGGTAGTAATAACTTCCGCCTCGTCGTCTTGTTTTGTTAAAGCAAGCGCATCTTTTGCAAGTTCTATGGTAATAGGTGCTTCTTTCAAAAGTGAAGCAAAAATGACTTTATTGAGTATTCCTTCAAGCGAACGAACGTCGTTTTCGCCTTGTTCGGCTAGGAACGAAGCAACTTCAATACTTAAAAGATATTTTTTCTCTTCCGCCTTCTTTTGCAATATAGCGATTTTCGTTTCTAAATCTGGCGGTAAAACTTCTGCCATCAAACCGCTAGAAAAGCGCGTTTTTAGGCGGTCTTCTAAGAGTTCAATTTCGCGTGGGTGGCAGTCGCTTGAAAGAATAATTTGTTTATTTTTTGAATAGAGTTCGTTAAAAGTGTGAAAAAATTCTTCTTGAGTAGATTGTTTTTTTGCTAAAAACTGCACGTCGTCAATAATAAGAACGTCAACCGAGCGGTAGCGGTCGCGGAAATCTTGACCGCCAGCATAACCTTTACCTTGGCGGATAGAGTTAATAAGGTCGTTAGTAAACTTTTCGCAAGTTGCGTAAACTACGTTAAGTTTCGGCTTTTTGTGCTTGATTTCGTTTGCGATAGCGTGCATTATATGCGTTTTACCAAGCCCGCTTGAACCGTATATAAAAAGTGGGTTATAACTATTACCAGGATCGTCAGAAACAGCCTTTGCCGCAGCGTAAAGATAGCGGTTAGAACTTCCGACGACGAACGACTCGAAAGTATATTTCGGATCGATAGGGGTAGAAATATCTTCTTCTTCCTTGCGTGATGAGACAAACGGTTTTTCAGCGCCTTGAACGTAAATTTTAAATTCTGAAACGCCAGCGGCTTTCTCAAGAGCGTCACTTATTTTACTGCTTAGTTTCGTTAAAAAATTTGCGTACATACGGGTAGGTGCTTGCAAAATTAAAACGCCCCCGTCAAGGTCAATCGCCTCTAGGCTTTTGACGTATGTAGAAAAAGAAATGCTTGAAACTGTCTTCTCAAGTTCTATAAGCGCTTTATTCCATAAAATTTTATAACTTTCCATACCGGTACCCCTGTGTTTTATCCTGTTTATTGTAAGTGCTGTATTAATCATTGACATATTTTGTGAGAGTATATATAATTGTAGTATAAACTTTAAAAAAAAGCAAGGCTTTTTAGACAAAAAATATTCCGCATATGAAAGTAAAAAATTTGCATCTTAAAAATTACAGAAACTATAAAGACGAAACTTTCACGTATAGTGACGGTTTAAATATCGTTTGCGGAAAAAACGCGCAAGGGAAAACCAACTCGGCAGAAGCGATTTTTATGCTTTGCACGGGTTATTCGCCACGCGTAAAGAAAGATAAGCAAGTTATTCGTTACGGTGAAGAATCTGCGCATATTATAGCCGAGGCAGAATCTAATTACGGTTCGGTGAAAGTTGAGATGCGCTTTTATCAATCTTCGAGAAAGAAAATTTTAATAAACGAAGTTCCGATTGCTAAAATCGGTGAACTTATGGGTAATATTAATTCGGTATTTTTTAACCCGAACGAACTTAAACTTATTCAAGAAAGCCCAGAAGATAGGCGTCGGTTTATGGACGTATCACTCTCGCAAATGAACAAGCGCTATTTTTACGCTCTTAAAACTTACAACGAAGTTTTATCTCACAGAAACAGCCTTTTAAAAAGCGAAGATAAAAATTTAATTTTGGATACCGTAAGACTTTGGGACGAGCAACTTATCGAAAGTGCGGTAACGATAATTACCGAACGCAACAATTTTATCTCTAAACTTGCACCGTACGCTAAACTTTCTCACGCGGAATTATCTGACGGTGAAACCCTTATAGTCGAGCCGATTAAAGAGTATGGAATAACGCGTGACGAGATACGCGAATTTTTAAAAAGGTCGCTTATAGAGCGATTAGAGCGTGATATTATACTTGGTTACACCACTATTGGACCGCATAGAGACGATTTAAAAATCACCTTAAACGGCGAAGATATTAAAGTGTACGCCTCGCAAGGTCAACAGCGCACGGCAGCGCTATCTTTAAAACTTAGCGAACTAGAAATTTTCAAAGACAGGTTTTCAGAATATCCGCTTTTAATTTTAGACGACGCGCTGAGTGAACTTGATATATCGCGTCAAAGACGACTTTTGAAAAAGGTTGAAGGTATTCAAACTATCGTCACCTGCACGAATACGCCAAGCGAAGTGTTTGGTGGGTTTGACTATAAGAAAATTTTGGTAGAAGGCGGTAAAATCGTATGACGGCTTGGCAGGATAGAACTATAACGCTTATAGGTGAAAGTGCGATGACTAGACTAAAATCAAGTTGCGTATGTGTATTCGGGCTTGGTGGAGTTGGGTCTTACGTTGTCGAAGCACTCTCAAGGTGTGGCGTCGGAAAAATTATAATCGTCGACAACGACAAAGTTAGTGAAACTAATATAAACCGTCAACTTTACGCTCTACACTCAACCGTCGGATTGCTAAAAGTAGACGTTTGCGAAAAAAGGGTAAAAGATATCAATCCTGAAATTTCAGTCGTGAAGTATCCGATTTTTTTTGACGAAGAAACGGCTAATCAAATTGACCTTTGGGGCGTTGATTATATAGTTGATGCAATCGACAGTATAAAGAGTAAAGTTTTGCTTTGTCAACTGGCAAAATCGCTCAATAAGCCGATTATCAGTTCTTTTGGTACGGGGAACAAACTCGATAATACCGCGTTTAAGGTCGCTGACGTTTATGAAACTAAGGTATGTCCGCTTGCAAAAGTTATGCGAAAAGAACTAAAAGCGGTAGGCATTGAGAGTTTGAAAGTAGTCTATTCTGAAGAAGAACCTAAAACAAAGGTCGAAAATAAAGTTATTCCAAGCATTTCTTTCGTCCCAAGCACGGTAGGGTTGATTATTGCTGGAGAAGTTATAAAAGATTTAATAGGATAAAACAATGAATTTTAATATTGAAGAATTTTGCGCGGGCGAAAACTTGCTAGCCTGCGAAAACAAAAAATCGGTTACGAGAATTTACGTTGAACTAGGTATTTTGGTTGTACTAAGTCTAATTTCTCTAATCTGCGACGGATTTTTAATAGGCTCGGAAGTTATGAGCGGAATAATAAACGGAAGTAAACTTAATCTTGCGTTAATTTTTGTGTTGGCATTTATTATTCACGTAATACCAGAAGGCGTTTGGGCGTTTAGCATTATGAAACGCCTTGAAAGAAAAAACAACTGTTTTATTCTAACTGAAGATAGGGCGCTTGAAATAAACTATACGAATACGGCGCTTGAAACTCGCGAAGTAATGCTTGATAGCGTTTACAAGTTTTCTTACAGAAAGGGTGTAATCAAATTTTATATTGGCGAAGACGTTGAAGTTTTTTATGGTTTTTCTTTAGATAAAGATTGCGTCGAACTTTTAGCAAAAAAATTTAAAAAATCTTAAAAAGTCGCCAAATAGCACGGTTAAATTACATATTTTATTACAATTTCCGCAAAATATTTTTATGCGGAAAATTTTTTTGCCATTAATTTTTTTACTACTTTTTATACCTTTAAGTCCAAAGTTTGCTAGTGCCGACTCGCAAGTTTTTATAAGGGGTAGAAATGGCGTTTATACTATAAAACTTTATTCTGATTTTCACGGAAGAAACTTTATAAAAAACGAAGAAAAGGTTATCGAAGATATTATTAAAAAAGAAAAAGTTTTGCCAAAAAACGCAAGGCTTACTCTAGAAAACTTTAACGATTGCAAAATTATTGCTGGCAAAAACGGCTGTGAAGTCGATTTGTCGATTTTTCAAAGAGATTTAAAAAGTGCGGTAGATCTTTCCGGTGGCACAATTTCGTTAAAATACAAAGATATTTTACCAACGTACGATAAAGAAGATATTGAAAAATGCTCTTATTTGCGCGGAGATTTTCGCACCGAATTCGTCTTTAACAGTTCTCGCGTGCAAAACATAATGCTTGCAACGTGCGCTATAAACGGTTATATGCTCGACGTGGGCGAAACTTTTTCATTTAACCGCGTAGTTGGCAAAAGAACGGAGTCGCGCGGTTACAAAATAGCAAAAATTATCGTTGGTGGCGAGTTCGTTGAAGGGATTGGCGGTGGAGTTTGTCAAGCGTCGACGACTTTATATAATAGTGCGCTAGTTTCTGGGCTTGAGATAGTTGAAGCGCATCGTCACTCGCTACTAGTTAGTTACGTTGAGCCTAGTTTCGACGCTATGGTAAATGAAACGATTTGCGACCTAAAGTTTAAAAACACTACGTCTAAGCCTGTTTTTCTGTTTGGTAAAGTCGACAGTCGTGGAGTAAGGTTTAAAATTTACGGCGCAGAAAAATATTATGATATAGTTCGAGAGAGCGTCGTTTTGGAAGAAATAAAGCCGAAAACGAATACGGTGGTAAACAGCGAACTTGCACCCAGCGAGACTAAAGTATTAATAAGTCCCAAAAAGGGTTGTAAGTCGGAAGGGTATATAAAAAAAGTCGCGCACGGCGAAGTTGTAAGTCGCACGCTTTTAAGAAAAGACAGTTACCAAGCGGTTGACGGCGTTACGGAAATTGGTGATAGGGAAGTTTCTGAAGAAGATGAATAAATTTTACTTTAAAATTGCTTTTTCCGTGCTTTTAGATTTATTATTAATTACTTTAATATCGTTGATTATTTATTTACTAATAGGGCTTTTTAACCGCACGCTTGCCTATTTTGTAATTTTAGGGAATTTAGTTATATTAATTTTGCTTTTTGAAAAAAGTGTAAGGTTTAAACTTTTTACAATTTCCCAAATGGCGATTTTTCCGTATTTTGGTTTTGGTGTTTGTATATTTTTATACGTTGAAAAACTTATAATAAAACTTTCTGAAAAAAAGAAAATTTCGCGGTTGACAAATTTTAAAGACGCTATAAAAAGTTTAGAAAAAGAGAACGAAGAATTTGCAAAAGTTGCCGAATATATCGATTATCGCACAAATTTTCCGTTGCTTTACGCAAAAGACTTGGTATATTTTTCGTCGCCAACAGAGTTTTTAGACGAAATAATACAAGAGATAAAACGCGCAAAAAGTTTTGTGTATCTCCAGTTTTATATATTAGATAATGGCGAGCATTATTTTAAACTTATTTCAGAACTTATCGTTGCGGTAAAAAGAAACGTTAAAGTCGAACTTACGGTTGATTATTTTGGTTCGAAAGGTTTTTCTAGTTCTGAAAGCGGTAAAACTCTTAAACGGCTAGGGGTTAAAATTAGAGAGTATAGACCAGTTGGTATGTTTTTGGGATTATCGTTTAATAAACGCTGTCACCAAAAACTTGCGGTTATCGACGGGAAAGTTGCCTTTATAGGCGGAGTCAATTTCAATAACGAAATAAAAACGCCAAGTAAAGACTGCGGATTAAAATTGTACGGCGACGGTGTTAAATCTGTAGAAAATATGTTTTTACGCACGAAAAAAGAATACGTCGACTTTAAATTTTCAGATAAAAACGAAAAATTAGGTTATATTCAGCCATTTTCCGCAAACGGCAAAAAAACGCTTGAAGAAGTTGCGTTAAAACTAATAGCGCTTGCAAAAGATGAAATCGTTATTACAACGCCGTATTTGTCTTTATCAGAAGGCGTTTTAAATGCGATAAAGTTTGCAGTTTATCAAGGTGTAACGGTTAAGGTTCTTTTACCTAAAAAAGTGTCGAGATTAATTTTTCTATTGAACTTATCATATGCAGAAAAACTTAAAGATGCTGGTGCAAAAGTATATTTTTATAAGCCAAAATTTTTGCATCAAAAACTTATCGTAATAGACGACCGAGTTGCACTTTGTGGCTCGCAAAACTTTGATATCAGGTCTTTAAATTATCAACTTGAAGATAGCGTACTTATAATTAATCGCGTTATAGACGAACTTTTGTTAGATTTTAATTTAATGCTGTCCGAATCTGACGAGTATTTAGAAACTAGAAAAGGTCTGCTGAATTTATTTAGCAATCTACTATCAAGGCTTTTTGCATACTTTATTTGAATTTTCTTGACAAATTTAATAAAATAGTTTAAACTTTCTTTAATTGTTATATAAAGGAGTTAATTATGCAAAAGGAATTTTTTCCCGATATAGAATTTAACCGTAAAAGACGCACGAAACTTTTAACTTTTTACGTTTTATTAGCGTTTTTACCAGGCGGTTTTGCAGTGTGGCTATTCACTACTGGAAACAGCATGATGGGTATTTTAATGGCAGGTATGCTGGTTCTTCTTCTAACAATGATACCAAGTTCGCTCGCGCAATACCCAATAAAACGCGCGCCACTTATAACGTTTGAAGGTAAAAGCGTAAAGTTCGGTGCAAACGAATACGTAAAGGTAGCCGATATTTTGGCTGTAAGTATTTGTATAGAAGTTCCGCAAGTAAGTAAGGTCAATCAAGAAAATAAAGATTTTTTATTACAAGTTGCGTCAACTAAACCAACCGAGCCTGTTTTAGGTGCGTGTGACGTAACGATAAGAAATGCAAAAGGTAAAGAAGTTATCAAATATGCAATTATCGAAGACTGTATCGGTGCATTAGAAGAGTTTTTAGAAATAGGCGTAAAGAAATATAGAATTTTATATTCGCAAAAGAAACTTACAGAAGAAGCAAAATACAGAATGACCGCATCAGGTGGTGCAAGTCAAGAAATTACGCTAGAAGATTTAAGCGAAAAAGAAAAAATGGATCAATTATATTAAAACTAAGTTTGCCCATTGGGGCAAGTGAAGTTATCTACGATAGTGAAGTTCACGTTCTGAGTGAAGTTTGCCTAACGGCGAAGTGATGGGTAAACTTAACTTCACTGCAAAGCAAAGCGTAGCAACTTCACTTTTGCATAAGCAAAAACTTCACAAACAGAAAAAAGAGAGCGTTTCGGATATAACCGATTTGTTCTCTTTTTATTATGGGGGTAGTTATTTTTAAAGTTCTCTGTTAAAAACTCGCAGATAACACGGTTATCTGCGAGTTTTGTATATTAGTTTTAATTAAAGATTAACGCGTAAACGGTAGTGGAGCCCGTTCCTTCGAAAGTTATCGAATAGTTTCCAAGTTCAACTAAAGGAATTGAAACGATACTTTCTTCACAGCACGAAATTTTTGCAATTTGGTTAGAACCTTTAGAAACTATAAGGTTTATTTTTTCGGTTGAATTTGCAAGATAAATCCTTAAAGTTCCGCCGTAAGGACAAGTTATTGAAAAAGTTGAACCGCTTGTGCAAAGGGCTGCTTTTTTGGTTGAATAGAATTCAAAATAAAACTCGCTGTCAACGACTTTTGCGTTGCTTACGCTAAACATATCGTTTGGGCTATCTAGCGTGAAAACGTGGTCGGTTGAGTATTTATCATAGATAACTTCTTTATATTCTATAATCTTTAAAATATCGGTGGTTTTTATAAGTGTTTTTTGATATTCGGTTAAACTCTCATATTGAGAGATTGCATACTTAAACTTTCCGACGTTAAGGTCGTTAATTTCAGAAGGTAGGCTTGCGATAAGATTAGTAACGTCGCTTGCTAAGTCGTGGTCGTTATACTTTTGATAATAGCCGTCGAGCACGGCTTTTTCATTTTCGACGTCTTCTAAATAATTTTCGTGAATTGTATCGTAAACCTTACTTGCGCTTTCTAATTTTTGTTTAAATTCATCAGAATACTCGAAACTTTCAATAGAGCCTACTAAACTGATAAAATTGTCAACGATAGGCGTCATATCTTCAAGTAAATATAAATCAAACTTAGCCCGAGCGTCACTTAAAAGTTTTCCGTTGTAAACCTTTGCTTTTTCTTCGCTTAAAAGTTCGTCGAATTTTTCTGTGATAAATAAAATAAGTTCTTCTTTTTCACGATAATTTTCTTTCGTGATTTCGCCAATATTTATAATAAGATAAGCAACGCCAAGCCCTGTGTCAATAGGTGGGACTGATATCTCTTCTTCTGAACTCGTTCCCGCAAACGGTCTTTTAACCGAAGAACTCCCCGTCGAGTCGGTTAGATACGGAAAAGAATATCCCGAACTTTTTTTATAGGTTGACGAAGATTTTTTACCTTCTCTAATAGGTCCTTTCTGACACGCGCAAAGTGCGACAGTCATAAGCGATAACGCTATGCATAAAACGCATAAAATAATCTTTTTCACTTTTCATAAGTCCTTATATAAGTTAATTAATTATATTATATATTGTTTTTTAACATAAGTCAATGAAAATTAAATACTCTACTAAGTTTGCAATATGGCAAACTTAACTTCACTGTAAGCGCCAGCGAGCAACTTCACTGTGCATATTACAACTTCACTTTTGCGATAGCAAAAACTTCACTAAAAACTATGCCTTATTTAAAATTAAAGAAAATTCTTCCAGCGCCCAATTTTGCATTTCTGAAAACATTTTCCCTTTCAACTTTTCATATTCTATCCAGCACAGAGTATGGTCTTTTTCTATAGAAGGAACTTCTTTTATAACTAATTTTCCAAAGTAATACGTTTGAATTGGGTGAAAGTTCCCAATAGTCGGGTGCTTGGTGTAAGTTTCGGCAGAACAAAGTTTACCTTCTATCAAAACCGAATATCCGATTTCTTCAAGACACTCTCTTTTTATACAGTCTAAATGACTTTCTTCGTTTTGTAAACCACCACCTAAGAAAAAATAACCTTTTGGTGTTAGAACAACGGCAATTTTATTGTCGCGATAAGCAATAAGGTATGCGCCTTCTCTATCAAAATATTCAGCATTTTCTTTTATACCAAAAACTTTATGCATATTACTCCGAAATTTTATGTTTTGTTATCAAGATAAAAGCAAACTCGACTTTGAAAAGTCGAGTTTGTCAGTTTTTTAAGTTTCCTTATGGGAAGGGCGTTAAATCCGCCCTTTGTTATTTGAGTTTTTGAAATTTTACTTTTCTTCAACAATAATTTTGTAAACGCATACTCTAGAATTGCTTACTAGTAGGTTGAACGTTGCAGTACCAGCTTGAACATCTTGTTCGATAACTGCTACTTTTTCGTAACCTGAAGATACTTCAGATTGAGTAGCGACACGTGCTGTTCCACCTGTTGCCACACCGCCTGCTGTATAAGCAAAGCCAGAACCAACTGAAGTCATGTTGCTTGCGTTACCACCTGATGCTCTTGAGAAGTAAATAGTTACTTTCGAAGGATTTGCAATTTCAAGAGATATTTCAAATTTATTTATAGCACTAGAACTTACTGCAAGACCTTTGTTTACAGTTGATTCGCCTGCAAACGTTACGCCATAGTTGCTTCCTAAAGTGTAAGAACCTGAACCCTTGGTAATTTTATTTGTTCCTGAATTGCTTAATCCTGTTGCGGAGAAGTAAACTACATTACCACTTGGAATAGAACCAGAGAATTTAGAGAAGTCATAAGTGTAGACAACCTTTGGTTTTAATGCTTCGCATGCTGCTTTCCAAGCAGGAATGTTAGTTGCTACTGTAGCGTCGGTAATAAGCGCTAATTGATCGTCTGTCAATTCTTCGTAAGAAGCTATAGTTGCTTCGAAAGACGCTTTGTTTGTTTCAGTTACGGTTCCGCCAAGAGCAACGCAAGCATTATATTGAGTCATGAATGCACTAACTGCTTGTTGGTCAGCGGCAAGTTTAACTGCTGCTTCGTAGTCAGCCTTGTATCCGTCGAGTGTTGCTTTAGCAGTTGCTGCGTTTGCAGTATGAGTAGCAGGGATAGCGTTGTATGCGTCGTAAGCTTCTTTGATTGCTCCTTCACTGTTAACAGTGATAGGTGTTTCGATAGCGTCAACTGCAGCCTTAAATGCTTCAACGAAAGAGAAAGCAACAGCTTCTTCGTAGTCAGCCTTAGCGTTATCTAAAGTAGCCTTAGCAGTTTCTGCGTAAGATAGGTGGCTAGCAGGGATATCTTCGTATGCTTTGTATGCTGCGTCAATTGCATCTTTGCAAGTTTGAGTAGCTTCTACAGTTCCGATTGCGTTTACTGCATCTTCAAATGCTTCAACGAAAGAGATTGCAACAGCTTCTTCGTAGTCAGCCTTAGCGTTATCTAAAGCAGTCTTTTCGTCAGCAACTTGAGATTGGTGAGTTGCAGGGATAGCGTCGTATGCTGTGTATGCTGCGTCGATTGCATCTTTGCAAGTTTGAGTGTATTCAACAGTTCCGATTGCGCCAACTGCAGTCTTAAATGCTTCAATCTTTTCTTGAGCAGCGGCTTCAGCAGCCTTAAATTCTTCAACTTTTGCTTTTGCAGAAGTTAATACTTCATAGTTAGAAACGAGTGCTTGGTTGTCAGGGGTTAATGCAGTGTAGTCGCTTTCGATACCACTAATTTCAGTTTCTTTAGCAAGATAGTTATCAACTGTGATTTCACCGATTGCGTTGATAGCAGTTATAACGTCTTGAACTTCTTGTGGAAGTGTTGCAAGTTCAGCTTCAAGATAAGCTTGTTTCTTAGCTTCGAGCTCAGCTTTTTCAGTAGCAACTTGGTCTTTATGCGTTGCTGGAACTTCGGTGTACGCTGCGTCTGCTGTTTCGAGTAATGCTTTGCATTCAGGTGTGAAAGCAACTTCGCCAATATTGCCAACTGCGTTTCTAAATGCAGTAACTTTTTCTTGAGCAGCAGCTTCAGCGGCAGCCTTGAATTCGTTAATAGCAGTTCTTGCAGAAGTTAACTTAGCATAGTTAGTTACAAGTGCTTGGTTGTTTGCGCTAAGTGCTGTGTATGCACTTTCAGCTGCGGCAACTTCAGTTTCTTTTGCTACGTAGTTGTCAACTGTAATAGTTCCGATTGCGTCGATTTGTGCAATTAATGCGGTAACTTCAGCAGGAACAGTAGGTTCTGGAGTAACTGGTGCAGATGAACCTGCGTATCTATGGATATCAATAGTTCTTCCTGCTCCACCAGAAGCCCACCAAACTTTAACGTCAGCAGCGCCACTTGTTACAAACTTGATAGCGTTGTAAACAGCTCCTGATGAAGAAGAGATTTGCATAGAACCGCCAAATTTAATTCTTTGCGTTGGGTTAAAACCATCGCTGAATTTTTTTGCGCTTTCGTCAATAGCAGTTTTATTTGTTCTATCTACAATAGTGTAGTAGTTATTAGTACCGCAAGGTCTTTCAAAATAATCTGTGTCGGCTGTGTATGCAGTCATTTCACTTGGATTGAAAGTATAAGTAGTGCCATTGTCTACAATTTCAATTTTGAAAATATAGTTTCCGTTATTTAAGCAACCAATAAAGTAAGTTCCTGCGCTTCCAACTCTTAACGAAGAAATATATAATTCTACTCCATCCACAGAAGGGTCAGTTGATAAGATTTCTCCAGAAGGTGTAGGTGGTTCCGTATTACCAGGATCTTCCGTGCCAGGATTTTCCGTACCAGGGTTTTCCGTGCCAGGATTTTCTGTATTACCAGGGTTTTCAGTATTACCGGTGTCTTCTGTGTTACCAGGGTTTTCAGTATTACCAGTGTCTTCTGTGTTACCAGGATTTACGCTGTTTCCATCGTTAGAAGTAACAGGCGTGGTGCTTTGATTATTAGTCGTAGAGTTCGTGTTTTTCGAAGGTCTTTGAACTAAACTTTGAGGCGGTGTTACTGTTGAGTCTGGCTTTTTATTGCATGCGGTTAACGCAAATACAGATAAAGACAGAACGACAAACAAAAACAATGCAATAATTTTTTTCATTCTTTTCTCCTTTTTTTAATAAATGCACTGAAGTTCGGGTTCAATGCAAAAATGTTGCCTTGTTTATTGTATGCTATATTTCGCTTTTTTTCAGCAAAATACGCATTGTATAATTTATTATATATATGTCAAGGATTTTTGTCAAGTGTTTCACTAAAGTAAGCCGAAAAATTTATAAATATACTAAAAAATACATCTATAAAATATATATAAGTTACATAATTTTACATAAAAAACAGGCAAAAATACTTGCTACAAAGGTGCAAAAAAGCGATATAGCAATAGGTTTTGCAAGTTTTTTAGTCTTGCAAAGCGAAAAATATACACCTGCTATGTAAAAAGTCGTTTCGCTCGAACCAAAAACGACGGAAGCGCATCTTGATATAAAACTATCAACGCCGTAATCGGTGTAAATTTTGTCAAGTAGTGCTAGACTTCCGCTTCCTGAAAATGGCTTTAAAATGATAAGTGGCATAATTTCACTAGGCACGCCTAAAAATGATAAAACAGGCGATAAAATATTAATTAACCGCGCTATAAGTCCACTTTCTTCTAATAAATTGACCATTATTAGTATTGCGCATACATACGGGAAAATGTCAAAAATAAGTTTGAACGCTTTTTTTGCGCCCACAGTAAAGGTTTCGTAAACGTTAATTTTTTTACTCGTTGCGTAAACTATTAGCGCAATTAATAGTATAGGTATAATTATTGCAATTATTTTCATTTTTTTATAAAAATTTTAACTAAGATAATTCCGAGCACGGTCGAAAACAAGGTTGAAATAAGCGACGGTAAAATTATTGACGACGGAAAAGCCGAGCCGTGCGAAGCCCTAAGTGCGATAACGGAAGTCGGCAAAAGTTGTATCGACGTTGCAGAAAGTACGAAAAGCATAGATTTTGCGTATTCGTTATTATCGCGATCAAACGCCGTGCACGCGTCTATTGCCAGTGGCGTTGCAACTCCGCTTAATCCCAAAAAGTTTGCTGTAACGCTTACGCAAGTTGCATTTTCAGCACTTTTCATATCGCCAAACAGTGCTTTTAGCGGTCTTTTTAAAAACTTTGATAACTTTTCGGTTATACCGCTTTTTTCCATAATTTCAAAAATGCCAAGCCATACGGCGTAAAGCGCTAAAAGCGAAATTGATAGTTCTACCGCGCTCGTTGCGCCGTTTTGCATTGCTAAAACAAGTTTGTCCGCATCTTTAATCGTTAAAATTAGTGCGGAAATACAAAAAGAGAAGATAAAAATTGCGTTCATACGATAAATGTATGATTTTTAGTCGGTTATTATGTTTACAATTTATTAATTTTGTTTTATAATATACGTATTATTACTATTATAAAGGTGAAATATGGAAAAGAAGAACTTTTATATTACCACACCAATCTACTATCCAAGCGGAAATTGGCATATCGGAACTTGCTATACGACCGTAGTATGCGACGCTATAGCACGGTTTAAGCGCATGTCGGGATACGACGTATTCTTTTTAACCGGTACTGACGAACACGGTCAAAAGATAGAAGAAAAGGCAAAAGAACAAGGAAAAACGCCTATCGAATTTATCGATCCTATCGTTGACGACTTAAAGGCTATTTGGAAAAAACTCGGCATTTCTTACGACCGTTTTATTAGAACCACTGATGCTGATCACGTTAAATGCGTTCAAAAAATATTTAAAACTCTTTACGAAAAGGGCGATATTTATAAGTCGGAATACGAAGGCTGGTACTGCACGCCTTGCGAATCTTTCTGGACTGAAGGTCAACTTAAAGACGGAAAGTGCCCAGACTGCGGTAGAGAAGTTCATCTTGAAAAAGAAGAAAGTTACTTCTTCCGTCTTTCTAAATACGCCGAAAGACTTAGAAGCTTGTTTAACGACAACCCTGAGTTTTTACAGCCAAAATCAAGAGTTAACGAAATGATTAACAACTTTATCGACGCAGGTCTTCAAGACTTGTGCGTTTCAAGAACTTCGATAAAGTGGGGAATACCAGTTGACTTTGATCCAAATCACGTCGTTTACGTTTGGGTGGATGCGCTCCCTAACTATATCTCTGCGCTCGGCTACGGCTCGGAAGATAGTTCGCTTTTTGATAAATTCTGGCCTTGCGACTTGCATATGACGGGTAAAGAAATCGTTCGTTTCCACACCTTAATTTGGCCTGCAATCTTAATGGCGCTCGACCTTCCTGTTCCTAAGCGCGTTTACGGTCACGGCTGGCTTTTAATCGGTGGAGATAAACTTTCAAAAAGCAAAGGCGATAAAATTTCAACCGAGCTTACTAATCCTAACGAGATTATCGAGCGTTACGGTAGCGACGCGTTAAGATATTTCTTGCTTCGCGAAATTCCGTTTGGCAACGACGGTATTTATACTAACGAGATTTTACTTCACAGAATAAACAGCGACCTAGCAAACGACTTAGGCAACCTAGTTTCAAGAACTACCGCAATGATAAATCAATATTTTGGCGGTATTTTACCTAGCCCAACCGAAGTTGGCGACTTTGACGACGACTTGATTAATATTGCAAAAAATGCGTATAAAAATGCAAGTTTGGCAATCGACGAAATAAACGTTCCTAAAGCACTTGGCGAGATATTTAAACTTATTGGAAGGGCGAATAAATACATCGACGAAACCACGCCTTGGATTCTCGCGAAAGACGAAACTAAAAAAGCAAGACTTGGAACGGTTTTATATAACCTAGCAGAATCAATCAGAATTTCTGCAACGCTATTACTTCCGTTTATTCCTAACGCGCCAGTTAAAATTTTAAAGTGTTTTGGAATTGACGCTGAAAAACTTTTAAACTTTGATTCTGTTGAAATTTTCGGCGTATTAAAGGCTGGAATAAGCGTTGAAAAATGCGCGCCGATTTTCCCAAGAATTGACGTTAAAAAAGAACTTAAAGAAATCGACGAAATGATGATTAAACGCCACAAAGAAAAAGAAAAGGAATTAAAGAAAATGGCAAATAACACGGTTATCGAAGAAAAAGCCCCTGAAATTACTATTGACGACTTTGCGAAAGTTGAATTAAAGGTTGCTAAAGTTTTAGAATGCGTTGAAGTTAAAGGATCTAAAAAATTATTAAAACTAACGCTAAGTTTAGGCGACGAAGAAAGAACCGTGGCTAGCGGTATTAAAGAATATTATAAGTGTGAAGATTTGGTCGGAAAAAAGGTTGTTTTAGTTTCAAATCTTAAGAAAGCAAAACTTTGCGGAGTTGAAAGTCAAGGTATGATTTTATGCGCTGAAAAAGACGGTAAAGTCGTTATCGTTTCACCATCTGAAGATATGCCTGAAGGCTCTATCGTAAGATAATGCTTATTGATATTCATGCACACCTTACCGATAAACGCTACGGTGGTGATACTGAAAAACTTGTGAATAATTTTTCGCAAAAAAGAGTGGGGCTTGTGGTTGATGCTGGGTACGATTTGCGCTCGTCGTCACTTGCGTATCAAAACGCGCAAAAGTACGCTGAAATTTATGCAACGCTCGGCGTTCATCCCGAAAAGCCGTACGAGTACGACAGTAATTTTGAAAAATTCTTGATCGAAAAGTCAGAAAGTGAAAAAGTTATCGCGATAGGCGAGATTGGGCTTGATTATCACTACGACGGCTACGACAAAAATTTGCAAAGAGAAGTTTTCGAAAAGCAAATCGCTTTAGCGGATAAGTTAAACTTGCCGATTGTCGTGCACTCGCGCGATTGCTCAAGCGATATGCTAAACGTTTTGACGGATAATAAGAAATATCTAAATAACGGCTTTTTAATGCACTGCTACTCTGAAAGTAAAGAAACGGCTAAGAAGTATTTAGACCTTGGCGCGTATTTTTCGTTTGGTGGAGTTATTACTTTTAAAAATTCTAAAAAAGACGAGATCGTAAAATCTATTCCGATTGACAGAATTTTAACTGAAACTGACTGTCCGTACCTTACACCGCACCCACATAGGGGCGAAACGAACTATCCTGAAATGGTAGAACTCGTGTACGCTAAACTTTGCGATATTTTTAATATTGATTTAGAAAGTTTAGAAAAGGTTATTGAAAATAACGCAAAAACGTTGTTTAAAAAATTAAAATAAAGCAAGCGGTCGCAATTTTGCGACCGCAAGCCTTCTTTTGTTACCTAATCCTAAGTTTGAAAAATATAAGAAAAAACTTAAAACTAAATTTCAAATTTATTCTTAAAAAGTGTAACTTCTTTAAATGAAACTTGGCTAGGTAATAGTATTATGTGCCTATATAGCGCGATTATTCGCGTTTTTTTAAAATTATTATGAGTTTAAAAGAAATTATTATCAAAAACAATTTCAAATTTCAAAAGCGGTTTGGGCAGAACTTTATCTCTGACGGTAATTTATTAAAATCTATCGTCGATAAGTCCGACTTAAAGCCTAGTGACACGGTAATTGAAATAGGCGTCGGTGGGGCAACGCTTACTCGCGCAATCGCAGAGAAAGTCAAAAAGGTTTACGGCTATGAGATTGATAAAAACTTGGTGGGTGTTATAAGTGAAAGCCTATCGGGCGTCGAAAACGCAGAAGTCATTTTTAAAGACTTTATGAAAGAAAGAATTTCCGATATCGAAAAGATGGTCGGGGGGAAATTCTCTGTCGTTGCTAATCTACCGTACTATATCACTACGCCGATAATTATGAAACTCATTGAAGAGTCTACTTTGTGCGAAAAGATTGTGGTAATGGTGCAAGAAGAAGTCGCACTCAGACTTTGCGCAAAAGAAAATACTCCTGACTACGGAAGTATAACGGCGTCTATTGATGCTGTTGCAAATTCAAAAATAATAATGCGCGTGTCGCGCGATATGTTCTATCCTAAGCCTAACGTCGACTCGGCAGTCGTAAGGATTGATATCGACAAGAATAAACACCAAATAGACGATATAAACGCGTATAGAAAGACGGTTAAGCTCGCGTTCTCGTCAAGGCGAAAAACGCTCGCTAACAACCTTATAAACGGACTAAAGTTGACAAGGACGCAGGCAGAAGAAGTCTTGCTAAAAGCAGGGATTGACGTTTCTTGTCGCGGTGAAACGCTATCAACTCAAAACTTTATAAGTCTTACGAGCGCGCTTAAAGAAAAGAATTTTATTTAATAAAGGTCGCAACCAAATTTTGACGGTTGCGACTTTTTATGTATCAAACTAGAAGGCGGTTGCATATATTATAGCGTAGACGAAAATCTGAAAAGGAGATAAATATGTCATTTTTTACAAATTTCAATCAAGACAGATGCCCGTGCAAAATCAGCGGAAATCCGCTTAACGGCATGACTGAAAAAGTGTGTGTCGAAGTGAATAAAGTATTTGATGCGTGTATAAAACAAACTCAGGAAGAAGGCGTTATTTTACCGCTTACGAATAATAACCCAGTTGCGCCAGCCTTTCCGCTTACGTTTATAAGCGCAAAAAGTTCTACTACACGCGGAATAATCCAAGCCGTTCAAGTCGACAGATTAAGCGATAGACCTAATATGGCGCGCGTGCAGGCGACGATAGCAATCCCTGTCGAAGTTTTGTATACCGACGCTAACGGCGTGCAAGGCATTGCTCAAAGTTCGGTAACGGTTTCGCAGGACGTAATCTTGTTCGTGCCAGAACCGAGTGTGATCCCGTATGAAGTCGAAGCGGTCGTTTCGCTTATTTCAACCGAAGGCGTGTACACAGACGTCAATACTTTCACGGTTACAAGTTGTATTACGGTAATTCTTAAAATCGTAATGGAAGTTCAACTTTTAATCCCAAGTTACGGATACTGTAATATCCCGCCGTGTCAAGAATATTCTCAAGAAGTGTGTGCAGGATTCTTTGAACTGCCACTGTTCCCGAATAATAACGACGATATCTAATGCTTATACATAATTTAACGCAATAATCGCGCTATAGCGCGATTATTGCGCTTTTTTGTGTCGAAAAAGGAAAAGGTTTTATAAAAGCAGAGTAAAAATTATGCAATTTTGGATACAATTATACAGTTTTCTTTTATTTATTATATAAATAACTCTTGCCAAACCCTATTTTTTGTGATAGAATATATTAAGTTAATTGAAAGATGAAAAATTTAGGAGAACTATGGAAACATTAGAAAAGAATTCCGATGCGGAATTTAAGGTTAATGAAAAAAGAATATATTGCGGTGAAGATTATAAACTTAAATTCTCGCAAAAATTATATAGAATGCTAAAATGTTGGACTGACTTTTTAATTGCGTTACTCGCTGTTATTATTTTATCGCCAATTTTTATCATAACGGCTATTGCTATCAAAATAGATTCGAAAGGCCCTGTGTTCTTTAAACAAAAACGTATTGGTAAGAACAATAAAGAATTTAATTGCATCAAGTTTAGAAGTATGTCGGTCGATGCTCGTCACGACGTTGCTGGTTATGAGTACGGCGAAGTTAACGCTTATATCACAAAGGTTGGAAAGTTTATAAGAAAAACTTCTATTGACGAATTACCGCAATTTTTCTGTATTTTAGCAGGTAAAATGAGTTTGATTGGGTATAGACCGTCGCAACGATCGGAAACAACTTTGAACGAAGCAAGAGAAAAATATAACGTTTATCAAGTTAGACCTGGCATAAGTGGCTGGGCGCAAGTAAACGGCAGAGACGTTTTAGCTGCTCACCCAGAGCAAAAAGCAATGTACGATGCTTACTATTTGAAGCGTTTTTCGCTTTGGTTAGATATTAAAATTTTCTTTATGACTATTGTTAAAGTATTCAAAAGCGATAGTGTTCAAGAAGGCGTAATCGAAGATAAGAAAGAAAATCAAGAATCCGAAAAAGCAGAAAAAGTTGAAGAAAAAAAGGAAAATGAATAATGAAAAAAATAGTGCTTATTTGTGTTTCGTCACAAAATGTTATTACTTTTCGGAAAAAGTTAATAGAACATTTGCAAAAAAATGATTTTAAAGTGACGGCTATTGCTTTTGATGATGAATACAAGGAAGAAATTGAATCATTGGGTGTAAATTTTTATTGTGTAAACGATAATAATCGCAGCAAAAACCCATTTAAAATTTTTACTTTGAAAAACAAATACAAAAAGATACTTAAATTAGAACAGCCTGAGTACGTGTTTACATTTATGTTAAAGCCAAATACTTTTGGTGTAAAAGCAGCAAAGAAAGCGGGAGTAAAAAATATTTTTTCAATGGTAGAAGGTGCTGGTGATGCTTTTGCAAATAACACGTTAAAGTGGAAAGTCGTTAGATTTGTAATTTGCAAACTATATAAAAGCGCGTTTAAGTTGGTGAAAAAAGTATTCTTTTTAAATAACGACGATAAGAAAGAATTTATCAGTAGAAAACTGTTAGAGGAAGAAAAAATAATAATGATATCGGGTATAGGCGTAGATTTAGACTATTTTGCCTTTAAACCCTTAAAATATGATGCAAATTTTTTAATGGTTGCCCGAATGCTAAAAACAAAAGGTATTTACGAATATTGTGAATGTGCAAGGCAAGTTAAAGGTAAATATCCGCATGCAAATTTTAATTATTTAGGCGCGGAAGGTGCAGTAAAATTAGAAGATATTAAAGAGTATTTAGACGATGGAAGTGTAAACTACTTAGGTACAACAAAGGACGTAAGACCGTTTTACGAAGATTGCGCAGTTTTAGTTTTGCCTTCATATCGTGAAGGTATGCCTATGGCTATAATGGAGGCGGAATCAATTGGGCGCGCAATTATAACTACTAACGCAATAGGTTGCAAGGATACTGTTATTGATAATTATAATGGGTTTATTATTGAAAAAAACAATGTGCAACAATTAGTTGAAAAATGTTTATTTTGTTTAGAAAATAACACGGTTGTTCAAGAGATGTGTGAAAATTCGCGCAAGTTTGCCGAAGAGAATTTCGATAGTAAAAAAATAAATAATCAAATATCTATTGAAATTGTAAAATAAATTTTTAATTACAGGGATTTATGGAAAGAGTATTACAGGTTTTTAGTTGTTTAGATAGAGGTGGCGCGGAAACGCTAATAATGAACATATATAGAGAAATTGACAAGACAAAAGTTCAGTTTGACTTTGTTGTGCATACAGAAAAAGAACAGGCGTACGCAAAAGAAATACTTGATATGGGTGGAAAAATTTATTATTGCCCAAGGTATAAAGTCGTAAATCATTTTAAATATGTCAAGTGGTGGAAAGAATTTTTTAAAGAACACCCAGAGTATAAAGTAGTGCACGGACATATGTATTCTACAGCCGCTATATACTTAAAGGTCGCAAGAAAGTTTAATAAAATTGCAATCGCGCATAGTCATAGCACATCTTCTGGCAAAGGCTTTTCCGCAAGAGTTAAAGATTTTATTCAATATTTTTTAAGATTTAACGCTGATTATTTTTTTGGTTGCTCTAAAGAGGCGGGAGAGTGGCTTTTTGGAAAAAAGGTTGTGCAAAGCAATAAATATTTCATGCTTAATAATGCTATAAATTTGCAAAATTTTATTTTTACACAAGATTATAGAGAAGAAATTAGAAAAGAATTTAATGTTTCTGAAAATAAAAAAATAATTGGGCATGTAGGTCGCTTTTGTGAACCAAAGAATCATGATTTTTTGATAGAAATTTTTTCAGAAATACATAAAAAAGATCAAGATGCAATTTTAATGCTCGTTGGAGATGGGGAACTTCGAGAACAAATTGAGCAAAAGGTTAAAGAATACAATTTGTCAGATTGTGTAATTTTTACTGGTGTTAGGTCTGATGTTAATAAAATGTTGTCTGCTTTTGATTTGTTTTTGTTTCCGTCTTGGTTTGAAGGGTTGCCTGTGACTGTTGTTGAAGCACAAGCAAACGGGTTGCCTTGTATCTTGTCGGATACAATTACTAAAGACGTTAATTTATCTGAACTAGTAGACTATTTTCCACTCAATAAATCTGCGGAAGACTGGGCTAATTTTTCACTTGGTAAAGTTTGTAAACGAGTTGATGTTTTAAACAAGATTCAGCAAGCAGGCTTTGATATACAAACAACAACTAATTGGTTGCAAGAGTTTTATTTAGCAGATAATGTTAATTAGCAAATCATCAAATTAGCAAATGTAAGGCAAATAGAAAATATTAAAAGTTCAATAGGAGAAAAATGAAGGATATTGATTTAGTTTCAGTTATAATACCATCATATGGCGGTGGGCAATTTTTGGAAAGAACTATAAAAAGTGTCTTAGACCAAACTTATAAAAATATAGAAATTATTGTTGTTGATGATAATGGATTAGGAACAGAAAATCAAATAAAAACTTCTGAAGTGATGAGAAGATTTTCAGATTTTGAAAATGTTTTTTACGTTTGTCATGAGGTAAATAAAAATGGATCAGCGGCAAGAAATACAGGGGTGAATAATTCGCATGGGAAATATATTTCACTCTTAGACGATGATGATATATTTTATCCTGAGAAAATTGAAAGACAAGTAGAAAAATTTAATGAGTTATCAAGCGAATATGGATTAGTTTATTGTAGCACGGCGATTTTTCAAAACGGAAAAAAAGTTTGCGAAAATATAGCAAGAGGTAGCGATAATTTTTTATTTGATTTATTAATACATAAAGAAAATATATGGTCTTCGTCTTTGATGATTAAAAAAACTATTTGGAATAAATTAAATGGATTTGATGAAAGTTTTAGGCGCCATCAAGATTACGAATTTACAGTTCGCGTTGCTTCAGTATGTAAAATTGCAGCAATTGAATATGTTGGTTTTCAGTACAATTTAGAATTTAGAAATAGTCCTAAATCGGCGGAAAAAGCCAAAGAGTTTAGGGAGCATTATTTATCGAAAATGTTGCCGTATATTCAAATGCTTACAAAAAAACAGCAAAAAAAAGTATATGTAACAAATAGAATGGACTATGTACTATACTTTTTAAAAGAAAAAAGAATTTTGGAATTTATTAAAGAATATTTTTCTTGCAAACTTGGGTTTTATGGTTTGGGGTTGCTGGTAAAAAGGTTTTTTGGGTATTTAAAAAGACAGACTAAGAGAAAATGAATTATCATCTTAAAGGAGAATTTATGCTTGCAAATTCGCCATCTAAATCAATCATATTCACAAATAAAGACGTAAAGCGACAGTCTATCTTAGTCGCTTTTATAGCATCAATACCAGCCCTAAATTCTGTAATTACTGCGCTTATTCCATCTCTTGCAGGTTCTTTAATGGCAATACTATATTTAATAGGGGCTGGAGCGTTTTTTATAAACTTGATGCTTAGCAGACAACGTTATGAGATGAATTTTACCCTTGTTTTTGTGTTGTGTGTTTTTGTGTTTGCATATTTTTTAACTTCTCTGACTGATATAAAGATGTCTGTAAGTCCAATGTATTTTGGCGTATATTTTGTATTAGCGATTTTGGTAAGTTCTTCTCAAATCAATGCAAAGATTTTTGTTGAATCTTGTGTGTTAATTCCTGTTATAGGAAATTTTTGGGCTGGAGAAATTTTTTCTCAAACTCTGGGCTATATTTCGATGGGTATGTCCTATGCATTCTTATTGCCAGTTATATCATCTTTAGTTTATTTAATAAAGGTTAAAGGAAAAAATATTTTAGCAACACTATCTGCAATATTAAATTTCGGTTATTTGTATCAACTTGTTTTCTTTGGTTCTCGTGGCCCAATATTATGTATAGCTATATGTCTGGTTTTACTTGCAACAGTTAAAAAAAAGCAAGGGATTGGTGTACAACTTTCATCTCTTAAAATAGTGATATTATCAGGTATTCTTATATTTTTTGTCGTTAATTTTGAAAATATTATTGGATTTTTAATTTCTTTTTTGGATTCTATTAATATAAAAGTTGGTGCACTTAATAAAATTCAGAGGTTATTATTAGAAGATAATTTAACAAATGGAAGAGATGAAGTGCTTAATGCAACTTTATCAGGGATTTTACAGAAACCACTATTCGGGCACGGAATTGCTTCGTTTAACCATTTCACATCATTAGTATACCCACATAATTTTATTTTGCAAATGGCATATGATGTAGGTATTCCTTTTACGATTGTTGTTTTGGGACTTGTAATAATTGGTATGGTAAATTGGTTTAAAAGTTGTGACCATAATTCATTTATTTTATTGATTATACTATTTTCTGCAAGTATTCCAGGTGCTTTGTTTTCTAATGACTTATGGTCGAATTTTCTTTTATGGATAACATTGGGCCTATTTATTAAACGATTAAAGGTAACAAAATTTATTTTAAAGTGAGTTTAGAGGGATTTTTATGGAGTGCATAAAAGTAAGCGTGGTTTGTAATACATATAATCAAGTTGGGTATATAGGAGATGCGATTGAGAGTTTTTTAATGCAAAAAACTAATTTTCCATTTGAAATCTTAATTCATGATGATGCATCAACGGATGGGACTGCTGATGTGATTAAAAAATATGAAGAAAAATACCCTGATAAAATTAAACCTATTTACCAGAAAGAAAATCAGCATTCGAAAAAAGTTAAGATTACTTTAAGCATACAAATTCCTAGGGCAAAAGGAAAATATATAGCTTTTTGTGAAGGTGATGACTATTGGACGGATCCTTATAAACTGCAAAAACAATACGATGCCTTAGAAAGTCATCCAGATATTGATATATGCGCGCACTCTGCATTTAAGGTGAATGCGGAGACAAAACAAATTATAGGATGTATTTGTCCATCAAAAAGTGATGTTGTATTTTCAATTGAAGAAGTGATTAAAGGTGGCGGAACTTTTGTCGCTACCAATTCATTAATGTACAAAAAAGAATTAATTAATGATGAATATGAATTTGCAAAATTATGGGGGTTGGATTATATTGTACAGATACACGGCTCTTTAAACGGAGGAATGCTTTATTTAAAAGATAATATGTCCTGTTATCGAATATTGTCTAAAGGTTCGTGGAATGAACGTGTGTTTTTAAATAAAAAATTCTATATTGAGCACATAAACACAATGAAAAATGTACTTAATGTTTTTGATAAGGAAACAAATTACAAATATAGTGAACTGTTAAAAGTTCAAATATGTATTCGTAAATTTAATATTTTAGAAAATATTTCGCAATTAAAACAATTGAAAAAGGAATACGGAATTAATTACAAAGCAATTCCATTAAAAATAAGGATAAAAAAGGTATTGTTATTACGTTTCCCATTTTTACAAAAAATAAAAAATCGTAGGCGTGGTAATGGAACAAAGTAAAAATTCACAAAACTTAACACAAAAGACCGTTTCGGGGGTTGTTTGGAAATTTGCTGAAAGAATCGGGGCTCAAGTTGTGTCAACTTTAGTTTCTATTGTTCTTGCACGTATTTTGTTGCCGGAAGACTACGGTTTAATCGCACTCGTCACTATACTAATTACGATTTGTAATGTGTTTGTTTCGCATGGCTTTGGTAATGCATTAATTCAGAAAAAAGAAGTTGATGATATAGATTTTTCTTCTGTATTTTATGCCGGCATAGCAATTTCACTCGTTCTCTATGCTATATTGTTCTTTTGTGCTCCGTTAATAGCAAAATTTTATAATAACGATATATTGACACCAGTTTTGCGAGTAATGGGATTAAGACTTCCTGTTGCTTCGGTAAATTCTGTTCAACAAGCATACGTATCTCGCCAGATGGCGTTTAAAAAGTTTTTCTTGGCGACTCTTGCTGGAACTATTGTATCGGGTGTCGTCGGTATAATAATGGCTTATAACGGATATGGGGTTTGGGCGCTTGTTGCACAATATCTCACAAACGTTACTATAGATACGATAGTTCTTGGAATTGTTATTAAATGGATGCCCAAATTGGTGTTTTCGTTTAAAAAATTAAAAGTTCTTTTATCATATGGCTGGAAACTGCTGATCTCGGGGTTACTAGATACTGGATACAATGAACTGAGGAGTCTAGTAATAGGTAAAAAATATACTACTGCAGACTTAGCTTTTTATGATAAAGGAAAACAGTTTCCGAGTCTTTTAACAACAAATATAAATTCTTCTCTAAGTTCTGTTTTATTTTCTGCAATGAGTAAAGTCCAAGATGACCCGCAGAAAGTCAAAATAGCAACTAGAAGATCAATCCGTGTAAGTTCATATTTAGTCATGCCGTGTATGATGGGGCTTGCGTGTGTAGCTGAACCGTTTGTGAGATTAATATTAACTGATAAATGGCTTCCAGCAGTGCCATTTTTGCAAATGATGTGTTTTGTGTATGCGTTTTGGCCAATACATACAGCAAATTTGCAAGCGATAAAAGCAGTTGGACGTAGTGATTTGTTTTTAAAATTGGAGATTATTAAAAAAACTATCGGAATTGTATCATTGTTAATTTCTATGTGGTTTGGCGTTTTTTGGATTGCTGCTACCGCAATGTTAACAACATTAATAAGTTCGTTTGTAAATGCTTTTCCTAATAAAAAATTGTTAAACTACACGTATTTAGAGCAAATCAAAGATATGATCCCTGCATTAGGTTTATCAGTATTGATGGGCGTTCCTGTGTATTTAATGAACTTTTTGTCAATCAATGTGTTTTTATTGCTTGTTTTGCAAGTTGTTGTAGGTGCGACTATTTATCTTGTAGCATCAATTATCTTTAAAGCTGAAAGTTTTAATTTTATTTTAGGTTATATAAAGAAAATATTCAAGAGAAAGGCAAAAAGTGAAAATGAAAACGCTCAGTAAAGACAGTTTGCTTAAATTTTTGCAAAAGGTTGATTGTGATTTTCCTGTTCCGCTTTCCCAAAAAGTGGATTTGTATGAATATGCTTTAAAGCTTATAGATAATGCAACTATTTTTTATCGCGAAGAAGAAGGGCAAATTGTATCTATTATTGCAGGTTATACCAATAGTAGTGAAATGGCTTATATTGCAATTTTGGCAACGCAAAGGGACTTTCGAGGAAGGAAATTAGCAGAAAGCCTGCTAAATGAATTTATATCATTTTGCAAAGGAAAAAAACTTAAAGCGGTGCATTTATATGCCGTTGAGTCAAATAAAAAGGCTGTGGCATTATATGAAAAAATTGGATTTTCAAAGTGGATTTGTGATGACGAGCCGCGTCCGAACGACTTGCATTTAATTTTATATTTAAAGTAAGGGAAATATTATGAACGTATTATTGACGTCTGTTGGAAGACGTGCATATATGGTTAAGTTTTTTAAAGAAGTGCTTGGGGATAGTGGACAAGTTCACGTCTGTAATTCAGACGATAAGACAGTCGCTTTTCATTATGCTGATAAAAGTATAATTTCGCCACTTATTTATGATGATAACTATATTCCGTTTTTGCTTGATTATTGTAAAGAAAATAATATAAATATATTAATTTCGTTGTTTGACATTGATTTGTTGGTTTTGGCAAAAAACAAGTCTAAATTCAAAGAAATTGGTACAGAAGTTATTGTTTCAGACGAAAAAGTAATTGAGGTCTGTAACGATAAGTGGAAAACGTATCAATTTTTAAAAGAAAACAATTTTAACGTTCCAAAAACATATCTCACTTTACATAGTGTTTTGCTTGCGATTGAAAGAGGAGAAATAAGTTATCCTGTAATAGTAAAACCACGTTTTGGTTGTGGTTCGATTGCTTTATCTATTGCCGAGGATGAGATGGCGCTTTTGTATTATTTTAGACGAAATCTTCGTGCTGTAAATAATTCTTACCTTAAATATGAATCTGCCGCAGAAGATGAAAAGATTATTTATCAGGAATATTTAAAAGGTCAAGAATACGGCGCAGATATTATAAACGACTTATACGGCGACTTTTTGCAAGTAAATATAAGAAAAAAGGTTGCAATGCGTGCAGGGGAAACGGATATTGCAGAGCTTGTAGATAATGAAGTTATTAGTGCGGAATTACAAAGATTGGGTAAGTTAACGGGGCATATTGCAAATATGGACGTAGACGTTTTCTTGGTAGGCGGTAAGCCGTATGTTTTGGAAATGAACGCTCGTTTTGGTGGCGGTTATCCTTTCAGTCATATGGGAGGATGTAATTTACCTAAAGCAATAATTGAATGGATAAATGGGAATAATGTTGACATAAAAATGTTGGAATCAAAAAGTGGAATCAAAGCATTTAAGGAGTTATTTATTACGGCTACTATAGAAAACAAATAAAAAACGAGGAGAATTAAGATGTTTAAAGGAAAGAAATTGCTTGTTTTAGGAGGTGCGTTTCAACACTGCAAAGTTGTTGAAGCAGCTAAAGAAATGGGCGTTAAGGTTTATGTTGCGGATTATTTAGCAGTTGAAGATTCACCAGCAAAACGTATTGCAGATGTTAGTCTTTTGATTGATATTAAAGACGTTGATGGAATAGTTGAATATTGCAAACAGGAAAAAATTGACGGCGTTCTTGCTGTATGCCTTGATGTTTGCCAAAGACCGTATCAAGCTGTTTGCGAGAAGTTAAATCTACCTTGTTTTGGCACCAAAGAGCAGTTTCATATTTTAACAGATAAAAATGCATTCAAAGAATGCTGTATTAAACATGGCGTTGATGTAATTCCGCAGTATACAGAAAGAGAGTTGAGCGACGGCACTGTCGAGTATCCTATTCTTATTAAACCGGCTGATAGCCGCGGTTCAAGAGGGTCTACCGTTTGTTATAATATTAAAGAAGTTGAAGATGCTATAACTATTGCTAAAAGTGAAAGCTCTGATGGAAGTATATTAATTGAAAAATATATGGGGAACAAAAACGATTTTAGCGTAACCTATAGCGTTATTAATGGTGAAGTTTATTTAACTAGAGTGGGCGATAGAATGCTTGGCAAAATAGAAGATAGAATGGAAAGGGTTTCTATGATGGCTATGGCTCCTTCTAAATTTGCGAAAATGTATGCTGAAAAGGTTAGTCCGCGCGTTGAAAATATGTTAAAAGCTATAGGACTTTATAACGCTCCTGCATTTATGCAAGGCTTTGTCGATGGCGATACTGTTAGATTTTACGACCCTGGTTTAAGATATCCCGGTGCTGAATATGAGAGAATGTATGAAAAAGTTTACGGCGTGAATTGTGTAAAGCACCTTGTAGAATTTGCTTTAACGGGCGCAGTTTCAAAAGATGTTCGTTTTCCGAAAGATGGTTATCTACAAAAAGGGAAATATTCTCCTTGTTTATTTATATCTCTAAAACCAGGCAAAATAAGCAATGTTTTAGGTTTAGAAGAAGTAAAAAAACACCCATCGGTTGTTTCGGTGTTTACAAGATATAAGGTTGGAGATATTATTGGAGAAACCTATAACGTTAATCAGCGTTATTGTGAAATAGATCTTCTTTGTAAAGATATCCACGAACTTTGCTCTGTTATTGATTGGATTTATGATACTCTTATGATTTTGGACGAGGATGGCAATAATATGGTTTTCTCCAAGATAAACACCTCGAGTTTATTGGAGGAATATCAATGAGTCCTGCAGTTGTAAGTATTATAATTTTAGTTGCTACGATAGTATTGTTTATTGTTCGACCAATACCTAATGCAGCAACTGCATGTCTTTCTTGCGCGTTGTTTGCGTTGTTTGGAATATGCTCAGTTTCTGATGCTTTTTCAGGTTTTTCTAACACTATTGTTATATTAGTATTTGGCATGTCAGTCGTGGGTATTGCAATGCAAGACACTGGCGTTGCAAAATTGATAGGCGAACAGGTTACAAGAATTTCAAACAAAAATGAAAAATTGTTTGTTTTCATAGCAGGTTTAACATCTGCGGTCCTTTCAACTTTTTTATCAAATACTTCAGTTATTGCAATATTTCTACCGATAATCGCAAGCGTATCGCAGGCAAATCCGAACATGAAGCGACTCAATTTAACTCTACCGGTAACAATGGGCGCAATGTTTGGTGGTGTTTGCACGCTTGTAGGTTCTACTCCGCAACTTACAGCCAACGGTATTCTTGCTGAAATGTGCAATGTAGAGCTTGGAATGTTTGACTATACGTTGCCGGGAATTATTATTTGTGCTGTATACTTACTTTATGTTGAGTTTATTGGATTAAGATTAGGCAATAAGATATGGGGCGATAGAACTTTAGATACTGAAATGGTTGTCAATCAGGCTGATTCCCCCGAGCAAGTCAACAAAACCAAAGTTATCATTATGTTAATAATATTTGCATCAACTATCGTTTCCTTTATTGGTGGATGGATAACAACTGAAATGACGGCTGTTATAGCTGCTTTACTTTGCTTAATTACTGGATGCGTAAAACAGAAAAATGTAATTAAGAAGATGGATTGGTCTGTTATCTTTATTCTTGCAGGTTGCCTCGGTATTGCAAAAGGATTAGTAAAAGGTGGTGTGGGTGAATTGATTGGCGATGGTGTTGCTAGTGTTATGCACCAAGGTGTTCCGCCTATGATTATTTTTGCGATATTTGTATTAGCAACAATGGTTGTAAGTAATTTCATAACCAACTCAACCGCCGTAGTTATTTTCTTGCCAGTTGCTTTGTCTTTATGTAGTGTAGTTGGTTTAAATCCGATAACGTTTACCATAGGAATAGTTTTTGCTGCTAATTTAACCTTTAGCACACCGCTAGCAAATGCTCAAACAGCAATGACGCTGGTAGCTGGATATAAATTTTCGGATTATATTAAATATACTTGGCCGTTGGCAATTTTAGTCTTTTTAACGATTATATTAATTGTTCCACTATTTTTCCCGTTTTAGTGTAGAAGTAAATTGGAGATTGGTTTTATGAAAATTAACGTTACGCAGTCGTCAATGCCTTCTTTTGAAGAGTATTGCGAAGAAATTAAATTAGTTTGGGATACCGTTCATTTGACGAATATGGGTCCTATACATAATAGACTGAAAGAACAACTAAAAAGTTATCTAAAAGTTAAAAATATTGAGTTGTTTGTAA
This sequence comes from Christensenellaceae bacterium, assembly GCA_045534605.1. Lineage (GTDB taxonomy): Bacteria > Bacillota > Clostridia > Christensenellales > Borkfalkiaceae > UBA4636. Next base: position 37,537 of record JAZSKA010000003.1, on the reverse strand, counting down.
ATGGTCATTTAGCGCTATATTGCGCAATTAAAGCTCTTGGACTAAAAGGGGAAATTATTACGACGCCTTTTACCTTTGCATCAACGACTAACGCCATTATTCAAGCAAATTGTACACCAGTTTTTTGTGACGTTAAGTCAGACTACACCATTGACGAAAGTAAAATTGAATCGCTTATTAGTGACAAAACGGTAGCAATTTTAGGTGTTCACGTATATGGAAATATTTGTGCTGTAGAAGAAATTCAAAAAATTGCGGACAAGCATAATTTAAAAGTTATATATGATGCGGCTCATGCTTTTGCGGTTGAATATAACGGCAAGGGGATAACTGAGTATGGAGACGCATCAATGCTTTCATTTCACGCAACTAAAGTTTTCCATACGATAGAGGGTGGCGCGATTTGTTTTAATGATGAAAAACTTTCGGATAAACTTGCAAAACAACGTAATTTTGGCGTGGCAGGAGAAGAACTTGAGTGTTTTGGAACAAACGCAAAAATGAACGAGTTCCAAGCCGCAATGGGTATTTGCAATCTTCGTCATATAGATGAAGAATTGGCGTTAAGAAAAGCGGTGTTTGAAAAATATAATGAATACTTGCAAAATGTTGTAGGGCTTACATTATTATCTAAGCAAGAAATCAAACAAAATTATGCATATTATCCAGTATTAATAGATGAAGAAAAATTCGGCATGGATCGCGATGAACTTGCAAAGAAACTAGCAGAAAACGGAATATTTGCTCGCAAGTATTTTTATCCGATAGTTTCAGAGAATAAAGAGTTTATTGAAGATTTAGCCGATTTAACGCCAATGGCAAAATATTATTCAAGAAACATTTTATGTTTGCCGATGTTTGCACATTTAAATCTTGATGACGTAGAGAGAATTTGTAAATATATTATAGAATTTGCAAAATCTAATTAAGGAGAAAACTAATGAAAGGTATTATTTTAGCTGGAGGGAAAGGAACTAGATTATATCCTATGACAAAGGCTGTATCCAAACAACTTTTGCCTATATATGATAAGCCACTTATTTATTACCCACTTTCAATTTTATTGCTAGGAGGAATACGTGAGGTTTTGTTAATATCAACGCCTGAAGCAATTGGCACTTACGAAGAGTTGCTTGGAGATGGTAGTGAAATAGGAATATCTATCCAATATAAAGTTCAAGATAAGCCAAGAGGACTTGCTGATGCTTTCATTTTAGGCGAAGAATTTATTGGCAAAGATAGTGTTTGCCTTATTCTTGGCGATAATGTTTTCTATGGTCAGGATATGACTAAAGTGTTGAAAAAAGCGATGGAAAACAAGGTTGGCGCAACTATTTTTGGATATCCAGTTAAGGACCCACGTTCATTTGGCGTAGTAGAGTTTGACAAAGAACATAACGTAATTTCATTAGAGGAAAAACCAGAAAATCCGAAGTCAAATTATGCTGTGCCTGGACTATATTTTTATGATAATAGAGTTGTTGAAATTGCAAAAAATGTTAAACCATCTGCTCGTGGTGAGATTGAAATAACTGCAATAAATAACGAGTATCTTGCGATGGGCGAACTTAAGGTTACGCTTTTAGGTCGCGGTATGGTTTGGTTGGATACTGGTACGCCAAAGGGTATGTATAAAGCTAGCGGATTTGTAAAAACCGTTCAAGAAATGCAAGGATTTTACGTTTCGTGCATAGAAGAAATTGCTTGGCGCAGAGGTTTTATCGATTCTAAGCAACTTAAAAAACTTGGCGAAAATTTACAACAGACGGAATATGGGCAATATCTTTTAGATTTAGTAAAGGGAGAATAATATGAATATTATCGTAACTGGCGGGGCAGGGTTTATAGGAAGTAACTTTGTTTTTCATATGTTAAATAAATATCCTGACTACAGAATTGTTTGTTTGGATAAACTTACCTATGCTGGCAATTTGTCAACGCTTAAATCAGTAATGGACAATCCGAATTTTCGATTTGTAAAAGCAGATATTTGCGATAGAAAAGCAGTTTATGCACTTTTTGAAGAAGAAAAACCTGATATAATCGTTAATTTTGCTGCAGAAAGTCACGTTGATCGTTCTATTGAAAATCCAGAGATATTTCTTCAGACCAACATTTTAGGAACGCAAGTTTTAATGGATGCGTGTCGAAAATACGGAATTAAAAGATATCATCAAGTATCTACCGACGAGGTTTACGGTGATTTACCGCTAGATAGACTTGATTTATTTTTTACAGAAGAAACGCCAATACATACTTCAAGTCCATACAGCAGTTCAAAGGCTGGAGCAGATTTATTGGTTTTAGCATATCACAGAACTTATGGTCTACCTGTTACCATTAGTCGTTGTTCTAATAATTATGGACCGTATCATTTTCCTGAAAAACTAATTCCTCTTATGATAGCTAACGCTTTAAATGATAAGCCATTACCTGTTTACGGAGAAGGCATAAACGTGCGCGACTGGCTTTATGTTGAAGACCACTGCAAGGCGATTGACTTGATTATACATAACGGAAAAGTGGGTGAAGTTTACAATATCGGCGGACATAACGAAATGCGTAATATTGATATTGTAAAACTCATTTGTAAAGAACTTGGAAAAAGTGAAAGTTTAATTACTTATGTAACCGACAGAAAAGGGCATGATATGCGTTATGCTATTGATCCGACTAAGATTCACACTGAACTTGGCTGGCTTCCTGAAACAAAATTTGCTGACGGCATCAAGAAAACCATAAAATGGTATCTCGAAAATCGTGAGTGGTGGGAAGAAATTATTAGTGGACAATATCAAAATTACTATGCAAAAATGTATGGGGATAGATAAAATGTTAAAATCAAACGTTAGCTTAAAAAATAAGACGATATTGGTTACTGGGGCTGCGGGATTTATCGGCGCGAACCTTGTAATGCAATTATTCTCAAGAATAGAAGATATTCAGATTATCGGTTTAGATAATATGAATGACTATTATGACGTATCAATAAAAGAATATCGTCTTAAGGAAATAGATCGCGTTGCTTGTAAAAACTCTAAAAGTGGCTGGGTATTTATCAAAGGTAATATTGCAGATAAACGTCTTATAGACGAGTTGTTTGAAAAATATAAGCCTTCTGTTGTAGTTAATCTTGCTGCTCAGGCAGGTGTAAGATATAGTATAACTAATCCCGATGCTTATATAGAGTCAAATTTAATTGGGTTCTATAATATTTTGGAGGCATGCAGAAATTATCCAGTAGAACATTTGGTTTATGCGAGCTCTTCAAGTGTTTATGGTTCTAATAAGAAGGTTCCATACTCGACAGAAGATAAAGTAGATAATCCAGTATCACTATATGCTGCTACTAAAAAATCTAATGAGTTGATGGCACACGCATATTCAAAACTATATAATATACCATCAACAGGTCTTAGGTTTTTTACAGTTTATGGTCCAGCGGGGCGTCCCGACATGGCTTATTTTGGTTTTACAAACAAACTTTTACAAGGGAAAACCATTGAAATATTCAATTTTGGTAATTGCAAACGAGATTTTACTTATGTTGACGATATTGTCGAAGGTGTTATTCGTGTAATGGAATGTGCACCAGAAAAGCAAGATGGAGAGGATGGCTTACCGCTACCTCCTTACCGTGTTTATAATATTGGTAATAATAGTCCTGAAAATCTATTAGATTTTGTGGATATTTTACAGCAAGAACTTATCAAAGCAAAAGTTCTTCCTGGCGACTATGATTTTGAAGCGCATAAAAAACTTGTTACAATGCAACCTGGTGATGTTCCTATTACTTTTGCCGATACAAGTGCTTTGGAGAGAGATTTTGGGTTTAAGCCTTCTACAAGTTTGCGTGAAGGATTGAGAAAGTTTGCTAATTGGTATTTTGATTTTTATTTAAGCAGTAAATAAAAACAAAAGCCATTTTAATTGCAATTAAGAATATTATGTGATATAATTTAACTTATGAAAATAGTTTGTCCTTATAGAGTTTGTCCGCTTGGGGCGCACGTCGACCACCAAATGGGCGTAATAACCGGGTTTGCCATTGATAAAGGCATACATTTTGAGTATGAACCGACTAATGACGGGCGCGTACTGCTTACTTCTAATGATTTTAAGGGAATCGTTTCTTTTGACGTAAACGGTTTTTTGGATATTAAAGAAGACTGGGGCAACTATATGCGTGGCGCAACTAAGATTTTGCGCGACAGTTACAAACTAAAGAAAGGCGTTGAAGGCTCGTTCCACGGAGAACTGCCTATTGGCGGGTTATCGTCGAGTGCGGCGGTAACGCTTTGCTATTTAAAGGCGCTTTGCTCTGTTAATAATATAACGCTTACGAACTCAGAACTTATTGATTTTGCATACCGAGCAGAAGCCGAGTTTATCGGTTTAAAAATTGGTAAACTTGACCAGTCTTGCGAAGTTTTGTGCAAGAGTAATCATTTTTTATACCTTGACACACGGGATATGAGTTATACGCTAATTCCTGAGAACGAAAATCATACACCGTACGAATTTTTAATCGTATACTCAGGGCAAGCGCGCAGTTTAGTCAACAGCGCGTACAATGTTAGAGTTGACGAGTGCAAGTCGGCTGCATACTTTACAAAAGCGACGTTAAATCTTGAATACGGCAAGTATATTGATACATATTTACGCGATATTACTTTCGAACAATTAAAGTCGTGTAAAGCAACAATGCCTAAAAATTGGTACAAGCGCGCCGAGCATTTCTTTACTGAAACCGAACGCGTATTAAAGGGCGTTGATGCTTGGAAAAATGGCGATATGATTGAGTTCGGTAGACTCATAAGAGAGTCGGGCGAATCGTCAATAAATTTGTACGAAGCGGGCTCCGTTCTTCTTAAAGACCTTAACAGCATAATAAACGAAACGGACGGCGTTTACGGTGGTCGGTTTATGGGCGGCGGTTTTAACGGTTGCTGTCTCGCGGTTATAAACCCTGACAAGAAAGAGCAAATCAAAAAAACTATTACTGAAAAATATCTCGAGTTGCATCCTGAAAAAACAGATGCTTACCAAATTTTTACTTGCGCTTCAAGCGACGGAATAGGAGAGTAGATTATGGATTGTATTTTGCTTTGTGCAGGTTACGCTACGCGTATGTATCCACTTACCGAGAATTTTCCTAAGCCACTTTTAGAAATCGGCGGTAAACCGCTTATTGATTATTTAATTGAAGATTTAGCGGTTAATCGACTTATTGACCGCTTTATTATTGTTTCAAATCATAAATTTATCGAACATTTTGAAAAATGGAAATTAACTCGTAAAGAAAATATTCTTCTTTTAGACGATGGTAGTACCGCTAACGAAAATCGTCTTGGTGCAGTTAAAGATATTCAGTTTGCGATTGAAAATGCCAATATATCGGATGATATTTTAGTTCTTGCAGGGGATAATCTTTTAGATTTTTCGTTAAAGTCTTTCGTCGATTTTGCAAAAGCGAAAAAATCTAATGCCGTTATGCGTTACTATGAAAATGATAACGCTAAACTCAAGCGTACGGGCGTTGCCGTTATCGACGATAATGACTTAATAGTTTCAATGGAAGAAAAACCCGAAATTCCAAAGTCGAACTGGGCTATTCCACCTTTTTATATTTTTGCAAAAGAGTATCTATCTGAATTTAAAACGGGGATTGAAAGTGGTTGTAAAGTAGACGCACCTGGCGGATTTATCGAGTGGTTCGCAAAACGCAACCCTATTTACGCTTTCCCTATGCCTGGTAGCCGAATTGATATTGGCAACCTTGAAGGCTATGAAAAAGTTAAAAAATCTTATAAAGGAACATCATAATTTCCTATGTCTACTACTAAAGCTAAAAAATTAATTATTATTATATTTAGTTTCGTTTTTGCTTTTTCTTTTTCAAAAAGTCCAGTTAATCGCGCTATAGCCCAAGATTCGGTGCTTATATGTGAATATTGCCATGATGAAATTGATATTGAAACAACAAACGGAATAGTACAATCGAGCCCAAACGGTGAAGTCACTTTGCGAACTGTTGGCGAAAGTGCAGTTATTGCTAAGGCTCTTTCTGGCAGTGATTATTTTATAAAAACTATTAAAATTGGAAACGTTTTAGCAATTTTCTTACCCGACGAAGTAGCAACTGCCACGATAGAAATTACTGCTTGTGCGTACGTCGATTACAAAGACGTTTCGGTTGATATTATAAAGGACGGAAGAAGTGTAATCCCAGAGGGCGCGGTTTCGTTGCTTGGAACTCATGCAGTAGTTGGCGAACCTGGTTGGTATGAATATTCTTATAGTCCCAAAACATTTTCAGTCACTGTAAGCGGTGGTGGGGAATATTATATTTCGTGTGAGTCTGATTCCGGTTTTGTAGCAGTATATTTTGGTAGTATTAAAATTTCAGCAAGCGTTCAACAAGAAATTCCGTTCGTTACGGAATGCGAATTATTACAGTCTGGGTATTTACCTGAAACTAAAAGCACGTTTATTTCAAGCGGTTTAAATTATACTCATCTCGGCTGGGTTGACGAAAATTATAGCATAGTCGACGAAACTGCAATTTTACCTGCTGGTAAATACTACGCTGTTTATGCTAGTCTCGAAGAAAAAGGCGCGTCAATTTTAATGGATATTCCTACGGGAATTAAACTAGGTTATAAAGTGAATTTCTTTGATAATCGTTATATAGAGCCACTTATTTTAAACGGTGGGCTTAAATTTTTTGGTGAATTTGCGCTTGAGGGTCAGCCTAAGTCCGCCTTGCAAGAATTGACTATTTATAGAATTGTAGACAGAGTTTTAAATTTAGATATTTGTATAAATGACGTTCCATCTGATTATTATAAAACGGGAGTATCGTCACAACTTACCGTTCAGTTTGGTAAAAACGGCGATGCGCTTAAGTCAGAAAATCTAGCACCAATAAGCGTTTTCTACGTCGCAAATTACTTTTACAACGACTTAAGTGAAACGTATAGTGAAGAATATCAATACAACGTTTGGGTAGATATCAACGGTGAAAAACTTATTAGATATAGCAGATACGCAGATCCCCAAAGAGAAGTTTTTAAAACGATTATAGATGATGCTAATAACTTAAAATAATTTAACGCCACGCAAGTTTTTCTTTCGTGGCGTTTTCGTTTAGTGATGGTGATGATGACAATGTCCAGAGTGTTGAATCGGTTCTATTTTACAAATCGTTTCATTGCAATTTTCTTGTAGTGTTTCAAACTCTAAGGTTGAGTGAACAATGCCGTGTTCTTTTAGCTCTTCTTTGATTTTTTGTTTAACGTTTAAACTGCAATCATCAGAAACCACGTGCATAGTTGCATAAACGCCTTGACCGTCAAGTGACCAAAGATGAATATGATGAACGTCTACGACGCCTTCAATTTCAGTGACGTGATTTCTAAGTTCTTCAATATCTATTCCTTTTGGTGTTTTTATTAAGAAAAGGTCAAGGATTTGCTTAGCGGTTTTGCATGCATTTATAAATATGAATACCGCTACGCCGAGTGACATTATAGGATCTAATATGAGAAGATTTGTAAACTTCATAACTACTGCGCCGACTAAAACTACTAACCAGCCAAGCACGTCTTCAAGCATATGAAGGTTGACGGCTTTTTGGTTTAAAGAGTGCTCTCCCTTAGTAAAAATGCTTGCGCACAAGTTAACAATCGTGCCGATAACTGCAAAAATTATCATGCCGTCGTAGTTGACTGAAACAGGTTCAATTATGCGTTTAATCGCGTTATAGGTAACTATTACCGAGCCGATAAGTAAAATAGTCGTGGTAATAATTGCGCCGAGAATTGAAAATCTTGCGTAACCAAAGTTGTATTTTTCGTCGGGCTGACGGTTGCTTTTCTTTTCCAATAAATATGACGCGCCTATACTTATGCTGTCACCCAAATCGTGTATCGAGTCTGAAAAAATTGCTATGCTGTGTGTGAAAATACCGCCGAAAAATTCAAATACCGAAAACCCAAAGTTTAAAATAAATGCAAGCAATATTCTTTTTTCCGATTTCATTTGTTAGCTCCTTTTTAATTGACTTTCTCGAACGAAAGCTTTATAATTTGTATGATATCGAACGCTTTGTTCAATATCAGTTTAGTATATTTTTGAAAATAATGCAATATGTAAAAAATTGAGTTTGTTCGATACTGAACAAATTCGAAAAATTGTATGGAGATTTTATGGATAGGAGAAAAAGAAAGAGCCGAGAAGCCATCTTCAACGCTTTTGCAAATTTGCTTTCAAAAAAGAGTTTTGAAAATATTACAGTGGGGGAGATTATCGAGCAAGCAGACGTTGGAAGGGCAACGTTTTACGCTCATTTTGAAACTAAGGAATTTTTATTAATGGGGCTTTGCGCTGAACTTTTCGATCATATTTTCGAGTCGGAATTTAAAAATCACACGCACCGAAATATTTTTGACTGTGACGCGCCAAACTCTGTGTTTTTGCACTTATTTCAGCACTTTAAGAAAAATGATAACAACATTTGCAAACTGTTATCGAGTGAAAATAACGGCTTGTTTTTAAAATATTTTAATGATAGTCTTATAAAACTTATCAAAAATCATTTGCACGAATTCCCAAACCCGAAACCTGATACGGTAAGTCAGGATTTTTGGATAAATCACGTAACGTCAAGTTTTGTTAATACCGTATTGTGGTGGGTAGGAAAGGATATGCAACTTTCACCAGAAACTATAACAAACTATTTTTTAGCAGTTGTCTAATTAAACGCGCCTGACTCAAACTTTTGAGTCAGGCGCGTTTATCGTGCTATAGATAGTTTTTTTTATGAAATAGTTGATTCTTATTAGTACTTCCCGCACATTAAATTTTTAATTTTTCTTTCAACTTCTTCAACGTCGTAAATAACGCCAACTTTGTATTTTTTACCGTCAGAAGTGGTAAGATGAAGAACTCCAAAAGTATATTTATTGTACCGTCCTGTTGAGCATACGCCTAAAACTTTTAAAATTTTATGATAGGGGACGAAAATTTCCGTTTTTCCTTTAATATATAGTCCTTTTCTGTCGTATTCTAAAATAACTCTAGGTTTTTTAATATTTGAAAACGCTAAATATCCAGTCCATATCGCCATTGCTAAAAAGAAAATAGCCATAATTAACAACGCAATATGATTACCATGAAAAATATAAACAGCGACGCATATCAAAATGAAAATTACGCTTATTATCATACCAGTAAGTTCTGCACCAATAAAGCCTTTTGCTTTTATTCCCAATTCTTTTTTTGCCATTTTCTAATCCTTTATAAATTTTATTTAATGCTTTTTCACTATTTGCTATGTTATATAACTTTATTGTATCATAATTATATAAAAATACAATACCTTTGCTAAATTTTGTATACCCGAATATATTTCTAATGTTGATTCAAAATTAACATTATATCAAAATTGCCGAAACACAAAGAATATTGCAAATACTGCATAAATAATATGATAGAATACTTATTAAAACAGCAAGATATTTTATCAAAGGAAAATGTAACGTTGAATATGCTAGAAAAAGAGAAAAAACAATGTGAAAACTCACTTGAAAATATTATGAAAGCTATTGAACGTGGCATAATTAACAACACTACAAATAAACGTATGAAAGAACTTGAAGAAAAATTAGAAGATTTAGAGAAAAAATTACTGATTGAAAAGAGTAAATATTCTGTAAAAATAACTGAAAACGATATAAGAGAGTTCTTTATTCAAGCAATTAAACTAGAACCAAAACTTATGATAAATTATCTAGTAAAAGAAATCATACTTTTTGATGATAAAGTAGAGATATATTTCAATAACCCAATAGTAAAAGGTCCTGACGAAAGTCAGGGCTTTTTGCTTTTTAAAGCAATTAATAAAATGCGACATTATATTGTAAATAAAAATTGCATAAAATTACAACCAATTATTACTGAAATATATGTGTGATAAATAGTGGCATTTATTCCACGGTCCTCTTGACTTGAGCCTCTTGGGAGTGTGTTGAAAAAGGCTTAAAGGAGCAAACTTCAACGCCCTAAGGGGCTTTTTTGTTGCCTTTTGGCAATTAGCCTAACACACTCCCTTCTCTAGTCAAGAGGCTTTCGACGGCATAAAAGCCACTTTAAGACTCGTTTTTATTTTCTGCATAAATTGTTCTTAACGTATTTTAATTGTTTTAGAGCAAAAGAAAAAGCCCTTTAATAAGGACTTTAGATATAACAAAAGAAACCTAGCTTGAAAGGTGTTCAAATTAGGTTTCTAATGGCGGAGAAAGAGGGATTTGAACCCTCGCTACGCTTTCGCGTACTACTCCCTTAGCAGGGGAGCCCCTTCGGCCACTTGGGTATTTCTCCATAGTCGAATTATCGTTTTTTATTAAGTTTTCGGATAAACACCTTAGGCTCACCTGCTAAGAGCAGGGGGACGACGCGTTAAGTCCAATTATTAAAAAAGATATTTATCTATAAATTGCTTTACTATGATAGCACAATTTATTGGTAATGTCAAAATATTTTTTCAATTTTTTTTAAAAACTTTGCAAAAAATTGCCTTAAAAGACTTTACAACTAAAATTTAATGTGCTATTATTTCAAATCTACGAATTTAAAAGGAGAAAAAAATATGTATGATTGTTGCTTAACAAAAGAAAACAAATGGTTTCGATACCGTGCCGCTGCCATAATTGTTGAAGATGACTGCGTGCTATTCGTCACGAACGAAAACGAAGACTATTTTTATTCCGTTGGTGGTGGAGTACATATTGGCGAAACAGCGGAACAAGCAGTTTTAAGAGAAGTCTTTGAAGAAACGGGTGTAAAATATGAGATAGACCATCTAGCGGTTATTCACGAAAACTTTTTTGATCAAAATAGTGGAACGTTAAAAGGTTTAGACTGCCACGAACTTGCCTTTTATTTTAAAATGAAACCACGTGGAACGAAAATACTCGATGAAAAAACGAAAAGCATTACTCACGGTGCAGTTGAAACGTTCAAGTGGATACCTATAAAAGAACTTCATAAATATACGGCGTATCCAACGTTCATGAAAGACTATCTCACAAAAGAACACACCCAGATTGAACATATTATAACGGACGAACGAAAAAACAAAGTTTAATCAGCCGTAAATATTTATAACGCTTAAACTAAATGAAAAAACGCTATACTTTACATTTTTGCAAAGCGTAGCGTTTTTTTTAATTCTATTTGTAAAAACAATCAATAAAAGGAATAAATTATAAAAATTGATATAAATTTGTTGACAAAGTTTTCGTAATAACATATAATTGTAAAGCACTTGTGAAAGTGAAATTAAAAAAATGCGCCGTTAGCTAAGCTGGATATAGCGTCGGTCTACGGAACCGAAGGCCAGGGGTTCGAATCCCTTACGGCGCGCCATAAACCGAGTCAAACTTGTGTTTGGCTCGGTTTTTGTTTGTATATAGGGATTCGAACCCCCAACTCGCGCAAGCGAGTAAATTATATATTAATTGACTTTTGGCGTTGAACTTGTTCAACCGAAACGCGTAGCGTTTTCCAAAACGTCCCCCGAATCCCTTACGGCGCGCCATAAACCGAGTCAAACTTGTGTTTGGCTCGGTTTTTGTTTGTATATAGGGATTCGAACCCCCAACTCGCGCAAGCGAGTAAATTATATATTAAGTGACTTTTGGAGTTAAAACTTGTTCTAACATAAACAAAGATAAAACTTTACAAACTATAAATTGGACGCAATTTTAAATATAGTATTGCAAAAAGTGAAAAACTATTATATAATGTTAGAGAATAAGTTTTTTGGTAAATAAATAAAATCTATGGAGGATCGCTTAAAAAGCAGAAAAATGAAGGTAAAAATTTGTGGAATTAATAAAGTTGAGTTTGCTAAATGGGCATGCGAAGCGGGGAGTGATTATTTAGGATTGCTTATAGGCATTACTCATATCGCAGAGGATAAATTGACGGTAGAACAAGCGCGAGAAATAATTGAAAAATCAGAGGTTGACAGAAAGAAGTTCGTAATGGTAACTCATTTATTGGATGCGGAAGAAATCATTGCGATTTTAAAAGATTTAAAAATTACAACTGTTCAATTGCACGATGCTATAGCGGTTAAAGAGATTGAAAAAATTAGGAGAGCGTTACCTGAATTATATATAATAAAAGCAATACACGTTTTCGATGACGCCACGATAGACGAGGCGTTAAAAATGGAGCAATTTGCAGATGCAATAATTCTAGATAGCAGAACTAAAACAAGGCTTGGTGGGACGGGCAATATTCACGACTGGAATATAAGCGCAGAAATTTGCAAAAGATGCAAAAAACCAGTATTTTTGGCTGGCGGGTTAACACCTAATAACGTTAACGAAGCCATTGAAAAGGTTAAACCTTATGCGGTTGACGTAAATTCGGGCGTTGAATTTGAAGATGGAAATAAAGATTTCCAAAAGATCTTAATGTTTATACAAAATGCTAAAAAAGCGTGAGGGGAAAAAGATGAGACGAACACTTTGGAACTTACCTAAAAACAAATTTTATGAAGATTTGGCTAAATCGTTGATTGATGCGAAGAATAATTATCAAGACGGAAGTATTGGTTGGGCTCGTGAGGCTAATTTAAGTGCTAGCAGTCCAATGAACACTTCTGAAGTTCTGCTTGGATTATTGTTTTCTAGTAATATAATTACGCAAGGCAGTTTATCAAAAGATATAAGAGATTGTGTAAAAGGCGGAGCAAAATACTTAATAAAAACACAATGCGAATCGGGGGGGTGGACAACCTCTGAAAGCGTAGATGACAAAAATGCTCAAGGAAATATAATGACTACCGCGACCGCCATTTGGAGTATTATCGAATATTTAATTTTGCATGACGATTTAACTACTGTAGAAGATTGTCTTGAAAAGAGTTTTCAGTTTATCAAGGCGTGTAAGTTATCTGAATCTATTTATAAATTTAGACCAGTTTCTGATAAATATTCGATTATGTCAACGCTCTATGCGTTGATGGGATTGGTTAATCTAAATATGTACTTTTTCGAAAAGAAAGATAGTCAAGTAGTTCAAGAAATAATTGATATGGTTGATAACATAATCAAGAATTTGCAAATTGACAAATGTTCTTCGTTTGAAATTGTATTTTTGATGCTAGTGTTAAAAAAGATGAGCCGTTTTGATAAAAAAATCAAATATTGCCCTGAATATAAAGACGTGCTTAATCGAGTTCAAATAATAAGTCAAAATTTAGAAGAGAAAGACTATACGCAAACGTATTGTGACATACGTTACATACGCGAAAATGGTGAAAAAACCGAGTTTTTCTATTTTACACCAGCGTGGGTTTTAAGTTCCGTTTGTTATGGAATTTCGACTTTTGTGCCTTATAAAGATCAGTTGATAGGTAATATCGTCAACGAATATTTTTTCATTGAAGACGAAATTATCAAGATAAAAGTACATAAACGCGAATGGACTTGGGCAACGGCGCAAATCCTAATGGCGTTCTCGATGTATGGCACAACTCAGTCTATAGGAGATTTTCTTAACCTTGAAGAAGAAAGAGATTCTCGCTCGGCTTTCATTGTTTACGGAAGAAATCTTAAGTTTAAAAATTCGATTGAGGCTTGCTTGAGAGCGATTGGGATTAAACCAAAATCTTACCAAAATGACGGGGCAGATGCTCGTTCAACTTTTGAGGCTGTATATCACGGTATGAACGAAACGGCGATTTCCATTGTTCTTCTCACTGGTGACGACGAAGGAAAATGTAATTCAAAATATCTTTTAGATAACGATAAAACTAAGCCTTATGAAAAGAAAATAACTCCGCAACCTAGAATGAACGTTGTTTTCGAAGCAGGTTACTCTTATGCATTGCGCAATAATAAGAATACTATCATTATTACGACTAACGTTGTCAGACCTTTTACTGACCTTGACGGCGTAAATAAAATAGTTCTTGACTTAGACAAAAAGGGAAATCCTATTCCTAGTAGCGTATCGGCTTTTAAAAATAAGTTGGTTCAAAATTTGAACAACTGTGGTTGCAAACTTTCAAATGAAGCAATAGATATTTTAAAAGAAATGCCTATAAATATTTAAGCGAAGTTTACAAATCGGGCGCAACGATGGAGTGGTTATGAGTACAAATTGTTGCATAAATTGTCAAAGTAAGCGACTTGCTTACCTATAAGTCGATTATTCAATATATTTACTAATAGAGAATACGCTAAAACAAGCGTTTCCTTGCGGGTAATTAAAGTTATTTGTAATCGCGAAAACTTCACAGAGAGAAAAAAGAGCAGACACACAAGTTGCGTGTTTGCTCTTTCTTTTGGCATATGATTTTTTAAAAAATTACAAAATTTTTTCAAATTTTCGGTAATTTTTGTTGCTAGGGTTTGTGGCAGATGTTATAATATTATTCCAAGCACAAATTAACAAAAAACTTTCTGTAGCGTAACGGGATAACGCAGTCGCCTCCTAAGCGACCGATTTGGGTTCGAGTCCCGACAGGAAGACCACAAAGCCTTTTTACTCAATAAAAAGGCTTTTTTGCTCTAAAATTAAGTAAAAAATCAGTAAAATTAGTATTTTTTTTTATTTTTATAAAAAAATTTTCAAAAACGTGTTATATTTGCTTGATTTTAATTTTGTTGTTTTGTAAAATATTTTTGCAAACTTGGGGAATTAATATGTCGCAAAAGAAGAATTACGAAGAAATAAAATTTGAAGTGGTGTTTTTCACAGAAGACGTGGTGACAACGTCTCCTGGCGACGGGATAAATCACTTTGATTTTAGGGCTTTGTTTGGTCTTGATGATGAAGATGAGATTATTTATTGATGTATTTTTCCGATTGTAAATAATTATTTTAATAAAAATAAAGATGTAGTTTTAGTAAAAATTAAAAAGTAGGAAAACTTCTACGGCGCCGGATTCATCTCGGCGCCGTTAGTTTTTGCCGTTAACCGTGCTATAAGCGTTGTTTTATTTATTTTAAATTAATCAAATAGGTATTGATTTTTTATGAATATAGTGTATAATATATAACTGTAGATAGTCGAGTAAAGGATATAAAATTATGGAAAATATTAAAGAACTTGTCAAAAGCAGACGAAGCGTTAGAACTTATGACGAAAGAGAGATTTTGGCTGAAGATAGAGAAAAATTAACTGCTTTTTTAGAAACTATTGAAAATCCGTATGGGTTGAAAGTTGATTTTAAGTTTTTGGATGCAAATAAATACGATCTTAAGTGTCCAGTTGTCGTTGGTACTGATTTATTTATAGGTGGTAAGATTAAAAAAGGACCGTTTTGTTTTGAAGCGTTCGGGTATTCTTTTGAGAAGTTCGTGCTGTTTGCTCAGTCGCTAGGGCTAGGCACTGTTTGGCTTGGTGGAACGATGAATCGCGCGTTTTTCGAAAAGGCGATGGACCTTAGTGATGACGAGATAATGCCTTGTGCGAGCGCGCTTGGTTATCCTGCAAGTAAAATGTCCTTGCGCGAAAAAATGATGCGTGGCGCGATTAAAGCAGATAGCAGAAAGCCGTTTGAAGAGTTATTCTTTACCAATTCGTTTGAAACGCCAATAGACGTAACTATGGCGGGAAAACTTCTTTATCCGCTTGAAATGGTAAGATGGGCGCCGTCTGCGGTAAATAAACAGCCGTGGCGCGTAGTTGTGACGGATAACGCCGTTCACTTCTACCTAAAGCGCAGTAAAGGTTTTGGAGCGCACGAAGGACTTGACATGCAAAAAATTGATATGGGAATTGCGCTCTGTCACTTTGATTTAGCGTCGAAAGAGATAGGCTTAAATCTTAAATTTTCTCAAGAAGATCCAAAATTATCAGAAGGAAAAGACGTCGAATATATCGCATCGTATATATTTGATTGATAGTTTTACAAAGAAGATTGATAAAATTAGGCGTCTTCAAGTAAAACGGTTTGTACTAATATTAAGAAAGAAGAAATAAATATTAAGTATTTATGGGAGTACAAAAATGGAAAAACTAAAGCAAAACCGCGTGGCGAGTTTTATTATTGTTGCGCTTGTTTATATAATAGCGACCATTTCAGGTGTTTTAGTCTATCGTGTGCTTGATTTTGGGTGGGCGATATCACTTCTTATAGCAGACGTCGTTGCGACCGTCGTGACATTTGTTTTTAGCGTTATTTTTGGTAACGCTTCCGTTTACGATCCGTATTGGAGCGTTCAGCCACCCGTTATTTTAGCATTTTTTGCAATCGGGAAAAAGTTAACGGCGTTTGGAATTATGCTACTTATCGTAGTATTTTTCTGGGGGATAAGACTTACGGCAAACTGGGCGTACACCTTTTCTAATCTTAACCACCAAGATTGGCGATATACAATGCTAAAAGAAAAGACGGGTGCGTTTTATCCAATTATAAATTTTATAGGAATACATATGGTGCCAACGCTCGTCGTGTATGCGTGCACTTTGCCAGCGGTATATGCGATTGTAAACGGCTTAGAAGCAAATATTTTTAGTGTGATTTTTCTTTGCGTGTCGATAGGTGCGGCAACAATGCAAGGTATTGCCGACGTTCAGATGCACAAGTTCCAGAAAAACAGAAACGGAGCGTTCATAAGAAACGGACTTTGGAAATATTCGCGCCATCCAAACTATTTAGGTGAGATTTTAATGTGGTGGGGCGTTGCGCTTGCGGTAGTTTTTGCAGTGCCTAGCGTTTGGTATCTTATAGCTGGTGCAGTGTTTAACACGATATTATTCTTTTCAGTCAGTATTCCAATGGCAGACGGCAGGCAATCGAAAAAAGACGGCTTTGAAGAATACAAAAAAGAAACCCGCATGCTTTTACCTATTAAAAAATTTTAATTAACTATAAACTTATGCGGTGCCGAAACGATTTCGGCACCGTTAGTTTTTATGTTACAATAAAAAACCGCGCTATTGCGCGGTTTTTTGTCATTTATATTTACTTAACCAGCATAGTGGTGGTTGTAAACGATTGCTTGACCAATAGTTATAGTTTGATTGCCCATATCTGGAAGTGTCAATAGAATGTCAAATTTAATATATTGGTGAGTCGTATCAGAACCATCCGTTGGAAGATCTTTTGCGTCTATTATACCACCTTGTTGGAATTCTGGATAGATAACCACGCTTGGGTTATGTGGAGGCGGTAACGCGCTTAAATCTTCAAATATAAACGAAACGAAAACGTATTCTCCTTTTTCATTTTGAATATGGCTTGATTGGGTTTCATCATACTGTAGCATGGTCATATTTATAACTTGAGGAACAGTAATGCCATTGAAATTATAATTTTGAAGGTACTTAGTTTCTCCATTGTTATAGTTTTCAACCTTAAAATCGCCAATAAAGGTAATCGTTTGGTTTTGGTCGTGGTTAATACCTGCTTTGTCTGCTTTTTCTGGAGTAAACTCGATACCGGCAGCACCGCATTTACCAATATGGATATTATCAAAAGTCATAATGCTTGCGGCGGTTTCGATGCCGTTAGAGAAGCAGTTGTAAACGTGAATATTTTTTGCTGTTCCGTTATTTACAACGCGGTCAAATCTAAGACCTGAATAACAAGCAGAAACGGTAACGTTTTCTACGTCGATATAATAAATACTTTCGTGTTTATCTCTAGAGCCGATTGTAAAACCTGAACCGATCGAGCCACTAGGTCTTTTTCCGTCTATATCACCGTCATAATCGATAGGGCAGTTACCTACGAATTCAACGTTATATACGTTTACAGAATGTGTGTTGCGAAGGACTTCGTTACTATCGCTACTCCAAGGTAGAACTTCAATAATTGAGGCTGGATTTGAGAAATTTCTACCAAGTTGTTCATAATCATCAATTTCTTTTTGTGTTGGAGCCTTAACTTGAGATAAGTCAAATTTATGGTTATTTCCGTTTAGATAGAAGTTTTTATTTACAACTTGTATGTTAAGTGCGCTGTTCGTGATATTTTCAAGAGGTTGGTCATCTTTAGCGTAATCTAAAACAACTGAAGGAACAAGGTCGTAACCGTAAGTATGATCACCAAACTTTGCAACTGGTTTTTCTAGAACGACAAGGTTAATAATTTGACCAGTGTAAGCGCTACTTCTAACAAGTTCGTTAAGTTCGTCGTAGGTAGAAACGTTATAGCCTTCGTTTACGTCGAAGGTGTAAGAAGCGGTCGTTTCAACTCTACTTCCAGAGTTTGATAAAACGGTTACGGTAGTTTTACCAGTTTTGTTAAAGGTGATTTTACCGTCTTTCCAAACGGCAACTTGGTCGCCAGTTTCGCCGTCTTCATGCTTAAACGAATAAGAGACGTCTTGGCAAACGTTATCGCCTAAAGCGCTTGCAACGAACGAAAGTTCTGCTGGAGATGAATTTCTCGGGTCTTTTTTAGAGAAACTGTATGAAAGTTTATTTCTTTCTTTAAAGACTTCAGGAAGGTTAATAGCAGTAGGCGGAACGATAACGTTTATTTCAGCAGTTTCTTCAATTTCAGTTCCTTCAATACCTACTTTAATAGTTGCTTTTCCGTGACCTAACGCAGTGAAAGAGCAGTTGTAACCGTCAGCTTCAATACCAACAAATTCACTTCCTGAAAGTATTTCAAAAGTTACGTTGCGGTCGGTAATTTGTTCAAAGTTAAAGTTGAAAATTTCAACTTCTAAAGTAGGTGAAGAAGTACCAAATTTATCAAGTGTTAATTCGTCATCAGAAAGACTTAACATAAGTTTACTTGCGTTAATTTCTTCTTGAGTCGCTAAAACGGTAAAGGTAAGTTCGTTACTTTCAATAGATCCAGAAACCGCTTTAACTTTTATCGTAGCACCAGTAGGTGCGTCTTGATTAACGACAAGAGTTTTATCAATAATTTGAGCGTAGTCTTCGCCTTCTGAAATTTCCCATTGAACAGCGCTTGTTGAAGCGTTCGCAGGAGTTACGCTTGCGCTTAAGCCTACGGTGCTACCTTTTACGACTTCAAGCGAACCGATTTGTGTAATAGTGATTTCTTCAATAGGAGTACCTACGGTAATAGTGATAACGTTACTTTCGATAGTGCCAGAAACTGCTTTTAATTTAATTATAGAACCGATAGGTGCGGTATCGCTGATTGTAATTACGTTATTTGCGATTGTGCAGTAATCTTGACCTTCAACAAAAGTCCAGTCAATTTCTACGTCACTAGCGTTTGCTGGTGTAAGCGTCGCAACTAAAGGTCTAGAGTTTCCGTTTTGGATATTCGTAGAGCCTACGACTGAAAGTTCAATTTTTTCAAGCAGATATCCAACGGTAAAAGTAAGTTCGTTACTTTCAATAGATCCAGAAACCGCTTTAACTTTTATCTTTGCGCCTGTTGGAGCGGTTGTGTTAACGATAAGTATATCGCCAGAAATTGCACAATAGTTTTGACCTTCAACGATTTTCCACTCAACTTGCTTATCTAAGCCTGAAGGGGTAAGCGTCTTGGTTAAAATTATGCTGTTACCGGCTAAAACGTTAGATTCGTTTGCTGAAATAGTGATTGTTTCAAGCGGAACGCTTACCGTAATTTCAACCGTATTAGACGTTTTTCCGTCTAACTTTGCAACGACTTTAATAACCGCTTTGTCGGTTGCCGTTTGTGAAATAGTAAGTTTGTTTTCTGAAAGGGTGCAACTGTCACTTCCTGAAATAATTTCAAAAGTCGCTCCATTAGCAGTGGTTTCTGTCTTAGAGTCGGAAACTTTTGCCGTAAGCGTTACAGTTTCGCCTCTAGATACCGTCACTTTATCTGCTGAGAGTGAAAGGGTAGTCGTGTTCGTTTCACCGCATGCAACTGCTATAAGTAGCGAGATTAGACAAAGTGACAATAAAAGTCTTTTTGCAATTTTCATGTTTTTTTCTCCTTTTTGTTTATTGTAGCATTAAACGAAGTTCTGCTTTGTAGGTTGGGTTTTGGCTATCGCCTACGTAAGCAGTTATCGTAATAACGCGATTTTTTTGGTTAAAAGTAAGAACGCCTTGTGAAATCGTGGCGTAACTAGAGCCAGAACTAATTCTTAAATTTATATCATCTTTAGCCATCTTTTCTTCGTCAAATACGATATAATCTAAAAGATTAATTTCTGCAATGGTGGAGATGTATCCCGCACCTGACTGAGTTATTTCTTCAATCGAAGTAAAGTCGAAATATAGTGGTGGAGCGCCTTCAGTTACGGTTACCGTGCAAGATGCGGTAAATCCGCCGTCTTGTGTCGTTACGGTAATCGTTGCTTCGCCTTGACTGATCGCGGTAACTTTTCCGTTAGCGCTAACAGTTACTACTGACGTATTATTTGAAGAGAAGGTTATTTTTTTATTAATTGCGCTAAACGGTTGAACTTCTGCGGTAAGGTTTTTGCTTTCGCCAACGTTTAACGATAATTGGCTTTCAGAAAGCGTTACGCCCGAAACCTTGTCTTGAGTTACTTTTACGTTCAGCATTGAAATTTTGCCACTATCCGTAGTCTTAACGATTACCGTTGAAGTTCCGTATTTTAAACCAGAAATAACTCCGTTTTCATCAACAGTGCAAACGTCAGTGTTTTCAGAAGTGTAGGTGACCGATTTATCAGAAGCAAGTTCTGGATAGATTTTTATATAAGTTGCTTTTTCTTCGCCGACTTCTACTGTGAATATGAAATTTTGTTGAAATTCTTCTTCCGTTTCGTCGACAAAAATTACTTTCTCAACCGAAATGTGCTGGTAAAGCGAAAGTATTCTGCCGGCAAAGGCTATTGTTATAAGTAAAAATATTGGAAGAATAGCTAATATTATAATAACTGTTTTTTTCATATGCTATTTCTCACATTTCGATTTTATCGTAAGCAAGGTTAATCCTAAGAATTAACGTGTAAATACGGTAGATTGCAAAGATTATTGACAAAACTATTAGTATTATATAAGGAATTACTGCGTTTTCAAGCCCAGACAATAATATTACGATTAAACCCATAATAAATCCGATTATAAGACCTGAAATAATACTTTTTGGGGTGCTGTTACTTGCTAAAGTTTCGTTGCCTTGATGTGATTTGGTCGGATTTTTTATGTCCATATCTATACTGAAAGCAATATGTCCTAGCGATGCAAAAATTATAGCCACCGTTCCTAGTATTATTTGCCAAGCAGGGTAGATAAAGAAAGATACTATCATAGTAACTAAAAGCGCGCCTACGGTAAATATTGCGTTAAACGTAAATTTAGCAAATATTTGTGTGTAATAATCTACTGGGATAATTTTCGTGTTATAAAAATTTCCACCGTCACGCGATACGGCTGACGCTGACGCTATATTTGAAAGCATTGCCATAATCGCAACGACGAGCACGTGAGAGCCTGCAATCATATTTACGCCCGCTTGTGTTACCGTAATCGACATTAAAAGTTTGTCGTATGAAAATACGATAAAAGGCATTAATAGGGTAAACAGAAAATATTCAAAAACGTCCGCTGGCGAACGGAATATGCAAAGCGTTTCTTTTTTAATAAGACTGAAAAATACGTTGCTTTTTTTGAAAGGTTTACCTTTTTTAACAGTTTTTACAGTGTTTTCAATACTGCTCATTGCCGTTTTGAAATAAAACGGTCGAATAATTGCAATCGTCAGCATTGATAAAACTGCACAAAGTAATATAAATAGTGCAATATAGTACCAATTTGAAAACTTTGCCATTGCAAGGGCTAGTTGGTAATATATTATCACTTTTTCGCCAATTTTCGAGATGGTCGCGTTTATTTGTCTAACAGTTTCAATCTGAGCACTTGCTATATTGAAACTTTCTGCAAACTGGCTGATAAGTAGTATATAGCCAAATAGACAAGTTGCAACTAAAACTAAAATACTCGCGATTGATAAAATAGTGTGCTTTTTTAAAAATTTTATTATAAACATTACCGGTATGCTTATAAACGACGCTAGTATTATAGGAAATATCGGTAAAATCAACAAATATAATGCGAACGAAAGATAAAAACTTGCACCAACTCCGCCTAAAAGCCCTATGCCAAAAAATAACGGGATTGAAATAATTGCGTTTGCCTGAATTTCTTGTAGATAAATAAAAATTATCTTCGAAATAAAAAGTTGGTTAGGGGTGACTGGCAAACAAATTAGCATTTCGTTATCTTTACATAAATATAAAGTATTTATGACGTGACCTGTCGCAAAAAATAACGAAATTATTTGCGTTGCTAAAAGTATAACCGCCAAAAGTTCGGGATTAATTCTTACGCCAAGCGAAAATATTCTAAGTTCAACGATTACTGCTACTACCGTAAAGAGAATTAGACCGATTAGTATCTTAATTATTTGTCTAAACATCTTAGCGGGCGTAGTCGTTTTTAGCAAATCGGTTTTATTGTCAATTTGCAATTTTAAAAGGTTTAAAATGGTGCGCATCAGTTAGTTTCCTCCGCTGCGCTGGTAACTTTCATAAATATTTCTTCAAGCGATTCGTTGTTTTCACGCAACGATTTAAGGTCGTAAACGCCTTGAAGTTTACCTTTTTCTATTATGCAACATCTGTCGCAAAGATTTTCTACAACGTCGAGTATGTGCGAACTGAAAAATACGGTGTTGCCCGCTTGTGCGTGTTCCTTCATAACGTTTTTAAGTTGAAACGCGCTTTGTGGGTCAAGACCAGTAAGCGGTTCGTCTAAAACCCAAAGTTTTGGGTTGTGAACTAAAGCGGCAATAACGGATATTTTTTGTTTCATCCCGTGTGAATAACTTTTAATAGGTCTATCAAACGCCTCGGTAAGTTTAAAAGTATTCAAAAGCCTTTCTGTGCGTTCGGTGGCGTCTTTTGCTTCAACGTTATAAAGATTTGCCATGTGCTGAATATATTCTCTACCAGTCAAACGCTCAAAAACAGCGTGGTTATCCGAAACGTAGCCTATTTGTGCTTTTGCCTTTAACGGCTCGGCTTTTAATGAAATATCGTTTATAAAAATTTCGCCTTCTTGGAAAGGGTGGATTCCTACGACGCTTTTTATCGTCGTGCTTTTTCCTGCACCGTTTGAACCTAAGAATCCGTAAATTTCTCCTTTGTTTAAAGATAATGATAGATTATCAACGGCTTTTACCGTTGAATTTCCATAACTTTTCGTTAAATTTTTTATCTCTAGCATAGTTTTTCTCCAATCAGTCGATAAATTCTTTTGGTCTTTTCGAAGTTTTTCCGCTTATCTTTTCGTACAAGTCAATCGATGATTTTCTCAATTCGATATGATCGTCTTCTATTTTGTATAGCGCTTTTACCAATAAATAGTAAAGCAGGCAAATCAGTTGGAAACCCGCGTAAATTATGATTATTAATAAAGGATAAAATTCAAATCTTCCAAATTGCAAATGCATATTTTCCGTTCTTGATAGAAATGGTAGATAGCCGTAAATTTTTTCTAAGTCAAATAAGAAGAAATAGTTTACTCTAAATCCCGTAACGTCTGCATAACCGTTTAAAATCGTTCCAGACGCAAGACAGAATATAAAATAGCAAGTAAATCCCACGCACATATATTTTAAAGAAGATCTTTCTGATCTTGGGAATATCCTAAGTCCCATTGCAAGCGCTGGAATCATTAATACGAGCGAGTGTTCTAAAATGTAGTGCATATTCCAAAATCCAAACGCGCCAGTCATCGAAAAGTCCGCTACTATTATTGCTATTAACGCACCAGTTACGTTTGCTAAAAAGCAGAATTGGAACATTTTCTTAAGTTTAAACGGTATCGCTATCATATAGAAATACGCCGCCATATTACAAAGTTGTATAGGAAGACGTGGTATGCTAAATCCCATTAAATAAAGTGAGTCGTAGTGGAAAAATAATACTATCGACAAAAATACTACCAGCAGATATCTGTCTTTGTAACTTTTGTAACGGAACGCATAATATAGCGCAAGCGTCGCTACAAGCAAAATTACTATCCAACCAATGTGAAACGGCTTGCCAACTTCCGCAATAAGACGCGAGTATCCAAAAAGCGACTGCGGTACGTATACTGGAAACATTAAAATTAAGATAAATGGTAGCGCAATTAAAAAATTCATCCACTCCGTTTTGTCTTTTATTCTGAACACGTGCTTTTCGCGAATTTGCATAAGAATTGGGATTATCATCGCAAGCGCTAATTCGAAAATAAAATAAAAATACCTAAACGACGGCGCAAGGTGTAAGCCTCTTCCTGCCGAGTCCAAAAAATACACCATATAATCGTTAAAGAATACGCAAGATAAAATCGCAAACGGCAAGCATACGTAACTTGCAAAATTCTTGAATAGGCGACTGTCAAAAAATACTGCCATCGGTAAGATTGCGTAATTTAAATAATATCCCCAACGCAAAATCGTTTGCAACACGTCGGTATCGTCGTAAAAAACGTCGTTAAGATATCCACCTTTTATGACGTATATAAACGAATCCGACAGCATAAATCGGAAAAATCCCACCGCGCAGAACAATATAGTCGTTATTTTTAAAAACACACTAAAAGATTTGTCGCTTTTTTTTGCAAATATAACCAAAACCAATGCGACAATCAATATTGCGGTTGTAAACGTAATCGCTTGATACATTAATATATCCCTCAAAACAAAATTCGTATTAATCAGTTCCTTAATAATATAGTAAAGATTATATCAAAAAATTTTTCTAATGGCAACTAATTTTATGCTTTTGTGATGAAATTGTGAAAATTTAATGATGAAAATAAAAAGTTTTTTCAATTTTGTGACGCTCAAAAGATAATTTCCTAAATTATAGTTTATGCGTAAAAGTGTAAAAATCGTGCTATAGCGCGGTTTTTTAATTATTTTGATTATTTTTTTGCTTTTTAATCAAAATAAAGGTAGGAGAAAAAAATATTATGGCGTATTCGTATAAAGGGGCGATAACGTTCGGGCTTGTGTATATTCCCATAACGCTGTCGCTATCTGTTAAAGAGCAAGATATTGGTTTTAACATGTTAGAAAAGAAAACTCAGTCTAGGGTAAAATACAAAAAGACCTGCGTAGACTGTGGCGGAAAGGAAGTTAAAAACCAAGATATCGTAAAGGGGTATCAATACGAAAAAGATAAATACGTAATCTTTACGAACGAAGATTTTGAAAAGTTGAAAACTCCTAAAGACAAAAATATCACGATAGAAGAGTTCGTCGACTTAGACGAAGTAGATCCTATATATTTTGACAAGGCGTATTACGTAAAACCTATCGGTGCGGACAAGGCTTATTTCGTGCTTTTAAAGGCGATGGAAACTCAGAAAAAGGCAGGAATAGCAAAGACGGTTTTAGGAACGAAGGAAACGCTAGTTCTTCTTCGCGCTCGCGACGGGAAAATGCTTGTAAATACTCTCTATTTCTATTCGGAAATACAAGATGCGCCTAAACTAGAAAAGGCTACCGTTGCACAAAAGGAACTTGCGCTTGCCAAAAATCTCATAAGCCAAATGAGTGGCAAATTTCAGCCTGAAAAATATAAAGACGAATATCACGAACGAGTTAAAAAGGCAATAAAGCAAAAGATAGCAGGTGGGAAAATAGTTCACTCTAAAGACGAGAAAGAACCTGTTAAAATTATCAATTTAATGGAAGCGCTTCAAAAGAGTTTAAAACCGAAAAAAGGCGTAAAAACCGTCTCGGAGGCTAAGTAATGAGTTTAAAAGAGTACAATAAAAAGCGCGATTTTACAAAAACTAACGAGCCGAGCGGTAAGAAAAATTCAGGTAGCGGTCGGTTCGTGGTGCAGTATCATAAAGCGCGCGCAGACCACTATGATTTTCGATTAGAATATAACGGAGTTTTGTTAAGTTGGGCAGTTCCTAAAGGACTTTCTCAAAACCCGAAAATTAAAAGGCTTGCCGTTAAAGTTGAAGATCATCCGACCGATTATATAGATTTTGAAGGCATTATTCCAGAAGGTAATTACGGCGCAGGAACGGTTGAAATTTTCGATAGCGGTAATTACACTCCCATAATCGAAATGGATAAAGGACTAAAGAAAGGGCACGTGAAAGTGCTTTTAAACGGGGAAAAGTTAAAGGGGATTTGGTCTCTTATAAAAACCGACGAAAAAAATTGGCTTGCCGTCAAGTATAGCGACGAGTTTGCAACGAAAAAAGACAAGCCTTCAAAACTTCCTTTTAAAAAATGTTCGCCAATGCTTGCAACGCTTTCTCAAAAAATTCCAACGGGTAAAGACTGGATTTTTGAAATTAAGTACGACGGTTATCGAATTTTAGCCTATTCTGAAAACAAAAACGTCACCTTAAAAACGAGAAATCAAATAGATTACACCAAAAAATTTAAACAAATTGCAGACGCTTTAAAAGATATTGATGCGGAAAATTTTATAATCGACGGCGAAGTGGTTTCGTTTGATGAAAACGGAAGAAGCGATTTTGGGTTACTTCAACAAAGTATCAAAAAAGGTAAAACCGATTTGTACTTCGTTGTGTTCGATTTGCTTGCGCTAAACGGTAACGATTTAAGACAATTAAAACTTGTTGAAAGAAAGGAAAAACTTCAAAGACTTACCTATAAGTCGGGCAATAGGTTGATTTTCTCACATCACGTCGATAAAGGAAAGGACTGCTTCGAGTTTGCAAAAGAGAATAATCTCGAAGGGATAATAGCCAAAAAAGCGTCGTCAAAATACGTTGGAGCAAGATCTGAAGATTGGCTAAAAATCAAAAACAGCCAGCGCCAAGAGTTCGTTATCTGCGGGTTTACCGTATCTGATAAGAACGAACTTTTAAGCGCGCTTATTTTAGGCTATTACGACGGTGACACGCTCGTCTACGCGGGGAAAGTGGGAACTGGGTTTAACGAAAAGGATAAAAAAATACTTCACGACGCGTTTATAAAAATTAAAAGAAAAACAAGTCCGTTCAAAGATTATAAAGAAAAGTCGGTAACTTTTGTTAAACCTATTTTAGTTGCGGAAATTAAGTTTACAGAGTGGACTAAGGACAATCTTTTGCGCCAGCCAAGTTTTTTGGGACTGAGAGAAGATAAGAAGGCGAAAGACGTCGTAAGGGAGAGTTTTAATGGAAATAAAAATAACTAATCCCGATAAAATACTGTTCCCAAAAGAAAAATTAACTAAAATGGATTTAATAAGGTACTATTATGAAATATCCGAAAAAATGTTGCCCTTCGTCAAAAATCGGTTTTTAAGCGTTATAAGATGTCACGACGGGGTTAAGGGTGAGTGCTTTTTTAAAAAGCATCCAGCATCCGACAAAGAAGTCGAAACGAAAAAATATAAGGGCGAAGATTATTTTTACGTTAAAAACGAAAATCAACTTGTCTATCAAGTTCAGATGGGAACTGTAGAGTTTCACACGTGGGGAAGTGAAATTACTTCGCTTAAAAAGCCGTCTATTATGGTTTTTGACCTTGATCCTGACGAGAAATTTTCACTCGATAAACTTCGCGAATCTGTTTTAAAAGTCAAGTCCGTTCTTGACGAATTAAAGCTTAAGTCTTTTTTAAAAACGAGTGGCGGAAAAGGCTATCATATCGTCGTGCCTTTTAAAACTTGTAAAAATTGGGACGTTTTTTACGATTTTTCACGCCAAATCGCTACGGTTTGTGAAAATAAATGGGAAAAAGAATTTACGACGAATATCAGAAAAGAAAAGCGTCGCGGTAAAATTTTCGTCGACTATTTAAGAAACAATATCGGCGCAACTTGCGTTGCGCCGTACTCCGTCCGCGCGCGCGACGGCGCACCTATTTCTATGCCAATTCCGTGGGAAAAACTCGAATCAGTAAAGCCCAACGAAGTCACCATTAAAAACTATAAAAAATATTTAAACGATTCTTGGTCTGACTTCTTTACCACCAACACAAAATTGGGGTAAATCTCTTTTTTATAAAGGTTAGTAGATAAAACTAAAACCGCTTTTAGGCGATATTTAAGCCTAAAAGCGGTTTTTTTTGAGTGAATAAAAGCGAATATCACTTATATAATTTCCCTTCTAAATAATATTTAATTTGCGAACTCCATCCTTTTTCGCCTACAACGTCAAAATTCTCTTGATCTAAACAGTTGATAGATGCAACGCTGTCAACATACTGGTAATCTACAAGTTTAATTGTTGGCTCGCCGTGACGTGGGATTCGTAAAATTAAAATTAACAACACGTCGACGTCTGGTCCATAGAGTGGGTATTCAAGAAAAAATGATCCTTTAATATTGACTTGATATGACCCTCTAATTTTTCCAGTATAGAAATAGTCTTTGATTGAATCAACTGATGATATATGATATGACGCATCGTATGCTCCAAGTCTATTTAAATTAAAAATATCAATTTCATTTCCTTGAGAATCTTTACACATGATAGTTGCTACTGCTTTTTTATTGGTTTCTTGTCGTTCAACGTCTTGCGTAATCATATAAAAAGAATATCCCAAATCTTGTAAAAACGGCATACTTGTTAATGAAAAAACAGTTTTCAACAAAACGGACGAAATGATATTTACGCATTTAGAAATATCAGTTTCGTCAGTAATATCTAAAAACTGAATCGTCCCTAACATCATTTCCAAGCCTGCAGAAAGTTCAGTTTTTCTTAAAATTACAGGAATAATATTTTTGTTTTTAGATATGGCGTAGTTAATTTCTGACATTACGTATTTTGACGTAATTGAATCTGGAGATATAAAAACGATAAATTGAGAGCAGTTCAATAAATGTTCCGCTATACTATCGTTCCAAGATTCACCCGCGTGCAGTCCCTCATCGTACCAAATTCTGCACATTTTTTTCTTTAATTGGGCAATTATCGGGAATATTCTATCTAAATCTTTGTGCGAATAAGAAACGAATACATACGGCTCTTTACCTTCATAAGCAATCATATCAATTAAGCACCTCACTTTTAGTTATATCATATCACGATTAATTGTGATTGTAAAGAGTATTTTTGCATTAATAAGTTTCAGTCCAATTTAAAATTGTAAAAACCACAAAATATACGCCTATAAGCCGATTAACAGCCATTTTAATTGCTAAAATAACATTAATTTTAACATAATGCCAGCATATGTATGCAAAATTAGGTATAAACTTGGTTCAATTTTCTATTAGAGTATTGCAAAATATGTAAATTTATTGTATAATAGCACTACTAATATTTTAAGTTAGTTAAATATATAAAATAGAAACTAGAGGATAAATAATGTATTTACAAATTGAAAACGAATTTAAAAATAATTCAAAAACGCTAGCTTCGCAATTGTTGCTTATACTTGGGGCATTTCTTTTTTCTTGTGTTTGCACAATATTTTTAAATGCAGTTGTGAAAAAAGGGTATGGTGAAAATATATATGCACTTATTCTTTTTGGCGGAATGTTCATTTTTTATGTCATTTGCTATGTTTTTGTGTTTTTTAAAGGACTAAAAAAAGAACAACGCACAGTAAAAGCGTTTTTTAAAGTTTCAGCAACAATTCGAGCCTATCAAAATAAAATCCACAGTGATGATATAAAAATCTTAAAAGAAATTTTGGAAAAGCATAAAATCAATACACGACCAAAAGTAGAAGAAGCAATTAGGCATTATCAATGTTTGTTGCCAAGGAAAGTTTCGCAATCAGGACAACTTCTTTCAATTCTTGCCTTTGTTATTTCTGTGCTTGCCCTTCTAGTAACTGAAACTGTAATGCAATCCGTAGAAAACGTAGGATTTATTTTAGGAATTATACTTACCGTAATACTAATTTATGCGCTAGTAAGGCTTATTGAAAAAAATATTTTTCGGAGTTTTGGGAAAGACGCACTTTATACGCGTATTGAAGATTCATTATCGGAAATTTTTATGACTTACTATTTGAAAAAAGATAGCAAAACAGGAGAAGAAAATAATGGCTAAAAAGAAAGCAGAAGTAAAAATTAATTTAGATAATATACTTTTCAAGTGTAGAGATATCTTACGCAAAGCAAGCAATGCCGGTTCGTTTTTTGAAAAGCGTGATATAACTTTAACACTTGTTTTCTTGCGCTTTATTGGCGAAAAATTTGAAGATGGTACTGCAAAACTCCGTCAAAGCCTTATCGAACAAGGTCTTAACCCTGATGACGAAGAAATATTTAAGGCTTTCTTCGATGATGCTACTTTTACCGACGGCACGTATAACTTACCAGTGGAAGCACGTTGGTCTACCATTATCAATACACCCGCTCCAAAGTTAAATGTTGCACTTGATACTGCTCTTTATAGCATTGCAACCAGCAGTAAACAACTTAAAGGTTGTTTTGTTGAAGGCACGTTTACCACACGTAATCTTGCTCCTAACGACATAAAACAACTAGTGGACGAAGTAAATAAAATTAGCCATAAAGCCTTTGGCGAAGAAAAAGACTTAATCGGTAGAGTATACGAATACTTCTTGAAAGAATTTGCTGTAAATGCCACCAAGGAAGAAGGCGAATTCTATACTCCCCACGACGCAGTTCAACTTATTTCTACCATGATTGAGCCGTTCGACGGCACTTTGTACGACCCTTGCTGTGGTTCTGGCGGTATGTTTGTCCAAAGTACCGACCTAGTGAGAGAAAAACATGGCGATATTAGCCGTATCAACGTTTACGGACAAGAAAAAGAAGCAGCAACTTATCGTCTTGCAAAAATGAACCTTGCACTTCGTGGTATCAGCCATAATTTAGGCGCAGAAAGCATTTCAACTTTTACAAAAGACCTTCATAAAGGCATTTACTTTAATTACATTATGGCAAACCCGCCATTTAATCTTAAAGGCTGGTATGACGATAATTTAAAAAATGACCCTCGTTGGTCAGATTATACTACGCCACCTGAAAGCAATGCAAACTATGCGTGGATTTTGCACATGCTTTCACACTTAAAACCCCTCGATGGCGTTGCGGGATTCTTGCTCGCTAACGGTGCTCTAGGGGATACGGATACGTTAGAAATTCGTAAAAAACTGATACAAAATGACAAGGTGGAAGCAATTATTATTCTTCCACGAGAACTGTTTATTACGACGGATATCAGCGTAACCCTTTGGATTTTGAACCAAAACAAAAAAGGTGGCGAATATCACGGAAGAAAACTTCGTAACCGTGAACATGAAATCTTATTTATGGACTTACGCCAATGGAGAGAAAATCACGTTTCTGGTGAAAACAAAAAGAAAGTACGTTTAGATGACGTTCAAATTCAACGCGCGGCGGACATTTACCACACTTGGCAAAGCGAAGGAACTGACGGCAAAAACTACGCAGAACCCGAACTATACCATAGCGCATCTATGGACGAAATTGAAAAGAACGGGTGGACGCTTGTTCCTAGCAAATATATTGAGTTTATCGACCACGATTTGGATATTGACTTCCCAGTGGAAATGGCGCGTATTCAAAGCGAAATGAGAGAAATTCTCGCCCAAGAAAAGAAATCGCAAGAAATGTTAGAAAAGGCATTCAAGGGGATTGGCTATGGTATTGACTAAATACAAATTAGGCGATTTAATAGAACCTTGCAATGACAATAATGTCGACTTAAAATATACCATTGACGACGTAAAAGGCATATCAATACAAAAAAAGTTTATAGAAACGAAGGCTGATATGGACGGTGTCCCTTTAGAATCGTATTTACTAGTTAGACCTGACGATTTTGCATACGTTACGGTTACGTCTCGAAATGGCGAAAAAATAACGTTGGCACACAATACAACGGATAATATTTATATAGTTTCCTCAACATACATTGTTTTTCGAGTAAAAGACAAAAACTGCTTACTTTCTGATTACTTGTTTATGTATTTTAACCGCCCGGAGTTTGACCGTTATTCGCGTTTTAATTCCTGGGGATCAGCAAGAGAAACTTTCTCTTGGGAAGATATGTGCGATATTGATATCGAACTTCCTGACTTGCCTACGCAACAAAAATACGTGGATATCTATAAGGCAATGGTGACAAATCAACAAAGTTATGAGCGTGGCTTGGAAGACTTAAAACTTGTCTGCGACGGCTATATCGAAGACCTGCGCCGCAATCATCCCTGCGAAAAAATCGCTCCTTATATTGAAGAAATTGCCGTACGCAACGTGGACTTGGAAATTACTAACATTCAAGGCGTTAATAGTTCAAGTACATTTAGCGAAACAAGAGCAGATACAACGGATTTGAATTTTAGTAATTATAAGATTGTCAAAAAAGGGCAATTTGCATATAATCCATCAAGAATAAACTTGGGGTCTATAGCATTATTGGGTGGCGATGATTGTATTATATCCCCTATGTATATTGTATTCGGTGTGGTTAATAAACAAAAAATCATACCCGAATATTTGATGTTATGGTTTGGAAGAAAAGAATTTCATAGAAGCACGCTGTTTTATGCTATGGGGTCGGTGAGAGATACTTTTTCATTTGATTTAATGCAAGAAGTGGAAATCCCTATTCCCGATATTCAAACGCAACAGGCGATAGTTGACGTTTACAACGTGTATATAGCGCGTAAGGAAATCAACGAGAAATTAAAAGCACAGATTAAAGACGTTTGCCCTATACTCATCAAGGGCTCATTGGAGGAAAGAAAAGCATGACGGATTATAAAGAATTAGAGTGGCTAATTTCTGAGGCAGATGTTTTAATTAAACATGATGTCAAACCTTCTACACCTGGTTTTCAGGCATGGTTTTTAAGAGCAGAGCGATATTTAGTAAAAAGATTTGGCATAAATAGTTTGGAATATAAGAAGTTAAAAGAAACAGAATTTATGCCGAATACACATGTTACAGATTCTTATATTGTAAAAAAGTGTAAAAGTGGACTGGTTGCAACGAAATTAATCTTTCAAGCTTATTTGGAAGAATTAAAAGAAGAAACCAAGGAGAAACAAGTTGTTAAAAAGGTTGAGAAAGCAAAAAGTTTTTCTAAAATATTTATTGTACATGGGCATGACGAGGCGTTAAAACAATCGGTTGCTCGTCTTATAGAAAAACAAAACATTGAAGCCGTAATTTTATCGGAAAAAGCAAATAAGGGAAAAACAATTATTGAAAAATTGGAAGAACATAGTGATGTTGGCTGTGCGATTTGTTTATTTACTCCTGATGATACGGGTAAAGCAAATAAAGAAACTGACTATAAAGCAAGAGCAAGGCAAAACGTCGTTTTAGAAGCAGGATTTTTTATGGGTAAACTTGGTAGAGAATATGTTGTATACCTTGCAAGTTCAGAATTAGAAATGCCGTCTGATTTACAAGGAGTTGTGTATACAAGTACAAGCAATTGGGAGTTTTCTTTGTTAAAAGAACTTAAAGACATGGGCTATAATATTGATTTTAACAAATTGATGTAATTAACTTATTACAAAGGAGAAAAATATGAGAAATGCAATTAGTGAATATATAGGCATGACGGATGAAGAAAAAAGTGAACTTTGGAAAGAATGTACATTTATATTTGATACTAATATACTTTTAAATTTATATCGCTACACAAAAAAGACTCGAGATTCACTATTAAAGTCAATGTCAAACTTGCAAGGTAGAGTATGGATGCCCTATCAAGTTGCATATGAATTTATGAAAGATAGAGCGGATGTTGTTTTTGAAACTATTAATAATTATGATGAATTAAAAGCCGATGCGAAGAATTTTGTGAAAAAATGTTCTGACCTATTGAGAATTAAAAATGAAGAAAAGGAAATCGCAAAATTAGAAAAGCAAATTATTGAATGGATAGATAATGTTAGAGCAAAAAATTTAGTTGTTAACAAATTAGAAAATGATAGTATTTTGCAAGAAATATTAAAGTTGTTTGAGGGGAAAACAGGTGCTCAATGTGTTGAATTGGAGGAAATTAAAAAGCAAGGAGAGGAAAGGTATAAAAAACAGATACCTCCAGGTTATAAAGATGCGATAAAAAGCGATGGGAAGCATGATAATAATTGTTATGGCGATTACATTGTTTGGACGCAAATTATGGATTATGCCCAAAATAACAAAAAAGATATTATTTATATAACCAATGATCAAAAAGAAGATTGGTGGGAACGTCATAAAGGGAAAACAATTGGACCTAGGGTAGAATTAATTAAAGAGTTTAGGGACAAAACACAACAAAAGTTCTATATGTATACGATGGAACAATTCCTTAAAGTTATTGAAGAAAAACAAGGTAAAAAGGTCGATGATAGCGTAATTGAAGAAGTTAATCAAATGCCTATTAGAAGAAAACGTTCATTGTTTCCAATGTTAGATAAAAGAATGGACAGGATACAAATAATCGAAAAAGAAATAATTGACAGGCAACAAAAAATATATTATTTAAGAAACGAGTCTTTTGAAATAGAAAAATACATATCTAAACTATTAGAAAAATATGGTAGAGAACCACTGGATAAAGAAATTATGGTTAGATTAAATGAAATGCATTATCGCAAAGAGAATATTGATAAACATATTAACGATATAGAAATTGAAATATCAAAGATGCAACAAGAAAAAAATTATTTAGTTCACTATCATGAAGACTAAAAAATAATGTCTAATAGAACTTGAAGTATAACCGTAATAATACAGAGGATAAACAAATGGCAAAATTACAAAATTTTAACGGGCGTTATTGCGAATCGGAATATGAAAACGCGTTCCTTGCCTTTTTAGAGCAGGAAGGCTGGAATTACCTTGCAGGAAACAGCATTTTACGTAGTTCAAAAAGAGAAGTTCTTTATACAGACGATTTGGAGCAGTTTTTAAGTAAAACGAACGTCGATTTAACCGTGGACGAAATACGGCAGATTATTGACACCGTTCGTCTTGTCGGTTCTGAAAGCGAGTTTTCGACATTACATAAAGTATATGGATGGATGGTAAACGGTATTCAATTCACACCGCAATCGGGACTTGCTAAAATGGTAGTTTTGATTGATTTTGAAAAGCCTGAAAATAATATTTTCCGTGCAGTCAATCAATTTACTGTGGAATATACAAACAACGGACAAAATGAAACGCGTCGTCCTGATATACTTTTGTTTGTCAACGGTATGCCTTTATGTGTAATTGAACTTAAGAATCCTGCGGATGCACACGCAACTATTTTTAATGGTTGGGAGCAAATTTACAATCGCTATTGGCGTGATATACCGCACTTACTCCATTTTTGTCCTTTGGCGTGTATTTCCGACGGCGTAAAAACGCGCCTTGGCACGGTTCGCACTCCTTATGAACATTTCTATGCTTGGCGTCGCGTTAATGACGGCGATAAGGTTTCTACGCTTCCTTTCGAAGAAACGCAAGCCATGATTAAGGGTGTTTATTCACCAGAAAGATTCCTTGAAATTTTCCGTGATTACATATATTTTGAAGACAGCGAATACGACAGCGCTGAACGTGAAATTGTTTGTCGCTATCCGCAGTTTTTTGCTGCGCGATTACTGAA
This sequence comes from Christensenellaceae bacterium, assembly GCA_045534605.1. Lineage (GTDB taxonomy): Bacteria > Bacillota > Clostridia > Christensenellales > Borkfalkiaceae > UBA4636. Next base: position 2,052 of record JAZSKA010000003.1, on the reverse strand, counting down.
AAGTAGTATTGTAAAATCCGTTGTAGAAAAAAGTGGTAAGGGCGGTACTTACTTTGGCGCGACTGGTTGCGGAAAAACGTACACTATGGCGTTCCTTGCCCGTCAACTTGCACTACGTTGCACGGACGTGCCTGAAATAGGTTCTCCCACCATCGTTTTAATTGTTGACCGTGACGACTTGCAAAAACAAGGCGCAAAACTATTCACCAAGAGTAAAGAATTCTTAAACCTTGGCGAAGTTAAAGTTGTGCAAACCCGTAAGGAATTACGTGAAGAACTCGGCGCGCGTGAAAGCGGCGGTTTCTATATCTGCACCATTCAAAAGTTCTGCGACCGTGAAAACGATAAAATCGGGCTTATCAACGACCGTGCAAATATCATTTGTTTCTCCGATGAAGCACATAGAACACAACTTGAACACGCAAAGAAAATTAAATTTAGCAAAGATACAGACGAAAATATGAGAGCTATGGTTTCAAAGCCATACGCAAAGGTTTTGAAAGAGGCTCTCCCCAACGCTACGTTCGTTGGATTTACTGGTACGCCTATTTCTGAAACGTACCAAACTTTCGGTGACGAAATTGACCGTTATACGATGGACCAAGCAGTTGCCGACGGACTTACTGTTTCCATTAAATATCACCCTCGTATTGCAAAAGTATTACTTGACCAAGAAAAGGTTAAACAAATTGAAGTATATTACAAGAAATGTGCTGACGACGGCGCAACTGAAGAAGATATAGAAGCAAGCAAAAAGGCTATGAGTTCTATGGAAGTTATACTTGGCGAACCCTCTCGTTTGGAACGCCTTGCCGTGGACATTCACGACCATTACGTAAAATCTTGTGAAAGTGACCCTGAAAGGGTACAAAAAGCAATGATAGTTTGTTCTAAAAGGGAAATTGCTTATAAACTTCTAAAGAAATTCCAAGATAAATACCCTGAGTGGTTTGTAGAAAAGAAAGTGCCCGATGGCATGAAAGCAACTGAAGAAGAACTTCGTGAATTAAAGCCAATGCCTTGCATTGCTATGGTTGCAAGCGTCGGTAGCAACGATGAAAAGGAAATGTACAACTATCTTGGCGGCGTTAAAAACAATAAGCGTTCGGATGATTTGGATGCAGCCTTTAAGCAAGACAAATCAAACTTCCGTATCGTTATAGTTGTAGATATGTGGATTACGGGGTTTGACGTGCCTTCGCTGACCTATATGTATAACGACAAGCCACTTAAAAAACACATGCTTATCCAAACTATTAGCCGTGTCAATAGAAAGTACGAAGGCAAAGACTATGGCTTAATTGTAGACTATATCGGCATACGTGACAATATGCGCGAGGCAATGAAAACTTACGGTGGCGACGTTTCCGTTGCCCCTTCCGCTGATGACGTTGAACAAGCCACCACAATTTTTAGAGAAGAAATTGAAATCCTTAAAGACCTTTTCACGGGATATGATTTAACGCCTTTCCTTGACCCGAACGGCGACCCTGCTTTGAGATATACGCTATTAGCAAAAGCTGCCGAATACGTATTTATCTCCACCCAGGAATTACAAACTCAAACTAACGGCGGTAAAAACGTTAAAAAGATATCATTCAAGACCTATTTCTTAAAAACAGTTAAACGTATGCGTGCGGCTTATGATATTTGCCAGCCGTCTGGAGAGCTCGGCGAAGAAGAATCTGCCCTTGCGCAATGCTTTATGGCAATTGCAGGTTTCGTTCGCAAAATGAGCGGAACAAGCGATGTGGATACGGAAACCATGAATCGTCATGTTGCTAAAATGGTTGAAGAAGCATTGAAATATAATAAAGTCGAAAGCATTCTTGAAGACGGCGAACAGGAAGATATTTTCAGTCCTGAATACTTTGAAAAGTTGTCCGACGTCAAGATGCCTGCTTCCAAGCTAGAATTGCTTATAAAAATGCTCCGCAAGCAAATTAAGGAATACGGCAAAACCAATCAAATGGCTGCCAAAAAGTTCCAAGAAATGCTTGAGGAAACAAGTCGGATCGTAGCCATGTCGTTCTGTGAGCCAAGGAGTTGAAC
>JAZSKA010000013.1:0-101493 GCA_045534605.1 Christensenellaceae bacterium | reverse complement strand
AACCTTAAGTGGGATTATTTAGATGATTTTTTTAGTTTTTGGTTGCAGTCGAATATTAATTCTACAAAATCAAAAACTGATAAAAGCGCTAAATAGGCGCGCCTTAAGGGCTGGTTTAGCCCACACCCTTTCGGCTGGCGTCCGATTCCCACCACAAACAATTTCCACCAAAACAAAAAAGGCGTCAAAAACGCCTTTTTTGTTTTGGTGGAATAGGTGGGAATCGAACCCACGTGTTGCGTGAAAACCGAAAGGTCTTCTACATGCTTAGCCTTATCTTATTCCCTTCTCAATTCTATGGTAAGGCACAAAAAATTGAGCGTGAACTTTTAAAATTTCGCAAAGTCTGCCAAAGTTAAAGAAAACCTTGCTTTTTCGCCTGATTGACGCCCTATCGCAAGTCGGCGAAAAACTTGCGTAGAACGGCTACTGTAATTAAGCAGCTAAAGCTAATTTTTGATCAGCATTTAAATTTAATTACCGCCTATTTAACGAAGCGACGATAACTTCGGCATGCTTACACCGTCCCTTTCTCACCCAGTCGAATCCAGTGCTACCCCAAATTTAGCCCGTTACATTGTCGGACTAAACAATTTATCGACGTATAAGTCGATTATCTTAGTATTTTTGTTTTCTGATTGAACCGTCTTCTTTGTGAATAACGATAGAACCTTCTTGATTGTCGGCAACTTGCTTAGCGTAGTCGATTGCTTCTTTTTGAGTATCGAAAAGCTTTAATGCTTTTTCAGCGCCTTCGCACTTAACTTGCCATTTTCCGTCGTCTTTGCGTTTTGAGATGTGGTATCTTTTTGCCATTTTAAAAAAACTCCTTTTGTGTTTATATTTTTCGGCTTTTGCCGATAGTTACTTGATATAGTTTTTAATTTCGCGCGCCGTTTCTCTGTCTAAATCGCGCTCTTTTATAGTGTTTTTCTTATCGTAAGTGTGCTTACCTTTACAAACGCCAACTTCAATTTTTATAAGCGATTTATTAAAGTACATTTTAAGCGGTACTAGCGTATAGCCTTTTTGTTCTGCTTTTTGCAAAAGTTTGTTTATTTCACTTCTGTGCAAAAGCAGTCGTCTATCACGCTTAGCATCCTTTATATTATATGCGCCAGCCTTGTCGTATACCGCAATATGCATATTTTTTATAAAAATACTGCGCTTATATATCGAGCAATACGCATCTTTTAAAGAAACTTGACCTTGACGAACGGATTTTACTTCTCCCCCGTCAAGACTAATTCCCGCTTCGATCGTATCTTCGATGACGTACTCAAAGCGCGCGGACCTATTTTCAGCAATAATTTTCATCATAATAATACTACCACAGTTTTTTTCAAAAATCAATACCTATTTTTAAATTTGTTTATTAATTATACAGATTTTTTAGAAATATACGCAAACTCTACTTTTCTCGTTGCAATATCTGCACCAATTACGACAATTTTTACACTGTCGCCTAAGGTTAGCGAAAATTTACCGCACTCTAGACGCATCTTTTCTTCTATGAATTGATAATTCCTTCTTGGCAAGTTTTCAAGCCTGATAATTCCTTCAACGGTATTTTCAAGTTCAACGAACACCCCAAAACTTGTAACGCCACTGATAACACCTTCAAACTCTTTCCCGATAAAATCTTGCATATAAAAGACTTTGTACAAATCGTCGACGTCCCTTTCGCAAAGCGCGGCAAGTTTTTCTTTCTCTGACGAATTTTTCGACGCTTTTTTAACAAAATCGCCGTATAAGTCGGTTAACTCGCCAATTTTGCCGTCAAGCGCGTCTTTTAAAATTCTGTGAACTACTAAATCGGGATATCTTCTTATAGGTGAAGTAAAGTGCAAATAGCAGTCTGACGCTAAGCCAAAATGCCCTATGTTTTCAAACGAATACTCAGCCTTTTGCATAGATCTAAGCATCATTTTATTAACAGCGGGATAAGTTTTTTCGCCTTTTAGCATATCTAAAAGTTTTTTATACTCAATCGGCTCTTTTCCCCTGATGCTTTCATTTATTCCAAGCGAGTTCAAGAAAATATTAAAGTTTGCAACTTTTTCTAAACTTGGCTTATCGTGAACGCGATAGATACAAGGAAGTTCTCTCTCGAAAAGATATTCAGCAACGCGCTCGTTAGCAAAAATCATAAATTGTTCGATAAGTTTCGTCGCGTCGTTGACTTTATGCTCTGAAACGCACACTTTTCCATTATCGTAAAAGACGTCTGCTTCTTTGACGGATAAATCAATTTCGCCGTTTTCTAGTCTATTTTTAGCCAAAATATTCTTAAGCGTAAACATATGGTCAATATTTTCTACAATATCTGGATAGCGCTTTATCTCTTCTTCGTCGCGTTCGATAATTTTCTGAACGCTCGTGTAAGTCAAGCGGTGTGACGAACGAATCACACTTTTAAAAAATTCAGTATTTACCGTTTTTCCGAATTTATCAATTTCTGAAATTACGGATAAAGTGAGCCTATCCACCCCTTCAGAAAGCGAGCAAATTCCGTTTGATAGTTCAAACGGTAGCATAGGGATTACTTTATCAGGGAGATAAACGCTCGTACCGCGCTCGTAAGCGTCTTTGTCAAGCGGACTATTAAAAGTTACGTACTCAGATACGTCGGCAATATGCACGCCTAAAAGATAGTTACCGTTATCTAAAATTTTAAGCGATACCGCGTCGTCATAGTCGCGTGCAGTTTCACCGTCTATTGTAAAAATCAGTTCGTTTCTTAAGTCTAATCTGCCGTTAATCGCGCTATCGGGCACTTTTTGTGAAATACTCTTAGCCTCGTCTATCGCTTTTTTGGAAAACTCTTCTTCGATTTTATTAGTTAAAATAATGGCTTTTTCTTCAGCAAAAATTTCTAAACTTTTACCTAAAATCTGAACGACTTTTCCTTTTGGGTTTGCGTTTTTAGGAAAGTCGGTAATTTCCACCAAAACTTTATCGCCAAAATTAGCACCCATCGTATGATAAAGAATAACGTCGTAGATATAGCCTTTATCGTCAGGTCTTACAAAGTCGACTTTACCGTCGTTATAGAAAGTTCCGCAAAGTTTAGTTATTCCGCGTTTTAAAATTTTGACGACTTCAACTTCGTCACCTTTTTCGCCACCAACAAGTTTACAAATAACCGTATCGCCGTTAAAAGCGTTACCCATTTTTTTTGCAGGAATAAAAAAGTCGCTGTTAAAACCTTCAACGGTTAAAAAGCCGTAACCACGCTCGTTAATACGGACTGTACCTGTCAAATAGTTATCCTTTTTAGACTTTTTCGTCTTTAGATAATATTTACCGTTAGAAAAATAGATAACCTTTTCCTTTTCAAGTTTTTCAAGCGCTAAACGAAGTTCGTTTTTTTCTTGCTTAGAACTTAGAGAAAAGAGTTCTGCTATCTGCAAAAAAGTCTTTCCGTCTAAAAATTTCTTATTAAATTGTTCTTTTAATCTATAATATTTACTCATAATCAAAAAATAAGGCGACTACCCAAAAAGTAGTCGCCTAAAACACCTTATTTATTAACCAACGATAACGTCACCGAAAATTGAAATTACGAAGAACGCAACCATTAAAACTGCCATAATTACAACGCAGAATACCGTAAGTTTTCTGAGTTTACTTTCAAGAGTTTTTGCTTTGTTCTTACCGTAGAAAGTATCGGTTGTACCACCGCTTATCGCGCTGATTCCGTTAGAGTTACCAGGTTGAATTAAAACGACAAATATAACGAATAACGCACAAATAGCAGTTACTATTAACATAGCAAGCTGTATTTTGCTGTAAATCTCGTATGGGATTGCTAATAAATTATTTAACATATCGTGTTTCTCCGATTAATTTTAATGCTTATAAATTGTAACACATATAAAAAATTTTTACAAGCGTTTTTAAGCAAAATTTATATTCAATGTAATTTTTTAGTAAATTTTTACGATTTTACTTAATAATTAAACTGCTACCTGTCATTTCAGACGGCTTTTCTTCGTTTAAAACGTCAATTAATGTTGGCGCAATGTCCGCAAGGATTCCACCGTCGCGAAGTTTTTTACCTTCGTAATCTTTTCCAACTAAGATAAACGGAACAGGATTTGTCGTATGAGCAGTAAACGGCGAGCCGTCGTTTTCAGTCATTTTGTCTGCGTTGCCGTGATCTGCAGTAATTGCGACTGTACCGCCTTTAGCTAAAACTTTGTCAACGACTTTTTGAACGCAACTTTCAACCGTTTGAACGGCTTTTACCGCAGCATCAACTACGCCCGTGTGTCCTACCATATCGCAGTTAGCAAAGTTTAAAATAATGACGTCAAACTTATCCGTGTCAATTTCTTCTAAAACCTTGTCGGTAACTTCGAACGCACTCATTTCAGGAAGTAAGTCGTAAGTTGCTACTTTCGGAGAATTAATTAAATCTCTATATTCGCCGTCTTCCGGTTTTTCTACGCCACCGTTAAAGAAGAACGTTACGTGCGCGTATTTTTCAGTTTCGGCTATTCTTAATTGAGTATACCCCTTTTTAGATAAAAATACACCGAAAGTATTGTCTAAACTTTGTGGTTTAAACGCAACCTTAACACCTTGAAGCGTTGCGTCGTATTGAGTAAAGCAAACGTAGTCTACACCTAAAAAACCAGTCTTTCTTTCAAATCCGTTAAAGTCAGATTGACTTATTGCGCGGGTAATTTCTCTTGCTCTATCTGGGCGGAAGTTAAAGCAAATTACGCTGTCGCCTTTAGCGATTCCGCCGATAGGTTTTCCGCAACGAGTGATAGTAGTAGGTTCGACAAATTCGTCGGTTACGCCGTTATCGTAACTTTCTTTCACCACGTTAACCGCGTTATTTGACGACTTTTCGGAAATTCCTATCATTGCGTTATAGCCTTTTTCTACTCTGTCCCAGCGGTTATCTCTATCCATTGCGTAGTATCTACCAGAAACGGTTGCGATTTTACCTACGCCAATTTCTTTCAACTTTTCGTCAAGTTCTTTAACGAAATCAATACCGCTTGTAGGAGAAACGTCTCTACCGTCTAAAAACGCGTGAACGAAAACTTTTTTCGCGCCACGACGCTTTGCAAGTTCAACGAGTGCGTATAAATGAGTATTATGACTGTGTACGCCACCGTTTGATAAAAGTCCGATAAAGTGAACTTTCTTATTGTTTGCTACCGCGTTATCTATCGAACGAACGAGTTCTTCATTTTCAAAAAAGTCGCCGTCGTTAATTTCTTTAGTTATTCTTGTAAGTTCTTGATAAACTATTCTGCCTGCGCCCATATTAAGGTGGCCGACTTCGCTGTTGCCCATTTGACCGTCAGGAAGCCCTACGCTAAGTCCGCTTGCGCCTAAATAAGTTGACGGATATTTTTGCATAAGTCCCTCTATAACACCGCTATTTGCAAGTTTTATAGCATTTATCGTGTTTTCGTTGCTTTTTGCGTAACCGTCCATTATAATAAGGCAAACAGGTCTTGTTTTCATATCTTTCATAAAAATTTATCCTTTATAAGTTAATTTCTTAAAATACGCTCCGAGAAAAACTCGGAGCATATAATTTCTGTAATGTTACTTCGCTGCTTTAACAATTTCAGCAAATTGTTGTGGTTTTAAACTTGCGCCACCGATAAGTCCGCCGTCTACGTCAAGTAACGAGAAAATTTCTTCTGCATTTGACGGATTTACGCTACCACCGTAAAGAATACGGCATCTTTCAGAATTTTGTTCGCCGTAAAGCTGACCAATCGTATCTCTTATAAAACTTACGACGATTGCAATTTGGTCGAGCGTTGGAATTTTACCCGTACCGATTGCCCAATACGGCTCGTACGCAACTACTACTTGAGAAAAATCTTCAACGCCTTCAAGCCCGTCTCTTAACGCAGTGGTTAAGACTTGACCTGTTTGTTCAGATTTCTTTTCGTAAAGAGTTTCACCTATACATATAATAGGCTTAATGCCGTGCTTAACCGCAGTTAGAGTGCGCTTGTTTACGGAGTGATTGTTTTCTGCAAAGAACGTTCTTCTCTCGCTGTGACCGAGTATTACGTACTCAACGCCTAACTCTTTAAGCATAAGCGCAGAAATTTCGCCAGTGTATGCGCCAAATTCTGCGTGGTGAACGTTTTGCGCGCCAAGTTTAAGATTAGAGCCTTGTAAATGTTGCCCTAAAGGATACAAAGAAGTAGACGGTACGCATAGAACTGTTTCTGCGTTTGCACCTTCAACGAGCGGTCTAATCTCGTTGATAAGTTCGATGCCTTCTTGCACCGTCTTATTCATTTTCCAGTTTCCTGCTACTAATGGTTTTCTCATAAAACCATCTCCTTGATGTTTATTTGATTAGTTTATATTAGATTAGTTTATTTCTCGTTTAAACACTCAATACCAGGTAATTTTTTACCTTCGAAAAGTTCTAATGATGCACCGCCACCTGTTGAGATGTGCGACATTTTGTCAGCGTAGCCAAGTTGAGCAACTGCAGCCGCACTATCACCGCCACCGATAATAGTCGTTGCATCGCTTTCAGCGAGTGCTTTAGCAACTTGGTTAGTACCTTTAGCAAGTATTGGATTTTCGAAAACGCCCATAGGACCGTTCCAAATAACGGTTTTAGCGTTTTTAACTTCTTGACTGTAAAGCTGAGCAGTCTTTGCGCCGATATCAAGTCCCATTTTTTCGTTTGGAATTTCTGAAACTGAAACGGTTTCAACAGCGATTTCTGCATCAATAGGGTTTGGGAATTCAGAAGCAACGACAGCGTCGATAGGAAGAAGTAATTTCTTACCTAAGTCTTCTGCCTTTTTCATCATTTCCTTGCAGTAGTCAATCTTTTCGTCGTCAACGAGTGAAGTACCAACTTCATAACCTTTTGCCTTTAAGAAAGTATACGCCATACCGCCACCGATAATGAGCGTGTCGCATTTTTCTAATAGGTTAGAAATTACGTTTAACTTGTCAGCAACTTTAGCACCACCTAAAATAGCCGTGAACGGACGAACTGGATTTTCTAAAGCGTCAGCCATAACTGAAAGTTCTTTTTCAATTAAGAAACCGCAAACTGCATCTTTAACGAAGCCGTATTCAACGATAGCGGCAGTTGATGCGTGTGAACGGTGAGCCGTTCCGAACGCGTCGTTTACGAAGATATCTGCAAAACTTGCAAGTTCCTTACAGAAGTTTTCTTCTCTCTTTTCTTCGCCAGCGTTAAAACGAGTATTTTCTAGAATAACTATTTCACCAAAGTTCATTTCGCTAACCTTTTTCTTAGCGTCAGCGCCAACCGTATCAGTTGCAAATACAACCTTAACTTCAGGTAAAAGTTCTGCAATTCTGTCAGCGACAGGCTTTAAGGTAAACTTCTTAACGTCACCTTTTGCTTTTTCGATAAGTTTAGCAGTTTCCGCTTCTTGTTCGCTTTCAGGAAGTTTCGCAACGGCAGTTTTTTCCTTTTTGTTTAAAGCAATTTTTTCGTCTAAAACGTTGTGTGGCTTGCCAAGGTGTGAGCAAAGAATAACTTTAGCACCGTTTTCAAGCAAATATTTAATAGTTGGCATTGCGCCGTTTATACGGTTTTCGTCAGTAATAACGCCGTCTTTAATAGGAACGTTTAAGTCAACGCGAACTAAACAACGCTTGTTCTTAACGTCAATATCTTTAATAGATTTTTTGTTCATAACGTAACTCCTTAGTCTTGTTTATCTTTAATATGTATTATAATATAACTAAATTATAATTTTGTCAATAGTTATGCGAAAATTTCTTGTCAAATTTTGGTTATTTTATTTTGCGCATACTCTTTTTTATAAGTTTCTTCGGCTTGACTATTGACTTACACAGTTTTACAAAAACGTTTAAAAGCGGTAGAGTGATTAAACCGGTAGTAAGATTGAAAAAAGTGTGAAAGTTTGCAATTTGTCGCGAAACTGACGTGCTTGTTGAAGTTAATAAATCTATAAGCCAGCCGTTCCCTATTTGAAGAATAATAAAAAACAACGCACCGCCGAATATATTGAACAAAATATTAAAAAGCGCAACTTGCCTTTCGCTTTCAGAAGACTTCATAGTTGCAAAAATTACGGGCATACAAGTTCCAATATTTGCGCCTAAAAGTAGATAAACGCTTGTAGTAAAGCCTATGATATGCTGGCTTGCTAAAACGACAAGCATACTAGAAACTACTGACGAACTTTGGCATATTGCCGTTATAAAAAAACCGTTTAACAGCAGTATAGGCGCACTTTTTATTAAAAACAGCCTGTTAAACCACTCGTATTCTTTAAAGTTATCTATAGAGTTTGATAGAATTTCTATCCCAATAAAAATAAGTCCGAACCCTAGAAGTGAATATCCAAGACTTGAAATTTTACCGTCTTTTCCGCTTAACAAAAACCCAATAAACGCCACGATAAAGCCGATTGACGAAAAGTCAAAAAAACCGGCAAACTTTAACGAAACAATCTGTGCGGTAATGGTCGTTCCGATATTCGTACCGATTACCATAGCACAGGCACCGCTCAACGTTATTGCGCTAGTCGATAAAAAACTTATTGCAACCATATTCGTTGCAACGCTACTTTGCGCGATGCAAGTTGAAAACGCGCCAAGCCCACAAGATACGAATTTGTTCTTGCTTGCTTTTAATAGTAACGTCTTAAATCCATTCCCTACTGCTTTTTCTGTGTAAACGCTAATAAAGCGTAAACCTAGTAAAAATACAGTTATTCCTGACAATATTTTTGCAATATCAAAAAACAAAATAATACCACCGCTTAATTATTAGTATATTTTATTAAGCAGTGGTTTATTTTAGAATAGAAACAACGGTTAACCTATTAAAAAACAACAAATAATCGACTTATACACCGACTTATTTTAAAATATTAAAACTTTTTACGCTTTTTGCTACGGCTGTTATATTAATTTCAATATGCGTTTTATCCCCGTCAATTATAACGTCAGGTCGCTTTTTTAAATAGAAATATTCAAGTAGCAAACTTTCAATATCTCGCTTTATTACGTTTTCCGCGTCGTAGGATATGCCGAGTCTGTCACTTTCAAGCATTTTTTGCGCGCGTTTATTAACTACACTTTTTTTCATTTCTTTTCTTTGAACAAGCCCCCATAAACCGAAGAATAATCTCTTGCATTTTGAGCGTTATAAATTACGCTTTGCGCAAGTTTTTTAAAATATTTATAGGCACGCGACTTCGAAGCACTACAATTTTTAGACAGTAATATTTCGTCGCTTTCGTATATAGTTGAAAGTATCGGAGTTTTTAAAACCGTTTCAATTTCTTTTGAATTAACCGTAAGTCCTTTTCTCATAAGGTCGCGCCGAGCGCGATTAACGACTAAATTTACGCCGTCTAGTTCGTAACTTTTAAGTATCGTTAATACTTTATCCGCATCTCTTAAACTTTGAAGTGTAGGATTGACCACGACTATTGCTTCGTTGGCGCAGGAAATTGCTCGGGTAAAACCGCTGTCTATTCCTGCAGGACAGTCAATAAGTACGAAGTCAAAACTTGAAGATAACCCTTCGATTAAAAGTTTAACGCTTTGCGCGTTTATTCCAAGCGAAAAAGTGTGACAAGAAGGTATAACGTACAAGTTTTTCTGCGAGCACTCAATGAGCGCTTGCTTTACCCGACACCTACCTTCAACGGCGTCAATTACGTCGTAAATAACCTTATCTTCAACACCTACGCTTACGTCAAGATTATTAAGCCCAAAATCTAAGTCGAGCATAACTACGCGCTTTCCCATACTGGCTAAATACGCACCTAAAAACGCCGTTACAGTCGTTTTTCCCACGCCACCTTTTCCACTTGTAATAACTATCCGTCTTGCCATTTTATACCCCTTTTTACACATTTTAACATATATATTTTTTATAAAAATGACGAGATAAATAGCATATTGACCTATTTTGTCAAAAAAGGCATTAAAAAAACAGCCACTAGGGCTGTTTTTTAAGTTAATTAAACTAATTCGATAATTGCTCTTTCGGTTGCATCGCCACGGCGTTCACCTAAAAGGTAAATACGGGTGTAGCCACCGCCTTGACCTAACTCTTTTGCTCTGTCAGCGTATTTTGGAGCAAGTTCGTTGAAGATCTTTTCAACTAATGGGTGGTTGATACCCTTAGTTCTTTCTTTATACGAACTCTTTGATTCGCCTTTAGCCTTAACTTCTTGTAAGTCGTAAATCTTAGACATAATCTTTCTTCTTGCAGCAAGTTTCTTAGTGCCGTCTTTTACGACTTTAACGCTTGTTTCCTTACCTTTAACGTCAGTCTTTTTAACAACGACTTCAACCGTATCTTCGTAAGAATTGATAGCAAGAGTTAAAATTTTCTCAACGTAAGAACGAAGTTCTTTAGCCTTTGCTTGAGTTGTTTCGATCTTGCCATACCATAACAAGTTAGAAGCTTGGTTTTTTAAAATAGCCATTCTGTGAGCGGTCTTCATACCTAATTTTCTTGGCATTTCTTAGTCCTCCTGTTCCTTAAGCGATAAGCCGTAACTTGCAAGTTTTAAGATAACCTCATCAAGTGATTTCTTTCCGAGATTACGCACTTTAAGCATATCGTCTTCAGTCTTTTTAGTAATATCTTCTACTGTGTGAATATTCGCACGCTTTAAGCAGTTGTATGAACGAACTGATAAATCCATATCTTCGATGCTCATTTCCAAAATCTTTGGTAATGGATCGGTTGGTTGTTGAACCAAGATACCTAAGCCACTCATAGCATCGCTTAAGCCTACGACAATGTGAATATGTTCTTCAATGATTTTAGCAGCAAGGCTGATAATTTCTCTACCTGAGAAAGCACCGTTAGTCCAAACTTCTAAAACGAGTTTATCAAAGTTTGAATCTTGTCCAACGCGCTTTGGCTCTACAGTGTAACTAACCTTTTTAACAGGTGAGTACTTAGAGTCAACAGGGATATAATCGATTTCGTCAGTCTTGTTGTTTTCTGCGCCCTTGTAGCCACGTCCCTTACCTACGGTAATTTCCATATCGAGAACGCCACCTTCGTCAACGGTGCAGATGTAACTTTCTGGATTTAAAACTTCAACTTCGCCAGTAAGTTCGATGTCGCCTGCAGTAATAACGCAAGGACCTTGCTTATTGATAGAAACTTTAGTTTTAAAATTAGGATCAGAAGATTGAACCTTGAAAGCCACGTCTTTGATATTTAAAACGATTTCCGTAACGTCTTCTTTAACGCCAGGGATTGTTGAGAATTCGTGTCTTACTCCAAGGGCTGGCGCAAACTTAATGCCTTGCGCAGCAGCACCCGGTAAGGACGAAAGAAGAGTTCTTCTTAAGCAGTTACCTAAAGTCAAACCAAAACCCTTTTCTAAAGGTTCTAAAGTTATTTTAGCATAACTTCTCGATTCGTTCTCTTCGACTTCGATCTTTGGCATTTCTATTTCCATCATAGAAAAATCTACCTCCTAAATTTAGTTGTTAGTCGGTATTACTTAGAATACAATTCGACAATCATGTGTTCTGCGATTTGAGAATCGATATCTTCTCTCGTCGGCAAAGCAATTACCTTTCCTGAAAGCGTTTCTGTGTTGAACTCAAGCCACTTTGGAATTGAGTTACTCTTTTCTAAGCCTTTGATGGCAGTGAAATATTTGTTGTCTTTTTTGTTTTCTTTAACGGCAATAACGTCACCAAGTTTAATGCTGTAAGATGCGATATTAACCTTTTTACCGTTTACGGTGAAGTGTCCGTGAGTTACTAATTGACGTGCTTGTGAACGTGAACTAGCAAGACCAAGGCGGAAAATTACGTTATCAAGGCGTCTTTCTAAGAGTGATAACATGTTTTCACCAGTGATACCCTTCATTCTATCAGCCTTTTCATAGTAATCTCTGAATTGACCTTCTAATACGCCGTAAATTCTCTTCGTCTTTTGCTTTTCACGAAGTTGTAAGCCGTATTCTGAAACTTTCTTTCTAGTCGTTGCGTGAACGCCAGGAGCAACTGGTCTTCTTTCGAACGGACAAGAAGTTTTATAACATCTGTCGCCCTTTAAGAAAAGTTTTGCGCCTTCGCGTCTGCATAGACGACATTTTGAACCTGTATATTTAGCCATATTCTAATCTTATCCTCCTTTATACTCTACGACGCTTTGGTGGGCGACAACCGTTGTGTGGGATTGGAGAAACGTCTTGAATTAAAGTTACTTCAATACCGCAAACGCCAAGTGCTCTGATAGCAGATTCTCTGCCTTGACCAGGACCTTTAACGAATACTTCAACAGATCTTAAGCCGTGTTCCATTGCTGCCTTTGCTGCAACTTCACATGCTTGTTGCGCTGCAAACGGAGTAGATTTTCTGCTGCCGCGGAAACCTAAAGCACCGCTTGAGCAGTGAGATATCGTGTTACCGTTAGTGTCGGTAATTGTGATAATCGTGTTGTTGAAAGAAGATTTAATATGAACTTGACCTTTATCAATTTTCTTAAGTTCTCTACGTTTTTTAACAACTTTTTTAACAGCCATTTTCTATTAACCTCCTTATCTTCCTGCGGTCTTCTTCTTAGCGACCGTACGACGAGGACCTTTACGAGTTCTCGCATTTCTCTTAGTGCTTTGACCACGAACTGGCAAGCCCTTTCTGTGACGAACACCACGGTAGCAACCAATTTCAATTAAACGCTTAATGTTAAGGTTTACTTCCGCTTTTAATTCACCTTCAACGCGAAGGTTGTGTTCGATATATTCTCTTAATTTAGAGACGTCTTCTTCTGTTAAATCCTTAACTCTTGTGTCAGGATTAACGCCTGTTTCTTTCAAAATCTTTTGAGCGGTAGGTCTACCGATACCGTAAATGTAAGTGATACCGATTTCTACACGCTTTTCTCTTGGTAAATCAACACCGGCAATACGTGCCATTTGCTTTTCGCACCTCCAAAAAAATAGTGTTTATTTGATTTAAGATAATTTTATATGTTCACCGAAAAGCGATTGGCTTGGAATGTAACCAAAAAACTTTTCGAATTTTTTTCTGCATTAACCTTGTTTTTGCTTGTGACTTTTATTTTTAGAGCAGATTACCATTACTTTGCCTTCTCTTTTTATAACTCTGCACTTGTCGCACATTGGTTTTACAGACGGTCTTACCTTCATAATTATATTCCTCCGAATTTTTATAGAAACTAAATAAATTTTTAGGTTTTGCTACGCCATACTATTCTTCCTCTGGTTAAATCGTACGGACTCATTTCAAGTTTTACAGTATCTCCTGGAATTATTTTGATATAATTCATACGAAGTTTACCTGAAATATACGCCGTGATTACGAAACCATTAGATAACTTGACCTTAAACTCTGCTTTCGGCAAGGCTTCTAAGATAACGCCTTCAGCCTCGATTACGTCGTTCTTTGACACAGTCTATCCTCCAAATTTATTTTTATCTTAAGGTGAGAATTTCTACACCTTCGTCTGTGATTACAACGGTGTTTTCGTAGTGCGCGCTAGGCATTTTGTCCTTAGTTACGCAACTCCAACCGTCAATCACTACTTCGCTTCCGCCCATGTTAATCATAGGCTCGATGGCAAGCGCCATTCCACGTCTTAACCTAATTCCAGTTCTTCTTCTGCCGTAGTTAGGAACTGCTGGGTCTTCGTGAAGGGCTCTCCCTATTCCGTGACCAACCATTTCCCTTACGACTGAATAGCCGTTAGATTCGGCGTGTTCTTGAATTGCTCCGCCTATATCGCCGAGTGTGCTACCTACCATAAGATTTTCAACTGCCTTGAAAAAACATTGTTTGGTAACTTCGACGAGTCTTTTCTTTTCAGGTGATACGCTACCTACCAAAAAGGTTCTTGCCGCATCGCCGTGATAGCCGTTTAAAAGCGCACCAACGTCGATTGAAACGATTTCCCCGTCTTTAAGCACTCTTTCTGACGGAAAGCCGTGAACGACTTCTTCGTCAATAGATACGCAAATCGTACCAGGAAAACCACCGTAACCTAGAAAGGAAGGTTTTGCTCCACACCCTACTATGTAGTCATAAGCTAATTTGTCTAAGTAGCGAGTTTTTACCCCTACTTTAACGTTGTCTTCCATTATCTTTAGAACGTCAGCTACAATTTGTCCCGACTTTCTCATAAGTTCAATTTCAGACGAATTTTTAACGTAAATCATTTAAGCGCCTCGACTATATCACTAAATACGTCTTCAGAATCTTTGCTACCGTCAACGGTTACTAAGACTCCTGCTTTTTTGTAGTATTTAATAAGTGGCGCGGTTTGTCTTTTATAAACGTTAAGTCTAAGCCCCACCGTTACTTCGTTGTCGTCGTCTCTTTGAATTAAAGTTGTGCCACACGAAGAACAGTTTTCATCACTGTGAAAATCCACGTGGTAACTCGCCCCACAATTTGGACAAACCCGTCTACCTGTAAGTCTGTGTAATAACAAGTCAAAAGGAACATCAATGTCGATGACTTTATCTATTATGCAAAAATCTTCAAGCGCTTCGGCTTGGGCAACCGTTCTAGGAAAACCGTCTAAAAGATAACCGTTTTTGCAGTCGTCTTTACTAATTCTTTCCTTAACGATATCAACGGTAATTTCATCAGGTACGAGTTGACCTAAATCAATATATGCTTTAGCAACCCTTCCAAGCGGTGTTTTTTCAGCAATATGCTTTCTAAAAATATCGCCTGTCGATATATGACAAATACCAAGTTTTTCACATATTTTAGACGACTGGGTGCCTTTTCCGGCACCCGGTGCGCCAAGTAATACAACGTTCATTGATTTCCTCTTGTTGTTATAATCAAAAATTATTATTTTAAGAAACCTTTGTATTGCTTCATCATAATTTGAGATTCAAGCGCGTTGTTAAATTCGAGCGCGATTGATACGCAAATCAACAATCCCGTTGCACTGAACATTGCAGAACTTCCTTGATCTATTAGCGAGAATACAATCGCTGGTAGAAGCGCCATAAGCGCAAGGAAGATTGCACCAAAGAGAGTGATTCTCTTTTGAATCTTTGATAAGTATTCCGTAGTTGGTTTACCAGGTCTGATACCGATAATGTTACCACCGTTTTGTTGAATACTTCTTGAAATTTCTTCAGGCTTGAATTGAATTGAAGCATAGAAGAACGCAAAGCCGAAAATGAGTAAGCAAAGTACTACCATGTAAAGCCATGAACTAGTACCCATCCATCTTTGCCACCAAACTACGAAACCGCTGTTTGGCCAGAACATAGTTGCTATCATTTCAGGGAATGAAAGGATTGAGAAAGAGAAGATAAGTGGCATAACACCAGATGCGTTAACCTTGATTGGAATAACGGTTGATTGTCCACCGTACATCTTTCTTCCTTGAACGCGCTTTGCGTATTGAACAGGAATTCTTCTTTCTGCTAAATCGACGAATACGATAAAGAAGAAAATTACTATAATTACTGCTACGTATCCTACGAGTTTCCAGAAATATACTAAATCTCCGCCACTTCCAAATGCGTTAGTAACCATTGCAACAAAGGTTTGACCTGCGGTTGCAAGTACACCGACGAAGATAAGAAGTGAAATACCGTTTGATACGCCGTAATCGGTAATTCTTTCACCGAGCCAAATAGTAGCCATAGTACCTGATGCGAATAATATTACGCAGACAGTGTAAACGAGCCATCTTTGACCGAATAGGAAGTTCATAATTTGCGCATCATCACCAATCGCAGTTGGTCCAAAGTTAACCAAGATACCGATTGATTGGATAATAGCGAGTAATAAAGCACCTACTCTTGTATATTTCGCAATCTTCTTTTGACCTTCTTCGCCCATACGGGTAAGTCTTTCAAGTTGCGGAATAGCAACGGTTAAGAGTTGTATGATAATTGATGCGTTAATGTACGGTCCGATACCCATCGCAAACCACGTACCGTTAGATAGCGCACCACCGGTCATCATACTCATTATGTTAAGGTAAGAAACGTTTGTTAAATCAGTTCCAGCAATAAGCCCATTACCGATACCAGGAACAGGGATATAACATCCGAGACGGTATACTAAAACGATAAGCAAGGTGAAAAGGATTTTGTTTCTTATCTCTTTAATTTTAAATGCTTTCTTTAAAGTTTCAAACATTTCAACCTCCGCTTAGAAAATGTAGTTTTTGGTTAAAAATTATACGATTTCGCAAGTACCGCCAGCCTTTTCAATCGCTTCTTTAGCAGATGCGGTGAAAGCGCGTGCTTTTACGTTTAATTTAACCTTTAACTCGCCATTTCCTAAAACCTTAAGGCCGAGTGTGTTTTTAACGTCTTTAATAAGACCTGCAGCAAATAAAACTTCGTAAGTTACTTCAGTACCTTCTTCTAAACCGTTTAAAGCAGAAACGTTTACGATAGTGTAAATTTTCTTGAAGAAGTTATTGAAACCGCGTTTAGGTACGCGACGGGTTAAAGGCATTTGACCGCCTTCAAAACCAGGACGAACGCCACCGCCACTTCTAGCCCATTGACCTTTGTGACCTTTTGTACTCGTCTTACCAGTACCAGAACCGATACCGCGACCAACTCTCTTTTTAGAAGTTCTAGCGCCTTCTGCAGGTGATAATGTTTCTAATCTCATTTTACACCTCTTATAACGCTTCAACTTTTACAAGGTGAGAAACTTTTGCAAGTTTGCCTTGTAAAGCTGGACTGTCGTTGTGAATTTTAAATTGATTGATTTTTTTAAGACCAAGCGATTCAACCGTTGCCTTTTGATCTTTTAAGCAACCGATTGTGCTTTTGATAAGAGTGATTTTTAATTGAGCCATTTGTCCGTCCCCCTTATCCTAAAATCTCTTCTACGGTTTTTCCGCGAAGTGCTGCAATTTCTTCAGCCGATCTAAGCTCTTTAAGTCCTTCAACAACAGCTTTTACCATGTTGATTGGATTGTTCGTGCCGTGAGATTTAGTTCTAATGTTCTTAATTCCACACGCTTCCATAACCGCACGTACAGGACCACCGGCGATAACACCAGTACCTTCTTCAGCAGGCATCATTAATACTGAACCTCTGCTGTATTTACCAACTACGCTGTATGGGATTGTGTTGTTTATAAGAGCAACTTTAATCATGCTCTTTTTCGCTTGTTGAGTAGCCTTTTCGATTGCTTCTGGAACTTCGTTTGCTTTACCCATTCCGTAACCTACTCTGCCGTTTTCGTCGCCGATAACAACAAGAGCAGAGAAACGCATTTTACGACCACCCTTAACAACCTTAGTTACACGGTTAACCGCGATTAACTTTTTATTAAGACCGTCTTTTTCTTCTGGTCTTCTGTTAGGTCTGTTTTCTCTTGCCATAATTTAACGTTCCTCCTTCTTAGAAATCAAGACCGGCTTCTCTTGCGCCGTCAGCGAGTGCTTTTACTCTTCCGGTGTAAAGATATCCACCTCTGTCGAATACTACTTGCTTAATACCCTTAGCGAGTGCTTTTTCAGCAAGTTTCTTACCAACAACAACAGCAACTTCGCTCTTTGACTTGCCTTCAATTTCTTTAGCAAGTGCTTTTTCTACTGTTGAACAAGCAACTAAAGTGTTTCCTGCTACGTCGTCAATGATTTGAGCGTAAATGTGGTTAAGACTTCTGTAAACCGAAAGTCTTGGACATTCGCTTGTGCCGGAAATCTTCTTTCTGATTCTTGCATGTCTTTTCAATCTGTCTTTATTTTTATCGATTTTTGAAATCATATCAGTTCTCCTTATTTGCCGGCAGTCTTACCTTCCTTACGTTCAATTACTTCATCCTTATAACGGATTCCGTAACCGTGGTAAGGTTCAGGCTTTCTGATTGCTCTTAAACTTGCTGCAACTTGACCAACTTTAACTTTATCAATACCGCTTACGGTAATTTCAGTTTGGCTTGGGCAAGCAAGTTTAATTCCTTCCATTGCAACGAATTCTACTGGGTGTGAAAAACCAACGTTTAAGATGAGTTTGTCACCTTGCATGTTAACTTTCCAACCTACACCGTTTACGATAAGTCCTTTTTCATAACCGTTAGTTACACCAATAACCATGTTTTGTAAAAGTGCTCTGTATAAACCGTGCTTTGCTCTTGCAGGTGCTAAATCGTTCTTACGTTCAACGATAATTTGACCGCCTTCTACTTTTACAGTAATTAAGTTTCCGTCGTAATCTTGAACGAGAGTTCCCTTAGGGCCTTTAACCGTTAAAAGGTTTTCAGATACTTCTAAAGTAACGCCTGCTGGGATTGTAATAGGGGCTTTACCAATTCTTGACATATTCTTTTACCCCCTTATTACCAAACGTAAGCGAGAATCTCGCCACCGTGGTGTTCTTTTCTTGCTTTTCTATCAGTCATTACACCCTTAGGAGTAGATACGATTGCAATACCCATACCACCAAGTACCTTTGGTAATTCGTCGTAACCAGCATAAATTCTTAAGCCTGGCTTTGATACTCTCTTTAAGCCTGTAATAACTCTTTCTCCCTTAGGGCCGTACTTAAGTTCAACTTTGATTGAACTGTCTTTACCTTCACCAACGATTTCATAGCCGTTGATGTAGCCTTCGTCAAGAAGAATTTTAGCAATTTCTTTTTTGATGTTGGAAACAGGAATTTCAACGACTTCTTTCTTTCCAACAAGTGCATTTCTGATTCTTGTAAGCATATCTGCTATTGGATCTGTCATTTTAATTACCTCCTTACCAACTTGCCTTTTTTACGCCAGGAATTTGACCTTTATATGCCAAATTTCTGAAGCATATTCTACAAATACCGTACTTGCGGATTACAGAGTGTGGTCTTCCGCAGATACTGCATCTTGTGTATGCACGAGTAGAAAACTTTGGAGTTTTCTGCTGTTTATTAATCATCGCTTTCTTTGCCATTTTATCTCTCCTTAATTAGCCTTGAAAGGCATTCCGAGCGCTCTTAAAAGACCACGCGCTTCTTCGTCAGTTTTTGCAGTAGTTACAAAGCAAATATCAAATCCACGTACTTTATCAACTTGATCGTATTGGATTTCTGGGAAGATAAGTTGTTCTTTTACGCCCATTGCGTAGTTACCTCTACCGTCGAAAGACTTAGAAGGAACACCCTTGAAGTCTCTTACTCTTGGTAAAGCGATAGAAACGAGTTTGTCGAAGAAATCGTACATTCTGTTTCCACGAAGAGTTACTTTAACACCTACGTTCATACCTTGTCTAACTTTGAAGTTTGCTACTGACTTTTTAGCAGTAGTTAAGACAGGCTTTTGACCAGCGATTTGTGCGAGTTCTTGTTGAACTTGTTGAATACTCTTAGCGTTATCTTTGATGTCGCCGAGACCACCGTTGATGGTGATTTTAACAAGTTTTGGAACTTCGTTAACGTTTTTGTAGTTAAATTCCTTCATAAGAGCAGGAACGACTTCAGCGTCGTATCTTGCTTTTACTCGGCTTACGTATTTCTCGGTTGCAGTTTCTTTAGCAACCTGAGTTTTCTTAACTGCCATAAATTTCTCCTTTATTCGGCGTCAGCCTTTTTCTTTCTGGTTGTTTTCTTTTCAGCTTTTTCAGCCTTTTCAGTCTTTTCGGTTTTCTTAGTTGCCTTCTTAGCAGTCTTTGCTGCTTTTGCTTCGCTTACGTCAAGGCTCTTTCCGCACTTTTTGCAGATACGAACTTTCTTGTCGCCTTCTTCTTGGTAAGCAACTCTCGTTGCCTTTCCGCAAACTGGGCAAACTACCATAACGTTAGATGCGTCGATTTTACCGAATTGTTCTACGATACCACTCGTTTCTTTTGCTGAACGAGCCTTTTTAGAACGCTTTTGAACGTTTACTCCGTCAACAACTACTCTGTTTTCAGATGGATGTGCAGATAAAACCTTACCGATTTTACCGTTGTCTTTACCGGTTAGCACTAAAACCGTGTCATTTTTCTTAACTTTCATCTTAATGCCTCCCTAATTAAAGTACTTCCGGAGCGAGAGAGATAATTCTCATATAATCTTTTTCTCTGAGTTCTCTTGCTACAGGTCCAAAGATACGTGTTCCGCGTGGTTGTTTTTGGTTGTCGATAATAACTGCTGCGTTATCGTCGAACTTGATGTGAGTGCCGTCAGCGCGTCTTAAACCGCTTGCCGTTCTTACGATTACGGCTTTAACAACGTCACCTTTCTTTACTGCGCCGCCAGGAGTTGCGGTCTTAACAGAAGCAACTATAACGTCGCCGATGTTACCGCTCTTTCTGAACGAACCGCCTAAAACTCTGATGCACATAATTTCTTTTGCGCCTGAGTTATCAGCCGATTTTAATCTTGTTTGTGGTTGTATCATTGTCGCTTCCCCCTAATTACTTAGCCTTTTCAATAATTTCGGCTACTCTCCAGTTCTTGTCTTTGCTGAGTTTTCTGCATTCAACGATTCTTACCTTGTCGCCAATACCACAAGCGTTTTCTTCGTCGTGTGCTTTGAACTTCTTAGAAGTAGTGATGGTCTTTTTGTAAAGCGGATGCTTAGACTTTTGTTCAACTACTACAACTACTGTTTTATCCATTTTGTCGGAAGAAACGATTCCAACTCTTTCTTTTCTTAAATTTCTCATTGCAGTTATCTCCTTAAGCCTTCTTTATTTCTCTTTCACGGATAACAGTCTTAACTCTTGCGATGTCTTTCTTTACAGCGCCGATAACCATTGGGTTTTCGAGTTGACCAGTAGCGTGACGGAAACGAAGGTTAAATAACTCTTGCTTAAGCCCAGCGAGCTTTGAAATAAGTTCGTCGTCAGTCATTTCATGAATTTCTTTCGCTTTCATCAGCCTTCACCGCCTTCTCCGATATTTTCTTTCTTAATAATTTTAGTTTTGCAAGGAAGCTTGTGTCCTGCAAGTCTTAGAGCTTCACGAGCGATTGCTTCGTCAACTCCTGCAATTTCAAACATAACTCTTCCTGGTTTAACAACTGCAACCCAGTATTCTACTGAACCTTTACCAGAACCCATACGAGTTTCTGCAGGTTTTTTAGTTACCGGCTTATGTGGGAAGATGTCAATCCAAACCTTACCGCCACGCTTGATAAATCTAGTCATAGCGATACGCGCTGCTTCGATTTGGTTTGAAGTAACCCATGCTGGGCTATCTGCAACTAAACCGAATTCGCCGTATGCGATTTGGTTGCCTTTAGTGCATTTACCGGTCATTCTACCGCGATGCACTCTACGTCTTTTAACTCTTTTAGGCATCAACATATTAAGACTCGCCTCCTTCTTTTCTTACACCACCGAGAACTTCGCCTTTATAGATCCAAACTTTGATACCAATGATACCGAAAGTAGTTAATGCTTCAGCGAAACCGTAATCGATGTCTGCTCTTAAAGTTTGTAGCGGAATTGAACCTTCGTGGTATTGTTCAGATCTTGCAATTTCTGCACCGTCTAAACGACCGCTTACCATAACTTTAATACCCTTAACGCCCATTCTCATAGCGCGTGAAATTGATTGTTTCATACATCTTCTGAAAGATGCACGCTTTTCAAGTTGTGCAGCGATTGATTCTGCTACGAGTTGTGCATCGCAATCTGGTTTTTTAACTTCCATAATGCTGATTGCAACTGGTTTTCCCTTAGCGAGTTTAGAAACTGCTTGCTTGATTACTTCAATTTCAGCACCTTGCTTACCGATAAGTACGCCAGGTCTTGCAGTATAGATAGTAATTGCTACTCTTTGAGCGGCTCTTTCAATTAAAATTCTTGAAATTGCTGCTTGGTAGTATTTCTTTTTGATGTATTCTCTGATAACGTAATCTTCCTTAAGATATACAGAAAATTCTTTCTTATCTGCATACCATTGAGTATCCCAACTTTTAATTACGCCAACTCTTATTCCGTGCGGATTAACTTTTTGTCCCATTATATCCTCCTTACTTAGCCATTACATCAAGGATAACCGTGATGTGGCTTGTGCGCTTTAAGATTCTGTAACCTCTGCCGTGTGCCATTGGTTGCATTCTCTTAAGAGTTGGACCCATATCAGCGTAGCACTCTGCTACTTTAAGGTCGTTTACGTTCATACTTAAATTGTGTTCAGCGTTTGCAGCAGCACTCATAACTACCTTCTTGATTGGCAATGCGCCAGCCTTGTTGCAGTTTTCTAAGATTGCAACTGCTTCGTTAACACTCTTACCCCTGATAATATCAAGGACTACTCTTACCTTATAAGGAGAGATTCTAATATATTTAGCACACGCTCTTGGTCTTCTGTCGCGAGACTCTTCGATACGAGCGGTCTTTTTCTTCATATTTCCAGCCATTTTTCTCCTCCTTATTATCTTCCACCGGTAGTCTTGCTACCTGCGTGGCCTTTGAACGTTCTTGTTGGTGCGAACTCGCCGAGTTTGCATCCTACCATATCTTCCGTAATGTATACAGGAACGTGCTTTCTACCGTCGTAAACTGCGATTGTATGACCAACCATTTGTGGGAAAATCGTTGATGCTCTTGACCAAGTCTTTAAAACGGTTTTCTTGTTTTCTGCATTTAAAGCTTCAACTCTCTTGAGTAACTTTTCATGCACGTAAGGTCCTTTTTTAACACTTCTACTCATCTTGATTCTCCTTTATTAGTTCACGCGTTTAATAATAAACTTGTTAGATTTGTTCTTTTTCTTTCTCGTCTTATAGCCAAGTGCTGGTTTACCCCAAGGAGTAACTGGGCCTGGTCTACCGATTGGGCTCTTACCCTCACCACCACCATGTGGGTGATCGCATGGGTTCATTACAGAACCACGAACGGTTGGGCGGATACCCATATGTCTTACTTTACCAGCCTTACCGATACGAATAATTTCGTGATCAAGGTTACCAACTTGTCCGATAGTTGCCTTACAAGCGATTGAAACGTATCTCATTTCGCCACTTGGCATCTTTAAAGTTGCAAGTTTGCCTTCTTTAGCCATAAGTTGAGCGCTCATACCAGCCGCTCTTGCGATTTGACCACCCTTACCAGGTTGAAGTTCAATGTTGTGAACCATAGTACCTACTGGGATGTTGTCAAGTGCGAGTGCGTTACCTGCTTTGATATCTGCAGTTGGACCGCTTAAAAGTTTGTCGCCAACGCTGATACCTACAGGAGCAAGTATATATCTCTTTTCACCGTCAGCATATACAAGGAGTGCAATGTTTGCGCTTCTGTTTGGATCGTATTCGATGCTTCTTACGGTTGCAGGAATACCGTCTTTATTTCTCTTAAAGTCAATAATACGGTATTTTCTCTTATTTCCACCGCCGTGATGACGAACGGTAATCTTACCTTGTGCGTTTCTACCGCCAGTGCGCTTTTTGTCTTCGAGAAGTGATCTCTCAGGCTTAGTCGTGGTAATTTCTTCATAAGTGCTTACCGACATAAAACGACGGGCAGGAGATGTTGGTTTATATCTTTTGATAGCCATATTACTATTGCCTCCTAAAAACTACGATAACGACTTAAAGAATTCGATTTCTTTGCTGTCAGCCGTTAACTGAACGATTGCCTTTTTGTAACTTGCTGTACGGCCTTCGTTTCTACCCATTCTCTTGAGCTTGCCACGGCAATTTACTGTGTTTACGTAATCTACCTTAACATCGAAAAGTTCTTCAACTGCAAGTTTGATTTCAGTCTTGTTTGCTTTTTTAGCAACTTCAAAAACGTATTTCTTAGTTGCGAGTTCTGCATAACTCTTTTCGGTTAAAATCGGTCTTAAAATAATATCTCTTGCATCCATTATTTACCGTAGACCTCCTGTAATTTTTCAACTGAACCTTTAGCGAGTACGATTACGTTACTATTTACGATATCGTAAGTGTTGAGTTGTTCAACTGCAATCGTCTTAACCTTTGCAAGGTTTTGAGCAGATCTTATTACCTTTTCGTTTGCGTCGCACATAACGATAAGAACTTTCTTTTCAAACTTGAACGCATCAGTAAATGCGATCATTTCTTTAGTCTTTCCGTTTTCTACTGCGATTTCGTCAATAACGAAAAATTCGTTGTCGCTAAGTTTTTTAGAAAGTGCTGAGAACATTGCAGTTCTCTTTGCAGTCAAGTTCATCTTCTTTGAGAAATCTCTTGACTTTGGTGCGAATACTACGCCACCCTTGATCCATTGTGGAGCGCGGGTTGAACCTTGACGAGCATTACCAGTTCCCTTTTGACGGTAAGGCTTCTTACCACCACCGCGAACTTCTGTTCTTGTCAAAGTACTCTTAGTGCCTTGTCTTTCGTTAGCAAGGCGAGTTACTACCGCTTGGTGAATAAGCGGTTCATTATATTCAGCACAGAACAATGCGTCCATAAGTTCGATTGAGCCTTGCTCTTGCGCTTTCATATTGTATACTTTAATGCTTGGCATTGCTTAATCCTCCTTATGCTTTTACGCTGTTGCTAATTGTAACGATTCCGCCCTTTGGTCCTGGAACAGCGCCCTTAACCAAAATTGCGTTTCTTGCCACGTCAACTTTTACGATTTCAAGATTTTGAATTGTAACTCTTTCTACACCGTATTGACCAGGCATACGCTTGTTCTTAAATACTCTTGACGGAGAACTGTTTGCACCCATAGAACCTACTTCTCTGTGTACAGGGCCTACGCCGTGAGTTTCTTTAAGTCTGTGTTGATTCCATCTTTTGATAACACCGCTAAATCCGTGACCTTTAGTAGTTCCTACTACGTCTACTTTTTCGCCTTCAGCGAAAGTATCGCATGAAACCATCTTGCCAACTTCTAAAGCGCTTACGTCTTCTAGGCGGAACTCTTTTAAAACCTTGTGTGGTTCAACGCCGATTTTCTTGAATAAACCAAGTTCTGGCTTGTTGAGTGCCTTTTCGCCTACTTTTTCAAATCCGAGCTTTACAGCCGAATATCCATCGCGTTCAACAGTTTTGATTTGAACTACAGGACACGGACCAGCAAGGATTACGGTGACTGGGATTACTTTTCCGTCTGGAGAAAAGATCTGAGTCATACCTAACTTCTTTCCAATGATTGCGTTACGCATGGTAAAGTTCACCTCCGTATGTATTAAAAAATTTTATTTTTTCGATTATAATTTGAATTTTACGTCAACGCCTGCAGGAAGGTGTACGCTGTCTAAAATCTTAGCGTTCGTTGAGTAAATGTCGATAAGTCTTTTGTGAGTTCTAAGTTCGAATTGTTCACGACTATCTTTATACTTGTGTGGAGAACGTAAAATCGTTACGATTTCCTTTTCCGTAGGTAGTGGAATAGGACCGCTGATCTTAGCGCCTGCCTTTTTCATCGTTTCGATGATTTTTTGAGTTGCTTGGTCAACCATCTTGTGGTCGTAAGCAGAAAGTTTAATTCTGATTTTTTGTCCAGCCATTTATGTTTTCCTCCATTTTATACTAACTTTTTGTCGTTATCAGGCTTGGCTTTAGCCCATTTTCTTACCGCCATAAACTTATTGATTTTATCAACAGTCTTTATCAGCGATTGAAAAATTATAACAACACTGCCGTGTGTATCGAACGCTTACGCAAACAAAAAATCACCTGCGCTGTGTGTTTTTAAGCAGATGACCTTCATTTACTTTGGGTTCGGTTAGTCGCAGAAGTCGAACTTCCACAATTGTCAGTAGAAATTATCTTCCGTTACCTGAAAAACTTTTCGCGAACTAGTTTTTCAGCGGTTTTAAGTAACTTCCTACCTCAACCCTTATTACACAGCCTTAACATAATATAACATTAAATCAAATAAGTCAAATATTTTTTTGCATATTTTTAATTTTTTTGAAAAATTTTTTAAAAAACTTATTTTTTAAGCATTTTTCTTATATTTTTGGCTGTTAAAACTTATTTTTACTATTCTATTTTACTAAAATATTCATTTTCCGTCAAATAAAATGAATATTTTTTTCGTTTTTGCTTTCATATTATATAATATATATAAGAAATCTTTTGACTGTCGTCAAAATCTTGCAAACTTTCAGTTTTAACGCGTATAAGAAACCTTAAACAGAAAAATACGGGGCGATTGCGCCCCGTATTTTACCTTTATTATTTTGGAAGGAAAAAAATATGAAAAAACAAAACTTTGTGTATAATCAATTTTACGACTTTATAATACCACCCATATATGAAATAAAAAAGTCGGTTTTGTGAAAACTAAATGAAAAACGCAACTATAAAAGGTTATATTATTGAACGCATAATTTTGGCAATACCTTTAAATGCAAGCACCGCATTTGTCCAAAATAATATAGAACGCGCTAAGCCAAAACCCTTATACAAAATAAAAAGAGAGAGAAAAATAGTTTAATCCATAATACTCTCTCTTTTTGTTAGTGATGTTTTTGCTATCGCAAAAATGATGTTATTCATTTTGCTCATAATGATGTTGCTCGCCACGACTCGCAATGATGTGACGTTTGCCTACTGTGCCAAAGGCACAACATCATTCACGCAGTGAACATAATAAGGCGAAGTCGTCATCATTTGTCTGTCAAGGCAAACATCATTTAGCGTGATATCCGTTAAAGAAATCACGCTAAATCACACGTCTAAAGCGGTTAAGTGTTCAAGCGTTTCGCGTTTTACGACGACTCTGTCCGTCTTACCAAGCATAACGATTGGTGGGCGAGCAACCTTGTTGTAGTTAGATGCCATCGAATAATTGTAAGCGCCCGTAACTAAAACCGCAAGTTTATCACCGCGCGTAGGTTTAGCAATTAAGACGTCTTCTTGAATAAGGTCGCCACTTTCACAGCATCTGCCAGCAATGGTTGCTTGATAAGTTTTAGGCTCGTCCATCTTGTTTGCCGTAAGCACGGTATAATCAGATTGATAAAGCGCGTAGCG
The DNA here is from genome assembly GCA_045534605.1 of Christensenellaceae bacterium. GTDB lineage: Bacteria > Bacillota > Clostridia > Christensenellales > Borkfalkiaceae > UBA4636. The sequence goes on along the minus strand of JAZSKA010000013.1, from coordinate 74,657 downwards.
TGGATTATCAGTCATACCACCGTCAATCGACACGTAATTTTTATAGCCCTTAATTTCTTTAATGCTACCGACCGTGTATAAAGTCATACCCGCAGCGGCAACAATCGAGCGACCAGGCTCGAATAAAATTTTAGGCATTTCGAGATTGTACTCTTGACATTTTGCTTTTACGTGCGACGCAATATCTTTAATAGCCTGTCTTATATCAATCGTGTCGTGGCTTTCAATATATCTAACGCCAAAGCCACCACCGAGATTTAAGTATTCAGGAACAAACCCAAATTCTTTTCTCGTTTGATTTATAAAGTCGAGCATAATATCAGACGCGTTGCAGAACGGACTAATCTCAAAAATTTGCGAGCCAATATGACAATGGAAACCGCAAAGTTTTACGTTTTCTAAAGAGAGTGCAACTTTAACGATTTCAAGTGCTTGTCCAGTCTCGATTGCCGTTCCAAACTTACTGTCAACCTTTCCCGTTGAGATTGCCGCGTGAGTATGCGGATCAATCCCTGGGGTAAGTCTTAAAAGTAATTTTTGAACGATTGACTTTTCTTTTGCAATTCTGTCAATCGCGTAAAGTTCGTCGTAAGTATCAACTATAAAATAACCTAAGCCGTTATCCATTGCAAACTCTATATCGCTGTCAAGTTTATTGTTTCCGTGAAAGAACGCTCTCTCAAGCGGAAAACCCGCACTTATCGCAGTGTAAAGTTCGCCAATAGAAACGATATCCGTTCCTATACCTTCGTCTTTACATATACGGTACATTTCTTTAAAAGACAACGCTTTCGAAGCATATAACGGCATAGAGCCAGCAGGGAAAAATTCACTGATAACCGACTTATATAAAGCCATATTGCTTCTTATCATATTTTCGTCAAGTAGCATAAGCGGTGTTTGATAACGCTCGCAAAGTTCAATCGTGTCATACCCTGCAAAGTGCAATCTACCATTTTTTACGCTCAAATTCTCGTGTAACATTTTACTATCCTTATAATATATACTATCCGTTAATGTAGTCGTTCATATCGTAAATTCCGCAAGGTTTTCCGATCATAAACGGAACGACTGAAACAGCACCGTCGGCAAATAACGCTCTGTCGTAAGCGGTGTGTTTTAAAACTATTTGTTGAGTGTCAGTAGTAACCAAAACTTGGTGTTCGCCAACGATATTAGCCATACGAAGTGCGTGAATACCAACGTCTTGCTTTCTTCTCTTAGACTCTCCCGATCTTCCGTAAACGAACTCGCAATCAGGGCGCGCTTTTTTAACGCCTTCAGCAAGCATTAACGCAGTTCCGCTTGGCGCGTCAACCTTTCTGTTGTGGTGCGTTTCGACGATTTCAATATCCGCATCAGGAAACACTTCTGCAGTCTTTTTTGCAAAGTCTACAAGTAGCGGAATACCGAGCGACATATTCGACGACCAAAAGATTGCAATCTTTTCCGACGCCTTTTTAATTAATTCTTTTTCGCTGTCGTCAAAGCCCGTAGTTGCAATAATAACAGGTATATTTTTTGCAACTGCATAGTCTAAAAGTCCGCCTATAAGTCGATGAAACGAGAAATCTATGATAATGTCAGGCGTACCTTGAACGTCGTCTAAACTTTTATAGCAAGGGTAATTTTCGTCACCAGTTGCTAAAACGTCAACTCCACAGAAAAGTTCTGCCTTATCACTTTTAGACAAAAAACTTCTTACGTGACCGCCCATTTTTCCGTTTGAGCCAAACACTAAAACTTTAATCATCTTGTCACCTTCAATCCTAAGTTTTCCATAATGTCGAACATTTTATTCATTTTATCTTGACTCATTGGAGTAAGTGGAAGTCTTAAAGTGTTAGTTCCAAATCCCATTGCGCTAGTTGCCGCTTTTACTGGGATTGGATTGACTTCGCTAAAGAGCGCGTCGATAATAAAGTGCATATCGTATTGAATTTGTGCAGCGCCTGCAATGTCCCCATCAAAGAATTTTTGGCACATTTCAACCGTTTTAGCTGGCATAATATTAGATAAAACAGAAATTACGCCCTTTCCGCCAAGTGACATAAGTGGAACGATTTGGTCGTCGTTACCGCTGTAAAGGTCAAGTTTTCCGTTTACGTACGCCATAGTTTCAACGATTTTTGACAAATTGCCGTTTGCTTCTTTAATTGCAACGATATTTTCGTGATTTGCGAGTGCTTTATAAGTAGTTGGCTCGATATTAACGCCAGTTCTAGACGGTACGTTGTATAAAATCATAGGAACTTTGCTTGCATCTGCAATAGTTTCATACATTTTGATAAGACCTTGTTGAGTTGCTTTATTATAATAAGGTGTAACGCATAAAATAGCGTCTGCACCGTCGTCGCACGCATGGCGCGTTAAGTCGATAGCATACGCAGTGTCGTTGCTACCAGTTCCTGCAATAACGGGAACTTTACCGTTAGATCTTTTTACAACGTAAGAAATAACTTTTCTGTGTTCGTCGTCAGTTAATGTTGACGATTCACCAGTCGTTCCACAGGCTACTAAGCCGTTAATGCCTTCTGCAATTTGCCAGTCAACAAGCGCGCCGAGTGCGCCGTAGTCAACGCTACCATCAGAGTTGAACGGTGTAACGAGCGCGGTTGCAGCCCCTAAAAATACAGTTTTTTTCATATTAGTTTTCTCCTAAAGATAAATTTTACAAAATAAAAGATAGTTTACTTTTGCGGTAAACTATCAAAAAACCTATCTATAAGTCGATTATTGACTATAAAATTTTTTGACAGCACTCCGCAAAAAATTGCGACAGTTAAACGCATCTTATTACGATTAACCAAGCAAACGCCTTTTCGCCAAAGCGTTCCTTTCGGCAAAGCACACCTTTTTCACAATCAGAAACGGCGAAGTTTCTATAACGATTAGTGATACTATTTGTGCAATGCGCCTCTATCTATTTGAGCAAATTATAGCAGACAACTTTTGTACTGTCAACCATTTTTCGCTAAATTTTTCAAAATTATCATTTGACAATATTAGTATACGTTTTACAAATAAATTTTGTTAATGTGCCCTACGTTCTATAATTTATCTAAATTATACAAGAATACTTGTAAAAATGTTAATCTGCCTATAATTCGATTATTGCGATTTATTCTTCAGCAACGTTCATTAATTCATAACCAAAACCCACATCGTCAGAATTATATTGAGTTAATATTATTGCATTTTCTTTTTCGTTGTACACATCTATAGCAATTTTTACGTTTTTATACAAACCTAATTTTTTATCATGTATTTTAACTATTTTAAACCAATGATTTTTTTCTTCAAAGATTATTTCTTTTAAATTTTTGCAACCAAAAAAAGCATTGTTTTCAATAAACTTAACACTTTTTGGTATAACTATTTTCTCCAACAATCTACATTCACAAAAAGCAAAAGGTGCAATTACATTAGTTTCTTCACTTATATGAAAATTATATAAATTCTCTGCTTTAATTAGAATGGAGTGCATATTATAAATATCACCCAAATAACTTGCGTAATAATCATAATAAAAAGATAAATTAAAGCCGTTAAAAACATTTTTAAATTGCATAAGTATACCACCCTTATTTAAAGCATACTCTATTTATAGAGTATTGTCAATTAATAAACAATAACTTATACTTAAATACGGGTAAAAACTTATGATAACTTACGAACCGTTTTATAAAACTTTAAAAGAAAAAGGTATTTCGACCTATAAACTTATCAACGAATACAAACTAAGTCGCAGTTTGATTGATAGGTTAAAGCACAACAAACCGATAACGACGGTTACTTTAAACGATTTGTGCACAATTTTAGATTGTAAGGTCGAAAATATAATAGAATATAAAAAAGATTAGTAAGTTATAATGAATTGAAAACTGCCCAGGCATTACGCAATTTTTTAAAATTGCTATCGAGTTGCGTTAGCAACATATCGAGCAACCGACAGGTTGCATATCGAGCAAAATTTTTTGCATATCGAGTAGCCCAAAGGCTACAAAAATAGCCGATAATCGCCATATAGCGCGATTATCGGCTTATTTTTTTATTAATTTTCGCCGTCAGTAGTTTCTACCGTTTCAGTTTCAACAACTTCGGTTTCTTCGCTATTTTCTCCTTCACCGTCAGCGAGTTCGTCGTCTTCGTAGTGTGGAGCAACGCAAACGTAGGCAATTTCACCGTGTTCAAGTCGCATTACGATTACGCCCTTAGTGTCTCTACCAATCTTAGAAATTTCGCCTGCTTGAGTTCTAATTACAGTTCCGTTTTCAGTAATCATCATGATATCTTCTTCAGGAAGGACTTGCTTTAACGCAACTAAAAGACCTGTCGTTTCGTTGAACACACCTGCTTTTATACCCTTACCTGCACGGGTTTGTAATCTGTAATCTTCAATAGAACTGCGCTTACCAAAGCCTTTTGAACTGATTGTGAGAATATCGTAGCCTTCTTTTACTACACTCATATCCACAACGTAGTCGTTTTCGCTAAGTTCAATCGAGCGAACACCCTGAGTATCTCTACCCATAGCGCGAACGTCTTTTTCGCTAAATCTTATGCACTTACCTTGGTGCGAGCCGAGAATAATTTCGTTTTCGCCGTTAGAGAATTGTACTGAGATAAGTTCGTCGCCTTCGTTAAGGTTAATAGCAATCTTACCAGTCTTTCTGATATTGTCGAACTGGTCGAGCGCAGTCTTTTTGATAAGACCGTTCTTGGTTGCCATAACGATAAAGCCGGTATTATCTTCTTTAAGTGGAATAATAGAAGTAACTCTTTCGCCTTCAGAAAGTTGTAATAGGTTAATAACCGCTCTACCGCGCGCTGTTTTTTGCGCTTCAGGAATCATATAGCCCATTGCAACGAAGACTTTACCCATGTTCGTAAAGAACATAAGTTTGTCGTGAGTTGAGCAAACCATAAGTCTTTCAACGTAGTCTTCATCTTTAGGTTTATGTGCAGTTACACCCCTACCGCCACGGCGTTGAGCGCGATATTCTGCAACAGGCAATCTCTTGATATAGCCAAAGTGCGTCATAGAAATAACGACGTCTTCGCGAGCGATAAGGTCAGCTTCGTCAATCGAACTTGGATCGTAAGATAGTTCAGTTTTTCTTGGAGTGTTATATTTTTCTTTCAAATTATTTAAGTCGTCTTTAATAATTTGTCTAATACGTTCAGGTTTAGCAAGGATATCTTGTAAATCTGCAATCAACGCGTCAAGCGCAGCAAGTTCTTCTTTAAGTTTTTCAACTTCTAAAGAAGTCAAGCGTTGTAAACGCATTTCCAAAATAGCGTTTGCTTGCTTTTCAGAAAGTTCAAAGCGTTCGATAAGGTTTTTAGCCGCTTCGTATCTATCTTGTGATCTTTTGATAATTGCGATAACTTCGTCAATGTCAGAAAGGGCAATAACCAAACCTTTAACGATATGTTCTCTTTCTTGAGTTTTGTTTAATTCGTAACGAGTTTTTCTTTCGGTTACGTTGATTTGGTGCTTAACGTATTCTGCGATAATTTGTTTAAGGTTTAAAACCTTAGGCTCGCCGTCAACGAGTGCAAGTAAAATTATACCGTCGCTCGTTTGCAAACTCGTGTGTTTATATAAAGTATTTAAAACTACTTGAGCGTTAGCGTCTTTCTTGACTTCAATAACGATTCTCATACCGTGACGGTCAGATTCGTCGTTGATGTCTGAAATACCTTCAAGTTTTTTCTGCTTAACCATATCGGCGATAGTTTCGATAAGTTTTTGCTTATTGACTTGATATGGAAGTTCGGTTACGATAATTCTGTTTCTCGTTCCGTTAGCAAATTCTTCAATCTCGCATCTAGAACGAAGGATATAGTTACCACGACCTGTTAAGTACGCTTGCTTAATGCCCGCTCTACCAAGTAGAATTGCGCCCGTCGGATAGTCAGGAGCAGGAATATATTCCATAAGTTCTTCGATAGTGATTTCCGGGTTATCAAGATACGCTACCGCGCCGTCAATAACTTCGTTTAGGTTGTGCGGTGGAATATTCGTTGCCATACCAACTGCAATACCGTCCGCGCCGTTTACTAAAAGGTTTGGATATTTTGCAGGAAGTACGGTTGGTTGCATACGCGTATCGTCGAAGTTAGGGTAAAAGTCTACCGTTTCTTTTTCAATATCGCGAAGCATTTCAACGGCTAGTTTACTCATTCTCGCTTCAGTATAACGGTACGCAGCAGGTGGATCGCCGTCGACCGAACCAAAGTTTCCGTGACCGTCAACTAGTGGAAGGTTAATCGAGAAGTCTTGAGCCATACGAACGAGCGCGTCGTAAACCGACGAGTCGCCGTGTGGGTGATATTTACCAAGCACGTCACCGACGATGGTAGCACACTTTTTATACGCTTTATCAGGCGTTAAACCGAGTTCGTTCATAGAATAAAGTATTCTTCTGTGAACAGGCTTTAAACCGTCGCGAACGTCTGGTATAGCACGCGAAACGTTAACCGCCATAGCGTAAGCAATAAACGAACGCTTTAACTCGTTATCAACTTCTATATTTATAAGTTTAGTTTGTTCTAAGGTTCTCTTAAATTCTTCGGTTAATTCTGGACTTGCCATTTTCTTAGCCATGTCTACTTACCCCCTTATACGTCAAGATCCGCAACGAGTTTTGCGTTTTCTTCGATGAATTTTCTTCTTTCTTCAGGCACGTCACCCATAAGTAGCGTAAAGGTTGAGTCTGCTTCGATCGCATCTTCCATTGTAACCTTAAGCATAGTTCTGGTTGCTGGGTTCATAGTAGTATCCCAAAGTTGTTCTGCGTTCATTTCGCCCAAGCCTTTGTAGCGTTGGATATCGCACTTGCCGTTTTCTGCCAAGAAATCGTTTAATTCCTTGTCCGTGTAGAAATATCTGTCCACTTTATTCTTAGTAATCTTGTAAAGTGGCGGTTGAGCGATATATACGTGACCTTGTTCAATAAGTGGGCGCATATAGCGGAAGAAGAAGGTTAAAAGTAATATTCTGATATGGCTACCGTCGACGTCGGCATCTGTCATACAGATAATTCTGTCGTAGCGAAGTTTCGAGCAATCAAACTCTTCTAACATACCGCCACCAAACGCCGTAATCATAGCCTTAATTTCTTCGTTTTCAAGTACGCGGTTAATTCTTGCCTTTTCTACGTTCAAAATCTTACCGCGAAGTGGTAAAATTGCTTGGAAGCGTCTATCTCTACCCTGCTTAGCAGTTCCGCCTGCAGAGTCACCTTCGACTATAAAGATTTCGCAAAGCTCTGAATTCTTTTCCGAGCAGTCTGCAAGTTTACCAGGAAGTGTCGAACTTTCAAACGCACTCTTTCTAGTTGCTTCTCTTGCCTTTCTAGCCGCTTCTCTAGCGCGCTTAGCGTTTACCGACTTAAGGATAATTTCTTTAGCTTTTATAGGATTTTCTTCTAGGAAAGTACCAAAACACTCTGCCATAGCCTTTTGTACGAGCCCGCGCATTTCGCTGTTACCGAGTTTAGTTTTGGTTTGACCTTCAAATTGAGGCTCTGGAAGTTTGACGGAAATAACCGCCGTCAAGCCTTCGCGCACGTCTTCACCTGATAACTTGTCGTCGTCTTTGATAAGGTTATGCGATTTTGCATAGTCGTTGATAAGCTTAGATAATGCAAAACGGAAACCGTCTACGTGAGAACCGCCTTCTTCAGTATTTATATTGTTTGCAAACGCATAAGTTTGTTCAACGTAACTGTCGTTGTATTGAAGTGAAATTTCAACGATATTGTCGCCGTAACTTTGTTCGAAATAAATCGGTTCAGGGAAGATAACTTCTTTATTTCTGTTAAGGTCTTCAACAAAGTGAATAATACCGCCTTCAAAACAGAATTCGTCGCGCTTTTCTTGGCCTTTTCTAGCGTCTTCAATGATAATTCTTAAACCCTTGTTAAGATAAGCAAGTTCTCTGAGTCTGCCCTTTAAATTATCATAATTAAATATAAGCGTTTCGAAAATTTCGCCGTCCGGCATAAAGCTGACTTGCGTACCCGTAATATCAGATTCGCCAACAACTTGCAATTCTCTTTGCGGAATACCGCGATTGTAAATTTGCTTAAAGTGTTTTCCCTTTTGGAAAATATCAACTTCGAGCCATTCGCTAAGCGCGTTAACAACCGACAAGCCTACACCGTGTAGACCACCTGAAATCTTGTATCCGCCACCGCCAAACTTACCGCCTGCGTGAAGCTTGGTTAAAACTACCTGAACGGCAGAAACGCCTTCGGTATGGTGAATGTCCGTAGGAATACCGCGTCCGTTATCCTTAACCGTACACGAGCCGTCGTCGTTAATGGTAACGGTGATAGTGTTACAGTAGCCTGCAAGAGCTTCGTCGATAGAGTTGTCAACGATTTCTTGAACTAAGTGATGAAGTCCGCGTGTATCAGTCGAACCGATATACATACCCGGACGCTTTCTTACCGGATCAAGACCTTCAAGAACTTGAATTTGGCCTTCCCCGTACTGACCTTGAACTTTGATGTCGTCTGCCATTTGTTTACCCCTTTACTTTTAATAATATAATATAATAATATATAATTAGTTGCTAATATTATATAATAATATATTATATAATGTAAAGCGATTTTTGATATTTTTTTAATATTTTTTCAACTTTTCCACAATTTAGTGAAATTTTTCTTAAAAAACAGTCGATTTTGAAGCCTTTTAAAGCCTATTTAAACGCATTGAGCGAGAATAAATAAAAAAGGGTGGCATTGCCACCCTAACGAGTTTTAAGTTAATTTTAAGAGAATTTGTCGTAGACGTCTTTTTCGGTCTTAAAAAGCCCCTTAAAAACGCCGTCTGACTGTCTTTCAAAAGTAGCCCTTAACGCGCGCTCCCAATCCGTCTCACCTGTAAACTTACGATATTTTACCATAACGCGCAAAGTAGTTGCGTTTATATTTTTATCGCAATAGTACACAACGTCATCTTTAAGATAATCAATAGTTGCTTGGTCGTTTTCGATAAGAGCAAGGTAAAATTTTTCCAAATCTAGGGCTATAGGCTCGTTATCAAAGGTTTTTTCATTTTCTTTACAGCAGATTTCAAGCATCTTTTTAGCATTTTCAAGGTCGCCCTTTTGCATAAGTCTGAGATAACTATAATAAGAGTTAACTTTATTTTCTTCACTGTAAAACAACCGTTCGTTCATATCTAAAAGGCTATCACCTAAATACAAGCGAGACTCTGTTTCGCAAAGCGCAAACACTCTGTCAGTATGTCTATCAGGTCTAAACAAAAGCGTTCCGTCACTTGACGGCATACCGCTTAAAAAATTAACAAGTAGCGAATAGAACGTTCCAAGCGTCGCCCCACCTAAAAGACAGTACGCTATATATGAGTTGCTTAAATAAAATGAAAACGCGTAAACAACTAAAGATATCAGCGTCGCCACCCACGCCCATAGTGCAGAAGAAAATACTAGCACGCCCGCAGTTTCGGGGCTTTTTCCAACAAAAGCAACCGCTCCACCATATTTTGAATTTTTAAACAGTTTTACTTTATACCCTTTATCCGCCTTTAAAAAAGTTACAAAAAGCACGGAAAACTCAAAAATTTCTGCTTTTTTCAAAAGCGGTACAACGTGTCCTATTTCGTGCAGTACAAGATGAATCGCATTTCCAACGATTCCACCCAAGATGCAAAGCCCTAAACTTAACAAAAATTGCATAAGTTGACTTTCGAAAATCGGATAGTCGTCCGCCGCGTAAGATATCCCCACCAGTAACACAAGACAGATCACAGAATAAACAGGCAAAAGCACTTTATAGATTTTATTTTTCATAGCGCATACCTTCAAGGTATCTGTAATACCCTTCCAAGTTATCGTTTTCGCTGACCGTTACACCACTTAGGTTAAATTTTTTCAGAATTGATAAAAGTATCAGCGCGCCACCGCAAATTATCTTGGCTCGCTTTTCTTTTATTCCCAGAATTTCCACTCTTTGTTCTTTAGTAAGCGTAAACAACCTTTCGACAATCAATTCAAGATCAAAAAGAGAAACGTAAGTGTTGTTGACGGCTTCCCTATCGTACTTTTTTAAATTTCGTTGTAGCATTGCTATAATCGAACAAGTTCCGCCTATTGCAGTAAGCGTTTCGACTTTAATATCTTTAAACTCACTAATATTTTCATCTATAAGTTTTTGTAGCAAAACCCTATCTTCACCGCACCTATCGTAAAGAACTACCGCTCCGATTTTTATCGAGTGAGAATATAGAATTTTTCCACCTTTTGCAACGACCAGTTCGGTCGAGCCACCGCCTATATCTAAGCACACCCCGTCACCGCCCGCGAAAACGCCAAGCAGTGCCATTTCACCTTCTAAATCGCCACTTAGTACGTCAATAGGTTGATTAACAACACTTTTTACAAGGTCGCAAAACTCTTTTCCATTTACAGAATTTCTAACCGCAGCGGTCGCAAACGCAAAAATATTCTCTCTTTCAACGTCAAAAGTTAACGCTTTTTCAACGAGCGTTTCCACCGCTTTTACCGTTCTTTCTATAGACGTTTCGGCTAAATAGCCGCCATTTAAACCTTCCGCTAGTTGCGAAGTTATTTTATCTCTGAATATAACTATTCCGTTCGCAAAAACGCACAAGCGAACGGAATTCGAGCCAATATCAATTATTGCTTTTCTCATTTATCATCACCGTAAAGATAACCAAGTTCGTTTGCGCGCTCGGTAATCTTCCACTCATTAAGCCAAATGTCAATATCGTCTTGAGTTTCGGCGTTTTGCTCTTCTAAAGCATCAATTTCTTGCTTTAAGTCGTTTATTTTTGCGCGCGTTTTTCCCATCAAAGCGTATTGGTAAACTAATACGCTTACCAGCACGATTAGCAGCAGTACACCCGACGATAGAAACGCCGTCAACATGTTTTTCGCTCTTTTTTCGTCCATTGTTTTTCCGTTTATTAAAAAATAAAGTTATATTATTTTTTAAACTTATAAGTTTTTTATTTACTTTATTATACACTTTTTTAAATAAAAATGCAAGTACTTTATGAAAACTTTTATGTTGAAGCCAAAAACCGCCCAAAAACGCTAGTAAAAAATAAAATCTTTGCGAAGAAAATTTATATTTTTGATTGACGAAAAAGTAAATAAAAAAAGCACACGCCCAAAACAAGATATCTAAAACTGCTTGAAAAATTTTATTCTTTATAAAAAGCTCGAAAAAGTAAAATAAGTCGTATAAAAAGCCTGTTGATATTCCGTATACACACAAAATTATTGCATAGTAAAAATGAAACTCTGCATCAAACGTCATTTAAAAACTCTCTTTAAAAAACTGGTTGACTTTTGTTTGTACTTAACTTCAAGTATATCACCGTTTAAGACGAGATTTCCACTCTCTTTCGAAAAACTGACAATCTTTAAATTGCTACCTAAAACAGACAGCCTTACCCCGTCAAGAAGGGTTATTTTTATTTCTTTTTCGCCGTATTCGTCGATCTCTTTCGTTTCAGTAATTTCCATATACTTTCTTTTATCAATTATAATCTTTTCCACACTTTATCTCCTTAGTAAAGTATATTAATAAAAGCAAAAATTTATGATAATACACAAAAAACACAAAATAGTCGCAGTATAAGTCGATTATTCAGCATTTTAAAAGCCTTGCAAGTAAGCAAGGCTTTAAATTATTTCTTAGATTGATAATCTTCAATCGCTTTCTTTATTGCTTCTTCGGCAAGAACTGAGCAGTGAATTTTTTGTGACGGAAGTCCGCCTAAATATTCAATAACTTTTCTGTTTGTAACTTGCAACGCTTCATCTATCGTCATACCGATAATCATATCGGTTGCGGTAGAACTCGTCGCAACTGCCGCCGCACAACCAAAAGTTTTAAACTTCGCGTCAACTATTACGTCGTTTTCAACTTTAATCGTAATTTGCATGATATCGCCACAAGTTGCGTTACCAACCGTACCGATTCCGTCGTAATTTTCAATTTCCCCTACGTTTTTTGGATTTTTAAACGCATCTATTACTTTTTCGTTATACATTTTTAACCTCACTGTTTAATTTAAATAGCGGAGACATTTCTCTTAATTTATGAATAATTTCTTTTAACTTATCGACCGTGTAGTCGACTTCTTCCATCGTATTATCTTTTCCGAAAGTAAAACGAATTGAGCCGTGCGCGTATTCTGCAGGTATCCCCATTGCAAGAAGTACGTGTGACGGATCTAGCGAATCTGACGAGCAGGCAGAGCCACTTGATACGGCAATTCCTTCAAGGTCGAGCATCATAAGAATCGACTCGCCTTCGATAAAGTAAAATGAAAAGTCTGCGTTGTTGCTAAGCCTATTTTCTCTCGAACCGTTTAGTTTTACGTACGGAATTTCACTTTCCACTCTTTCGATAAATCTATCTCTAAGCCCCTTTATATATTCGTTATCTTTAATTAACGACTCTCTTGAAAGTCTTAAGGCTTCTGCAAAACCGACGACTCCAGCAACGTTCGTCGTGCCACCGCGACGAGTTCTTTCCTGGTGTCCGCCCGTTATAATTTTACCCAAATCTAAGCCGTTTCTTATATACAACGCGCCAACGCCTTTAGGTCCGCCAAACTTGTGTGCTGAAAAACTCATCATATCAACGCCAAGCTTAGACACGTCTATTTCAATCGCGCCCATAGCTTGTACGGCGTCGGTAAAGCAAATGATATTATGCTTTTTAGCAATCTCAACAATTTTTTCAATCGGCTGAATAGTTCCAACTTCGTTATTTGCGTACATACAACCGATAAATATCGTATCAGGACGGATTGCTTTTTCAAGCTCGTCTAAATTAATACTACCAAACTCGTCAACGCCAATATACGAAACTTCAAAGCCTTCTTTTTCAAGTTCCTTTGCCGTAGTAAGCATTGCGTGGTGTTCTATCTTAGAAATTATAAGGTGCTTTCCCTTGTCTTTATAGCGTTTTGCAGTTCCCCTAAGCGCCCAGTTATCACTTTCCGTTCCGCCAGACGTGAAATAAATTTCACTCGGCTTTGCGCCGATAATATCTGCAATAGTTTTTCTTGCATTATCAACCGCAACTTTTGCAGTTTGTCCAAACGAGTGCTGACTGTTTGCGTTACCGTAATTTTCTGTAAAGTACGGTAGCATTTTTTCAAGCACGCGCTTATCAAGCGGTGTAGTTGCCGCGTGGTCTAAATATATAGGTTTCATTTATCCTCCGATCCATTAAAAGCATCATACAAACTGATATTATCAAGTATTTCGTTAATTCCGTCGTAAAGTTTTCGCCAGACAAAAAGCGACTCACACTCTCGCGCGCACGGTTTTGCAACGCAATCGACGATTTTTAAATCGTTTTCAAGCGCACGAATAATCACCCCGCACGACAAGTCCTTCGGGCTTTTCGTTAACGTATATCCGCCACTTGCCCCGCGACTTGCTTTAACCGCGCCAGCGGTAGAGAGCGCGCGCATAATCCTTTCGAGATATTTTTTCGAAACGCCAATCCTTTTTTCAAGTTCGGTTGCAGAAACTGTTTTGGGATAGTTTCTTGCAAGAATTATCGACGCTTGAAGTCCATAATGCGCCTGCGACGAAATCTTCATTTTTACCCCTTTTTAATTACTACCTTTTTAGTAGTATTTACTTTCTCATTAATTATATTCTTATAACGAAAAAGTGTCAACTGTTTATATATAAAAAACGCAAAAAAACTTGCGCAAATTAAGCACAAGTTTTATAAATTTTACATTGTTTTTTTGTTTATTTTAAAGTAGTCTGTCAATGGAGATATTCCAAGATTTTTACTAAGCTTATCAATAATTTCTCTAAGCTCTCTGTTTTCCTTTTTCAAGCTTTCGTTTTCTTCGTAATATTTACTTTTAATTTTTTCAACGAGTCCGTCAATTTCTACCGAAACCTTCTTAACCAAAAACGAAAGATTATCTTTTTTTGATTTTTCTTTTTTATTAAATCTTTTTTCGATGTTTAATTCTTTTGCCGTCTTTTCAATAAGTTCGGGGCTTGCTTTTAATAAATTTCTAAACTTGTTCTGAATACGCAATTCTTTTTTCTCGTCGCCACTAGATATGTCGATAATCGCTCTACGCACAGACTTTCCTTTCTTAACTTCCGAAAGAACAAGCCTTACTAAATCTTCTTCTTCGGTTTTTGAAAAGGAAACGTTCTTTTCCACCTTTAACTTTAAAAACTTTATTTTTTCTAAAATTTCCTTATCTTCCGACTTCATAAGTTGATAGTAAAAATTTCTTACGCTTCCTTTTGCGCGGTTAAACTTAAATGAAACGCGCTCGAAAACGTCGGTTAAACTTTCACCTTTTTCGTGGGCTTTATTTGCTTCTTGCAACAAAATTTCAATTTCTTCTCTGCTAAAACCTTTCATAATTTGCTCCTTATTCGTTTGTATTTTGATTATTGACACATTTTCGTTATAAAATACATAACGGCAGAAAAAAAGAATATATTTTAGTATGAATATCTATATTTTTAGTCCGTGCGACCTAATTATTAAAATAGGAAATGAAAGTTATTATCTCACTAAAAACAACACTCTTTTTTTAAAAGATTTTTGCAAAAATCAACTTTTAGAATTAATACCCAAAAACGACTTTTTGCCCTGTTATTTTTTAAAAAGTGAGAAAAACTACTATAAAAACTTGCGTTTAATCGACTTATACGACGGTTTTTTACTAATTCCTAAACTTATAAGAGAAAGAAACTTACACCGAGAAACATTGTTTTTTAAAACTCAAAGTTATTTCGGGCGTCAGTTTAATATTGCCGTTTCAACAGACGGTGGTATAAAACTTATAATTTCTGGAGATTATTATCACGAAGAGCTTGAACTTCTGTTTAAGCCGGAAAAAGTCAATCTAATCCCGTGCGAGAACGCACCCTATCTTTTTATTTCATTAGAAAAAGACAAAAAACATTTAGTTTGCGTCAAACTTCCAGAGATAAAAATTTTATTTAACAGTCTTTGCGACGAATTTACTTTGTCAAACGAACTAAGCGTTACGACGCGTTATAACGATATCTCTAAGCACGAGTGTATAGACCTATGGAAAATTGGTGAGCCTTTTACCCACTTAGGTCGCAAAATAGACAGTAAAGTTTTAGACTATAAAAAAGACGTATTACCTTACGCATTATTGCAAGAAATCGCGCTATGTGGCGATTATTCGCGGTTTTTGTCTGACGAACTTAAGGAAAAAGCAAATCTACTTCCTTCATTTATAGGTAAATTCGACTATATAATTCCGCCCTTTTTAGCCCATAAAGAAGATAAAATCGGGCTAGTTTCTAAAAGCGATATAAAATTTATTTCTTTTTCAATAAGTCAAAATAAAATCTACGACCTAACGATTGACGATTAAGTGCGGTTTTGTGCTTTAATTACTATTGACAATTAAATTCTTTCGTGATATCATAGTTTTACTATGATAAAGAAGTTTTTAAATTTTATTAATCAACAAACGCTTTTCGGCGAGATTATGCGTTTCGTACTAGTTGGCGGTCTTGCTACCGTTATTGACTTTTTGGCAATGGCGGTTGTGCTTTATATTTTAGAGCCTGAAACGACTTACCCACACTTTTACAACGTCTTTTTCGGTGGTGGCGAGCCTTCGACACTATCAAGCGCTATCGGAACCGGCGTAGGATTTTTATTCGGACTACTTGCAAACTACCTACTTTCTATAATTTTCGTATTCAACGAAAAAGGAAAGTCAAAATCGGCATCTGGCTTTATCAAATTTACAATTTTAAGCGCGATAGGTCTTGCTATTCACGAAGTAGGTATGCTCGTTTTCTTTGGAAAACTAAAAATCAACGAGTGGGTTGTTAAAATCGGTATGACTTTAATCGTTCTTATTTACAACTACGTAACTAGACGTTTGTTCATTTTTAAAGGGGAAAAAGAAAGCGCTAAAGTAGAAGAAAGCGCTGAGGGGGAAAACCAATGAAAAAATTAAGCGTAGTCGTTCCTTGTTATAACGAGCAAGAAACGGTAGAAAAATTCTACGAAACGGCTGTGCCTGTTCTTGATCGCACGGATATGGAATTTGAAATTATTTTCGTAAACGACGGTTCTCGCGATAAGACTTTAGAAAAACTTACTGCACTAAGCCAAAAAGACACTCGCGTAAAAGTTATTAATTTTTCAAGGAATTTCGGGCAACAAGCCGCAATTTTGTGCGGTTTTAGACACTCTAGCGGTGATTGCGTAGTCGAACTTGACTGCGATTTGCAAGACCCTATCGAAGTCGTTTTAGAAATGCTTGAAAAGTGGCGCGAAGGCTTCGACGTCGTTCACGGAAGAAGAAAAATTCGTCACGGCGAATCTTTCTTTAAGAAATTTACGGCTAAAATTTATTATAAATTCCTAGCGAAAATCAGCAGTTTTGAAATGCCTAGAAACACTGGCGACTTCAAACTTTTAGATAGACGCGTCGTCGACGTTATCTGCAATATGCCAGAACACGAAAAATATCTTCGCGGACTAGAAAGTTGGGTGGGCTTTAAACAAACTTTCGTCGACTTTGACCGTGCAGAACGCGTTGCCGGTGAAACGCACTATTCTTTAAAAAAGATGATTAACCTTGCTAAGGCTGGTATAGTTTCAAACTCTAACTATCCACTATCTCTCGGCTTTAAGTTTGGACTTTTACTCTCGTTTTTATCTGTTGCTGGGTTTATCACTTTAATTGTTTTACTTGCAACCGGCGTTTATTCAAATCTAGTTGCATGGCTATTCCCAACCGTTGGACTTTTGTTTGGTATTAAGTTTGTAATCGACGCTATCGGAAACTTGTATCTTGGCAAAGTTTACGACGAAGTTAAAAACCGTCCTGAATATATAGTTTCGGACAAAATTAATTTAGAAAAATGATTTTTGATTTTTATATTTTATATTGGATTAGCGGGATAATTTTAATCCCGGGTATGATTTTAGCAATTTTTGCACAGTTAAAAGTTAGTTCAGCCTACAAAAAGTACAGTAAAATCGGCTCTAAATCTGGCTGGATAGCACGGGAAATGAGCGAGATGCTGTTAGAACGCGCAGGCGCTAGCGGTGTTCGCGTTTATAAAACGCGCGGATCTTTAACGGACTATTACAACCCTAGCGATAAAACGCTTCACCTATCGGAAACGGTACACGACTCAAGTTCTATCGCCGCACTTGCTGTCAGCGCGCACGAAGTTGGACACGCTATACAAGATAGCGAGCATTATGCACCGTTAAAATTTAGAAAAGTTATCGTTCCGGTCGTCAATATCGGCTCTCGCCTTGCAGTCCCACTTGCCATTATCGGTTTAATATTAACTTTTTTCGAAGGGTTTGGCGAGTTTGGAGAGTATTTGCTTTTTATCGGAATTATAGCGTACTCTTTAACTTTCGTGTTTGCACTTATCACCTTACCCGTTGAAATTAACGCATCAAATCGCGCTAAAAGGCTACTTTTACAAACTAACGTTTTAGACGAAAAAGAAATTCGTGGCGCATCAAAAGTTCTATCTGCCGCAGCGTGGACATATATCGCGTCAATGATAGTTTCACTTTTATATTTACTTCGCTTTATATTAGTAATCTCGTCTTTAAGACGCAGAGATTAAAAAATAACGCATTTGAACGAAATCGTTCAAATGCGTTTTTATTACTCGTTTGGACAACAGTCCATTAATTTTAGTTTAAATAAATTTTGCTTATGAAGTCGGTCGATTTTTTCTTTTTTAGATTTCTCAGGCTCGATACCTTCGCGAATATAACTGTCGAGTTCTGCGTAAGTAAACCCTAAATTATCTTCGTCAGTTTTTCCACAAAGTCCGTCTATAGGCGGTTTTTCGATATATTTTCTATCTAATCCAAGTTCATAACCAATCTGTTTAACTTCGGTAACCGTAAAGTTAGATAACGGTGAAAAGTCGCCTACGCTATCACCGTAGCGAGTTGAGTATCCTACGTAATCTTCACTTAAATTACAAGTGTTTGCAACCCTACCGTTTACCGATTGCGACACGGCGTAAAGCACGCTCATCCTAATTCTTGGCGAGAGATTAATTTTTGCCTGCTCGGTTGGAGTAAGACTTTTTTCAATCTCTTCCCAAACGGCATGAATGGTGTTTTTGATATTTACAGTAACGCTTTGAATCCCTAAATCGGCTACTAAGTCGCGCGAATAATCAATATCGTGTTGCACGCCACAAGGCATAAGCACACCAAAAACCCTGTCTTTTCCAAGTGCTTTAACGCATAAAGCAGCAACTACGCTACTGTCTTTACCGCCAGAAATACCAATTACAGCCTTGCAACCTTGTCCGTTTTTTTCAAACCAATCTCTGATCCACGCGACAATTTTTTCTGTTGAAATTTTAGCATCAAACTTATACATATCAATTTCCCTATTAATTTTGATAAGTATAGTATATTATTTTTTTTTAAAAAAATCAATCAATTAAACGACGATACTAAACGCTTTATCCTTAAGTTCTGCTCTAGCAAACTCAAAGCCGTTAATCGCGCTCATAGTAAAGTGATAACGCGCCTTTTCGATATCTCGTTTAACGCCTATTCCTTTGAAGTAGCATAAACCTAAATAATATTCGCCAAGTTTAGAATCTAACTGCGATGCTTTTTTGCAAAGTTCTAGCGTCATTTTTTCTGATCCTTTGAAAATGCCGTAAAGATAATCACTTACAAGTAAGTTCGTAGCATTTACGTTTTGCTTTTTCGACGCTTTAATAAGCCACTTATGCGCTTTTTTGACGTCGATTTTCGTGCCAATACCTTTGCGGTAAAAATTGCCAAGTTCATACATACTTTTTTCATCGCCGTTTTCGGCATCAATCATAAGTTTACGTTCAATCATTTGCGTATCTCCTTTTTCTTTATACTAGCAAATGATTGTTGACATATGTATGGCAAAATAAAAAATATTTTAAAAATTTTTAAAAATTATTATTAAATTTATAGATATAAAATTAGATTTGCGTATTCTAAATTAATTCTTACACAAACATACAAAAAGAAATAAGCACTCCAAAAATTAAACGCCTTGGAGTGCTTTTAAAAACCGGTAAAGTAGTTATTTAAATTTATTTGGTTTTATTATAAATTTTTAAAATTTTTAATAACTGAATTTGCTCATGAGAATCCATTTTTGCTAGTTCGCTTAAAAGACCTGTTGCAAACGGGCTATCATCGCAAAATTCATTTTCAAAATCAGTTTTACCAACAACAAAATCTATAGAACAATTAAAATAATTAGAAATATCGATCAATTGCTGAATTGATGGAGCAGTTCTTTCCTTTTCCCAACTGCTAATAGTTCCTTGCGTTACGTTTAATTGACTAGCTAATTGCTCTTGATTAATCATACGTTCTTTTCTTAAATTTTTAATTATTATTCCAAACATTTTATCACCTAGCAATATTTTACTACATTTTTAATTATATATAATCGATTATTTAATATTGCTATCTTTCATATAAAATATTACATTTCTTAATATATTTTTAGAATAATGCTTTTTCAAATATTAATTTGCTTGACATATTTAGTTTTGTTGTGATAATATTAGAATATGAAATATTGGAGGTGTCGTATTATGAAACAAGAGATGACAAACGAACAACGTAAAAAATATATTAAGGATATGAAACGTTACGTAACTGGTCTAAAAAAGAAGAGGAAAACATTAGGTATTTTTCTCTTGATTTCATTAGGCATATTAGTATTAGGTATATTTTTAATGATGTTTGAAGCAACTGCAAACGTTGGCGGTTGGTTGTTTATTGCAAGTTATTTTGTTCCTGTTCTTTATATTTTTCCAGCAGCAATAAAAAATCATAAGGGTATAACCGATGGTGGAGAACCAGAACCTAAATATGAGTTGTATTATGATGTTAATACCGGTAAAGTAAGAGCGCAAGAAACTGCATTTTCTAGCGGAGAAAGAATTGGCGCTGCAATAGGTACAATAATAATTGATATATTATATTGGATTGGCACATTACTCATCGCCCTACCTTATTCAATTATTAAATTTATAGTTTTATGCATAAAAATTAAAAACGGGAAAGCTAAAATTATCAATCAAAAAACTTTATTACAAGCAAAATAACCACTTTATATATATAATTTATAAATTATCAACGAAACCAACTTATTAATGTAAAACCAGCAAGTTTTGATGTGACCAAAAGTTTAGAAAAAAATTAAATTGAATATATTGAAAATGAGTCCGGTTAAACACCGAACTCATTTTTAGTTTTAATAATATCCTTTTATTGTTATAATAGTTAATGTATTTTGTTTAATTTTTTCTATGAACATGTACTTTTACATTCTTTCTGGTGTTTTAATACCTAAAAGCGACAGTGCGTTTTTAAGTGTAATTCTCGTTGCGTCACAAAGCGCAAGACGGAATTTCTTTCTATCTCCAGTTTCGTTTAGAATTTTACAGTCAAGATAGAAACGGTTAAACGCTTTTGCTACGTCGATTGCGTATCTAGTTACGAAACTTGGCTCGTACTTTTCAGCAGAAGATAATACCACGCTTGGGAAATTTGCAAGCGCAACTGCTAAGTTATACTCGCTGTCGCAAACTTCAGTTACGTTAAATTCAGAATAATCAACGTCAGATTTTGCCATAACGCTGTTACAACGGGCAACCGTGTATTGAACGTAAGGTCCTGTTTCACCTTCAAAAGATAGAACTTTATCATAGCTAAATACGATATCTTTGATTTTATTGTTTTGAAGTGCGCCGAAAATTACAGCGCCCGTTCCAATCATCTTGGCAACTTCTTCTTTATTTTCAAGGCTTGGATTTTTCTCTTCAATAACATTTAACGCTTTTTCCATGCACACGCGAATAACGTCTTCAAGCAAAACGACTTTTCCGTGACGCGTACTCATTGCGCCGTCTTCGAGCGATACCATACCGTAAGATACGTGCACCATATCTTTTGCCCAACTCTTTCCCATAAGTTCTAGTGTTTTGAAAAATTGCTTGAAGTGCAAGTCTTGTTGATATGCAACTACGTACAAGCACTTATAGAAATCGTAAGTATTTTTGCGGTAGATTGCAGCGGCAATATCGCGCGTTGCGTAAAGTGAAGCACCGTCAGAGCGAAGTATTATGCATGGTGGCATATTAAATTCTTCAAGGTCGACGATTTTCGCGCCGTCACTTTCAACAAGTAAATTTTTCGCGTTAAGTTCGTCAACGACAACTTGCATTTTGTCGTTATAAAAACTTTCGCCAGCGTAAGAATCGAAATGGATATCTAGAAGGTCGTAAATTTTATTTACTTCCTTTATAGTCATTTCCTTGAACCAGTTAAAGAGTTCTACGCACTCGCTATCACCTTCTTCGATAAGTTTAAAATATCTTCTCGCTTCGTCGTCCATAGCGGGATTTTCTTCAGATTTTGCGTGATAATCGACGTATAGGCGGGTTAATTCTTTAATTCCGCCCTTTTCGACTTCTTCGCGACTACCCCAATTTTTATAAGCGTAAATAAGTTTACCAAACTGAGTGCCATAGTCGCCTAAGTGGTTAATACCTACCGCCTTATACCCTAAGAAATTATAAATTCTGTAAAGCGCACCACCGATAACCGTAGTTGAAAGGTGTCCTATATGGAAAGGCTTTGCAATGTTTATCGACGAATAGTCTATACAAACGGTCTTACCTTCGCCCACTTTTTGCGAGCCGTATTTTTCACCGCTATCAAGTATTTCTTTTACTACGTCAAGAGAAACTGCCGTTCTATCCAAAAAGAAATTGAGATATCCGCCAACCGCTTGAACTTCTCTAATTACACCGCTTGGAGTGATTTTTTCTTTAAGTTCTTGCGCGATAATATTCGGCGCTTTTTTTAGTGCGCGCGAAAAACGAAAGCACGGAAGCGCATAATCGCCTACGCTCTTTTCAGGTGGAATTTCAATAAAGGTTTCAATCTCTTCACTGGAAAAACCGTCAATTTCAATTTTTTGTGCAATGTACTTTTTATAATCCATAAATTTATCCTTCCTTAGAAAATTATTTTACCATAAAAGAGTAAAAATAACAACAAATAGATTGAATAAAACTTCAATTTGTTATATAATTATCGTATAAAATATAATTTTAACCCATTTAAGGAGCAAAAATGAAATTAGGCGTAGTAGGACTTCCTAACGTTGGCAAGTCCACTTTATTTAATGCAATCACCCACGCTGGCGCAATGGCGGCAAACTTTCCGTTCTGCACGATAGAGCCTAACGTTGGCGTTGTTGCCGTTCCCGACGAAAGACTTGATAAGCTTGCAGAACTTTACGACTGCAAGAAAATAGTACCTGCAACGATTGAATTCGTTGATATCGCAGGTCTTGTAAAAGGCGCATCAAAAGGCGAAGGTCTTGGCAATAAATTCTTATCACATATTCGCGAAGTTGACGCTATCGTTCACGTCGTTCGCTGTTTTGAAGACGACAATATCACCCACGTTGAAGACAGCGTTTCACCTATTCGCGATATTCAAATTATCAATCTCGAACTTATTCTAGCCGATATCGAGTCTGTTGAAAAACAACTCAATAAAGCGCGCAATATGATAAAGACTGGCGATAAGAAATATCAAGTGGAAGTCGAACTTTTAGAAAGAATTTATAACCACTTAACGAGCGAAAAGCCGGTCAGAACTATGACATTTTCTGAAGAAGAAAAAGATTACGTAAAAGGTCTTTTCCTTATATCTTCAAAACCTGTTATTTACTGCGCTAATATCTCTGAAAGCGTTATGGGCGAAGACGAAAACGACAACGAACTTGTTAAACTCGTTAAAGATTTCGCACTTAAAGAAAACAGCGAAACTATCGTTATTTGCGCTAAAACCGAAGAAGAACTTTCTATGCTCGAGCCGGAGGAGGCAAAAGAATTTTTAGTAGAACTCGGTCTTAACGAAAGCGGTCTTAATAAACTTGTAAAAGCATCTTATCGCCTACTCGGTCTTATGAGTTTTTTAACCGCAGGAAAACCTGAAACTCGCGCTTGGACAATTAAAATTGGAACTAAAGCGCCACAGGCGGCGGGTAAAATTCACACCGATTTTGAACGCGGTTTTATCCGCGCTGAGATTGTTGACTACGACACACTTATAGAACTTGGCAGTTTCAATACGGCAAAGGAAAAAGGCAAAGTTCGCTCTGAAGGTAAAGATTACGTCATGCGCGACGGCGACGTAGTATTATTTAGATTTAACGTATAAAAAAATCACCACTTTTTAGTGGTGATTTTCTATTTAACTGCGCTATAGCGCGGTTTTTTTTGTTTTTAAGATAATTTTTCAGCAAGTCTTGATTTTATTTCTGCGATAAATTCGCTTGTTAAAACTGCTTTTGCATTTACTCCGCTATCAACGAGTGGAATTAAGTCTTTCGTCATAATTCCTGCGTTTAAGGTATCTAAACAAGCGCTTTCGAGTTTGTCTGCATAGTCTACTAAATCGGTTAAGCCGTCAAGTTCGCCACGCTTTCTGAGTGCGCCAGACCAAGCAAAAATGGTAGCCATTGGGTTTGTAGAAGTCTTTTCGCCTTTTAAGTATCTGTAGTAGTGGCGAGTAACAGTTCCGTGTGCTGCTTCGTATTCGTAATTTCCGTCAGGTGAAACTAACACAGAAGTCATCATCGCAAGCGAGCCGAATGCAGTTGAAACCATATCGCTCATAACGTCGCCGTCGTAGTTTTTAAGCGCCCAAACGAAACCGCCCTTACTTCTGATAACTCTTGCAACGGCGTCGTCGATAAGCGTATAGAAATAAGTGATACCAAGTTCTTCAAACTTTTCTTTATATTCGTTGTCGTAAATTTCTTGGAAGATAAATTTAAAAGTTTGGTCGTATTTTTTAGAAATAGTATCTTTCGTAGAAAACCACAAGTCTTGACGGGTTGCAAGCGCGTAGTTAAAGCACGAACGGGCAAAAGACTTGATTGAAGTGTCTTTATTGTACTGACCTTGTAAAACGCCAGGACACTCAAAATCGTAGATAGTTTCTCTTTTTTCGTTACCATTTTTATCGGTGAAAACAAGTTCAGCCTTTCCTTCGCCTTCAAGTCTGAACTCAGTTGCCTTGTAAACGTCGCCGTAAGCGTGACGAGCGATTGTGATAGGCTTTTCCCAAGTTTTAACTGCAGGTTTAACCGACGGAATAATAATAGGAGCGCGGAAAACCGTGCCGTCTAAAACTGCACGGATAGTGCCGTTAGGACTTTTCCACATTTCCTTAAGATTATATTCTTCAACGCGTTGTGCGTTTGGAGTAATAGTCGCGCACTTAACCGCAACGCCGTACTTTTTAGTTGCGTACGCAGAATCCCAAGTGATTTTATCGTCGGTATCGTTTCTCATTTTCAAACCTAAATCGTAGTATTCGGTTTTTAGATCAACGAAAGGAAGGATAAGTTCGTCTTTAATTTCTTGCCAGATAATTCTGGTCATTTCGTCGCCGTCCATCTCGACGAGCGGTGTAGTCATTTTAATCTTTTCCATAATCATTTTCCTTATATTTTGCCAAAAACCGCCTTATAGCGCGGTTTTTGGCTTATTTATTAGTTTGTTTCCTTAGTGTAAGCAAGCAAGCCACCTGCTTTAATGATAGCAATTTGACGATCTGTATAATCGCATAAAAGTTCGTATGATTTATTATTGGTTAAATCTTTTAATATGATTACGCCCTTACTTAAACCGTCGAAAATATTTTCTAAAACGAGTTTGTCGTTTTGGTTAATTTCGTCATAGTCGTTTTCGTTCTTTAAAGTTAAAGGCATGATACCTGCGTTAATTAAGTTTGCAGAGTGAATACGAGCAAAACTTTTAGCAATAACTGCTTTTACGCCTAAATATAATGGAACGAGTGCAGCGTGTTCACGTGAAGAGCCTTGTCCGTAGTTGCTACCGCCTAAAATTACGCTTGAGCCAAGCTCGAGTGCGCGTTCAGAGAACTTTTCGTCAACTACTGAGAAACAGAATTTAGAAAGGAACGGAATATTCGAGCGATAAGGTAAAATCTTAGCGCCTGCTGGCATAATGTGGTCTGTCGTGATATTGTCGCCAACCTTTAAAGCAACGGTAACGGAAAGTTTATCGTCCATTGGTTTCGTTTCAGGGAAAGGCTTAATGTTTGGTCCGCGTAAAACGGTAGCAGATTTTGCGTCTTCTTCGCTAAGTGGCGCTATAACTTGACTATCGTCAATTTTGAACGCGTCTGGCATAACGATTTCAGGCATAATTTCAAGTTTTCTTGGATCTGTAATTACGCCTGTGATTGCTGCAGCGACTGCAACTTCCGGCGAGCAAAGGTAAACGTTAGCGTCTTTCGTTCCGCTTCTACCTAAGAAGTTACGGTTGAAAGTTCTTAAGCTTACGCCTGCTGAGTTTGGTGAAAAGCCCATACCGATACAAGGACCGCACGCACACTCTAAAAGTCTTGCGCCCGATTGTAAAATATCGTTTAGCGCGCCCATATCTGAAAGCATAGAAAGAACTTGCTTAGATCCTGGCGAGATTGATAAACTTACGTTTTCGTTGACCTTTTTACCCTTTAAAAGTCCTGCGACTTTAAGTAAATCCATAAGTGACGAGTTCGTGCAAGAACCGATACAAACTTGGTTTACCTTAGTTCCTTCGATACTTGAAACTTTAACTACGTTGTCAGGGCTGTGCGGACAAGCGATAAGCGGTTCAAGTTCGCTTAAGTTGATATCGATAATTCTGTCGTAAACAGCGTCAGCGTCACTTTCGAGTGGAATATAATCTTCGACTCTACCTTGACGAGCAAGGAAGTCTTTAGTGATTTCGTCGCTTGGGAAGATTGAAGTGGTTGCGCCAAGTTCAGTTCCCATATTGGTAATAGTTGCGCGTTCTGGAACAGATAAAGTTTTAATACCTTCGCCACCCCACTCGATAATCGCGCCAACGCCACCTTTTACGGATAAAATTCTTAAAATTTCTAAAGAAACGTCTTTTGCAGAAACGAACGGTCTTAACTTACCGGTAAGGTTGACTTTGAACATTTTTGGCATAGTGATATAGTATGCACCGCCACCCATAGCAACGGCAACGTCTAAACCGCCAGCACCGAAAGATAGCATACCCAAACCGCCACCTGTTGGAGTGTGACTGTCAGAGCCGATTAAAGTCTTACCAGGTTTACCGAATCTTTCAAGGTGAACTTGGTGGCAAATACCGTTACCCGGTCTTGAAAAATAGATACCGTGCTTTTTAGCAACCGATTGAATATAGATATGGTCGTCTGCGTTTTCAAAACCGCATTGAAGAGTGTTGTGGTCGATATACGCAACCGAACGCTCGGTCTTAACACGCTTAAGTCCCATAGTTTCAAACTCTAGATACGCCATAGTACCCGTAGCGTCTTGAGTTAAAGTTTGGTCGATTTTGATAGCGATTTCTTCGCCACAAACCATATTGCCACTAACAAGGTGGCTTTTAATGATTTTCTGAGCAATAGTTAGTCCCATTTTATTTTAACCTCATAATACTTATTTTTGCGTTGTTAACGTGCTGAATAGCAAGCGCTTCAGCGAGTTTTTCGTCGCGAGATAGAAGCGCGTTATAAATTTCTCTGTGTTCTTTGATAGCGCGCTTAGCGCGGTCGCTGTCAGAAACGGAAGCCTTTCTTCCAAGCTGAACTTTTTTGTGTAAAGTTGCTAGTATGCTTGAATAGATTTCACTACCGCAGTTTTCAAAAATAATTTGATGAAACTCGCTGTCGGCAGATTTAATTTTATCCGCTTCGCCTTTATCGGTGTAAAACTCTTGAAGTTCAAGCGTTTCTTTAAGTTTAAGTAAATTTTCGTCTGAAATATTTTTAGCGCACATAGCCGTTGCCACGCCTTCGATTTTAAGACGGATATCGTATATATCGCAAATATCACGCTGAGTAACCCCCAAAACCACGTGGCCCTTAGGTGTTTCTTTAACGAGATTTTCTTGTTCTAATCGTCTTATTGCCTCACGTATAGGCGTTCTGGATACGTCCAGTTCCTTTGAAAGCCCAAGTTCGGTCAAAAGCGTACCGGGTGCGTAAACACCTGATAGAATATCACTTTCAATACGCAAAAAAACTTTGTCCGCAAGTGACGTAAATTTTATATCGTCCATAATTAGTCTCTTCTTAAATCTGACCACTTTTCAACAAGGTCGTGAATTTCCCTTGGAGAAATTGAAGTTTGTCTTTCGTTTTCGTATTCCTTGTCAACCCACTCTTTAATCTTGATAACAAGTTCACTCTTTTTAGAAACTTCTTTGTCAGTTCCAACAAGTTCGTATTCGTTATTTATCCAGTAAGCAATTCCCGCAAGACCACTCGTTTTAGAAATGATAACTTCGGCTGGACGATTTAAAATTTTCTTCGTATCGAAAATATTATAAATTTCTTCGTCTTTTAAAAGTCCGTCTGCGTGAATTCCTGCGCGAGTTTGGTTGAAACTGTCGCCAACGAACGGAGTCATTGGTGGAATTACGTAGCCCATTTCTTTTCTGAAATATTCTTTA
This sequence comes from Christensenellaceae bacterium, assembly GCA_045534605.1. Lineage (GTDB taxonomy): Bacteria > Bacillota > Clostridia > Christensenellales > Borkfalkiaceae > UBA4636. Next base: position 47,050 of record JAZSKA010000013.1, on the reverse strand, counting down.
ATTTCAGTAATTACCGTTGGATCCATACCATCGAGCGTACCCTTTAACGACGCGTATTCCATAACCATCGCTTCAAGCGGAATATTTCCAGTTCTTTCGCCGATACCAAGTAGCGAGCAGTTTACTGCGCTTGCACCGTATAACCAAGCGCAAGTTGCGTTTGAAACGGCTTTATAAAAGTCGTTGTGACCATGCCACTCGATACACTCGCTTGGAATATCCGAATAGTGTTGAATACCGTAAACAATACCAGGAACACTGCGCGGAAGTGCAACTTCTGAAAACGGAACGCCGTAGCCTAAAGTGTCGCACGCACGAATTTTTACAGGCATACCCGCTTGCTCCGAAAGTTTATGTAATTCTAATATAAACGGCATTACGAAACCGTAGAAATCGGCGCGCGTGATATCTTCAAAGTGACATCTTGGAACGATACCTGCATCAAACGCCGCAGAAACTATTGATAAATAGTGTTCAAGCGCTTGCTTTCTCGTCATATGAAGTTTATTGAAAATATGATAGTCAGAACAGCTTACCAAAATACCAGTCTCTTTAATTCCCATTTCTTTGACGAGTTTAAAGTCTTCTTTAGTCGCCCTTATCCATGACGTAATTTCAGGGAATTTTAAACCGAGTTCGCGACATTTATCAAGCGCTTCTCTGTCTTTTTTAGAATAGATGAAAAATTCCGTTTGACGAATAATACCGTTCGGTCCGCCAAGCTTTGACAAAAGTTTATATACGTCAACTATTTGTTTAACCGTGTACGGCTCTACCGATTGTTGACCGTCACGAAAAGTTGTGTCGGTTATCCAAATTTTTTCTGGCATATTTATTGGACAGCGACGGTGATTGAACGCAATTTTAGGAACTTCTGTATAACTGTAAATTTCACGGTATAAATTTGGTTTTTCTACGTCTTGCAACGAATATTTATAAGACTTTTGCTCTAATAAATTTGTCTTTGAAGATATTTCTAACATTTTTAACTCCCTTGTTTATTTGTATACTTGTATACAATTATACATATATACACAACTTTGTCAAGTAAAATTACAATTTTTTACAAAATTTATTTCCTTATTATATAATCACGCGCATACTCGCGTACGAGTATGCGCGTAAATAGCTTAAAAACAAAACTAAAAAAGTGCGATAATCGACTTATAGCCCAACTACCGCACTTTTTTTGTATAATTAATTGTCAATAGACTATATTGTGAATGTTAGCAACTTCAAGGCTAAGACGAAAAATCTGTGCTCGCCGAACTTATGAAATAATTATTTTTCCGCTTTCTTTTTTATACGATACGGCTCCGCCGTTTAACGATTGATACTTAGCAGCTCCATAACTATCGTCTAATAATATATCTGTGCCATAAACCTTAAATCCGATTATTCCTTCACTTTCTGTAAAAAAATCTTGCGGGAATATCACCTTTTCAGAGTGGTTAAATTCGTATTTATATTTACCCCCCACTTTTACTGACTTAACCAAATATTCTTCTGAAACGTAATTTTCTTCAACCGTTCTATACAAAACTTTCTTTTCTTCACCTAATTTTCTTATCCCGTCTACTATCGTATAATGCTGGACGAATAAATAAACGTCAAATTGCGGAATATTCCACCGCCCATTAATTTCCCATTCAACACCACTAGGAAATAAATCACCATAAGAAATAGTCAATTCTACGTTATCAATATCATATTCTGGTTTATCAATAGCAATATATGATTGAGAAGTTGTTTGATGAGCGCCTGAACCAATATACCAGTTTTCGCCACTAGTTATTTCTGAAGTTGAAGTTGAAACTTGCGTTTGGTCTGGAAGTTTTACGTTGCTAACGATAATTGGTGTTGCAATTATTATTGCTAAAAAAAGAGCAGATAGAGATATTGCATAGCGCATGCGGATTGGTTTTATAGCATCCGTCTTTGGCTCGACTTTATTTAAAAGTTCGGTTAAAAATTCTTGATTATGATAAATTTCCAAACTTTCGTTTGCGATATTTTGTAATTTTTTATTTAATTTCATACTGCACCCCACTGTTTTAATTTTTTTATAGTTCTAGAATATTTTTGTCGGACGCTTGCATGCGATACGCCCAAAATTTCAGCAATTTCTTTCAGGTTATAACCTTCCCAATGCACGAGACGAACAAGTTCTTGTTCTTCATTATCGAGCATTTTAAGTTTGTCGTACAGATCGCCAAAAATCTCGACCGAAATTTCAAAACCGACTTTTTCGTCAGATTTGAGTTCTGTATATTTACTTTCTTTTGCAATTTTATTTTTTGCAATATTTATAGAACACCTATACACCCAAGCGGTAGGATTTTCGACGTAGCCCTCGACTGGCTTTTTTAAAAGATTAAGAAAAAATTCTTGCGCGCAATCTTCGGAGAAATTTTTATCGTAAGTTTTTTGTAAGAAAGATATAATACGCCTATAGTAAAAATCGTAAATTTTTATAAGCGCATTTCTATCAACCGCAACCTTTTTTATAAGTTTGTTAAATTCTTTTTCAGTCATACGGTTTCTCCTTTGAATTTTTCCTTTCTACTATATAGACAAAATTAAACTTTAAAGTGTGACAGATTTTTAAAATATTTTTTAAAAAAAATTTAGGGTAAAGCCGATTTTGGCTTTACCCTATAGCCTTTCACTATAAAAAATTATGATTTTGGAGTGATAATAAAGTCGTAGATATACGCTTTAGTTGCAGTATAATTTCCGTCTGGCATAGCGGTATAAAGACGGTATTCACCAAGTGCTAGGTCAGATAAAGTAATTTTCGTTACTTCTGCGTTTTCAGTCGTGAAGTTTTTCAAAACGTTGCCGTTTTTGTCTGCTATTACGAACTTACCTGCGCCGTCGATAGTGTTTAGAACTATGGTTATATCGCAAGGCGAATAAACGGTAAACCAAATTGATTTCGTGCCTTTATTGCCGTATCCTGAAACGTAAGCAGTTTTTGTATAAGACTTTCCTTCAAAAGTTGTAGTCGTATCCCAAACTTCCATATTTTTAGAAAGGTTAACGTCGCCTGCTTTTGCGCTTTCGGTTGATACTTTCTTTTCGGTAATACCAGACACGTCCATTTTTCTTACGGATACTGCGACTTTATTATATACTTCGTTAAACTTTGAAATACTGCTTGCGCTGACCAAAGAATACTGTTTTTCGGTTAAAGCGTTAAACTTTTCAACTGCGTTTAAAATATTCGTGCTATCTGAGTGCGCGATATTCGATGCAGACGGAAGTAGTGTAACTAGCGCTTCAAATTCGCTTGCTACGATATGTGCTTTAGATAAAATGTACGCGTCTTGTAACTCTTGATATTTCAAAGTTTGTTGTACCGCGCTGTCTTTTTCATCGTATAGCGACAAAAGCCCTTCGATATCTGACATACTGTCTTTAGTTGCATTTTTTAGCGCGTCGACTTGAGCGTTAAAATACGTCGTAAAGTTTTGGTTATAATCGCTTGTTAAACTGTCAAGCGTAGATTTTGCGGTGATTTTTTCCTTAATAAGGTCAGTCGCCTTTTCGTATTCGGAAAGCGCTTTTAAATATGCAAGTGCGTTTTTGCTGAAATTAGCGTTAAAGTTTATCGCGTTAATTCTTTGATTTAAGTCGCTTGTATAAAGATTGATATAGGTATTTACAGCGGTAACGAGTTTGTTAAGATTAGTTAATTTTGAAACTGTTTCGTCACTTGCAAAAAGCACGCTCTTTGATAAATATAAAAGTCTTTGCAAAGAATCGTTATTAAGAGAAATCGTAGGAAGTTCGTCTATAGCACGGTCAATAAGCAAATTTTCGTCAATTACGTACTTTTTATTATAGCCGTCGTCAAAAGCGCATTGAACTTCAACGTCAATCTTATTTACGCCAACGGTTGCGTTAAGATAAGTCTTAAGGTTAGCCGTTCCATCGAGAATATATAAGTACGAAGGTGTAAAGTCTGTCGTGCTAGAAGTTGGATAGTTTTTACAATTTGTAAAGATATTGTTTGAAATGTTATAGAAACCTTTTATGCTATCTTCGTCTGCACAAATTGGTTTTTCGCAGTTTTCGAAAACGTTATTTTCAATATAAACGTCAGCTTCAATTCTGCAGTTTGCGCCCGAGCTTTTAATATCTTTATAATAGTTATTATAGATATGACCGTAGCCTGAACGGATTGCAGGAACTCTTGAGTTTAAGTTCTCAAAAATATTGTGGTGATAAGATATCGTTCTCGTTTCGCATAAGTCATTCTCGCCACTTCCTACCAAACTCGTTTTCCACGCGTCGTGGATATAGTTATAAGAAATAGTCACGTGTGAACTTTGGTTTTTAACGTCGATAATTCCGTCGTAATAGTCTTTTTCGCTACTGTTTATTGGCGCGTCGTTATAAAGTTCGCAGTGGTCTACCCAAACGTAATTACACTCGTTAAACTCTAAACTGTCCTTTTCGCCCTTCGCAACTTGAGAAGGATGGTGAATCGTCAAGTTTTGAACGATTACGTTATTACAAGACTTAAAGTTTATGCCTACTCCGTTAAAAATCGCGTTTTGGTTTACGCCGATAATCGTTAAGTTGTTGATAGAGTTTGGAACAATTTGGAAAGCTAACTCTTTGTCAGTAGGGTTTTCAATTGCGGTCGTGTTTGCTTGAGTTATCGTGCCCGTAATTTTAATTATAGACTTTAAATCTGCATTGGTTGCTTGTTTAGCTTTTATGCTTTCAAGCGCCGCTAAAACCTGCAAACCAGTCGAACACTCGTAGATGTTTTCTGCGGTTGCACCGCGACCACCAGTCGTTCCTTCGCCGTAACCGATTGGATAAGTCGTAAAGGTGTTATTCGTTCTTGTTTCCGTCTTAAAAAAACCGATTTCTTTGTTAGTTCCGTTATAACTTCCGTCAAGGTCGCTGATTTTATACATAGCGTATAGTTCTGGATACGAAGTTTGCGCGTTTTCTCCAGGCTCTACCATAGGTTCGTTTGAACTTGTCGTTCCTGTATTGCCCGAATAATCAAAAACGTCAGACTTGAACGATTTTGACGAACTCGCCCCTTGATTTGATTGTGACGTTTCAGTGTTTGACGATTGCGAGCCTAAGTCCGACGAATCGCCAATCGGCTTTTTGCACGCAGTCAGTGTAAACACTAGCATCACGGTTAAACAAAGTAAAATACTGAGAATTTTTTTCATCTTTGTCCCCTTTTCCTTTTTTCTTTATTAATTATTCTTTTTTTCTTTATTTTTTAATTTTTTTCTTGAATAAAATTAAAAAACTCTGAAAACCCTTTGCTATTTTCGTTTGATAGAGCAAAAATTCCTAGTCTTGCCCCTATCCAACGCCCTTTATGCGCGATAAATTGCGTTTTAAAGAACTTGCCACAAATTCCGAGTTTATATTTAAGTTTTCCGCCTAAGTTTTTGGCTTTTATCATAAACTCGACTTCGGTATCTGAAATTTCAAAACTTTCTTTTACTTTTTCAGCGTCGCCAAACTTTCCTACCACCGCTTGGGCGAAAAGTTTTTCGCCTATTTTGGTAACGCAAGCGTAGGCGTACTCCGTGCCCAAAACGATAAGTCCAACTTTGTCGGTGTCTTTATCAAAACTTAGTTTGCATTTAGCCGAAACGTTAAAATCTTTAAACGCTACTTTTTGAGTTAGAACTTTAGTATATTCAGATAAATTGCCGTCAAAATTATCGCACGGAAGTATTAAGCCTTTATCAAATTTATAGCCGTCTTTGTTTCTTGCCGGCGTTTGAAGTGGAAAAATTTCTTTCTTTTTAAAATCGAAAACCGTCTTAATAGAAAAGTCAGTTTTTATATCAACAGGATAATCGCCACCCTTTACCGGAGCGCCTGCTAATTTTTCATCTTTTATATCACCTATAATCGGCCAGTCGTTTATCCACTTTACGGGCTGAAGATGTAAAATTCTTCCGTATTCGTTTTTGTCTTGAAAGTGCAAAAAATAGTTAAAATCGCCGTATAAGTCGATTAACGCGCCTTGATGCGGTCCGTTAACGTCTGTATCCGACTGCATTAAAACGATTTTACTCTCGTACGGACCGTAGACGTTTTTACTTCTAAGCGCAACTTGCCAACCAGTTTTTACACCGCCAGCAGGCGCTAGAATATAATAAAAACCGTTTCTATAATAAAACTTAGGACCTTCAATTGTAGGATTGTTATCGTGTCCGTCGTATATGATTTTATAATCTTTTGACAAATTCTCGGTTAAATCAAGTGAAACTTCGTATAATCCAATTACCGAATTAAAGCCTATTCTGCTTTTTGCAAAAGCGCAAACAACGAAACACTTGCCGTCCGTCCAAATTGGACACGGATCGATTATTCCCTTACCTTCAATCAGCAAATGCGGTTTCGACCATTTTTCAAAAGGATTTTTGGTCTTACACATATACACGCCCTGGTCGGGAAAAGGAATAAGACAATAAAACCAACCGTCGTAAAACCTTATCGACGGAGCCCACGCCCCTTCGCCGTGGCGAACGCTATTAAAAATCTCTAAATCGATATCTTCTATTACGTAGTTAATAACTTTCCACTCTACCAAGTTTTCAGAGTACAAAACGGGAACTGACGGAAAATAATTAAAACTTGACGAAACCATGAAAAAACCGTCACCGTACGATATGACGTCGGGATCACTATAATCTGAAAAAAGAATAGGATTTTGGTATTTCATAGCCGTTTTTTCCTTAAAATTTATCAATTATAATTTAGTTATATTTTTTGCCTTGCAAAAAGTGATATTATGGCAGAGCCATAGTTATATTTTAACTAAAGTTAAAGTTATATTATATAAATCCTTAATAAAACTGCCTAAAGCAATATAACTTGCCGTTAGGCAAATAACACTGCGAAGCAATATCACAAATCCGTGGAACGGATTTATATAGTTGGCAATTTTCAAAGAAACTTGCCTATAGGCGCGTATTTATACTTTTTCTTCTTTATCGAGCGTGTTTATAACTTTTTCAAAATAATCGGGAATTGGCGCTGAAAAAGTCATTTCCTTACCCAATTTTGGGTGGGTTAAAATAAGCGTTTTTGCATGAAGAAGTTGACCTGATAGCGAAAAATTTCTCGACGGTTTTTTAAAGCCGTACACTTTATCCCCAACGATAGGATGACCGATATGCTTTGAGTGAACGCGAATTTGATGCGTTCTTCCTGTCAACAAACTAAACTCGCACAAAGTATACTTTTTCCAACGTTTTAAAACTTTATAATAAGTTATTGCAATTCTGCCAGAATTTGAAACTGCCATCATTTTACGGTCTTTTTCAGAACGAGATATATAAGTTTCGATTTTACCTTCGTCTGTTTTAACAACGCCTTCAAGCAGTGCAACGTAAATGCGTTTTGCAGTTTTTTCAGATATTTGTTTAGATAACGATAAATGCGCGGTATCGTTTTTTGCAACGACTAAAAGCCCCGACGTATCTTTATCAATTCTGTGAACGATACCTGGTCTTATAACTCCGTTAATTCCGCTTAAACTGTCAAGGTGATAAAGTAGCGCGTTAACGAGTGTTTCAGAAGTCGTTCCGCCCCCCGCGTGAACAGTTACGCCTTGCGCCTTGTTGATAACCGCAATGTCTTCGTCTTGATAAATTATATCAAGCGGTAAGTTTTGCGGTGTTAGGTCGAGTTTTTTAGGCTCGATGTGTTCTAATTTTATAACGTCGCCCTGTTTTACAGGCGTAGAGACTTTCGTCTCTTTTCCTAAAATCGTAATTTTGCCACTTTCGCACAAAGTTTTTATATGCGAACGAGAAAATTCGGTATTTTCTTTTAGATATAAATCAAGTCGCTTACAGTCGTAAGCGACTATATACTCAGTCAACATTTGCTTTTGCCCCTTTTGAGCCGACTTCTCTGTCAAAGAAGATAATATAAATAGCAAGAAGTAACGCACCAACGCAAACGAAAATATCCGCTACGTTAAAGTTGGCGAAAAAGTGCGGATAGATAAAGTCTCTTACAGATTTTAACGCTATTCTATCAATAAGATTACCAACAGCGCCAGCCATTATCATAACGATCGAACTTTTAAACATCTTGCTTTCTTTTTTTGAAAAAACAAGATAAACGCATAATGCAATCAATATGACGACAGTCATAACGATAAAGAAGGTTTGCGCCCAATCTTTTCCAGCAAAAAGCGAAAAAGCCGCGCCTTCGTTTCTGACGTTCGAAATCGAAAAAACGCCTTCTATAAGTTCGATATGAACGTTGTTCGCGTCTATTAAAGTCTTAGTTATTTGGTCGACTAAAACTATACCAAAAAACAAAATAATATAAAGCATTAACCGTCAAAAACCCCCAATTCTTTGCATAAATCTTCTAAATTTAGTTCGCCTTTCGGATTTATTGCATCGTCAATATTAAAGCCTGTTTCTTCCGAGTCGAAATGTTCTTTAATAAGCGACTCTGGATCGATAGGCTCGCCTAAAACTGCAAAAATTTTATCAACCTTTTCTTTTTCGGAAAGCGTTTCGTCAACCGATTTATCCGAGTCTAGTAAATCGTGTAAAAGGTTGCAAAGTTCTTGCACTTCCATTTGGTCACGCTCGGAAAAATAGGCTTGCCACTTTTGTGAAAATAGTTTAAGCCTTTTAAGTTCAAGCGCGTATTTTTCCATCGCCAAAAGACGAAACTCCGTCGCCTTTTCTTTCTCTTTTTGAATTTTTTCTAAGTCCCGCAAGCGGGAGTGGTCTTCTTCATCGTCGTCGCTAAGAGTTTCTTCAGATTCTTTTTTTCTAAGCGACTTTAAGTTTGAGCCAAGTTGCATATTCTCGTTTTCAAGCGCTTCTTTTTCCGCTTGAGTTGCGCCGAGTTTTGCCCTAAGTTCCGCATTTTCAAGTTTTAACTTTTCCATCTTTTCAGTCATTGCTTCAATTTTGGCTTCAAGTTCGTTAATTCTTGCGTTTTTTTCGTACATTTGATTTTTCTTACTACCACTAAATAAGCCCATTTTATTTCCCCTTTTAACAAAAAATCGTCATATAGCGCGATTATTTGCCATTTCTTATTTTATTTATCATATTCTTTTTGAGTTCGTAAAGTCCGTCGGATAGGTCGACTTTATAAAAATGCGGTCTATCAAGACGTTTGTATTCGTCCCAAAAACTTTCTTTTTCTTTCTTTGCGTACTCGCAAATTTGAGATAAAGTTGGGAGTTCTTTTTTAAGTTCGCCGTTTTCCATAACGGTCGAAACAAGTTCGCGAATAGAATAAGTTCCCGGCTCGAAAGTCATCTTCTTCCAAGTATCGACTGGATGGAAAATCGTAAGCGGTTTACTTTCGTCAAAAACTTCGCCCCTTAACGCAATTAAGTCGGCTTGAGCCATACCGTCTAAATCGTAAATACGGTAAACCGTCTTAAAGCCTGGGTTAGTGATTTTTACGCGGTTGTCACTAAGTTTGATTTTAGGAATAATTTCGCCGTTTTCGTAAACTGCAGCAAGTTTATATACACCGCCGAGCGCTGGCATATCTTCGCTTGTGATAAGTTTAGTTCCTACGCCCCAAATATCAATTTTTGCACCTTGATTTTTTAAAGACGTAATCAAATATTCGTCTAAATCGCCTGACGCGCAAATTTTTGCATTAGGAAATCCTGCTTCGTCAAGCATTTTTCTTGCTTTTTTTGTTAGGTACGCCAAATCCCCGCTATCTAGTCTTATACCGACTGGTTCAACACCGCGCTCGCGACACTCTTTAAACACGGTTATTGCGTTTGGTATACCACTGTTTAAAGTGTCGTAAGTGTCGACTAACAATAAAACGGCTGACGGATAAATTCGAGCGTATGCACGGAAGGCTTCTAGTTCAGTTGGGAAATTCATAACCCAACTATGTGCGTGCGTACCAGATACTTTTACATTAAATTCTTTACCCGCAAGCACGTTGCTCGTTGACGAACAACCGCCGATTATTGATGCGCGAGCACCGTAAAAACCAGCGTCAGGTCCTTGCGCGCGACGCAACCCAAACTCTAATACGCTATCGTTTTTTGCAGCGTAGCAAACTTTAGCCGCCTTAGTTGCAATAAGCGTTTGGTGGTTTAAAATATTCAAAATAGCAGTCTCTACAAGTTGCGCTTCGATTATGTTCGAGCGTATTGACAAAATAGGCTCGCCAGGGAATACTACCGTACCTTCTGGCATAGCGAATACGTCGCCAGTAAAGCGGAAACTTTCAAGATACTTTAAAAAGTCCTTGTCAAAAAGATTTAAACTTTCAAGATATTCTATATCGCTTTGAGTAAAATTTAAATTCTTAAGATAATCAATAACTTGTTCTAGTCCAGCAGTTACTGAAAAAGTAATAAGTTCGTTTTGGCGGAAAAATACGTCGAAAACAACTCTTTGGTCCTTTTTACCTTCTAAAAAGTAACCGTTCATCATTGTAAGTTGATAAAGGTCTGTAAGTAAAGTCAAATTTCTGTCCATAAATTCACCCTAAAAAACTATTTCGTTATTATGTATCATCGTTTTCGTTTGTTTTAGAAGAAACTTCTTCATTTATATCGGCTAAGTTATCTTTTTTAAAGAAATCTTTCCACCAATAATTTTTATCTTTTACGTCTTTATAAATTACGAACGCTAAAATTCCAACACCCACTACAATCATACCGATAGCAGTTAAAACGCTTGTCGGAATAGAGAAATATCCCATTTGAAATTCTGTCATCCTAAGTGGCTCAAGCACTGCGCGAATAACGCCGTAACCAATTAAATATCCGCTGGTAGAATAAAGATTTCTTCTGCCTTTATAGTGAGTTAAGAAATAGAATAATATCGCAAAAAGAATAAGATTTAAGACCATTTCATAGAAAAATAGCGCGTGGTGGTACTGACCTGTTCTTTCTATATACACACTATACGGAAACCAAGTAACGGAAGTTGGTTTTCCGTAAACTTCTTGGTTGAAAAAATTACCCCATCTGCCGATAGCCTGACCTAGCGGTAAAAGTGCCGCGCCAATATCCGTAAGTTTGCCAAGACTGACTTTTTTTACTTTTGAAACGATAAATAAGCCTATTACGCTTGCAAAAACACCACCGTGAATAGCAAGACCGCCTTCCCAAATTCTTAGCGCCCCTAAAAAATCAAACCCACCGGACGACGTCTTAAATTCGTCAAGTTCGAGTAAAACGTACCAAAGTCTAGCACCGATTATCGCGCAAGGAATAATTGCAATCAAGCAATCTAAAACAAGGTCGGTTGTATATCCCCTTTTTTTGAAAAGATAAATACCAATTAAACCACACGCTACGAACGCAGACATTATACAGAGCGCGTAAAACTTAATTTCTAATTCACCGATAAAAAATCCGCTTTTTACCAAAAGATTAAAAATCGTCACAATATCCCCCAAAATGAAAAAGATTTTGTTATATATATAAATACTATATGAGTGTATTATAACACACGCGCAAAGAAAAAAAAAGCGTTTTAGTAAAAAAAGTTAAAAATTACAAAAAAGCCCACGAATAAAAAATTGCAAATTTATAGTCGTTTTGATATAAAAAACGCCGAAAATCGACTTATAGGTCGATTTTCGGCTTAAATTAATTATTTTTAATAAAACCTAGACTTATTGCTAAAGCGTCGTTTACGCTTTGCATCATATTGGGCGAAAGCGCGCCTATTCGCTCTTTAAGACGGCGCTTGTCAATAGTTCTTATTTGCTCAAGCAAAACGACGGAATCTTTCATAAGTCCGTATTCAACCGCCTTTAGTTCTATATGCGTCGGCAGTTTTGCTTTGTTAATCTGACTAGTTACCGCAGCAGCGATAACCGTCGGGCTGTAACGGTTGCCTATATCGTTTTGAACGACTAATACAGGTCGCACCCCGCCTTGTTCACTACCAACGACAGGGCTAAGGTCGGCGTAATATAATTCTCCTCTTTTTATCATAATTATCCTTTACGCAACCCACTATATATTATGTATTTTTAAATTGGTTTGCGATAGGATAATTATTGACGGAAAATTCAAATTTTATACTACTACATCAGCGCGTTATAAATTTCTTTTCTTAAATTTGAAATTTCGTCACTTTCAAGGTCGCGATTTTCTTTTTCAGAAAGAACTTCAAACCGTTTATATCCACCGTCTTGTAAAATGACTATATCATCTGCAAAAGAAAGTGCTTCAAACGGATCGTGCGTGACGAAAATTACCGTTTTAGGATTTTCTTTTAGAAAACTTATATAAAGTTTCATAAGTCTTGACTTTAAAGATATGTCAAGTGACGAAAATGGCTCGTCCATAATAAGAAGGTCGCTCGGTTTTGAAAATGCGCGCGCAAGTTGAACGCGTTGTTTTTCACCGCCTGAAATCTCGCTTGGATATTTATTTTCAAGATGATCAATTTCCGCCTTTTTTAGATTTTCACGCGCAACTTCTTTTCTTTTATCTTTATCGGGATAATCGGTTGTTAAAACGTATTCGACGTTTTGTAAAACGGTTAAAGTATCAATAAGTCGTGGCGATTGAAAAACGTAAGAAATTCCCTTGCTAGATAGTAAAACGTCGCCGTCGAAGTCGGTTAATCGAGCAATTACGTTAAGAAGCGTGGTTTTTCCTATACCAGAATTACCTAAAATTGCCGTCACTTTTTTATCTTTAAAAGTTATCGTAAGTCCGTCGAAAACGACTTTTTCGCCATAGCGTTTTACAAGATTTTTAATTTCCACCATACTTTTTCTCCACTGCTTTTTTGATAAGTTTAAAAACAAGTTCAAGTAAAAAACTAAGCAATACGCATACGATAGTATAGGCAAAAAGTTCTGCCGTTTCAAGCCCTTCTTTAGCAACCGTCATTGAAAAACCTAAACTTTCTCTAGTTCTAGCAAGCGCTTCTGCACTGATAATAAGTTTTACCGTAAACGAAAGTGTCGCAACCGTTTCGTCGTAGCAATTTTTTACGACGGTCGGCAAAAAGAACTGAAAAATTTGCACTTTTTTCGGAACGCAATAAACGGTTGACATTTCTATAATTTGCTTATCGCAAGCCTTTATGCGCGAAATAATATTTGCGTATAAAATTGGAAACGAAACTGTAAAAGCAACCACTATCGGGCTTATTTTCGAATTAAACCAAATAAGACATAAAAAGATTATGCTCATTGTTGGAACTGCCCGAACAACTATGATAAGCGGATAGAGTGCGCGTTCAAACACGCGCGAAAGATTAGATAGTATCGCACACAATACCGCGATAATAAGCGCGAGTGAAAAACTTACAAAAACGCGCAATAAACAGGAAATAATCGACTTATAGAAGGATATTTCAGCAAAAAGCGATATTAATTTTTTAATCGTTACCCCTATACTTGGCATTATAATTTCTGCATTTATTACTGAACATAATATCTGCCAAACTAATACTATAACTAGTACACCAATAATTGGGGCAAACTGTAAAATTTTATTTTTCATATGCTAAATAAAAACCTTCGTCAGGCATTTTATCGCCGATAAGTGACGGATTATATTCGTAAAGTGCGTTCAGATATTTTTCTAAACCTTCTTTAGCGTCTACTGCCGTTTTATGACCTATGTTAAGTCTTTCGACTGTTTCTTGAGTAAAATCTACGCTTAACGCGCTACCGCTATTTTGCAAAGTTTCTTTTACGCCTTCGTAGTTATTTAAAAGGTATTCAGAATTTAAAGAAAGTTGTTCCATAAGTCCGCGAACGAACACGTTTTTGTTGTATACAGACTTAGACAAAACTACGCCCGCTTGAGTGTAACTGTTTTCGCCGATAATCTTAGACCACTCTTGTTGCAAATCTAAAACTACGCTCGTTCCTAAATTCTTGTTTGCTTGGGTAACTACTGGTTCACCTAAAACGGCGTAGTCCGCTTTACCGAGTTTCACACTTTTAATAGCGTCGCTACCTGCCGTAACTGCGGTTATTGCAACTTTACCTTCAACAGCCGTTTCGCTTTGAACGTATTCGATATTGTTTTTATCAAATATAATTTGTAGCGTAAGTTCTGGTGTTCCGCCTGCACCCGTGTATACGATAACCTTACCTAAAAGGTCGTTTAACGATGTTATAGGCTGACTTCCAATCATATAAAGCACGCCGAATACGTTAACGGACGCAAGTTTTACGTCTACGCCTTTATTGTACAATTTGGTTGCTAAGTTGGTTGGCATAACGCAAACGTCACTTTCTCCACTTGTAATTTGAGTTGCAATTTCTTCAGTACCCGAAACGATATTAATTTTTACGTCGTAGCCACCGATTTTGCCCTTTTCGTCGAGCATCTTATAAACGGCAAGCGCAGGCGCACCGTCTGGAACGGAAATGACGATTTCGTTAGTAGACGCGCCTTCAGTGCAACCAGATAAGAAAAGCGTCGATAAAGACGTTAATAAAGCAAGTAATAAAACAACTAATTTTTTCATAACTATACACTCCTTAATTTTCATTTATGTCAGCGTCCGTGATTGCAGATTTGACTTTGACCGAGTTTAGCCTTCCAAGTTTTCCAGAAAGCGCGGAAATAACTTCAAGTTCTGCTCGAACGATAATTGATATAACGTAAATATTATTAACCCTGTCGGGAACGCCCATACGGCAAACTATAAAGTCGCCGTAAGACGACAAAATTTTGTTGACGCTTTCTGCCACGCTTCTGTCGCCGTTAATAATAATTCCGATAACTGCAAGTTTCATTTTTACCCCCTAAACAAAAATACCCTTTCAACAGTTTGAAAGAGTACGCAAAATAAGCCACCGTATGGCAATAAACTATTGATTTACAAAGCAGAAAAACTGCTAAATAAAAACAAGCAAAAATATTTTACTTACTCTCCGAAAAACACATCGATTAAGTTTCTTTTTCTATATAATACAAAAAAATTCAAAAATTTGCAACGATTTTAGATAAATATTTTATTTTTAGTCTTGCATAAACCGCTAATTTGTAGTATACTTTATATAATAAAGATTTAAGGAGAAAATTATGGCACTTGTAACAAGCAAAAAAATGTTTGAAATGGCTTACAAGAACGGTTACGCAGTTGGCGCGTTCAACGTAAACAATATGGAAATAGTACAAGCGATAACCGAAGCTTGTCGCGAAGAAAAAGCACCTGTAATTTTACAGGTTTCAAAGGGTGCGCGCGCGTACGCTAACCACACTTATTTAGTAAAACTAGTTGAAGCGGCAACTTTAGAATGCCCAGAAATTCCTATCGTTTTACACCTTGACCACGGTCCTGACTTTGAAACTTGTAAGGCGTGTATTGACGGCGGTTTTACGTCAGTTATGATTGACGGCTCGTCAAAACCTTTCTTAGAAAATATCGCAGAAACTAAAAAAGTCGTTGAATACGCACACGATCACGGCGTTGTGGTTGAAGGCGAGCTTGGCACTTTAGCAGGTATTGAAGACGACGTTTGCGTTGAGTTTGGAAAGTCTAGTTACACCCAACCTGACGAAGTTGAAGAGTTCGTTCTAAAAACGGGCGTTGACTCGCTTGCAATCGCTATCGGAACAAGCCACGGCGCGTATAAGTTCACACCTGAACAATGCACCTTAAGCCCTGAAGGAATACTACTTCCACCTCCACTTAGATTTGATATTTTAGAAGAAGTTTCTAAGCGTTTACCTAACTTCCCTATCGTTTTACACGGATCTTCTTCAGTTCCGCAAGACTACGTTAAGATGGTAAACGAAAACGGCGGTAAAATGCCGAACGCTATCGGTATTCCTGAACACGAACTAAGACATGCGGCAAAACTTTCCGTTTGTAAAATCAATATCGACTCTGACATCCGCCTTGCTATGACGGGAACTGTCAGAAAATATCTAAGCGAAAATCCATCTCACTTCGACCCAAGACAATATTTAAAACCAGCAAGAGAAAGCATTAAAGAACTTGTAAGACATAAGATTGTAAACGTTTTAGGTTGCAACGGCAAAGCCGACGAATGCAGATAATAATAGCGCGCTACTTAGTTTTAGTAGCGCGCTAATTAAGTTTGCCCAAAAAGGCAAATGAAGTAACCTATCGGCTATGAAGTTAACTTGCGTTAATGAAGTTTTATCTTTCGTAAAAAACGGCGTGATTTTTATCACGCCGTTTTTTTACTAATCTACTATTTTAACCGTTGAAAAAAATATTATGTTCTTTTCTTTGTAATATGCCAAAAAAGTCATTTCATTTTCATAATTTATAATATAGTTGAACTTATCAAACCAATCAACTCTACTTAAAAACCGTTCAGGGATATAGTCTTTTATTGAAAGATCGACAGAAGAAGTCCAATCACTATCATTTTTAATTATTTCACTAAAATTTACGTCGCTTGCAAATGAAATTGAACCTTCGTTAATATACTCGATATCTTTATCGCCAAAATTTGATTTATCTACGCTTCTGTCTTGTAATACGATAGACGTATTATCAGGAAAGTCTATCGACGTTCTTTGCTCGATTTCATTTAACGCTTCTACAGAAGTTGAAAATCTGCTTAACGTTTTAAAAAAATCAAAACTAAATACAACAAGCACAATCGCCAAAACTGCCGATACTGTAACTATGAGCCTATTTTTGTCTTTTAAACCAAAAACAAGCGATAAAATACAAAATGGTATAAATATTAAAAACATCCACCAAGTTTTATAGAATAAATATTCGCTTTCGTATTGGGAAAAAGTTTTTGTGTTAATAAATTTAATAGCAAGAACAATCATCGCTAAAACAAAAGACGCTATTGGTAAAAATAATAAAAATTTATTCTTTTTCGTCATATCTATTCTCCTTTTTTAGTTCAATTTTGGATAAGACTTAATTTCGTCGCTAGACGAAACTTCACTCGCGAAGCGAACTTCACTATCGCAGATAACTTCACTTGCCCAAAGGGCAAACTTAGTAGCGCCGTCGTGGGAACGACGGCGCTAATTAATTATGCTTTTTTAGTGATTGTCTTAATTCTTACTTCCGTTACAGGGATAGTTAAGAAATAGTTACCTTTTTCGTTTAAAAGTTTAGTAAACGAATCAAGGTCGTCGTCTTTTAATTCGTTTTCGCTTACAGCGCCTACGCCTTTATAATAGTGCTTTTCGCCTTCGTCGTCAACGATAACTGAATAGTAATCACTCTTAATAGCGAAATATTCGCTTCCTTCGGTGATTTCAGCGTTCTTTTCAAAGTAGTAAGTCTTGTTTCCGTCATCGTCGGTTTCAAGTCTTTCAACGGTGTTGAACTTACCTAAACTTGATAAACTTGCTCTGTCAAGTTCGCTATCTTCTACGGTGTCGTCGTACTCGTCACCGTCAGTAGTTTCGAGCATACCGAAAACTGCATAGCTATCAACGTCGAATTTAGCAGTTGAGTTGAACATAACTAAAACTGAACTTTGAGCGGTATCGTATTTAGGTGAGTTGTCAGTTCCGTCGTTAACGTCGTAGTTACGTTTCATAACGAGTGCACCACCTTGTACCTTGAGTTTGTTTCCGCCAAAGCCGTTTTTCTTAAATTCGCCGGTAAGGTTGTCGTAGGTGTATTCTTTTTGAGTTAAAGCACTGCCGTCTCTTGTATAGCCACCAAATTCGCACCAAGTACCGTTTACGTGGCTTACGGTAACGCCGTTATAGAAACCGTCTTCGCAAAGCTTGATAAAGTGTGCGCAAGTTTCAGGGGCAAAGTTTAAATAAAGCTTTGCCTCTATTGTTTGAGTATCAACGACTTCGCCACTTGCGTTTAAGAACTCAAGCTCGATATTCATTCTTTGAATTTTACTTCCGTTTTCTACTTCAGCACAAGCGGTAAAACTAAAAAGTGTGATAAGCGTGAGTGCGCAAGTAAAAAGCAATTTGACAATTTTTTTCATTTTATCCTCCGAAAGAGTCGAATTGTTTAAAATTTTGATCTAAATAAATCAATGCAACTTTAAAAGTTATTAAGTTCGTTTAAAAGTTGTTCAAGATCTTCGCCGTGAGCGTTAGTTGCTTGCTCGATAGTTTCTTGGTGAGCAATAGCACAACCTAAACAGTGCATACCGTGTGCGAATAGAATTTCTGCAGCGTTTGGATTGATTTCTAAAATTTCAGAAATTAAAGTGTCCTTAGTTACTTTTGCCATAATTATAAATCTCCTTATAAAAAAGTATGTACTAAACGCTCTTTAATAGTCTATTCAACGAAAGCGTTTAAAAATTAACTAGCCATAGTTGTAATTATGATAACACAATTTTAATTTATTTACAATATTTTTTAAATCGTTTTCTTTAAAAACGAAAAACTTTTTGCCAAAAATTTGCTAAAATCGTGCAAAATTTAATCGTATTAAAAAAATTTTTAATAAATTTAAAAAAATAACTCAAAAATCCTATACAAAATTCCCGCTTTAGTGCTAAAATAAGATTATCTTATACAAACCCTTTTAAGGAGATAAAAATTTATGAAACTTATCTATCAAGGAAAGACTAAAGACGTTTATTCTTTAGAAAATGGCAACGTAATGCTCAAGTTCAAAGACGACTGCACTGGTAAAGACGGCGTGTTTGATCCAGGTGAAAACTCTGTCGGTTTAACTATCGAAGGTATTGGCAAGGCTAACTTACAAACTTCTATCTACTATTTTGAACTTTTGAAAAAGGAAGGCATCAAAACTCACTACGTTTCTGCTGACATCGAAAACGCTACTATGGAAGTTTTACCAGGCAAGGTTTTCGGCCACGGCTTAGAAGTTATTTGTCGTTTAGTTGCAACCGGTAGTTTTGTTAGAAGATACGGCGAATATATCGCTGACGGAACTAAACTTGAAGGCGGATACGTTGAGTGCACTTTCAAAAACGACGCTAAAGGCGATCCACTAGTAACTGCTGAAGGCTTAGCAGCACTTGGCGTTATGAGTGAAAAGATGTTTGCCGAAATGAAGGCTCAAACTTTAAAAATCACTAACATTATCGCTGACGACTTAAAAACTTTAGGTCTTGATTTGTGGGATATTAAGTTCGAATTCGGTTATAACGGCGACGAAGTTATCTTGATTGACGAAATCGCATCTGGTAACATGCGCGTTTACAAAGACGGTAAAATCGTTGACCCTGTTGAACTTACTAAAATCATCAACAACAGATAATTACTTGTATAAAATTTTAAAACACGACGAGTTTTCGTCGTGTTTTTTGTTTGCTTTTTGCATTTAACTATACTTTTTAGCCATATCTTCAACACACTTTTTAATTCTTTCACGAAGAGATTTTGGTTGAATAACTTCGCAAATTTCACCAAACTGAAGCGCCCAATAAAACATATCGTTTTCGTTAGAATAAACGGATATAATAGCGTGTTCTTCAGTTTCGGATTCTACCGTAAAATTATTTTTGAAAAAGTCAACTATATGGTCCATTTTGTCTTTTAAAATCTTAATTTTAACCCTTTTTGCTTCGCCTGAAAACATATAAGGGTGGCTTGCAACGTAGTCGCCAATTCTAATTTCTTTTTGATTGGTGTCGGTTATCGGTTTAATAGGCTCGTTAGTCAACTCAATATTCAAAATCTTATCAATTCTGAGATTTCTAATATCTGGATATCTTTCGTCGCTACCGACCACGTAATAATGATTTCTCACCGCGACGATAGTATAAGGGCTGAACGTAACTTTATCGCCAGGATTTTCGTGAAGTTTGCCGTCAAGCCCGTAGTGTGAATAGTTAAACCTAACTTTTTTGTGAGTTGTTATGGCGTTTTTTAATACTTCAAGCGCGTTAAAATATTCTGGCGCTTGAGAGTGATAAACCGAACTTACTACGCTGAAAACTTTCAGTTTTTTAACGAAATTTTCCCCGCCAAGCGCACCGATTTTATTAATGAGATCTCTAGCGTAACTTGCTGAAATTTGACTTGAAAAAAGCACTCCGTCAATAAGATGATAAAGTTCACCTTCGGTAAATTCGCGCTCTCTAAGATAGCAACCTTTTCTCGTGATTTCAATGTCGTAACCCGCTTCAAGAAGTAGCCTTAAATTGGACGCAATTGATTTTCTCTCCACTTCTATTCCGTATAAAGTTTCAAGTTTTTTAGCAATCATTTCGTGAGTGAATACGTTGTCAACGTCACTATATTTTTGCAAAATTTCAAGTATTCTAAGTAGTGCAAGTTTTTTAGATTCTTTAGCCATAAAATTTCCCCTAACTAATTCTATCACATAAACAGAAAGATTGCAATAGCCTAAGGTCGAGCGTTTTATCAAAACGCCGTCAAATTTTATATAATTAAGTATTCCTTAGAAAAAAATTATATGTTATTCACGGAACGCGTAGCGTTCACGACCACAATGCAAGTTGCTTGCAACTTGTGCATCATGCAATCCGTACGCAAAAAGTAGGATTGCACTTCATGCTAACTGACAAGTTAGCACATCATGCAAGCAACGCTTGCACATCATTAATAATTTCACCCGATTTTAATCGGATTTCACTCTTGCTACCTTTCCCCACGGCGGAGTGATTTCTTCGTTGTTTATTATCCACAAAACGGGTATGTCGCGCGCGACTTTTTCATCTGGAAACGGCGCGTATCCGTCAGTTAAGATAACGATACAAGTCGGTGGATTATCAAGCATATATTCTTCGACGTACTTAAAAATTATATCAAAGTCAGTCCCACCGCCACCAAGCGCTGGAATTTTCAGCATTTCGTCGACCGTGTTAAAAGGCTGGGGCGGATAAACGGCTGCGTCGAAAAAACCTAAAAGCCCTTGCAATTTGCCGTTAAAACTCTCTATAGCCCCTTTAATTTCAGAAAAACACGTTCTAATCATATCGTTACTCATAGAACCTGACGTATCAATCATAAATAAAACGTCTTTAACCGTTTCGTCTTTTTCGTTAAAATCAGGAAGGAAAAAATCGAACCCGTCAAAGCGTTTATCGGGTGGCGAAAAAGAATAGTCGGTAATATCTTCTTGAATAAAGTTATTCAAAACAGTGCGCCAATCGGTTTGCGCTTTCTTTAAATTATCAACGAGTCTTTTTGCTGACAGCGGAATTAGACCACGCGCATTTGACGGATCGAGAACAGAAACCGTTTCGACGATATCCGTAACTCTTTTTACCCAAACTTCAGAAAGCGTCTCGTCTTTAGTAACCCCTTCTTCCCACTTAGAGTGGTCGTCAAACCCGTTGCCCTTTTGGTTTTGCGATTTTGAAGAAGAATTTTTACCGTTTTTATTTGAATTTTGGTCTTCTTTTTCTTGACCGTCACGACCTTTTTGCTTAACTTGATTTTTTGCCGACTTTTCGAGCATTTTATAAACTTCTTCCGCGGTATAAAAATGTCCTTCTTTACCGTCGGGCGCTAGGTGCATAGACTCGCCGTATTTACTTAACGTTATAGATTTTGTATCCATATTGTTCGAAAGTAAAATATTAGAATTAACGACTATATCGCAAGCGACGTTGAAAAGTTCTTTATCAAAATCTGTACCGCGAAAACAATGAAGGAGTGCTACGTGCATAATTTCGTGCATCATAACAAAATCGAGTTCGCCGTCGGAAAGTTCGTCCATAAACCCTGGACTAAACGCGATTTTTTTGCCGTCCGTGTATGCAGTTTGACACTCTAAGTCAAGCGAATATTTAAGATGCATCAATAACATTCCGTAAAAACTGTGATTGACTAAAAGTCGCATACGCGAAGTTTTTAAACGGATAGCATATTTTTGTAATTGTTCGTTAGATAGCGCCATTTAATAATTTTCCTTTAGTGCGAAGCCACTCAAAAAATTCTGGGATAGTAACGAGTTTTTCTTTAAAATTTTTCTCGATCGCCATATAATTTTTCATAAGTAAAGTTGAAAAATCGCTCGGCATAAGTAAGGCGTAACGAATTGAGTTTGCAAGTTTAATTTTTTCGGTCTTATGCTCGCGCGCGTAAGCCGTCATTGAAGAGATAAGCGCGTATAAAACGTCGACTTTCGTTGGCAAAGGTGGAGTTTTTCCGTCAAAAATATCTTTAACCTTAGGTAATTGGTCGAAAATTTTACAAAAAGCCCTAAACTCTATCGCAGTACCCGTTCCGACAAGCCCAGCAACTAGCGGATAGACTTTTTCAACGTCACTATCAACTTGATTTAAAACGTTAGAAACCATTTCCCACGCACGCGGTGTAGCAAACGCTAAATCGTCGCTAGAGGCGTCGAAACAAGATAGATAGTCAACGCGGAAAGACAAAAACCCTAAAACGCGCTCGTTTATACCGTTTTTAACAGCCCAGTTAATCCACGCGGAAGAATTTTTTTCTACTTCGATATGGCAAAGTCTGTTTGCAAGCGCTTTCGGCATTTTAAACGCCACGGATTTATCAGTAACTCTGTTACCTGCGGCAATTACGATACAGTTATCTGGAAGTTTATGTTCGCCTATAACGCGATCTAACGTGATTTGATAAGCCGCCGCCTGCACAGATTGTGGCGCTGCGGAAATTTCGTCAAGGAATAAAATATTGATAACGTTCTCGCTTTCGTCCATATCGAAAATTTTAGGTTTAAGCCAAACTGCAAGCGTTTTTTCGGCGTTAGCAGTAGGAATACCCCTAAGGTCAATCGGGTTGAAAAGTAAAAGTCTGGCGTCGGTGACTTTGGTTTTCTTACCCGTCTCAACCGAGATATTTTCAGCAATCTGTCTAACCGCCTGAGATTTACCTATACCTGGCGCGCCCCAAAGCATAACGGACGGCAAAACCTTTGGAGAAAGTCCATTTTTTATGACCGTAACGAAAGCGTTCGTCAAAGTTTCGACGGTTTTTTCTGCAGAGAGTTGTGGAATATTACTCGTTTTTAATTCTTTCATTATTTTACCCCTAATTTTTTATCAATTTGCTTTAAGCGTGTTTTTAATTTTTCGATAACTTCTTGATAGCCTTCATTTTTCTCAAGTTCTTCTTTAATGCGCTTTTGATTTGCGCGAAGTTCTTTAATTCTAGCCTTATGTTTGTCGACCACTTTGTCAAAACCGTCTAAGAAATTATCAATTCTAAGCATAATACCTTTATCGGTATCCCCGACGTCAACGCGATAGCGTCCTTTTCTAACGAGTAATATATACGGCTTTTGAGAAATCATATTTGCAGGCAAAACGATTTTAAATCCGTTATAGTCAAAAAGTGGCGTTTCTCGCGCTATAAGCACGTTATCTTGAAGTTCGGCAAAAATTTTCTCACGCATAGCAACCTTTTCTTCCTTGAAATATTCAATCTTGTTTTCTAGGTAGAACGCCCTATCTTCTTCTGCGTTTTTAAGATAAACTTGATAATCTTTTATATCGTTTGGAATATGTTTTAGTTTTTGTTCGAGATAGAACTTTTCTTCGATAGTCTTTCTTTGAAGTGAAACCATGCGTGAAAGTTCGTTCGCCGTTTCGACGCGTTCTTTAATAAGCGGATTGCCGATTGCAAGTGCTTTAACTTCTGCGTAAGTTAAAACCGTTTCGTCGACGTCAGAACCACTTCTTTGCTCCATCGAGCCAGACAAAAGGTCGACTATAAAGCGTTGCTTCGTTTCAAGAAGTTGCCACGAATACGCATCAAAACTGCCTTCTGTGATATATCTGTAAATGAAAACTTGCTTGTTTTGATTGCCTTGTCGCAAAATTCTGCCTTCGCGCTGGACCATATCGCTCGGTCGCCAAGGGATATCTAAATGATGCTCGGCAATAAGTCTATCTTGAACGTTTACACCCATACCAAGTTTGAAAGTCGAGCCAATTAAAACCCTTATCTCGCCGTTTCTTGTCTTTTCAAATAGAATTTTTCTTCGTCTTTCAGATTTTGCGTCGTGCACGAAAGCAATCTCGTCTGCCAATACGCCAAATCTGATAAGAAGTTGTTTTAAGTCGTCGTAAACGTTAAACCCTGCTTTTGGCGTAGACGTATCACAAAATACTAGTTGAGTAGATTTTTGTAGCGCAGTTTTTTCATAAATGTTAGCTACGTTTTCCGCGCAACGATAAACTTTTGACAACAAATTAAACTGTGCATTATCGTCGACAAGGCGCATATCAAGGGCGGCTTTTCTTCCGTCAGTCGTAACTTTAAGCATGTTGTCGTCTTCTTTCGAAACAAGCCCGTTTCTTATTAAATCTGCGCGCTTAGATATGTTTTGTAAATAGTTCTCAAGTTCTGCCGATTTTGGAATAAGTGCGTCTATATATCCGTTAAACTCAGGAAAATCAATCGCGTGTTCAACGTTATGAAAGTCTGCGATAGAACTAAGTAGCGACGTAAGTTCTGGTAGATTGTGAAACTCTGAAAAGCGCGTTACCATACGATAGCTTGCGGTATCGACGTCGATTTCAAACTCTGATTTTCTTTCTGCAAACATACCAATCCACGCGTCGAAGTTTTGAATATCCATAAGCGCAAGTTCACCGCTTTGAAGATATTTTTGCATAACGTAGATATCGGTAATCGAGTTGGTAATTGGCGTTCCCGTAGCAAACACTACCCCCGCTCCGCCGTTCTTTTTTTGGATATATTGAACTTTTTCCATCATTTCGTTACACTTTTTCGAGCCACACTTACTAAATCCACTGACTCTCATAATTTTAGATGGAACGTCGACGTTTTTGTAATTGTGCGCTTCGTCCACAAAAAGTCTGTCGATTTTTAGTTCGTCAAAGTATAAAGTTTCAGATTGAACGCTTAATGCGTTTACTATCTCGCTTATTTCCTTTTGAATTTTATCGCGTTCACGCTTTAAAGCGTTCGTAAGTTTTAGTTTTTGGTCGGAAATTTTCTTAATTTCATCAAGCCTTTCCCTAAGTGCTTTAAGGTATACTTTTTGAGAAAGCGGAATCATATCAAAGGTGCTATGCGACATAATAATCGCATCAAAATCACGGTTTCGAATTTTTCTAAGCGTTTCGTCGCGGTTTTTTGGCGTAAAATTGCGGTGGTCAACGATAAAAAGTTTTGCGTTTGGATACATCTCTAAAAACATACCTTTCCACTGCTCGATAATATTGTTTGGAACTACGTACAAATTCTTTTTAGACAAGCCCATTCTACGCATTTCCATACCCGCGGCAATTAAAACGTAAGTTTTGCCCGCACCTACTTCGTGACTTAAAAGCGTGTTTGGCGAAAATAAAATTCTTGCGACTGCATTTTTTTGATAGTCAAACAGTTCAATATTTTTTGACATATTCGGAAATTCTAAGAACGAGCCGTCAAAAGTGCGAGTTCTGATACTGCTATATTTTTCTTCGTAAATCTCCAAAAGTCGCTCTTTTCGTTTAGGATTAGTCCAAACCCAATCTTGGAAAGTCTTAATAAGCAGGTTCTGTTTTTCGACCGCAATAAGCGTCTCAGCCTTGTCTATAACACGCTTAACGCCACTTTTTGTCGTTTTGCAAGGCACTTCTTTAGTTACCGTAACAGCTTTTAAGTTAAGCGTTTTTTCTAAAATATGTAAACACGGTACTTCTTTCGTTCCGTATGTCGAATAGGATAATGCAGAGTAAGAATAACGACTTTTGTTAGGTATTTCCCAAGTTCCCGTAATTTCGTCGTGCTTAACGTAGTCCCACTCTCTCAAACTTCTTATTGGCTGGCGGAAAAGGTACATAATAAACTCGTCAATAACGGAAGTTGGCACCCAAGGCGAGCCTAAGGTGATATAAATATCTTCAAAAGATACTTCTTTCGGGATGAGTTTTTCAATCGCTCTTACGTTCGCAGAAAAATAGCCTTTATATTCTTTATTAGCAGTTTTTGCAACCCGCCATTTTCTGACCATATTACCAGTTAGATATTGGTCGCTAGTTTCCCAGCCTTTATAAAAACACTCACCCCAAGTTTCGGGATTTTGATAAATAGAGCCTTTGAGTGCTTTTATTACGGTCTTAAAATCTTTTTGGGTAGCCATTGCGATAAACTCGATATCAACCCTTCCGAGCGTATTAAGACACTTAACTAACGCGTCGGGAATACTGTCGATTATCTCTGAGCAGGCACGCTCGTCCCCTAAAAACGAATTTTCAAAATCAATCGGTAAATCGTAACTGGTAACTTCTTTTACGTGCGCTTCGACAATCTTTTTTTCAAGTTCTTTTTCACAAAGAAGCCGATCTTCTTTTTCCTTCTTAGTCTCTTTTTTTAGGGCTTTCTTGCGCTCGGCTTTTAGGGTATTTATGGCTGAAATAATCTCGTCTGAAGACATTTCCGTTTCACCGCTGACGATAGCGTCTAAAAGTGAGATTAAAGAATTTTTATCGTCATTATTTGCACCAAAATTTCTCGTAGCCATAATTTTTCCCCTTTTGTAATTTCTTTTTTGGAATTATATATTACTATAGGTTATGTCCCAAATTTGGGACATAACCTATACTTTTGTCAAAATTGAAGATATATTGCCGAAAAATAATTTTTTTAATATTTTTTTGCACCAAAAAAAGCAACCCGTAGGTTGCTTTTTCATTTTACGCTAAAATTTCTTTTGCTAACTTTTTAATTTGTTCTAAACTTTCTGCGTTAAGCGCTGCCCTTACGGTTACGTTATTTTCGCAAAACTCGATATTTTTACTCTTTTCGAACATTTTCATCATATATTTATTTGCAACAGGCGCCCAACTTCCGTTTTCTATCAAACCAATTTTGCGGTTTTGATAAGCGCGCTCTAAAAGTGCGTCGATAAAAGTTTTCATAAACGGGAAAATTTCGCCGTTATAAGTCGTGGTTGCAAGAACGATTTTACCATAGCGGAACGCGTCTTCAATCGCTTCGTGCATATCTTCTCTTGCTAGGTCACAGCAGACCACCTTTTTTGCGCCTAGTTTTTCTAGTTCTGCTTGAAGTTCAAAAACAGCCTTTTTAGTATTTCCGTAAACGGAAGTATAGAAAATTGCAACACCTTCGCTTTCAACCTTATAACTAGACCAAATATCGTATAAATTGATATAATAACCAAGATTTTCTTTTAATACTGGACCGTGAAGTGGGCAGATTGCTTGAATATCAAGACCATTTGCTTTTTGTAAAACTTTTTGCACTTGTGCGCCGTACTTTCCTACGATTCCAAAATAGTAGCGTCTTGCTTCGCAAGCCCAATCGTCGGTAGGCTCGAAAGTTCCGAATTTTCCAAAACCGTCTGCTGAGAATAAAATTTTCGACGCGCTGTCGTAAGTCATAATAACTTCTGGCCAGTGTACCATAGGCGCAGAAACGAACGTTAATTCGTGCGTTCCAAGACTTAGTTTATCCCCGTCTTTTACTTCGATTTTTCTATCTTCGTACCCATTTCCGAAATATTGTTTCATCATAGTAAAAGACTTAGGATCTGAAACGATTTTCGCGTTTTCATACTTTTTCATAAACTTGTCAATGTTTGCTGAGTGGTCAGGCTCCATATGTTGTACGATTAAATAATCGGGGCATCTTCCGTTTAAAACGCCGTCTAAATTTTCAGACCACTTTTCAAAAAAGTTTGCGTCAACCGTATCAAACACTGCTATCTTTTCGTCTAAAATTACGTACGAATTATAACAAATACCTTCAGGTACTACGAATTGTCCTTCAAAAAGGTCAACCTTATCGTCGTGAACACCTACGTAAAAAATATCTTTAAAAATTTCCATAGCAAATTTATCTCCAAAAAACTTATTTTTATTCTTTTACAATAAAGCGAACGTAATCTTCGCGCTCGTCTCTACCAGTTCCGTCTTCGTCAATTACCGAGTACGTACAATTTGATTTTCCGTAAAAAAGCGGACCTTCGCTTTTATCCCACATATCCGTTAAAAGTGCCACTATAACACCGTTATCGACGATTATCCCGCTTACGTCATAACTTTCCCAAAGGCTTTTTGTAAGTTCAAAAGCCTTTGAACTGTCTAAATCTCCGTAAGAATATTTGCTAATACTCGTTTCTTCCAAAACGCCGAAATATTCAATTTGCTCATCTAACGATTTACCTTTTAACCTTTCGATAATTTGTTCACACATACCGTGCTCGCCCATAGATTTATCATACTCGATAACCTTAAGATACAAATTGTCTTTTACTATTCTTTCTGGATATTTACTCAATTTTCAGCCCTAACCTTTTTTATAAAAATTATACAGTAATTTTAAAACGTTGTCAATTTAATTCTGCACTATTGATGATTTGCAAGCGTTTGCTTGCATGATTTGCTAACTTTGTTAGCATGATTTGCAACTTTAGGTTGCATGATTTGAAAAAACAAGTTTTTTCATTTCGGTCGTGAACGCTACGCGTTCCGTGATAAATAATTATGACGGCAATTTTTCAAAATTGCTCGACAATAATGCAAATCTTTGATTTGCAAATCATGAAAGTTTACTTTCAAATCACGAGTGACCTACGTCGCTCAAATCATGAAGATGCAATCTTCAAATCATTAATTTATGCGTTGCATTTTTAGTTAGATTATGATAGAATAAATTTATGGATTATAAAAATATAAAAATTGAACTTGAAAATTTAGCAAAAAGTCTTGGGGCTAGTTTGGTCGGGTTTTGTAAACTTGATAAGCCTTCAAAATACGCTCCTAGCCTTAATTACGGAATTTCTATTGCCGTAAAACTTAGCGACGCCGTGTTTAAAACGATAGAAGACGCGCCAAGTTTTGTGTATTTTCAACACTATCGCACGGCAAACGCGCTACTAGATCAAATAACTTTTAGGCTTTCGCAAAAAATCGAAGAACTCGGCCATCAAGCAATGCCTATTGCGGCAAGCCAAAGTTTAGGAAAAAACAGTCCGTACAGTGGCGCTATTGCCCACAAAACGGTGGCGGTATTGTCAGGCTTAGGTTTCGTCGGTAAAAGCGGTTTGTTTTTATCGAACGAATACGGAAGTAAAGTAAGGCTTGCAACGGTTCTTACAAACCTACCGATTGAAAGCGATTTGCCTATTATCGAAAACGGATGCGGTGACTGTGAGATATGTAAAAAAGTCTGCCCTGCTGGTGCAATTTTCGGCGAAAAACCAAAACTTGACGACGAAAGAAATATCGACGCTGAACTTTGCTCTAATTATATGAAAAAGAACTTTCAAGATATCGGGCGTGGTAGCGTTTGCGGAATTTGTATAAAGGTCTGTCCAAAAAATAATTTGTAATATTCTTGACAAATATATGTACTATCTTGACAATTATATGTACTGTTCTTGACAATTATATATTTAACTTGTTATTATAAATTTGTAAAAGGGGGAAATTGATATGTTTAAAAAAATTATAGCATGTCTAATTTTAGTGTGCAGTTTTACAGTCTTTACCGCGTGCGGTATTGATAGCGGCGAGTCTTCTCAAAAAAGTAGCGGTACTAAAAGCAGAGTTTTTGCTTCAAACGAGCAACCGATTGAAACGTCAAAAACAAGCAAAAATGACAACTCTGTAACAAATTCAAAAGAAGCTTCTCAAGAAAATTCAAAAGAAACTTCAAAACAAAACAGCGTAAATTCAACTAACGACAGTTCACCTACAAATTCTAAAAATAACCCAACCGAATCGTCAAGTTCAAAGTCGCAAGAAACGTCGTCATCTAAAAACACGACTTTAACGAAAGAACAACAAGAAACCGTAACTAAAGCATTGAACGCTGTAGATTGGCAGCTTGACAACGGTGGCTGGGGAAAAAACGGCGATAAAACAAGCACTTTTAACGGCTATCCGGCAGAATACTGCTGGAAAGTCGGTGGTAAATTCGTTGGAACTATCGACAACAAAGCAACCTATCCAGAAATGCGACTTATAGCAGAAGCATATGATATAAAGCCAGATAAAAAGTTAAAAGACAGTTTCGATAAGGCTTTACAATTTTTGAAAAATCTACAATACCCTTCAGGCGGTTTTTCTCAAATTTATCCACGTAACGGCAAATATAACGACCACGTCACTTTCAACGACGGTGCAATGGTTTCGGTATTAAATCTTTTGCAAGATATTGCTCAAAACAAAGCGCCTTTCAAAAATATCGTCGACGATAGCGAACGCGCCGTTTGTCAGCAAATGATTGACAAGGCTGTAGATTATATTATAAAAGCGCAACTCACCGTAAAGGGCGAAAAAGCAGCGTGGTGTGCACAACATAACCCAACTACTTACGCACCAGAGCTAGCCCGTTCGTACGAACTTCCATCGGTAAGCGGAAGCGAAAGCGTTGGTGTAATTCAATTCTTACTTACCCAAAAGAACAATCAAAAAGCGCTTGATGCGGCAGAAAGTGCAAGACTTTGGCTTAAGGCACGCGCTATAAAAGACAAAACTTACTCTAAGAAAAACCCACCTTCTTTCTTTTCTACAAAAGCAGGAAGCTACTGTTGGTACCGTTTCTACGACTTACAAACCGGCGAAGGATATTTCTGTGATCGTGACGGAAAAACGTATACTAATATTGACGAATTTTACAAAGCCGCTCCAGAGCGTGCAACCGGTTACGACTGGGCTGGAAACTGGCTTCAAAGAGCAGGACTTTATTATTAATTATTAATAAACATTAAAAAAAATCGCGCTATAGACGGTTATAGCGCGATTATTTTAATTATTAGCATAATTTTCAGTTAGCATTTTACTATAAGTTTTATTCTTTACTATCAAAAAGCAAATACCTTGTGCAAGCGAAGTTAAAAGCCACGAAACTGGATACGAAATGAACAAACAGTAAATATTGTTAAACTTTACTAAAATAGTAAATACCCAAATTACTCTGAATACGCAAATTCCGCAGATTGAAATTATCATTGGCAAAACGCCTTTACCAAGTCCACGCATAAAGCCGACCATAAGTTGCATATAACCAAACAAAACGTAAGTTGATGCGTTTATGATAACGCGCGGAAGCCCTGCTTCGATTATCTCTTGTTTAGGGTTAAACAGTGACAAAAGTTGAGTTCTGAAAAGGAATACAAGCCAGCTTGACGCTAAACAAAATACAGTCATAAACATAAAGCAGTCACGCATAACTTTTCCGATATTTTCTTTTTTCTTTGCGCCGTAGTTTTGACCTATAAAGGAAATTGCTCCGTTTACAACGCCGTTTACTACTACGTTTAAATAGCCTTCAATACTTGCCGCGTTTCCGCTTCCTGCCATTACCGCCGAGCCGAACGAGTTAATTGACGATTGAATTATTATATTCGATATCGAAAACATCGAGCCTTGAACACCGGCAGGCACGCCTATTTTTATAATCTCAAACGTCTCTTTTAAGTGAATTTTTATTTTATTTAAGTGAAGTTTACACGCATCGTCGCATTTAATTAAATATCTAACGACTAAAAACGCGGAAACTGCTTCTGACATAACGGTTGCAACACCAACACCTACGACGCTTAGTTTGAATACTACGACCATTATGATATTTAAAACTAAATTGATCGCGCCCGAAATTAACAGATATATAAGCGGTTTTTTCGTTTCACCTTTAGCGCGCAAAATGCTTGCGCAAAACTCGTATATAAGTATAAACGGCGCACCTAAAAAGTAAATTTTTAGATAAGTCGTTGACAAATCAATAACGTCTGTCGGGCTTTTCATAAGCTGTAAGAAAATTCCCGACATAAAAAAGCCGACGACACCAACTAAAATACCCGACAAAAGCCCGAGCATTACCGCAGTATGTACTACTTTAAACACGCCTTCGTCGTTTTTTGCGCCAAGCCTACGCGCACACGATACGTTTATTCCCACCGAAAAGCCCATTACGAGATTTAAAATTAAGTGGATAAGCGAAGTCGTCGAACTTACCGCAGCCTGCGCCCTTTCGTAATCTGCAGAAAATCTACCTACGATAACTAGGTCTGCACTGCTGTAAAATAGTTGCAGAAATCCGCTTAGCATTATCGGCAAAGCAAATAAAAGTATTTTCTTTTTGAACGGACCTTCGGTCATTGCCGTTTTTTGTCGCTCTTTTTTATCTATTACGTCTGTCATTTTACTCCTTTAAGTAAATGAAATGAAACTTGTGTTTCATACACCTCATCCGACGCTTCGCGCCACCTTCCCCTCAAGGGGAAGGCTATGACGACCGCAATGCAATCAGAGATTGCATTTCACGAATACGACGTATTCATTTCATGGCGCAAGCCATTTAATGAAAAGTGAAAACTTTTCATTTCATTATAACTGAGATTATACACCTAAATATTTTATAAAGCCACTAAAAATTGATAAAAAACAAAAAATCTTGCAAAAAAATTGCAAGATTTTTTTACATAAACGGAGCAAAAATTTGTAAAAAACCAGAAAATACTCTGTTTAAAATATTTTTTCTGTAACGGTTTTCTTCGGTGATAAGCAAAGAATTTGCAAGAGTTTTGTCAAAATCTTTTCGAACTTCTTCCATAACTTTTTCGTCGTCTGTCAAAACCGCGCACTCGAACTGTTGATAGAAACTTCTTAAGTCCATATTTATCGAGCCTACGACGACAGCCTTTTCCGTTAAAACGAGTTTGCTATGAACGAAGCTATCATTTACGCAATAAACCTTTACGCCGTAATCAATAAGTTTTTCAGCATTATTTCTTGATACGCTATAAACGTACTTTTTATCAGGAACACCAGGAAGCACAAGCACGACTTCTACCCCGCTTAACGCTTTGTTCATTATAATTTGCGTAAGCGCATCGTCTAAAATAAAATACGGCGTCATAATAAAAACTCGTTCTTTTGCGTTTGAAATTACGCTTTCGTAAACGCTTTTACCTATGCGATAATCAAAGTCAAGTCCGTCAGCGTAAGGAATAGCCGTCGACGTGTTTTCAGTTTCTTTATAGTGATTGAAAAATACCGAATAATCTTCGTCTTTTCCGTTAAGATATTCCCACTGGCGCAAA
Organism: Christensenellaceae bacterium; assembly: GCA_045534605.1. Taxonomy (GTDB): domain Bacteria; phylum Bacillota; class Clostridia; order Christensenellales; family Borkfalkiaceae; genus UBA4636. Next base: position 14,171 of record JAZSKA010000013.1, on the reverse strand, counting down.
AACATCAGAGAAAACGCATCAACTGCTTTTCCGTAAAGTCTTATTCCCGTATCCTTCCAATAGCCGTGAAGTTCTTTTTCGTTGACGTATTCGTCGGCAAGGTTACTTCCGCCACTAAATGCAACCTGCCCGTCAATTACCACTATTTTTCTGTGATCGCGATAGTTAAGTGCAACGGAAAAGAAGGGTATAAGTCGATTAAACGCACATAATTTAATATTTGCGTCTTTAAATTTTTTCTTGGTATCTCTCGATAACGAGCGGTGACTTCCCATATCGTCGTAGATAATTCTTATCTCTACACCAAGGGACGCTTTTTCTCTTAATATATCGAAAGTGCGGTTTAACAGCACTCCGTCAGAGATAATAAAAAACTCTATAAAAATAAATTTTTGTGCCTTTTCAAGCTCGGCTAAAATATTTTCAAATAAAATTTCACCTGACGGATAGTATTCAATATCAGTTTTGTCGTAGGCGTTAAATCTTCCTACTTTATACAGATAATCACTCTCAAGTTTTATATTAGAATTTTCGCTGACGCAAAATTTTTCGGTCTCGTATTTTTCAGCGTCTTGAAAAATTTTGCGGTACTTTTTCTTTGGTCTATGAAAAAATATCCGCTCGTCACTAAGCAAATAAATTATGTACCCAAACCCAAACGACACAAGTAAAAATAGCATCCACACGGCTTTTGACAGACTGTTTTTTTGCGATGATAAAAGATATATGCAAGTCAGCAAAGTCATAACTAGCGAAAAAACCAAATACCAGTTAAACATCATTGTAAGGGTAAAATATAAATAAACCATAACGACAAACTGAAATGCTATAAGTAACGCAATAATAAGCGTTTTAATAGCACCCCACCCACTAGTCTCGGTACGGATTTTCGACGATTTATGATCGGTAAAGACGTTGTTTACACCGATTTTTTGTTTTGCCGTTTGCCCTTTTTTCATTAACTACTCAATCCAAACTTTTATTCTTAAAGGTCTACCGCTTGACAACGCCATTGCAACGTCAAAATCAAGCAAATGTGCAAATTTCGTTTCACCAGTAATTGGAATTGGATAAAAACTGTCTTCTGCTTCAAAATAAACGCATTTATCTAAAACGTACTCTACAAACTCCATTTTAGAAAGTTTTTTATCAATAAAAAAACTTGCAGTTGCGCCCGCTTTTACTGCCTGCGTAAAAATCTCAACCACCGTAATTTTCGGGTCGATTATCATATGAAAAGACTTTCCCCAATCGTTTACTAAAACGATATCGACGGCGTTGTTATTCTTTAAAAATCTATTAACGTACGCCTTAAGCCTATTAACAAACGCAAAATACGAAAACGGCGCAGATACGGAAGCGGCTCTTCTCTTTACAGAAAGTTTTAAATACTCTTTATCCGAAATTAACGGCTCGGGCTTTATAAGGTCGTAAGAATACTCTAAAAGTTCTTCTTTCGTTGACACCGCTTGATATTCTGCCCCGTACCAATAATAAGTTAAAAAGTTTTCGAAAATATTAGGTGTAAACGTTACTTTTTCCTTAATATGTTTTTCGTAAAAATCTTTAAGCGTTTTTAGCTTTTCTTCGTAAACAGCCTTGATTTTTGAAAAAATCACCACGTCTAAAGTAGGCGTAAATATTCCGTCTTCAAAAATAACTAATTGATAAGCAATCAAATTTTTAATTGAGTTTATCGCCCCTTTCAAATAAGGCAATTTTAATAATTTTTCAGTCTTTATTCCGTCTTGATAAATAACGCACTCTTTGACGAAAAAATCTAAGTTTTCGATATCGACGGTCGTCAAGGTTCTTCCTAAAAAGGCAATTCTTCCTTCGCCGTACGAAGTAGCCCTATCCCCAAGCAAAATTCGAAGTTTTACGGAAGATATATTTTCAACGTAAAACTCAACCCCGCCGTCAATAATTTTAGCAAAATCTGCGTCTATAAGGCGTTTAACAACATTAAAAGCCCACTCGCACGAGCAATTAAGTTTTTCTATAATCTCGTAAAACTTTATCTGATTTTTAGCTTTTATAAGACTGATAAACTGTTGTTCTAAAGTCAATTTTCTACTCCTTAATTATTATCGCAAACGACTGCAATGTTTACTATATCGCTGTTTTTATAAACTAGCATTTCAAACGGACAAAGCGCGTCGTGTTCGTGTTTTCTGCGACACTCGTCTTTATCTATCTTTTCGTAATCTTTAAACACCCAACCGTTAGCCATATGGAATCTATTCCATCTGACGTGTTCAATTTTTGCAAGTTTCAAAAGTTCTTCACCACTAAGTATTCCAGTGTTTTTTACACAATCTTTTATGTAATTATAATGATAATTTGCAAAAAGGTGTGCGTAGCGGTTCGATTTTTTAGTAAACAAAGTCTGCTTTAACCAAGACTTATCCGAAAGTTCGTCGGTATACAGTTCATTCATAACTTGCTTAGCCGATTTTAAAAGATCGTAAAAATCGTTATCTTTTTCTTTTGCATAGTCGTTGACGACTACGTCAAGTTTTCTTTGCGCCTGGTTAATCTTGTTACCACCCGAGAACGCTAACTCATAGAAAAGATTATATTTTTTGTTTTCACTTTCGTCAATGACGTGATCAAAACTATACATTTTTTCAGCGTCACCATAGACGACGACTTGGAAATTAGTGTAATATTTTTTATCCTGCTCTGTCCAGTTAATACGGCTGTAATTGCTTTTTTCTCTTAGGTTGACGTATATGATTTGCAAGTTATTTTGCTCTTTTTTGCAAGCGATATCAAGTTCGTGTTTAATGTCGTCAATGATACTATTTGCCATTGAAATATTTGCTTCGTCATTACCTAAAGTAACGATAATCGCGTTATAGACAAACTTTTGTGGCAAATTATCACTTTCAACGCCCGTTTTCGAGTCTAAATAGCGCATAAACGACAAGTCGAAACAAGACGTACTGTGAAGCGCAATCTCAGGAAAGCCCATAGCCTTTTCAACTTTCGCAAAACTATCTATCTTTTCTTTTTCTTCACTTTCAATCCAAATTCTAGAATGATTTAAAAAATCTTGGTCTTTAGCATCAATCTTTTCTTGAATAGCGCAAAGTTTAGCATTTCTTTTTTTAATAACTTCGTCACTATAGATAGTTCTAAGTTTTGCGTCCGTTCCAATAAAGTCGCCAGAATCGGTCGCAATCTTTGACGTCAAATTTGCGACTTTGTAAAGCGGATGAGAAAAAGTGTAAGTTCCTGAAACGCTGGTCGTTTTAAGGTCGTAAACGTCGGCTGAAAATCTCGTTGGATTTCCTTCTTCGTCAATGCACGCAGTATTTATAAATAGAGAATTTAGCGCGGCTCTACCGTTATCACCAAGACCAAGCACTAAAACTTTATAATCGTTTTGTGCGTTGTCCGCCAAAAGAAGTTTGCCACCGTCTTGACTAAAGAGTGCGTTTCTTTCTTCAAGTAAGCACTCTGCAGAAATATCCGCTTCGTTCATAGTATGAAGTTGGAAATATTTCCTTATAAATTTAAAGATTTTCTCCCTTTTTTTACTTTCTTCACTTTTCTTTTTACTTTCTTCGCTTTTTACACTTTCTTCACTTTTTTCACTTTTTACACTTTCTTCGCTTTTTTCACTTTTTATACCAAGCAAATCCAAACTGCTGGAAACGGCTTCGTCAAGTCGCGCTTCATAATATTGATAGTTAATATCGCCGTCGGTTAACGTATAGAAATCTACAATGGTTGAAAGTCTAATTTTTCCCTTTTTTATGGTATTTTGTATTATGCTTTCAATCTCGTCGAATACGACGTTACCGTTTACGGCTTCAAGTCCTGTTTTACTTTCGTTAAGTTCTAACGCAAAGATATGAACTTTACTCATAGAACGGTTTTTAGTTTTGTAGCGAGCGCACGCTTTTTCAAGTTTTTCACCTTTAAGTTCAGGTTTTATTATTTCAAACTTTTCATCTACTAAACAACCGTCGTTTTTAAATAAGAAATTAAAAAACTTAAGCATTGACGAGTTTTTATCACTCTTTGCAAACGGAAGATATAAATATCCTTGCGAAATAATTTCCGCGTGAAGCGGATTTTTTCTGTCAAACGCTTCAATTTCTGCGCCCGAGAAAATTATTTCCCTTGACTTTTTCTTAAACTCAGTCTTGTATTTTTCGTCAATGCTCTTTGCAAGTAAAAGCGCGTCTTCAGTGACTGCAGTAAATATATAAACGTCTACGTTGTTGTCGATTTTTCCAAAAAATAGTTTAAAAAACGACTTAATCGACATCGTTATCTTTCTTGATGCAAGAACGATTTTACTGTAAATTACGTGGCTTACTTTAGTTGAAACAACCGTTAAAGCAATAAGTCCAGCATACAGCGACGAACCGACGTATAAACATCTTGACAAAACGGAAACGCTTTCAAAACCGTCTAAGCCTTCAAACGCAAACCCGCCAATACCCGAATAAATTGCGCGCCAAAAAAGTTCAACGCTGTCTAAAACGGTTATATCACCCGTTTTTTCTGTTAAAAACGTGATAAATTTTATCGCAACGCTTACTAGATAAGCAAACGCCGCAACTAAAATTTCCACGCCCCATTTTTTACCAATACTTCTATTGCGACAAGAAAAGTAAATACCCATTGTCAGAACGTAAAGCGTGCCGACGATAAGTATTGCAAATAATATTCCAGAAAGTACGTTTATGTAATCCATAATTTCACCTTAGTCAAAAATATATATAGTATTATAACACTATAAGTTGAGTAAGTCAATAGTGAAATAAAAATTCTATGAAATGAAAACACGTTTTCATGAAATGCAATCGCCGATTGCATTGCGGTCGGCATAGCCTTCACCTTGAGGGGAAGGGGGACCGCTTGCGGTGGATGAGGTGTAAATTTATATAATAAAAAATCCTTTAAAAAAACTATATGTTAATCACTGAACGCTGAAAGCGTTCACGACAATAATGCAATTTAAAAAATTGCATTTCATGCAAGGCGTACGCAAAAAGTAGTCTTGCATTTCACGAGCAACGACAGTTGCTCATTTTATGAAACATAAGTTTCATCTCATATAAAATACTACCAATTTTCAATTTCATATTGACAAAACTCTCTCTGCAATGTATAATATATACATTAATAAAAAATTGTGGGATTTTAAAACATGATTAATCGAATTTTCAAAAACTATGAAATTTTCTACAATATGGTTCTTTCTACGACCATTATGTCAAACTCGAGATGCGAGCAACTATCTTTAGACTCTGAAAAAATTATTGATTTTATCGGAAAGGCTTACGACCTAGACGAAGACTTTATTAAAGACTGCGCTTTCGTTATTATCAACGACCTTTCAAGGCTTGGAAAAACAACTGACCAACTTGCCGTTTACGCTAACCGTCAGATTGACGATTCGTACACGGACGAAGACTCTTTATTCGACATAAAGGGCGACGTTTTAGCGACTTTGCAACAAATAAGCGAATTAGAAAAGCATAAGTTTAGCGCATACCGCGGTTGGTTTGATTACAGCCACTATAAAAGTTATCAACCTGACATAAGATATTCTAAAATCTACATAATGAGTTCTTCGGGAAATCTTATTTCGACTAGACAAGTGGGAATTTTAAACGCGCTTGGAATCGGGTGCGAGCAGTCTTACGATAGCGCAATTACTAGACTTTTGCAATGCGCGCGCTGGGGCGACGTTCCGTCAATGCATTATTTGGCTTACGTATATAAACTTAAGGGCGACGAAGTAAACTATAAGTTATTCAAAGAACTTTCCGATTTAAGTGAGAAATATTTAAGAACGGGCGTTACGGTTTTACCTGAAAAAGAAAACGAAAAATACTCGGAAGAAGCGAGAAATTACTATGCTTGCATTTCAACCATTTTGCAAGATATCGTTCAATTCCACGACCTATCAAAAATTAATTTCTCTTTCCTTGAAGCGGTGTTCACGAACTCTTTAGATCACTACGCTCGCATGGATTACATCAATCACTACAAAGAACTTGCTTGGAGAAATTTAACTAATTCTTCTATCAAACCGCCACAAAAACTTGGCTTTAAAAATTAACGCAAAAAAGGATTTATTGAAATGAGAAAATCTATCACAAGTGAAATTACCGATAAGTATAAAAAGTCCTATCTTGAAAATTCACAGCGCATAAATTACACCCAGCTTGACGACCGTGACGGGCTAATAAGCGTGCTATACGACGACTTACCTAACACTTCGATTGACGGCTACCCTGTCGCAAGCGACCTTGTTGACGAAAACGGAAAAGTCTATTCTTCTAACGATTTTTCTAAACTTAGCCAAGAAGAATTAAAAAATCTAAAACTCCGTTTCCACTATTTAAACAACTATCACGAATTGTACGTCGGAACGACCGGTAGCGGTAAAACGACGGGCTGTGTCGAACCGCAACTTCGCGCAATTTCATCACAACAAAATAAACCTAACTTATTTTTGACAGACCCTAAGGGCGAATTGTTCGAACGCAACGCAAGACACCTTAAAGAGCAAGGCTATAAAATTTTCGTTATGAACTTTAAGGACATTTCCCGCTCGCACAGATGGAATCCGTTACTCGATTTATACTACAAAAAGCAAAAATCTTTAGAACTTGGTAAAGATATCGTTTTAAAAGAAGGTAAAATCGGTCCGGACACGATACTCGGTGCCAGCGCGGAAGAGTTTTGTGAAGATTATTATCTTGAATACGACGGAAAGGCTTTCCCTAACGGCAAGGCTTGCGATTTATACATTTCTTTCCAAAAAGACTATCTTGACGCGGAAATTGATTCGCTCGTAAACCAATTCGTGTTCGGCATGATTGAGATAAAGAGTATGAAAGATCCGTCTTGGGAATACGGTGCTCAACAACTTTTAAAAGGCATCATTTTATGTATGCTTGAAGACTCTATCAACCCTAACTCCGGTTTTACGGTTGATATGATGACGATTTGCACTATTCAACAATACTATCTCACCTTGAGAAAAGATCTCGTATCCACCCGCGCATCGTATTCTTTATACGAGCATCCGCTACTAAAAAACAAGCCTAAGCGTGCTGTAGCCCCACTTGCGATTGCTTTTAACAACGCAATGAATACTATGATGAGCTATTGCGGTGTGTTTGACGGAGCAATCAGAAACTGGTTCCAAGGTCATATTTTTGCTCTCACGACGGGAAACACAATCGACCTTAAAAACCTTGACTCACCTTACGCGGTATTCGTTATTACTCGCGATTATGAAAAGAGTGATTTTACGGTTGCAGGTATGTTTATCGACTGGGTTTACAAGCAAGCTTTAGAAGAAGCTGAACACGCACCAAGAAACAAAAACGGCTTGCCGTCAACTCGCCCTATCCACTTCATGCTTGACGAGTTTGGTAATATCCCACAAATTCCTGATTTTGAAAACAAAATTGCAACTTCCCGTTCGAGAAATATTTGGTTCCACCTTGTAGTTCAATCTTACGAACAACTTGTATTCATTTACGGTAAAGAGCGCGCAACTATCATTATTGATAACTGTAACGCGCAAATTTTCCTTGGCTCGCAAAGTCGCGCAACTAAAGAACAATTTGCTAAAGAATGCGGAAAGCATTGGGTTCCGGCACTTATCTCTGCACTAAACCCCGACAAAACCGACATGACTCAGGTCGAAGTTTTACCTATTTCCGACCTTGACTTAATAAAGCCTGGCGATATGTTCGTAAAAAGACTTTACAAACCAGTTATCGAATCGCAGTATATAAGAAGTTATTTCTGCGCTCAACTTGGTTATTTCAAACATTTCTACGACACGCGCGCAATCAGAGATTTTACACCGATAAACATCAATTCGTTCTACAACGAAAAGTATACGTATAAAGCTGTTTCAATCTACTATGACAATGAAGACGACGAATAACAAAAAAAGTGGCGAATAACACGGTTATCGCCACTTTTTTAAAAACCACGAAAATCTGTTACTTAATTTGCTTGACAAGATTAATACTTATAAAGTATTATATATTTATTGTTTTGCCCTAAAGGGCTATTCACCTACACGAAAAATCATATCGTGTGTTCAAAGGAGAAATTGATTTTATGTATCAAATCACAAGAAAAGAAAGGCTTAATCCTACGGTTACGCTTATGGAAGTTAGCGCACCGCTTATCGCTAAAAAGGCAGAGCCTGGTCAATTTATCATTTTAAGAGTTGACGAAGTTGGAGAACGTATCCCACTTACTATTGCCGACTTTGACAGAGTTAAAGGTACGGTCACTATCATTTTCCAAATCGTTGGCGCAACTACTGAAAAACTTAACCACCTTGAAGAAGGTGAATTTATACACGACTTCGTCGGTCCGCTCGGAAAAGCAACTCATACTGACGGACTTAAAAAAGTTGCAGTCGTTGGCGGTGGCGTCGGATGCGCGATTGCCTTCCCCGTTGCTAAAAAACTTTTCAATTTAGGTTGTGAAGTTCACTCTATCGTCGGCTTTAGAAATAAAGACTTGGTTATTTTAGAAGACCAATTCGCTAAAAACAGCACTAAACTTATTCGTATGAGCGACGACGGCAGTTGGGGCAAAAAAGGTCTTGTAACCGACGCTTTGAAAGAACTTATCGAAAGTGGCGAAAAGTACGACGTCGTTATCACTATCGGTCCACTTATTATGATGAAGTTCGTTTGCCTTTTAACTAAGCAGTACGGCGTTAAAACGGTTGCAAGCATGAACCCTATCATGATTGACGGAACTGGTATGTGCGGGGGTTGCCGTCTAACGGTCGGCGGAAAAACTCAGTTTGCGTGCGTTGACGGTCCAGAATTCGACGGTCACGAGATTGACTTTGACGAAGCTATTAAGCGTTCGCAAATGTATAGAGATTTTGAAAGACACGCTCACGAAGAAACTTGCAATCTCTTTAAAAAGGAGGTAAAGTAAAATGGCTAATATGTCCCTTACTAAAAACCCGATGCCTACTCAAGATCCAAACGTAAGAAATAAGAATTTTGAAGAAGTTGCGCTCGGTTACACCCCTGAACAAGCGATTGACGAGGCTAAGCGTTGTCTTAACTGTAAACACAAGCCTTGCGTTGGCGGTTGCCCTGTAAAAATTAATATCCCCGCTTTTATCGCAGAAGTTGCAAACGGCAATTTCGAGGAAGCCTATCAAATTATTCTAAAAGACAGTTCTCTCCCTGCTGTTTGCGGTAGAGTTTGTCCGCAAGAAAGCCAATGCGAATCTAAATGCGTTCGCGGTATCAAAGGCGAGCCTGTCGCTATCGGCAGACTTGAAAGATTCGTCGCTGACTACCACAATAAAAATACCGAAGTTAAACCGCAAGCCGTAAAAAGCAACGGCAAAAAAGTTGCGGTTATCGGCTCGGGCCCGTCAGGTCTTGCTTGCGCGGGCGACCTTGCAAAAAAAGGTTACGAAGTAACCGTTTTTGAAGCCTTCCACCTAGCAGGCGGTGTTTTGGTTTACGGTATTCCAGAATTCAGACTTCCAAAATCTATCGTTCAAAGAGAAATCGACAACCTTAAGGCTTTGGGCGTTAAAGTCGAACTTAATACCGTTATCGGAAAGACTATTTCTATCGACGAACTTATGACTGAATACGGCTTTGAAAGCGTATTTATCGGCTCGGGCGCAGGTCTTCCTAGATTTATGAATATCCCTGGCGAAAACCTAAGCGGTGTTTACTCTGCAAACGAATTTTTGACTAGAATTAACCTTATGAAGGCTTATAAGCCTGACAGCACTACGCCTATCCAAAAAGGCAAGAAAGTCGTTGTCGTTGGTGGCGGTAACGTTGCTATGGACGCTGCGCGCTGTGCAAAAAGACTTGGCGCTGAAGTTTATATCGTTTACCGTAGAACGGAAGAAGAACTTCCTGCAAGAAAAGAAGAAGTCGAACACGCTATCGAAGAAGGAATTATCTTCAAATTCTTATCAAACCCTATTGAAGTTTTAGGAAACGAATTCGGTTGGGTATCTGGCGTTAAGTGTCAACAAATGCAAGTTGGCGAACCTGACGCGTCTGGCCGTCGCTCAACTTCACCTATCCCTGATAGCGAATTTATCGTTGACGCTGACTGCGTTATTATGTCTATCGGTACGTCACCTAACCCGCTTATCAAATCGACTACCGACGGCTTAGCAACCCAAAAATGGGGCGGAATTATCGCCGACGAAAACGGTCTTACTTCTCGCGAAGGAATTTACGCAGGTGGCGACGCTGTAACTGGTGCAGCAACCGTAATTTTAGCAATGGGCGCAGGTAAAACTAGCGCTGCTGCTATTGACGAATACTTGAAAAATAAAAACTAAAAAACATAAAACCGCTCAATAATCGCGTTATTGAGTGGTTTTTGCGTTCTTTAATTTCAAAAATACAATTTTTAGATAGGTTTACACTTAGCGGTAAAATTTTATTATGATTTTATACTTTGATACGGAAACAACGGGGCTTTATCCTGGAAATATTATTCAACTTTCGTATATTTTGGCTGACGAAAACGGCGCGCGCGGAAAAAACTTTTATTTTTCCGTCGATTATATCGAGCCGAGCGCAACGCTCGTTCACGGCATAACCGTTGAGAAATTAAAACGGCTTTCTCACGGTCTTGATTTTTCCGTTTACGCCGAAGAAATTTTGCACGATTTTTCTAACGCCGATATCGTCGTTGCACATAATTTTAAGTTTGACTTAAGTTTCTTAATTGCAGAATTTTCTAGACTTAACATGCAGTTTAGATACAACGACAGTTTTGATACGATGCGCTACTTTACGCCCGTACTGAAGTTGCAAAGAAAAACGTCAAACGCCTATAAGTACCCAAAACTGTCTGAACTTTGTGAATATTATCATGTTTACGAAGAAGAAATATCAAAAGAAGTCACCCAAATTTTTGGCGAAACGACTAACGCACTGCACGAAGCGCGCTTTGATACGACCGCTATGTATTTATGCGTAAAGCACGCAAAACAAGAACTTAAAGAGTTAGAAAATTTACTTTCTCCACATAAAAAAGAGAAATTAATCGCTCTATAGACCGATTTCTTCAATTTTCTCGTTAAAACAGTTGTAATTTTTTAAAAAAATTGATAACATATACTCACTTAGCCCAACGGCTAAATTTTGGGGTGTCGCCAAGCGGTAAGGCTACGGACTCTGACTCCGTCACTCAAAGGTTCGAATCCTTTCACCCCAGCCAATAAAAGGCGGACACTTTTAGGTGTCCGTCTTTTATTGTGTGAAAGATTCGAACCTAAACTCGCGTAAGCGAGTAAGTCATATAATTACTGACTTTTGGTGTTGAAATTTATTTCAATGTTAAAATGCGACAGCATTTTCCAAAACGTCTCCGAATCCTTTCACCCCAGCCAAAAAATACCAAGTCTTTTTGACTTGGTATTTTTTATCCATTGCGAAGTAATGGTATCTCACCACGCGCTAGCGTGTATATCATCACCGAAGGTGTATATCATCAGCCGTAGGCTGTATGCTCTTTCGCAATGATGATATGCAAAGCGTTGCTTTGATGATATACAATTTTTGCAAAATTGACGATATACAACGGCACGCCGTTGATTTTTATTCTATAAAAGATTCAAACCCAAACTCGCACAAGCGAACAAGTCATATTCAGCAATATTTTATTTATTTTCTTCGAAGTTTTCTACTTGTTCCATAACCTTGCGGAATACTTCGGGGCTGTATTGTGGCGGATAGCCGTTTTTAATTAAGCAAACCTTAATATCAAATTTTAACTGGTCACGCACGATTTGATTGTTAAGCCAGTCTGCAAATGAAGACTTTGTATCGATTATTTCTTTAATTTTTTTAGCCAAAGCCTTACATTTATCGTTTACGGTTATACCATCAATAATCTTATTTTCTCCGTATTCGAAGTTGTATTGGTCACGCAACGCCATTAAAATATCGTAGAAAGCCTTTTCTTCAAACGTAAGACCAACTTTGCGGAAACTTTCACGGTCAGCATTCATATCCTTTAGAATACGCAACGCTTGTTCGGTTGCGTTTTTAATGATTTCTTCTGACGTATATTCTTGCGCTTCGCCAGCCTCTTCAGCAGAAAGGGTTTTTCTTCTTTCGTGATATTGCTTAATTGTTTCTTCAAGCATTTCTTGGAATTTTTTGGCTGCCATTTGATTGGTTTTGCCGTATTCCTTAATCTGTTTGCGGAGCATTTTTATAAGCAATTCAAGCTTGGACGCAGGCATTTTGACGTCGGACAACTTTTCAAAGTATTCAAGACTGAAAATATCTTCTTGCTCGCCGTCTTCAAGAATACTTTCTACTTTATTATATTTCAACGCTTCTTCAACCATTTTAGCGACGTGACGATTCATGGTTTCCGTATCTACGTCACTTGTTCCACTCATTTTGCGAACAAACCCTGCGATTGCCATAAAGCATTGCGCAAGTGCCGATTCTTCTTCGCCGAGTTCCCCAGATGGTTGACAAATATCATATGCAGCCCGCATACGTTTAACTGTTTTTAAGAAATACGTCTTAAACGATACCTTTTTGACGTTTTTACCACCGTTCGTTTGTGTTTGTAATTCTTGGGTGGAAATAAATACGTATTCAGCAGCTTTTGCTAATAGCGTATATCTCAAAGCAGGGTCGCCGTTCGGGTCAAGAAATGGCGTTAAATCATACCCCGTAAAAAGGTCTTTAAGAATTTCGATTTCTTCTCTAAAAATTGTGGTGGCTTGTTCAACATCATCGCTAGATGGTGCAACCGAAACGTCACCGCCGTAAATTTTCATTGCCTCGCGCATATTGTCACGTATGCCGATATAGTCTACGATTAATCCGTAGTCTTTGCCTTCATACTTTCTATTAACACGGCTAATGGTTTGGATAAGCATGTGTTTTTTAAGTGGCTTATCGTTATACATATAGGTCAGCGATGGTACGTCAAACCCAGTAATCCACATGTCCACCACTATAACGATACGGAAGTTTGATTTATCTTGCTTGAAGGCTGCATCCAAATCATCCGAACGTTTATTATTTTTAACACCGCCAAGATAGTTATACATTTCAGAATCGTCATCGCTACGTACACTTGAAACCATAGCAATGCAAGGCATCGGCTTTAATTCACGAAGTTCTTCATCGGTTGCCTTCATACCGTCGGGCGTTTTCTTTTCTTCAAACCATTCAGGATATTTATCTTGGAATTTCTTCAAAAGTTGATAAGCAATTTCTCTTTTCGCACAAACTATCATTGCTTTTTGTACCCTTTCAGGGTCACTTTCGCAAGACTTTACATAGTGGTCATGAATATCTACAGCAAGGCGCTCCAAACGAGACGGTTCGCCAAGTATAACTTCCATAGAACTCATAGCCTTTTTACTGGCTTTGATATCTTCTTCAGTTGCGCCGTCATTAGCGCATTTTTTGTAATACGCTTCAATTTGTTTAACCTTTTCTTGGTCAAGTAATACTTTTGCAATACGAGGGTGATATTTGATGGAAACAGTAAGTCCGTCGGCAACTGCTTGGTCCATCGTATAACGGTCAATTTCGTCACCAAAGGTTTGATACGTTTCAGAAATAGGCGTACCAGTAAATCCAACGAACGTAGCGTTGGGGAGCGCCTCTTTCAAAACCTTTGCGTAAGGCTTTGAAACCATAGCTCTCATATTTTCATCAGTATCTTTGCTAAACTTGATTTTCTTTGCGTGTTCAAGCTGAGTTCTATGTGCTTCATCCGAGAAACAAATTATATTAGCTCGTTCGTTTATAAGCCCAATTTTATCGTCTTCACGGTCACAGAACTTTTGAATAGTGCAGATATAGAAACCGCCGCTTTCACGCGCGCCGAGTTCTTCACGTAACTCCTTACGGGTTTGTACAACCTTAACTTCGCCAAGGTTTAAGAATTCTTTACTCTTGGTGAATAGTTTTGCTCCTTGTTTTTGCAAGTCGTCACGGTCAACAATTAAAACGATGGTGGGAGAACCTATTTCAGGCACGTCCGTGCAACGTAGTGCAAGTTGACGTGCTAGGAACGCCATAGTATACGTTTTACCGCAACCCGTCGCGCCAAAGTACGTACCGCCCTTACCGCTTTTTTCTACAACCGATTTTACAATACTACTTTTCAGTAATCGT
>JAZSKA010000008.1:0-21332 GCA_045534605.1 Christensenellaceae bacterium | reverse complement strand
AAGTATTTCACTGTGTGAAAAATGAAGCGAAGCGCTTTTAAAAATGTGCAACGCACACTTCATAGCCTAAGCTACTTCATTAACATAGTGACTTCATGCGCTTTTGCGCGCTTCATTGAAAATAGCACTTGCAGAGCAAGTGCTATTTTCTGGTGGAGAGAGGTGGATTCGAACCACCGAAGTCAGTGACGACAGATTTACAGTCTGTTCCATTTGGCCGCTCTGGAACCTCTCCGTGGAGCTGGTGATTGGACTTGAACCCACAACCTGCTGATTACAAGTCAGCTGCTCTGCCAATTGAGCTACACCAGCATATTAAATTGTGGTGGTGCCTCGGGGCGGAATTGAACCACCGACACGGGGATTTTCAGTCCCCTGCTCTACCGACTGAGCTACCGAGGCAAATTTTAGCCTAATGCAATTTGCATTAGGTTAAAACGTTGGCGACCTGGAAGGGACTCGAACCCTCGACCTCTAGCGTGACAGGCTAGCGTTCTAACCAGCTGAACTACCAGGCCATATTTAATTAATTTTTCTCGAGTAAGTTTAAAATGGTGGGCCTTCACGGACTCGAAACCGCGTTATCGGTTATGAGCCGAGCGTTGTTTTCACCCTACGCTTTAATAATTGGTGGGCCTTCACGGACTCGAACCGCGGACCAATCGGTTATGAGCCGACCGCTCTAACCTACTGAGCTAAAGGCCCGAATTTAATGGTCGGGGTGAAGAGATTCGAACTCCCGACCCCATGGTCCCAAACCACGTGCTCTACCAAACTGAGCCACACCCCGTAAAACCATCGAACGCCTTCATATAATATAATAAATATTAATATTTGTCAAGCATTTTTTTAATATTTTTAAGCAAAAAATAAAAATTATTTTACAAAAATTTTTGAAAGCGAAATTTAATAAAAAAATCTTAAAAAACGGGTATAAATTTGCGCTTTTTTACAAATAATAATCATAGTCTTAAGGGCTTAAGTTTAATACTCTTTAAGACTAGGAGGGAAAATGAAAAAGTTAAATCCTGGTGACATTGCTCCACAAACTGGTAGATACAATGTAATGGATAGTCAAGGTCAAGTACTTGACACTATTCAGGTTGACAAGGGAAACAGACTCCCACCAACACAAAGTTCAGAATATTATTACGAACTTGGTGACTAATCAAACTTTCGTTTGATTAAACTTAAAGGCGTCCAAAATTGGACGCCTTTAAAATTTAAATTAGTTATTTTTATTAATTAATTCTGCGATAGAAGCACCGCTAAATTCAGCGTCCTTCCATTCTCTAACTTCGTCAGAGTTTTCTTGTGCTTTTTCGCGTCTTGGTTTTCTCTTTGGCTTATCTTCGCCATCTTCTTTCTTTTCCTTAGGTGCTTTTACTGGAGTTTCAGGAGCAGGCTTAGTAGCCTTAATAGAAAGAGTGATTTTTTCCTTTTCAAGGTCGATATTGATGATTTTTGCTTCAACTTCTTGACCAACTTGTAAACCTTCAGTTGGGTTTTCAAGCCATTCGTGAGAAATTTGAGAAATGTGAACTAAACCGTCAACGCCTTGTTCAACTTCAACGAATACACCGAAAGGAACGATTCTAACAATTTTACCCTTAACGATATCGCCAATAGCATACTTTTCACAAACTGTATCCCAAGGACGTGGTAATAATTGTTTATAACCGATAGAAACTTTCTTAGTTTCCTTATCAGCCTTTAATACTACGAATTCGTATTCTTTACCGATTTCTAAAACTTCGCCAGGAGTTTTAACGCCAGTCCAAGAAAGGTCTGAAACGTGAGCCAAGCAATCGAAACCGTCAACTTCAACGAACGCACCGAAAGAAGCAAATCTAACGACTTTACCTTTTACGATATCGTCAACGTTGATAGATGCGAAGAACTTATCTTCTTTTTCTGCGCGGATAGCATCTCTTTCAGCCTTTTCAGCCTCTAAGATAACTCTTTGAGAAGCAACGATTTGCTTTCTTCTTTCTTGAGTTTCAACTTTAATAGCCTTAACTCTTAAAGTCTTACCAACGTACTTATCTAATTCCTTAACGAAACCGATTCTGATTTGAGAAGAAGGAATAAATACACTGTAAGAACCAAGTTTTGCTTCTAAACCGCCTTTATTAACACTTGAAACGGTAACGTTGAAAATTTTACCGTCGATAATTTCTTGAATTTCTTTTTCTTCTTTTTGTCTTTCAACAATAGCCTTTTGAGAAACGTGAAGTTTAGGTTTAACTTCTAAAACTAAAACTTCGATATCGTCGCCAACCATAGACTTATAGTTGTCTTTATCATATTCTTCACAAGCTAAATCTTCTTTAGCTAGTAAGATATCGGTTTTACTGCCGATATATAGGTACAAACCACTATCAGTTGCTGAAGAAATAGTTGCACTAATCTTTTCTCCCTTTTTAAATGATACTTTGTTTTCGAACTGAGCTACAGCTTCGTCCATAATGTTTTTTTCAGTGTTTACTTCAGTAACTTCTGCCATGTTTGTGAGAACCTCCATAGATTGTTCAAGCGGTGTCGAAGCACCGGCGACAATCCCTACCTTATTAAAATTAACTAATTTATTTACGTCTAAGTCAGATGCTTTAGAGACGAAAAAAACGTTTTTACAATTTGCCGAGCAAATGTCGACTAGCTTTTTAGTATTACTACTTTTAGCACCGCCAATTACGACGATTGCATCACATTTTTTTGACAATTCTTCAGCTTCAGACTGACGACTAAAAGTAGTATAACAAATGGTTTTAAAAATTGCAACAGTTTTTACTTGATTTTGATTAAAATTATTAAAAAAATCGTTATATTTTTCTACTGAATAGGTCGTTTGCGCTACAATGCACAATTTATCGAACTGAGAGAAATCAAAATCAGCGTCAAACTGCTTTAAAACGATAGCTTTATTATCGCACCAACCGCTTATTCCTTGAACTTCCGGATGATTTGGTTCACCTAAAATCAGAATTTGATAACCTTCGTTATGATGCTTTTCAACTATTTCATGAATTTTTTTAACGAACGGACAAGTACAGTCAACGACTTTACAGTTTTTTTCTAAAAGTTTATCGAAAATCTCTTTTTTCGCACCGTGAGAACGAATAATTACGGTTGCGCCGTCAGGAATATCGTCAACGTTTTCAACGACTTTCGTTCCAAGATTTAGAATCTCACCCACAACCTGCTCGTTATGAATAAGTTCACCCAAAATATAAACGTTTTCGCCATAAATTTTTCTTGCAGTATCTACTGCCCTAGAAACACCTTTGCAAAAACCGCTGTTTTTACCGATAATTACTTCCATTTGTTATTTATTCTTTTTCTTATTTTTCTTATTTTCGAAATATTCTTCTAATTTTTGCTTGCAAAGCATAATTTGCTCTGCCATTTTAGCGCTTATTTTATCTGAAAGTTCTTGCGTAAACTTTTCGCCGTAAAATTCATCTAGTGTAAACGGCTCGCCAATATACATATAATTTTTTCTAAAAAATTTGTTCGGTTTATTCAAATAAACGGGAATTATGCGGGCTTTTGATTTAAAAGCAAACATCCCCGCCCCACCTTTTAACGGCAGAAGATTTCCGTCACACTCTTTATTTCTTGTACCTTCAGGAAATATTATAAGTCTATTACGTTCTTTTAATAATTTTAGCGTATTTTTAATCTCACCAAATTCAGGCTTATCGCGGTCGATAGAAATTCCACCCATCCCCCTTAGTATTGCGCCAACAAACTTGTTTTTGAACACTTCTTTTTTAGCTAAAAAGTACGACTGTTTTTTAAAGGAAGTAGTTAAAGTAGCGCAGTCAAAATTTGACAAGTGATTACAAATAACTACCGTCGAACCATCGTAAGGCTGTTCTTTATAGCCAAGTTTTTTAGTTGGTAAAAAAAGTTTGTATAACGGACCGAAAATAGCCCTTACAACAGAATAAAAAGCACCCATTTACCCTTTAATCCTTTCTAAAACAAAATTCAAAACTTCTTCGATTGACATATCTGACGTGTCTAAATAAATAGCGTCATCTGCTTGTCTTAACGGCGCAAATTCTCTGTTAGAATCGTTAAAATCGCGTTGTTCAATTTCCGCTAAAAGCGTGTCAAAATCAACGGTTTGTCCGCGCTCGATAAGTTCGGCGTATCTTCTTTCTGCCCTAACTTTACTTGAAGCAGTAATATAGAATTTATGAGACGCATTAGGTAAAACGTGAGTTCCTATATCTCTACCGTCCATAATACAGTCAAGCCCTTTAGCAACTTCTCGTTGCATTTCGACCATTTTAAGTCTTACAATCTTAAGCGCAGAAATATTTGACGCCATCATAGAAACGGCGTTTTCTCTAATTTTTGAAGAAACGTCTTCACCGTCAAGAATTGTTTTTTGCACGCCGTCAACGTACTCAATTTTTAAGTCGATATCGTTAATAAAAGAACTAACCGACTCGTCAGTATACTCAGTTATACCGAGTTTTAACGCTTTTAAAGCACACGCGCGGTACATTGCGCCCGTATCGAGATATAAAATATTAAGTTTTTGCGCCAAAAATCTTGCGATAGTGCTTTTTCCGCTACCGCTCGGTCCGTCGATTGCAATGTTAATCATAAGTAAACGTCCTTATATTTTATTCAATATTACCAGCCAAATAGCCGGTAGAAAACGCAATTTGCAAGTTAAAACCACCAGTGAAAGCGTCAACGTCAATAACTTCGCCACAGAAATGAAGTCCGCTAATTTTTTTGCTTTCCATAGTTTTAGGATTGATTTCGCGAGTCGACACCCCACCACAAGTAATTATTGCCTGATCTAGCGAGAATAAACCTTTTGGTTTAAGGTGTAAATTTTTAATAGTATAAACTAGTTTTTGCCTTTCTTCTTTGGTTAAAACACTCGTATTTTTATCGCCGTTTACGCCCGATTTTTCGATAACGACGGGGATTAACGCTTTAGGAAGTAATAAATGCAAAGAATTTTTAAGCAATTTATTTTTTAATTCGCCAAAATCGCGAAGTAGTCTTGCATCAAGTTGTTTTTCTTTAAGCGCAGGCTTTAAATCGAGATATAAGTCAATATTTTTAGATAAAAGTTTATTAATTTGGCTTGATAGCGTCAAAACGATAGGACCAGAGATGCCAAAATGAGTAAATAGCATTTCACCAAACTCGCTTGATACGACTTTATCGCCCATTTTAGCCGTCAAACTGACGTTTTTAAGCGATAATCCCATAACGCTTTTACAAAAACCGTCGTAAAGTTCTATCGCGCTAAGTCCAGCAATCGGTTCAACTACGCTATGACCTACATTTTTAGCAAATTTATAGCCGTCGCCTGTCGAGCCTGTTTGCTTATAAGTTACCCCACCCGTTGCGACGATAACTTTATCGCAAGAATAGGTTTCAACGTTAGTTTTTACACCAACGACTTTTTCATTTTCAGTTAAAATATCCAAAACTTTTTCGCTTAAATTAACCTTGACGCCAGCATTTTGACACATATATGAAAGGCATTTTATAACGTCGCTTGACTTATCACTAAGCGGAAAAACGCGGTTTCCACGCTCAATTTTGAGATTTAAACCGTTTTCTTCAAGTAGCGCCATAAGTCTTGAAGGCGGAAAAGCGTAAATCGCGCTCGTCAAAAACTTAGGGTTAGTTACGACGTTAGTCAAAAATTCTTCTTCCGTGCAGTCGTTTGTAACGTTACACCTACCCTTACCCGTTATATAAAGTTTTTTACCGAGTTTCTCGTTTTGTTCAATCAGAATAGTTTCGACACCGCTTTTTGCAGAAAAATACGCTGCAATAAGTCCAGATGCTCCACCACCGATTACGATAGCCTTCTTAACCATAAATTCCTTTTTTATATAATTCCATAAAGCGAGAGCAAAAAATCGGCTCTCGCTTTGAAAAAATCAATTAATTATGCAGGATAAACCTTGTTTGGATTTGATGCTAAATCTTTGTCAACACCCTTGTCGCGAGCAAGACGATACTTAAAGAAATTAGTAGCAACTTGTGGGAATAAAGCGTAAGATAAAACGTCTTCTTCTTGAGTATAGAATTCGCCAACTTCTGCCTTATACTTAGCAAGTTCTGGTTCAATATCGTCAGCAGGACGATAATCAATAATCTTTTCATCACCTACAATCTTCTTAACGATTTCAGCGTTAGGCGCTGCAGGTAATTGACCGTATTCGCCCTTTAAAAGACCTTTCGATTCTTTAGTAACCATCTTATATCTTTCACCCATAACAACGTTTAAAACGGCTTGAGTACCAACGATTTGGCTAGTTGGCGTTACGAGTGGTGGATAACCGAAGTCCTTTCTTACGTTTGGAACTTCTGCCAAAACTTCTAAAAGTTTATCACTCTTATTTTGTTGCTTAAGTTGAGAGATAAGATTTGAAAGCATACCGCCCGGAACTTGATAAATAAGAGTATTAATGTCGATTTTTCTAACTTTTTCAGATAAGAAACCGTCTTTTTGAAGTCTGTCTGCAACAGTCTTGAAGTAGTCGGTAAGCGGTAAAAGTTTTGCTAAATCAATGCCTGTATCGTATTCAGAGCCTTGTAGCGTTGCTACGAGTGGTTCAGTCGCAGGTTGGCTTGTACCGTTACCTAAAGCAGAAAGTGAACAGTCGATAATATCGCAACCTGCTTCAATCGCTTTAAGGTTGACCATATCACCCGTTCCTGACGTGTTGTGAGTGTGTAAGTGAATTTTAGTTTCAGGCTTTAACACTTTCTTAAGGTCCTTAACTAAGTTGTAAACGGTGTACGGTAAAAGAAGGTTTGCCATATCCTTAATACAAATATTGTCAGCACCCATATCTTCAAGTTTTTTAGCAAGTTTAACGAAATATTCGTTAGTGTGAACTGGGCTAGTAGTGTAACTGATAGCCGCTTCACAAATACCGCCGTATTTTTTGATTGCCTTCATAGCAGTTTCAAGGTTTCTCGTATCGTTAAGCGCGTCGAAAACACGAACGATAGAAACGCCGTTTTTAATTGATAAACGAACGAATTCGTCAACGACGTCGTCAGCGTAGTGCTTGTAACCTAAAATATTTTGACCGCGAAGTAACATTTGGATCGGCGTCTTTTTAAGATGCTTTTTAAGCGTGCGAAGTCTTTCCCATGGATCTTCGTTTAAAAATCTCATACAACTGTCGAAAGTCGCACCGCCCCACGCTTCGAGTGAGTAGTAACCAACTTCGTCAAGTTCGTCTAAAACGGGAATCATTTCGTCAATCGTCATACGGGTAGCCGCTTGAGATTGATGTGCGTCACGCAAAATTGTTTCGGTGATATATACTTTTTTACTCATAAAATCTAATACTCCTTAAGGAAATTAACCGCAAACGGCTAAAAGTACGCCCGCTGCAATAGCCGAGCCGATAACCCCGGCAACGTTAGGCCCCATAGCGTGCATTAATAAGTGGTTTTCAGGATCGTATTCCCTACCTACGTCTTGCGAAATACGCGCAGCCATAGGAACGGCTGAAACGCCCGCAGAACCGATGAGCGGATTGATCTTTCCACCCGAAAGCTTGTTCATAATCTTTGCACATAAAAGTCCGCCAACAGTACCCATACAGAACGCTAAAAGACCTAAAACGATAATTCCAAGCGTTTGACCTGATAAGAAAGTCGAACCGATTGCTTTAGAACCAACCATAACGCCAAGGAAAATTGTTACGGTATTCATAAGTCCGTTTTGAGCAGTGTTTGAAAGTCTTCCAGTAACGCCCGATTCTTTTAACAAGTTACCGAGCATCAACATACCTAAAAGTGGCATTGCATCTGGTAAAATCAAACCTACGATTAAAGCAACTGCTATTGGGAAGATAATCTTTTCAAGTTTAGAAACAGTACGAAGTTGTTTCATCTTGATCTTTCTTTCTTCCTTCGTAGTACACATACGCATAAGCGGTTTTTGAATAACCGGGATAAGCGCCATATACGAATAAGCAGAAATTGCGATTGCAGGAAGTAAGTGTTCTGCAAGTTTTTTAGTTACGTAAATAGCAGTTGGACCGTCTGCACCACCGATAATTGCGATAGCGCCAGATTCTTGTGGCGTAAAACCGAGCAAGCAAAGTGCACCAAAGAAGGTAATAAATACACCAAGTTGTGCAGCAGCACCAATAATCATTGACTTAGGGTTTGCAATTAACGGACCAAAGTCTGTCATACAACCAATTCCCAAGAAGATAATCGGTGGGAAGATAACCCAGTCAACGCCTTTATAGATATAGTAGAATAAACCAAAATCTCTGATAACTTCAGCAGTTTCTGAAGCAAGTTGTAAAGTTACGGTAAATTCACCTTGAGTTGTAGACGCAAGTGTTTGTAAATAAGCAGTAATCTCACCGGCATTTGCAAAATTCGCACCGTAAAATTGAGAAATTTCAGTTAAAGTCCCCCTAAACACTTCTGCACCGACAACGATGTCGCCGTTAGAAGCCGTGTAAACTTCTTGAATTATATAACCTTTCGTACCGAATAAGATGTGGTATGCGCCAGGAATATTAACAATAAACATACCGAACGCAATAGGCAACATCAAAAGCGGTTCGAAACCTTTTTTAATTGCGAGATAAAATAGGACGAAGGAAATCGCAATCATAACGTAGTTTTGCCAGTTTGTGCCTTGGAAAACGCCCGTTGATTGCCATAAATTTTTTAAAGATTCCAAAATGTCCAAACTCTCACAAATCAAGTTTGTACCCATTAAACCTATCCCCCGAATTAGCCGATAATAGCAAGAACTGCACCAGTATCTACGTTATTACCTGTTGCCGTCTTAAAAGAAATCGTACCGTCGCAAGGAGCAGTAATGTCGTTATCCATCTTCATAGCTTCTAAAACTAAAACTACGTCACCTTTTTTAACGGTAGCACCTTCTGCTACGCTTAACTTCTTAATCATACCAGGCATTGGAGCAGTAAGTTTAGTTCCGCTTGTAACGCTAGCCTTTGGAGCAGCAGTTTGCGCTGGTGCGCTTTGAACGGTTTGAACAACTGGTTGAGAAGATGCACCAACTTCTTCAACACCTACTTGATATTGCTTTCCATCTATAGTAACGATAAAATTACGCATTTTTAAAAATCTCCTTAAATTCTCTTAATTTTTTTAACTTTGAACTCGCAGTTCGAGTTTTGGTTGAAATAGTACGCAGTAATTGCGGCAACAATTGCAGCTTTTACGTGGTCTGGAATATCTTCGCTAGTTTCATCAACTATTTTAGATTGAGTTTGTTGAATTTCTTTCTTCGATTTTACTTTTTCATCTTTAATAGCCATAATTTTTCCGATGACACTTACAACCAAAACGATAAGCGAAATACCAAAAAATACTACTAAAATTCCAAGCAAGAATACGAATAAGCCTTGAGAAAGATTTGCCTTAAAATTATCTACCCAATTTTGCAAAACCTCAGGTAATAGTATATTATTCATTTAACTACCTCACACAAGCATTTGCAACGCTGAAATTAGGTATTGGCGAACGAACTCAGGTTCGATAACGTTGTCTACGAAACCGTTTTGAGCGGCGTTGAACGCATCTTGTTCGTTATCTTCGTAGTTAGCCTTGATTTTTTCTAAGTCGCCACCAGATGCTCCAAACTCAATTTGTGCGCCCGTTTCAGAATCGAAAACAGAAATTTTTGCGTTTGCAAAAGCGTAACTATAATCTACGCCCATTGCGCGAGACGCAAACAAGGTATAACCTAAGCCGATTGCCTTTCCGTAAATTACGTTAATTTTTGGAAGTTCGCTCGATGCTGAAATTGCGTAAACTAGGTTAGAAATATTCTTTAAAATGAGCGAATTGCTCGTCTCAAGATTTTGTTCAACACCTAAAGTATTTACGAAAGTGATAAGTGGTAAATTGTTATCGCTTGCGTAGTATATAAATTCTTTAACCTTGTCAATGTTGTTGTTATTAAGTTCGACGCCGTTTTCACCGTTAAAGATAATTGCCGCGCAAGAATAACCGCCGATTCTACCAATAACCGTTACGACTTCAGGCGCAAAACCCTTTCCAAGTTCGATAGCGTAGTCTTTATCAAAGACAGCGTCAATTATACATTTAGCGCATGCCTTTTCGTTAAGGTTTGGTGCGTTTCTGTTTAAATCGTCGCCAGTTTCTAATAAAATTCCACCAAAGTCAGGCAATACGTCTAAAATATTAGCGATAGAATTTCTTACTTCCTTGATATCTTCAACTTCGAAAGTTGTCAAGCCGTTTCGTGCGTTAGACTTAGCACCACCTACGCTTAACTTATCTGCGCTTTTACCGCTTTTAGCAGAAATCACTAGCGGACTTGCGTATGAAAGGCAAGAATCTTTAAGCATATAAGTGTAATCAGTAGACGCAGCAAAAAGTGCGCTACTTCCTAAGACGTCGCCTAAAACGATTGAAAATTGTGGAACTTCGTTTTTAAGTTCTTGAATTTTTGCTAAAACTAAGCCAGCACCTTCTAAAACTTTAACGCCTTCACCTGCTAAAACGCCTAAAGATGAAAGAAGGTAAACAACTGGCGCACCGCTAGCTAAAGCCTTGTCCAAACATTTAACGATTTTAGTTGCGTTAGCATAACTTAAACCACCGTTTAAAACGTTAGAGTTTTGAGCAACGATATATACAGGAATTTCGTTGATTGTAGCAAAGCCAGTAACAACACCTTCGCCTTGACAGTCCGCTTGATAGAACTCGTTTTTACTAAAACTAAATCTGTCAAGTTCTACGAAACTGTTTTCGTCAATCAACTCGTCAATCTTTTTTCTGATATCTTTACTTGCAAGAAAAAGTTCTTCTTTGCGACTTGCAAGCAAGGTTAATTTATCCATAAAGTCCTCCATCATATTTTTCCAAATTATTATACACTTTTATAATTTTTATTGCAACAAAAAAAGGCTCGTTTTTTCAAGCCTTTTTAAAATTTTGATAAATTTTTAAAACAATATTCTCTAAACACTAGATTTTACTTTTTAAAATATCCTTCAGGGTGAATAGTGTGATTGTCTTTAGGGTTTTCTCTTGCGATTTTTCTATCTTTAAGCCCTATTGCTTTTTGCAAACTTCCCGCGCCGAACTTTTTCCTTATACCGCCAACGGTTTTTGCAAGCCTAACTTTCTTTTCATAATTTTCTTGGTCAGAAAAAAGTGACGTTTGCATATCCCCGCTTGAAAAATTACTTACGGAAACACCGAGCGCGCGAACGGAATTTTTAAAGTCGTAATTTTTAATAAAAAGGGACACAGCAAGGTTATAAAAATCTTCAGATAAAACTGACGGAACTTCAAGCTGGGCTTGTCGTGTAAAAGAATTTAAGTTTTCGTCTTTTATAGTGATTGTTACAGTGCTAGCCCTACCGATTTGATAATCTAAAAGCCTAGCAGAAACGCTGTCACAAAGCACAGAAAACATAATTTTTACGTCGTCTAAAGAAGTTAAATCACGATAGCAAGTCATACTGTTTCCAACAGACTTTATCATATCGTTTTCGCCGTCCATTTTTACGGGCGAATTATCTAAACCGTTTGCAAACTCGTATAAATACTCCCCCCATTTTCCTAAGTTTTTAGTTAAAAACTCTCTGTCTGATCGAGCGATATCACCAATAGTTTTAATATTGTATTTTAAAAGTTTTTGCTTAGTTTTTCTGCCAACGAAAAGCATTTCGTCAGCACTTAAATTCCAAACGACTTCTTTAAAATTCTCATATGAAATAAGAGTCGTTGCATCCGGCTTTTTAAGGTCAGAACCGAGTTTAGCAAAAACCTTGTTAAAACTTACGCCGATAGAGCATGTCAGCCCTAGATTTCTGACTTCTTGCCTAATCGCGTCGGCAATTTCCACGCCCGAGCCAAAAATTTGACTGTGCGTTACGTCAAGCCAGGCTTCGTCAATACCGAAACTTTCAATTTGGTCGGTGTATTTTCTATATATATCCTTTACTTTTTTCGAGTATATTAAGTATCTTTCAAAGTTTGCTTCTACTGTTATAAGTTGTGGGCACAAATCGAACGCTTCTTTTAAAGTCATACCAGTTTTTATTCCCATTTTTTTCGCGCGTAAATTCTTGGCAAGAACGATGCCGTGCCTGTCTTCGACGCTACCGCAAACGGCAAGAAATTTATCCTTTAATTCAGGATTATAAAGTTCTTCTACGCTCGCGTAAAAATTATTCAAATCAGAATGAAGTATAACTCTCATTATTTAGCCTTAGAGTGAAATTTTTTTGCGAACTTTCGTTCGATTTTTTCTCCGTTTTTAAATATAAAAATACCTAAAATTATAGTTAAAATGAAAATTATGCACCAAAGCACAATACCCCACCAAGTGTTGTACGGAATAAGGTTTCCGCTTACTGAAAACGCGGTAAAAAATACTGAAATTATACGCGCAAGGCTTACGGTTATTAAAAAGAATTTCGTACTCATTGACGACATACCCGACACAAAGCACAAAATATCGTCTGGGAAAAATGGAAATAAAAACATAAAAGCAAGTACTATTTTGTCTTTCCCTTCAACCTTTTTAAGCACTTTATCAATGCCGTCACCAACAAGCCAGCGCGCCGCTTTATAGCCAAGCACCCTACCTACGAAAAAGCCGATTAACGACCCAATCATTATTCCTATAAAACTAAAAATCGAGCCTTTTAGCGGACCAAATAGCATCGAGCCTGCACCTATCATTAAAACGCCCGGAACCGGCAAAATTATCACTTGTAAAATCTGTAAAATTATAAAAACTACTACAGCATAACCGCCGGTTGATGCGATAAATTCTCGAATTTCTTGCGCACTGTTGACCTTTTCCCAAAAACCGCTTATTTTAAGAAAATATAATATAATAAGCACTACGCTTGAAGTAAGCAACGTCAACATACAAAGCCTATAGACAAACGATTTATCGTAAATTTGAAAAAGTATCGCAATCGCAGTCAAAACGGAAATAACGGCAACGGAAATTGCAAAACACGCAGTCTGGTGATTATATAAAAATCCCCCACTTACTTTAATGTATAGGTATGCAAATATTAAAGTCAGCACCGACAAAAGAACGATTACCGCAATACTGAAAACAAGTTCAATTTTTCCGCTTTTAACTTTCATATTAAATAGTATATTAATTTTTGTCGTAAATAATCTATAAAGCGAAAAAATAAGGGATAAATTTATTCGGTCGTAAGCTTTTCTCTCAATTTTTTAATTTCTTCTCGCGCAATTTTATCGCAACGATTATTATTTTCGTTGTCGCTGTGACCTTTAACTTTGTTAAACTCGACCTTATGTAGCCTTGTAAGTGAAAGCAAATCTTCCCAAAGTTCTTGGTTTTTTACGGGCTTTTTATCGGCAGTTTTCCAACCTGCAAGTTCCCAAGCCCAAATCCAGCCGTTAGTAAATGCGTTAATAACGTATGCAGAATCACTGTATAAAGTAACTTTACAAGGCTCTTTAAGCCCCTTAAGACCATTTATAACACCTAATAGTTCCATACGGTTGTTAGTGGTTTCCATTTCACCACCCGATATTATCTTTTCTACGCCCTTATATATTAAAATAGCGCAATATCCACCTATTCCAGGATTACCAGAACATGCACCATCTGTGTACAAAATAACTTCTTTCATTAATTTACCTTAAATATTTTCTAATTTTCACACTTTTTTGATTGACTAAACGAAAAAAATCGTATATAATCGCAAATGTTAACAAATCACCTAGGGGAGTGGCTCAACGGTAGAGTAGCGGTCTCCAAAACCGTAGGTTGCGTGTTCGAATCGCGTCTCCCCTGCCAAACATAAAGCACCAAGCACCTTGCTTGGTGCTTTATGTTTGCAGGAAAGCGATTCGCAACTCGCGTAAGCGAGTAAATTATATAATTATTAAGAAAGGCGCTGTGCGTAAGCACAATGCGATAGCATTCGCCGTCGCGTCTCCCCTGCCTTGCTAAACTACTCTCAGACTTAAAGCAAGTACGGTTTTGGTGTTTTTGTTTGGCAGGGAAGCGATTCGTAACTCGCGTAAGCGAGCAAATTATATAATTATTAAGGAACGAGCGCGCCGTCAGGCGCTTATTGCCGAAGGCAATCTCGTTCGCGTCTCCCCTGCCTTGCTTAACTACTCTCAGACTTAAAGCCAGTACCTTGCTTGGTGATTTTTTGTTTAGGAGACGCGTTCGAACCAACTCGCGTAAGCGAGTAAATTATATAATTATTAAGGAACGAGCGCGCCTATAGGCGCTTATTGCCGTAGGCAATCTCGTTCGCGTCTCCCCTGCCTTGCTAAATTTGATACTACTATAATTATAACAAATGAAATGGTCTATTTCAAGTAAAATTAAACTTTTATAAAAAAATTTGCGTTGTAGAAATTTACAACGCAATTTTTTGTTACATATATTTTTTTAAAGTGCTTATAATTTCGTCAGATTGCGACAAACCGATAATTTTATCGACTGGCTGACCGTCTTTAAAGATTATCAAAGTAGGAATACTTACAATTTTTAAATCGTTAGCAATCTGCATATTTTCGTCAACGTTGACTTTAGCAAAAAGCACTTCATCCCCTAAAGATTTAGCAGTTTCTTCAAAAATTGGGGCTTGCATACGGCAAGGAGCGCACCAAGTCGCCCAAAAATCGACTATTGCAACGCCTTTATGTTGTAAAACTGATTGACTGAAATTGTTATCGTTTAATTCTATAACCATAATAATTCTCCTTATAGTAAGTATTTTCAAAAACCTTTTAAATATTCAAAAGTTTATTGTAATCTTTTAATTCGTCAAGTGAAACTTTAAAGCACTCGCCGTCAGACATACGCTTAAGGTTTACGTATCCTTCTGAGAGTTCATTTTCACCGATAACTGCAACGAATTTTGCGTTAATTTTATCTGCGTACTTAAATTGAGACTTAATACCGCGAGAAAGGTGGTCAATTTCAACCTTAACGCCCTTACCCATGTTTCTTAGCGCAGTTGCAATTTCAAACGCTTTAATTTTAGCGTCGTCGCCCATTGAAGCGATATAGAGTAAAACTTGCTTTTCATCTGGGATTTTCGCCCCAACCGCTTCCATAAGTAAAAGTATTCTCTCAAGCCCCATACCAAAGCCAACGCCTGAAACTTTAGGGCCACCAATTTGCTCGATAAGACCGTCGTAACGACCACCACCGCAAACCGTACCTTGCGCGCCAAGTTCGGTAGTAACGAATTCAAACACGGTTTTAGTGTAATAATCAAGACCGCGAACGATTAACGGATTAACCGCATAATCAAGTCCCGAAACGTCAAGTAAAGCCTTTAATTTTTCAAAGTGAGCCGAGCAGTCGTCACAAATAAAATCGGTGATTTTAGGCGCATTTTTAACAAGTTCTTTGCACTTTTCTTCTTTACAGTCTAAAATTCTTAACGGATTTGTGTCAAAACGTGACTTACAAGTTGGGCAAAGTCCGTCAAAATTATCTTTTAAATACGCTTTTAAAGCATCGTTATACTTTTTGCGACACTCAGGACAACCCATACTGTTGATATTAAGTTTTACTTTAAGACCAAGTCTGGTTAAAACGCTGTAAGCAAGCAAAATTACTTCTGCATCCGTTTCAGGCGCGTTCGAGCCGTAGAACTCAACGCCGAATTGGTGGTGTTCGCGAAGGCGACCTGCTTGCGGTCTTTCATATCTGAATACTGGTGAAAAATAGTACATTTTAAGTGGCATTGCGCTGTTTGTAAGTCCGTTTTCGATAAACGCACGGGCAACACCTGCCGTACCTTCAGGTTTAAGAGTAATACTTCTATTACCCTTGTCGTTGAAGGTGTACATTTCCTTATTTACTATATCCGTAGTATCACCTACGCCACGCAAGAAAAGTTCGGTGTGTTCAAAAGTAGGCGTACGAATTTCGCGCACGCAAAAACTGTCTGCAACCGATTTACAAACGTCTTCAACGTAGTGCCATTTGTAACTATCTTGCGGTAAAACGTCTTTCGTTCCTTTTGGAATATTTATCATACTATCCCCTTTAATTACAAAATATATTTTTTCAAATTTCTGCTGTTTATGATGTCTTTTAAGTGTTCTTCGACGTATTTTTTATCAATTTCAAGTTCAATTACTGGGTGAGTTCCGTCAGCGTTAAACGAAATATCTTCTAAGAGATTTTCCATAATGGTATGCATACGGCGCGCGCCAATATCTTCTTGAGTTGCGTTAAGTTCAACGCAAAGTTCAGCAATAGTATCAATAGCGTCTTTAGAAAACTTAAGCGAAATATTATCAACTGCAAGTAAAGTAGCATATTGCTTAGTAATAGCATTTTCAGGTATCGTCAAAATGCTTACGAAATCTTCTTTAGATAAACTCGTAAGTTCAACGATAATCGGGAAACGACCTTGAAGTTCCGGAATTAAATCGCCGATTGATGCAATATGGAAAGCGCCAGCAGCGATAAAAAGAATATAATCCGTCTTTACAGAGCCGTATTTCGTAACGACGGTAGAACCTTCAACGATAGGTAAAATATCGCGTTGTACGCCTTCGCGCGAAACGTCAGCGCCACCCGTTTTAGACTTAGATGCAATCTTATCAATTTCGTCGATAAAGATAATACCTTCTTGTTCAGCACGGCGTAAACCTTCAGTAATAACCGCGTCTTCGTCAACCATTTTAGACGCTTCTTCGTTAGTTAAAAGTCTTAACGCTTCTTTAACGCTAACTTTCTTTTTCTTCTTCTTTTTTGGCATCATATCGCCAAAAATCGAGCCTAAATCAATAGCCGCGCCACTTCCCGGAACAAGTTCCATAGACTTTGGTTCGTCAATAATTTCAATCTCGATAACGACGTCGTCATACGTTCCGTCATCTAATTTTTCCTTGATTTGAGCGGTAAAAATTTCTTCTGGAGTTTCACGGCGTTGGTGTTTGAACGTATCGTATAAAATCTTAACGATTTGTTTTTTAGCGATTTTTTCTGCCTTGATAGATACGTCGCGCATTTGTTCTTCGCGAACGAGTCTGACGCTACACTCAACAAGGTCGCGAATCATAGATTCGCAATCTCTACCAACGTAGCCCACTTCCGTAAATTTAGTTGCTTCAACTTTAACGAAAGGTGCTTTAACAAGTTTTGATAAACGGCGAGCAATCTCCGTTTTACCAACGCCTGTCGGACCTTTCATAATAATATTTTTTGGAGTAATTTCGTCTTGCGCGTCTTTTGCAAGTTGACTTCTTCTATAGCGGTTGCGAAGTGCCACTGCAACTTCTCTTTTAGCCTTGTCTTGACCGATAATATATTTATCGAGTTCTGCTACTATTTGTCTTGGAGTATAATTCATAATTATTTATCCTCCTTTACAGTTTCAACGCGTATATTGTCGTTTGTAAAAACGCAGATTTGACTTGCGATTTTTAACGCCTTATAAGCGATATCTTCCGCAGAAAAATCTGTTTCTTGATATAGCGCGCGAGCGGCAGCGAGCGCGTAGTTTCCGCCACTTCCGATAGCGCAAATACCTTCATCAGGCTCGATAACTTCACCAGAGCCTGAAACCATTAAAAGCGTGTCTTTATCCGCAGTAATTAAAAGTGCTTCAAGTTTTCTGCCAACTTTATCGTTTCTCCAAAGTTCTGCAAGTTCAACTGCACTTCTTAATAGATTTCCTGAATACTTGTTTAGCATACCTTCAAATCTTTCAGAAAGAGTGAAGGCGTCTGAAACGGAACCGGCAAAACCGATAATAACGCTGTCGTTGTAAATTCTTCTAACTTTTATCGCGCTATTTTTAAAAATAACGCTTTCCCCCATAGTAACTTGACCGTCGCCTGCAATAGCCGTAACGCCGTTACGCTTTACAGCGCAGATGGTAGTACCCCTAAACTCAATACTCATCAATAGTCTCCTTTATTTTTTTAACCGTTTCAAGCGAAATTTCACTCTGCAAACGCTTTTTCTCTGCTTTTTGACGAACTCTATAGCCAAGCGGTCTTAAAATTCCAAAATTTGCGTTCATAGGTTGGAAATTCTTATTTTCTTTAGTAACGTATTCTGAAAGCGCACCGATCACGGTTTTATCGGTGAACTCAATTTTTTCTTTATTTTTAAGTTTTCTGTCAAGCGAAATTGCCGCCACAAGCCCAGATGCAATAGATTCAACGTACCCTTCAACGCCTGTTATTTGTCCGGCAAAATAAGTAAACGGCTTGTCCTTAACGCAGAAGGTATTATCTAAAAATAGCGGACTATTTAGATATGTATTTCTGTGCATAACGCCATATCTTAAAAATTCTGCGTTTTTAAGGGCTGGAAACATAGAAAACACTCTTTTTTGCTCACCAAACAGTAAATTAGTCTGAAAACCTACGATATTATACATAGTGCCGTATTCGTCTTCTTTTCTAAGTTGCATTGACGCATAAGCCCATCTTCCCGTTCTCGGATCTGTAAGCCCAACGGGTTTTAAAGGTCCAAACCTTAAGGTATCAACACCGCGCTTCGCCATAATTTCAACTGGCATACAACCGTCAAAAACCTTCGTATCTTCTTCGAAATTATGTCTTGGCGCAGTTTTTGCATTTATAAGTTCGTTATAAAAGGCAAGATAACCTTCTTTGTCGATTGGACAGTTAATGTAATCCCCTTCACCAGGCTCGCCGTATCTATCTGCGATAAAGGCTTCGCTCATATCAATACTTTCCGCCGAAACAATCGGTGCTGCAGCGTCGTAAAAATACAGTTGCGACGAGAAATTATCTGCAATAAATTCGCTTAATTTACCAGTCGTAAGCGGACCAGTTGCAACGATAGTCGGCTCGGAAAAATCAATACAAGTGACTTCGCAAGAAACAAACTCAATATTAGGCATTGACCTAAGTTTGTCGGTTATCATTTGCGCAAAATCTTCTCTGTTTACCGCAAGCGCATTACCTGCTGGAACGCTCGTTTTATCCGCGCACTCTATGACCATCGAGCCTAAAATGCGCAATTCTTCTTTAAGTAAGCCACAAGCGTTGCCGTAAATATCGTTTGATTTTAGCGAATTAGAACAAACCAATTCACCGTAGTTTTTATTTGAGTGGGCGGGCGTAAAACTGTTAGGTTTTATATCGTACAAAACGACTTGATGACCGCGTTTTGCAAGATAGTACGCCGCTTCCGAACCAGCCAGTCCCCCGCCTATTACGTTAATTTTTTTCATTTTTTACTGAGTATTTGCAATCTTTTGACGAACATTTAATCGTCTTTTTATCCTTAGAATACACAAGTGGCAAACCGCAAGTTGGACAGAAAGTTCCAGTTGGCATATCCCAACTCATAAAATTACATTCTGGGTAATTTGAGCAACCAAAGAATTGCTTACCGCTTTTTGACGTCATTTTTTGAGTAGGTTTACCGCACTTAGGACAAATTCCTGCTTTTTCCGTTTTGCTTTCGGTAGTTTTACACGAAGTACATTGTAAATATTTACCGTATCTACCCGTTTTTTCAATCATTTCACCGCCACACTTCGGGCATTTCTCTTTAGAAACAACTTCGTTGAGCGGTTTAATATACGAGCATTTTGGATAGTTTGGGCATGCTAAGAATTTTCCGTATTTACCAGTTTTATAAATCATCAAAGCACCGCACTTAGGGCAAACTTCGTCGCTGACTTCAACGTTTTCCGACTTGATATTTGAACACTCCGGATAATTCGAGCATGCTAAGAATTTTCCGTATTTACCAGTTTTTCTAAGCATTGTCGCACCGCACTTTTCACAGATAACGTCAGTCATTTCGTCACCGTCAGTCTGCGCTTTTTGCAAGTGTTCTGAAAATGTTGGATAGAAAGACGCAATAACCGATTGCCAAGTTTCACCGCCGTTTTCAATATCGTCAAGTCTATCTTCCATATTAGCCGTAAACGATACGTCCATAATATCAGGGAAATGCTTAACTAAAACGTCAGTCATAGTGAACGCAATTTCAGTCGGCATAATGAATTTGCCGTCTTTTTTGGTGTATTTACGCTTAGATAAAACCGAAATAATAGTAGCGTAAGTTGACGGTCTACCGATACCCTTATCTTCCATAACTTTAACTAAACTTGCATCAGTATAACGAGTTGGTGCTTTAGTAAATTTTTGTTCTTTTTCAAGTTTGTCAATGTTTAAACTTTCCCCGCCCTTTAAATCAGGGATGGATTTAGAAACGACTGCATCTTCGTCTTCAGTTTTATCAAAGTCGTCGTAAACGGCTGTAAAACCTTTAAAGACGACGTTTTTAGCACTTGTTTTGAAAGTGTAAATATCTGAACTTATAGATATATTTGAAACAGCGTAAATAGCACTTTCCATTTGAGAAGCGACGAATCTATCGTAAATCAACTTATAAACGTTGTAATGATTTCTATCTAAAAGTTTTTTAACGCTTTGTGGGGTTACGGATAAATCAATTGGGCGAATTGCTTCGTGCGCGTCTTGCGCCGACTTTTTAGTGCGATATACGTTAGGCTTTTTCGGAACGTAATTTTCACCGTATTTATTCTTGATATACTCGAACGCCTCTAATTGCGCTTCTTTCGCAACTCTTACAGAGTCAGTTCTTATATAAGTTACAAGCGCCAAACTTCCGCCTTGTGGCGTATCAACGCCTTCGTAAAGGTGCTGAGCGATAGACATAATTTGTGGAGAAGACAATCCAAGTTTATTTGACGCGTCTTGTTGAAGCGTAGAAGTAGTAAACGGCGCTTGCGGATGCGAAGAAACTTTAGTCGTTGAAACGCGTAAAACTTTAGCACCTGCACTGGTTACAGCGTTATAAACTTTATCTGCTTCTTCTTTATTTGAAGGTCTGTATTTTCTGCCGTTTTTATCTGATAAAAGCGCCTTAAAACTTTCACCGTTTATCGAGAAAGTTCCGTATAAATTCCAGTATTCTTGTGGTTTAAACGCCAAAATTTCGCGTTCTCTGTCAACGACTATTCTAAGCGCTACCGACTGAACTCTACCGGCTGACAAGCCGTCTTTAACTTTCTTACATAAGAACGGAGATAACTTATAGCCAACAAGTCTATCTAAAACGCGTCTTGCCTGTTGAGAGTCTACGAGATTATAGTTAATATCGCGTGGGTTTGCGAGTGCGTTTTTAACCGCTTTTTCGCTTATTTCGTTAAAGACGATACGCTGAGCCTTTCCTTTTAGATCTAAAACTTCTTGTAAATGCCAAGAAATAGCTTCCCCTTCACGGTCTGGGTCAGTTGCAAGATATATTGCTTCGGCTTTAGATGCTTTGTCTTTAAGTTCTTTAATAAGCGATTTTT
>JAZSKA010000010.1:0-173294 GCA_045534605.1 Christensenellaceae bacterium | reverse complement strand
TAATGAAGTAGCTTAGGCTATGAAGTGTGCGTTGCACATTTTTAAAAGCGCTTCGCTTCATTTTTCACACAGTGAAATACTTCATACGAAAGAAGAGAGTGCTTCATGATAGCGAACGCTATCACTTCATTAAATATTTTAAAGGTGATATAATGAGAAATGATAAATTATCTACACAGTCAATGGATTTTGCAATATCTATTATAAATCTTGTAAGAGAGTTGAAGTTAAAGCATGAAACTATTATTTCAAATCAAATAGGTAGAAGCGGTACTTCTATTGGTGCTAATATTCGTGAAGCACAGTATGCTCATGGTAAATCAGATTTTATAGCAAAGATGCAAATTGCTTTAAAGGAAGCAAATGAAACAGGGTATTGGCTTGATTTATTGTATAAAACAGATTATATTAAAGAAAAAGAATACAAATTTCTTAATTCAGCTTGTACAAGTATTCGTGTAATGCTTATCTCATCAATAAATACAGCTAAACAAAATAAATAACGCACCTTTATTAAAGATAAAAGTGCGTTTTTTTAGCGTTGAAACTTGTTTCAACTAAACACGAAGTGTTTCTAAAATATCTGCGAATCCACATTTTTGTTTATGTAATATAAGAATAAATACTAGTCGTTTTTCTGTGCTTAACCAATTAAAAAATCCATATTGACAAATTTTAATATATTTGCTAAACTTTATTTAGGTGAATTGAAATGAAAAAAGTTATTGGTATAATTATATTTTCAATTTTTTTCGTGATATCTACGGGATTTCTTATTTTTGTATCTGTGATTTATGCTCAAGATAGTTCATATGTAGACCCTGAATATGCAAAAATTGAATTTGTAGATGGCGTTGAAAAAAGAGAATTTCAATTTGATGAATTTTATAAAGTATATTTCTTTAATGATAGGGATTTACTTTCAAATTT
Organism: Christensenellaceae bacterium; assembly: GCA_045534605.1. Lineage (GTDB taxonomy): Bacteria > Bacillota > Clostridia > Christensenellales > Borkfalkiaceae > UBA4636. Next base: position 172,364 of record JAZSKA010000010.1, on the reverse strand, counting down.
TTCTAAGAGTACAGAATTTATTGGAGTAATACCAAAATTAAAAATAGTCAATAATAATGATTATCGAATAGAAATTAATTCTAATTCAGACGCGTTTGATAAATTAAAATTAGGAGTAAAAGATTCTATTTTAACTGTTTCTTTTGATGACGATTGTTATGTTCCTGTGCATGTAAATGATAGTTCTTATGATTACGATGCAGGTTTATGCGTTACTTTAAATACTTTTGAAGTAACAATTTATGCACCAATTTCTTCGCTCAAGGTTGATTGTACGTTGGAACTTGACTACGATGCTCCAAAATGTGAAAAAATGTACGTTATGTTTTCATTTGACGGAACAAACGCAAATATTTATAACATTGATACAGAAAACTTTACACTTAATTGCTCTGGCACTTCTAAATTAACGTTATCTGGTAAAGTGAGTAAAAATAGCGAGATAATGATTTTTCATAATACAAAGGTAAATGCAAATAATTTTAAGTCGTACGACATAGATTTTACCGTTTCATCAGATATTATTGGATTTAGTTATATCAAGTATAAATATTGGTATCATATCGGAATTACTCGAAGTGATCTTTGGTTAACTTTATTCTTTAAATTAGCACCGCTAATATGGCTTTGTTGTCTTATTCGCTGTATTTTTAAAAAAAGTAAAAAATAAAACAGGGGTAATTATGTTTCAAAATTATAAAGAACAAATGAATAAAGTGCCGAGTTGGCAATACAAAAACAGTCTATATACAAGTAGCATGGCTTTCGGTGTATGTATAATTTTATTTGTTAGTGTGTCGATTTATTTTTTCATTAAATTCGCGAATTTAACTGTATGGTGGATGGGATTTTTTCCGCTTGCGATTGCATTAATAATGATACCAATTAACGTTTTAGTAATAAAATTTCTTTTAAAAAACTATAAATTGGCGCTAGAAAGAGAAAAACAAGAACTTTCTTTACAAGAAGAAAACGAAGCACTAAAACGCGAGATAGAAGAATTAAAAAGAAAATAAGTAATAAACAAATTATGTAAAAATGACCAAAAACTCCCTGTTGACATGGGAGTTTTTGTAGTTGTATAATAAAGCCATGAAAAAGTTTTTATTATGTAGTTTATGTTTATTAATCTCCCTAACCTTCGTTGCGTGTTCGCAAGATTTGATGGTTGATAACTCTGTTGTTATTAATAGTTCTAGCCTTAATTCGAGTTCTATTTCTCAGTCGTTTACATCTAATTTAGATAGTAGTATAGAAAATTCTACTGAAACAAGTATTGACTCAACAACAAGTGAAGTAGAAAGCGTTTCTAAAAGCGAAAGTGCGAGCAATAAGCCTAGCGAGCCTGAAAACTTGTCTAAAACCTATCTTTTATCTTGTGTTGACAGTTTATGTGTCAGAAGTTTAAATTCGGTTAATTCTACCGTTTTAGGCTATCTTGATAAAGGTGATTTATGCACGTACATATCAAAAGCAGGCGAATTTTATAAAACTAAGTATAAAGAAAAAACCGCTTACGTTTCGACTAAATACTGCGAAAAAGTTGAATTTGATTTATCATCTTTAGAAGTGGAAAAGACTATTGATTTTGCATGCAATTTACTTGGCTATCCTTACGTTTTTGGTAGCGAGCGTTACCACTGGGGAAACGGAAAGTTGAATACGAACTTCAAAAACGGTGAGTTTGACTGTTCTGCGCTCGTTCAATACGTTTATTTCAAGTCGTGCGGAGTTTTATTAGACGTAACGAGCCGAGCGCAATCTCTTAACGGAAATGCCGTTTCTAAGGCAAATTTAAAGCGTGGGGACTTAATGTTCTTTACAAACGACAGTCGAAAGAATAAATCTGGTATTGAAAGAATAGGGCACGTCGGTATTTATTTTGGCGATAATTATATATTACATACCGCAAGCGATCACGCAGTTATTGAAGAAATTTCACAAAAACGCTGGTCTTATTACATTACGGCAAGGCGAGTTGTCTAGTTGTGAGTGTTTTTTCTTGTTTTTTCGTCTTATATATAGTAAAATAAATATAAGGAGAAATTTGCTATGAAAAAACTAATTGTTTTATTGTTAGTATTGCTTTTTACACTCTGTGGGTGCGAGTTTAATGATTTATCTTCTAGCGAAAGTAATCAAAAACAAAATTCGTCAAGTTTAAACAACTTAGATCAAATTTCGTCGGTTGAAGATATTCCTAACGCGAATACGGAAAATATTGATTTTGTTGCTCAATATAATTACGGTAACTTTGTTGTTGGTGAACTTGTAACACTTTATAGTTCTTCAATATTGTTTTTCGACTTGCCAGAAGACGTTGTGGAAGAAGTTGCTGGGGACGTGTATAATATAGAATATACAGGCAGTATGTATATCTTAGAGAGTTATCCGTCGAGAGTAGTGTTAAACGGTGAAATTAAAAACGTTACGCGCACCAAAGCAAAAATTCTTGAAATGGAGTTTGTGAACGAATCTGATAAACTATGTTTTATTTACGACGGTGTCGAAATTGAGTATCCTAACAGCAATTTCCCTGAATATTATATATCAAAAGATGAAAACGGAAAAAGTATTTATCTTCCGATTGAAGATTTGCCGTCAAACACTGTACTTTTTGCGTCAATTAAATCAACAGATGCCGATAAACCGATACAGGATATAGATATTTACGGCTTACACGATTATAATCCTTACAAAAACGAATAAATTTTAATAAGATTCTTTCAAAACGGTTGATTTTTTGGTGTTAATTTTATATAATATATTTGATTTAAGGGAGTAGCCTACGCAAAATTTTTTTGCGCTTACAAAGTCGTCAGTACGATTTTAATCCGGTTTTGTAACTAAGTGGCGAGACTTATCTACGAAATAATTCGTGGCTAAGTCTCGTTTTTTATTTTGACTTAGCAAAGGGGCCATTTATGTGGGAAATTGTAAAAAACGTTTTACTTCTTGCGCTTGGGTTTGTAATGCTTGCTAAAGGCGCAGATTGGTTCGTTGACGGTGCTAGCAAAGTTGCTACTAAACTTAAAATTCCGCAAATAGTAATAGGGCTTACAATCGTTGCGATGGGAACTAGTGCGCCAGAAGCGGCGGTAAGTATAAGTTCTGCGCTAAAAGGTAACGTCGACGTGGCGATAGGTAACGTGGTTGGAAGTAATATCTTAAATATTTTTATTATTTTAGGTATTTCTTCTATTATTACGGCGCTGGCGGTAGGAAATTCTACTATAAAGATTGACATACCTGTAATGCTTGGCGCTTCGGCTCTTTTATTTTTACTCGGTCTTGACGGTCAAATTAGCCTTGTTGACGGCTTACTTTTTTTACTGTTTTTCATAGCGTATCTTGCTTATTTATTTATTATCGAAAGAAAGAAAAAGCACGAAGAAGTTGAAATTGCAAAACCTTCGCCATTTTGGAAATCTTTAATATTTATGGTTGTAGGGCTTGTTATTATTATTTTAGGTAGTAATTTTTCGGTTGATTCTGCAACTTTTTTGGCTCGTAAAATGGGCGTAAGCGAGAAATTTATAGGACTAACCGTAATTGCGCTTGGAACTTCTTTGCCTGAGTTGTTTACGTCAGTTTCTGCTGCGTTAAAGAAAAATACGGACATTGCAATAGGTAATATCGTTGGCAGTAATATATTTAATATTTTATTTGTACTTGGGCTAACTTCTATTATAAAGCCTGTTCCGTTCATTGCGTCGTTTAGAGTAGATGCACTCGTTTCTATTCTAGCAGGAATTATTTTATGGCTTTCGTGTGTTTTTTCTAATAAGGTTGGAAGAATTGTTGGAATATTAATGCTAATTTGCTACGCAGGTTATTTCGTTTATTTAATTTCAGTTTAATTTTATCTTGCCTTGCATTATCTTGCAAGGCTTTTTTCTTGCAATTTTTTATCTATTATTGTATAATAATCGTAGGAGAAATATTATGCCGTTTTTACCGTTGACAAAAGAAGAAATGATAAATTTTGGTTGGGACTTAGCCGACTTTATAATAATTACGGGTGATGCATACGTCGATCACCCGAGTTTTGGCACGGCTATTATTTCAAGACTTCTAGAGTCGCAAGGTTATAGGGTTTGTATAATTTCTCAACCGCAAACTGACGAAGATTACTTGAAATTTGGCTTTCCTACATGCGGTTTTTTGATTAATAGCGGTAATCTCGATTCAATGGTAAACGCATACACTAGCGCTAAAAAGCGCCGTTCTGACGATGCTTATTCTCCTGGCGGAAAAGCAGGTTTTAGACCTGATAGGGCGCTTTTAGTTTATTGTAAGACAGTTAGACGACTGTTTGGCGACGTGTTTATCGGTATTGGTGGACTTGAAGCATCGTTGCGCCGTTTTGCGCATTACGACTATTGGGATGATAAAGTTTTACCAAGCGTTTTAATTGACACTGGTGCCGATATTTTAATGTACGGTATGGGCGAGCGACAAATTCTTGAAATCGCTCGAAGATTGTATAATGGCGAAGATAAGTCGACTTTTACGGATATTTTAGGGACGTGTTATGCGGTAGAAACTAAAAACTATAAGTATATTCCTTGTAGCGAGTGTCCATCTTACGACCTTGTAAAAGAACCGACTGAAAGCGGTAAAAAACAGTATGCAATTTCTTGTAGAATTCAGCATAAAGAAGCAGACGCTGTACGTGGAAAAGTCGTTATTCAAAAGCACGGAAATAAAATTTTGGTTCAAAATCCGCCTCAAAAACCGCTAACAAGCGAAGAACTCGACTACGTTTACGAGTTGCCGTATATGCGCGATTATCATCCGTATTACGAGCAATTCGGTGGCGTTCCTGCTATTGAAGAAGTTAAGTTTTCTATAACTCACGTTCGCGGTTGTTTTGGCGCGTGTAATTTTTGTTCGCTTGCATACCACCAAGGTAGGGCTATTACTTGCAGAAGTAAAAAATCGGTTATTGACGAAGTTAAAAAACTCACGGCGCTACCAGATTTTAAAGGTTATATCCACGATATTGGCGGTCCTAGCGCGAATTTCAGAAGAACTTCTTGCGATATTCAAGATAAAAACGGGCTTTGCGCCGATAAGAAATGTCTTGCGCCAAAGGCTTGTCCAAACTTAAAAGTTGATCACAGCGAATACCTTGAACTGTTAAGAGAAGCAAGATCAGTTGAAAAGGTTAAGAAAGTTTTCGTGCGCTCGGGTATCAGATTTGACTATCTGTTATTAGATAAAAACGAAGATTTTTTCAATGAACTTGTAAAATATCACGTCAGCGGTCAACTTAAGGTTGCGCCTGAACATTGTTCGGATAACGTTTTAAAATATATGGGAAAACCGTCTTTTGACGTTTATCTAAAGTTTAAAGAAAAATTCTATCAAATTACAAAAAAGGTAGGACTTAAGCAGTTTTTAGTGCCTTATCTTATGTCGTCGCACCCAGGTAGCACTATTTCCGATGCGATAACTCTTGCGCAGTTTTTAAAGAAAGAAGGACTGCATCCAGAACAAGTTCAAGACTTTTATCCAACGCCTGGAACGCTTTCTACTGCAATGTATTATACTGGTTTAAATCCGATTGATTTAACGCCTGTATACACTGCAAAAACTAGAGAAGAAAAAGCCGAACAAAGAACGCTTTTGCAATATTTTAAGCCGGAAAATAGAGATGCAGTTATTAAAATTTTAATTAAATACAACCGTCGTGATTTGATTGGAAATAAACCGAATTGTTTGGTTAATTATCCGTCGAACGGCTCAAGTTTTTCTAAAAACGAAACAAAAAATAAAAGCACTTTTAAAAAATCAAAAAATTATAAAAAATCAAGGTAATTATGAAGCAAAATTTATATCTTTTACTTATAGCAATATTATTTGCAGGGGTTGCGCTATTGTTTGAAGCGATAGGTCCAGCGATAAGAATAGTCTTGCTTATTTTGGCAGGCGGTTCTTTGATTTGCTATTTAGTGTTAAAATACAAGTACAAAATCGCTTTACAAAAAAAGGCTCGTGAACTTGCTGTAAAACGTGCGGAAGAAGAGAAAAACAAGCCCAAAAAGCAAAATTATAATCAAAAAAATAAAGAAGATTAATTATGGATTTTGATAAATTTTTAAACGATTTAATATCGTTAAAAAATCAAAAATACGCCGATTTTTCTAATAAACTCACACCTAATGCAAAACCTATTTTAGGAATAACAATTCCTAAACTTAGAGAAATTTCTAAAGGAATTGAATATTCATATTTACTTGATTTTATCTATAATTTTTCAGAAGAGTATCAAGAGTGTTTGTTACTTAAAGGTATGTGCATATGTAGATTAAAATGTGATATTTTTGAGGTTTTGAAAGTTTTTCAAGATTTCGTTCCAAAAATTAAAGACTGGTCGGTTTGTGATACGACATGTATGGGATTTAAAATTGCTAAAAAGCATCAAAGAGAAGTGTTTTCTTGGATGGAAAATTTAGCAAATCAGCCGTACGAATTTTTTCAAAGAGTAGTTGCAGTTTTGTGTTTAGCGCACTTTTTAGATGATAATTATATCGAAAAATCTCTTAATCTTTTAGAAAAACTAAATTGTGGCTTATATTACACGGATATGGCGGTTGGTTGGTGTATTGCAACTGCTTTTGCAAAAAATAGAGATTATACTTTTAAATTTTTAGAAAATTGCAATATAAGCGAGCGAGCGTATAAATTTGCTATCAAAAAAATGCGCGAATCTTTCCGTGTTTCTACTAATGATAAAGAGTTTTTTAAAAATAAATTCAAAAATTAGTAATATTGTTGATTTTTTTTAATAATTATTGTAAAATATTTTTATGCCAGTATATCAAAAGATAATTGAATACGTAGCAAAGTTTATTGCTGTTTTACTTGTAATTTCTTTTCACGAGTTTGCACACGCTTTTGCTGCCGTTAAGTGCGGTGATGAAACGCCAAGAATTTCGGGACGACTTACGTTAAATCCTATTGCGCACATAAACTGGGTAGGTCTTCTAATGATGTTCGTTGCTGGTTTTGGTTGGGCTAATCCCGTGCCAATTAATCCGTATAATTTCAAAAATATTAAAAAAGGTTATTTTTGGACTTCGATAGCAGGTGTTATAACAAATTACTTGTTTGCATTTTTAGCACTTCCTTTATTTTATTTATGTTTGCTTTATTTGCCGAGCGGTAGTTTTATAAGCATTTTTCTATCTACGGTATTTTACGATATTTTCGTGTTAAACCTATGCTTTTTCGTGTTTAACCTTATTCCTGTTTATCCACTTGACGGTTTTAGAGTTTTAGAAGTTTTGGTTAAAACTCGCGGAAAAGTAATGACTTTTTTAAAAACGAAAGGTCAAATCGTATTACTTTGCTTGCTTGTATTATCTTTAATAAGTGATTACGTACCAGCGCTTTGGTTTCTTGATGTTTTAGGACATTTTATGAATTTTTCTATTAATATTTTAGGAAAACCAATAACGCTTTTCTGGAATTTGATTTTTTAATTATTTGGTGAATTATGGTTGATCAAAAGTTAATTGACAATTTTGAGTCGAACGTTGACTACAAAACCAAGCTGTCCAATTTTGAAGGACCGCTCGATTTGCTTTTGTTTTTAATCAAGAAAGCAGAAATTGAAATTAAAGACATTTTCGTTTCTGAAGTTACCGAGCAGTACCTTAAATACATAGAAAATCTTGACGATATAGGCATTGAAAAAGCGAGTGAATATCTTGGAATTGCAGCAACAATTTTAGAATATAAATCGCGCGAAGTTTTGCCACCTGTTAATTTTGACGGCGAAGTTGACGAAGTTGAAGACGAAGCAAAACTTTTGATGCGCCGACTTGAAGAATATAAACTTTTAAAAGATGCGTCAGAAAAATTAAAAGACTATGAAACGGTTGATAGGTTCTATAAACCGCCTGAAGATAGCGCAAACGACGTTCGTATAGTTTATAACGATTTTAATCTTGAAGGGCTTATTAAAGCGTTTACTAAACTTATGGAAAAGGTCGATATGCGTGAAAGCGTTAAAACGACTAAAAAGGAAATTCCTAAAGAAATTTTTACCGTAAGAGATAAAATTGATTTTATTAGAAATTACCTTGAAGAAAGAAAAACTTGCAGTTTTTTTGAACTTTTTACAGATTATACGACTCGTAACGAACTTATAACCACTTTTCAGGCTATGCTTGAACTTTTAAAACTTCAGTTTATAACCGTCGAACAAAACGGCGTTTATGACGATATTACTATTAATTTAAACGAATCTGGGGAGGCAAATCTTGATGGACTTAACACAATTGACGAGTATAATTGAGTCAATAGTTTTTGTTTCAGGTAACGCTATTTCTGTTAAAGATATTTCAGAACGACTTGAAGTTACCGATAAAGAAGTGCTTAAAGCCGCAAAGGAACTTCAAAAAAAATATAGCGAAGATTGCGGACTTCACTTGTTGATTTTTAATAATAAGTTACAGTTTTGCTCTAATCCTAAAAACGCTGAAACGGTTTCTATCGTTTTAAATCCTATCAAAGAACGCGAGCTCTCTAGAAGTATGCTTGAAACTGTTGCTATAATTGCATACAAGCAACCGGTTACTAGACTTGATTTAGAAGAATTAAGGGGTAACAGCGAGTACGCTATTCAAAACCTTTTAAAGCTTGGCGTTATTGAAATTGTAGGAAGAAAGGATGCAATCGGTAGACCAGTTCTTTTTGGCACTACTGACGAGTTTTTAAAGCGCTTCCAAATCGGCTCGCTTGACGAACTTCCAGATTATGACGAGTTGATGGACAGAATTAGACGTATGAACGGTACGAATAATCAAGACAGTTATCTTTACAGAAAAGACGAATACGTCGAAGGTCAAGACTTACACGGTGCAAAACAGATTGATATTACTGACATACCAACTCAAGGTGAGACTGGCGAAAAAGTTGGTGATAACGACTTTGATCTTAATAATTTTTACGAAGAAGAACTTCCTGACTTTTTGGCAGACGAAGACTTTGATATCATTAGTGGCGAAGACGATTAATTTAAATAAATTTTGCGACTGCATTTTTGCAGTCGTTTTTTGTATATAAAAATTAATTTTGCGAAAATTAAGATTATAGTGTTTTTAGTATATTCGTCTATAGCAAATTATATATTTACATTTTTACCAATTTTTCTAACCGTATCAGGACATTTTGACTTTAAAAATAAACGACTAAATTTTTACGTTATTCTGTATGGTTGCGTTAAAATTATTGGTGGGTATATTAGGTTTGATAAATTCAATTTAATGATTCATATCTCAGATAAAAAGGCTTTTTGTTTTAATTTAAAAAATTATAGACCGAGTGGAAACTTAAAACATTTTAAAACAATCGAACTCATTGAGTTTAATAGTTTAGTGTCTTTAAAAGACGAACCGAAAAATTATTTGATAGGGGCTGGAATAAGCAATCTTCAAAATTTAATTTTTTCTAATATAACCCTAAAAAAAGATTTTATGAAAGTAAATAACAAGTTGGTTATTCTTGAAAGTGAAGAAAACTTTGCTTTATTTAACTTTACTATATTATTTAATATTTTTGTTATAGGAAATATAATTGTAAAAATTTTATGGAGTAAATTATGAATAAATATAACAATTTAGATAACGTAATATCAGATGCTATAAAGCGTATAACCGAAGTTTGTGACGTCAATATGATTGTTGGTAATCCTATTACTTTAGGTACGGCGTCGGTTATACCAATCTCTAAGGTGACCGTCGGTTTTTTGTCAGGCGGTGGAGAGTATGGTGAAGTAAACATATTTAAAAACAAAAAGGGTTTTCCGCATAGTGGAGCATCAGGTGGGGTAATGACGATAAAGCCAAGTGGCTTTTTAGTATCTGAAAAAAGTGGCGTAAAATTTGTTCATTGTCCGTCTGATTTTTTTGAAAAGGCTTTGCAAAACGTTGATGATTACATTAAAGGACAAAATGAAAAAAGCGAAAATATCTAAGGTAATATCAATAATTATAACAATTATTATGTTTGGCGTAATTTTTAAAAGTGCGCCAATTCAGGTTTTTTCTAAAGAAATTTCACCGTCTGAAATTGTTATTGAAAAATCTTCGAAACGCGTTCTTTTTAAAAGCAATGAAAGCGTTAAAAGACCTATGGCGAGCACGACAAAAATCGCAACTTGTATAACTATAATTAATAATTGTAATTTAGAAGATGAAGTGCTAATTACTAAGGGAATGGTAAATATTGAAGGATCAAGCATTTACTTAAAAGAAGGTGAAAAATTAAAAGTAATTGATTTATTGTACGGTTTAATGCTACGATCTGGTAATGATTCTGCTTATGCACTTGCAATTCATTGTAGTGGTAGTATTAATAAATTTGCAGAACTTATGAATAATACCGCAAAGTCATACGGGCTATGTGACACTAATTTTGTTAATCCGCACGGGCTTCACGATGACAATCATTATACGACTGCTTATGATTTAGCCCTTTTAACTTGTTACGCACTTGAAAACGAGACTTTTTCAAAAATCGTATCGACAAAACGCTATGAGTGTGTAAATTCTGACGGATATAAGCGCATTTTTTATAATAAAAATAAACTTTTATCGTCGTATGACGGCTGTAACGGTGTAAAAACGGGATATACAAAAATGGCTGGCAGGTGTTTAGTTTCGAGTGTGACAAGTAACGATATGCAACTTGTAACAGTAGTTTTAGGTTGTTCACCTATGTATGAACGCTCGTCTGAACTTTTTGACAACGCTTTTTCTTGCTATTCTAATGAAAAATTAGTGTCAAAAAATACTGAAATTGGTGAAATTGACTTAAAATCTGATTTATTGGATGATGAAGTTAAATTGAAATTCTCTACCAAAAATGACGTAATTTTACCGCTTACTGCTTATGAAAAAGATAATCTGAAATTTGAGTGTGATATACCTAAATACGTTGAAATTCCAATAAAAGACGGTGCTTTTTTAGGTAATTTGAACGTTTATATAGGAAATAACTTGATTTGTAGCGAAAAATTGTATATAATTAATGGGAAATTAAGTTTAAACTTTACCGAAGCATTTTTCGGGGTGGTTAGTAGGTGGAAATTTTATGAGAATTAATAAATATCTCGCAGATTGTGGCGTTGCATCAAGAAGAGCGTGCGATAAACTTATCGCTGACGGAGAAGTTACCGTAAATGGCAAAATTTGCACCGTTGGTCAAGACGTAAAAGACGGCGACGTCGTAGAAATGAGCGGAAAACGCGTTTCTAAGGCTAAAAAATACGAATATTATATTCTTAATAAACCAAAGGGATACGTTTGCACTGTAAGCGACGATAAAGGTAGAAAAACGGTTATGGATCTTCTACCTAAGACTGATACGAGAATTGTGCCAGTCGGTAGGCTTGACTATGAAACGGAAGGTTTGTTGATTTTAACTAACGACGGCGATTTAACTTTTAGACTAACTCACCCTAGAAATGAAATTCCTAAGACATACTTAGTAAAAATTGAAGGTACTATAAGCGATTTAGCCCTTTCAAAACTTCGTGGTGGCGTTGTGATTGATGGTGAAACTACCAAAAAATGTAGCGTCAGAATAGGCGAAGTTACTAAGACGGATACTAAACTTTACATAACTATTACCGAAGGTAAAAACCGTCAGGTTAGAAAAATGTTTGAAGCTGTTGGAAAAGAAGTTGTTTTTCTTAAACGCGTTAAAGTTGGTGATCTTACTTTGCGTGGATTGGATAGGGGTAAATGTAGAAAACTTACCTTAGAAGAAATCAATTACCTTAAAAATTTATAATTTTTCTTTTTTTCGCTTCTTTTACATATCTAAGGAGCGAAATTTATGAAAAAGAAATATTCGAAGGCTTTCGTTGCGCTTGTAGTCTTTTTTTCAGTTTTAACTGTCCTTTTTGGCTTATATAAGTTAAATTTAGGAAAAATCTGCGTAGATTGCATATCAAGAGCCATATCTTTTATGTAAAATGAAAATCCGTTGCATTAGGCAACGGATTTTTTAATTTCTCCACCAATCTTTTGGTATTATTGGTAAGTCGAATAAACTTTCTTTTTTTGGATTAATTTTTCCTAGAAAAACTTTTTCACCATAAACTTTGCCGTTTATTCCTTCAACGTAGGGAACTAAATAATATTTAACTTCAAAATTAGTTGATAATTCTTCAAAATATTCCTTATTTCCGTCGTAAACGACGCTTTCTTTATCATCTTCTGACTTAATAATTTCAACTTTATAAACGTCGTCTATTTTGTATTTTATATTTACTTTATTGTTTTCAAAATTTAAGGAATAATCAAGTATTTTAGGTTTTGAAAAGGTGGTGCTTTCTGTTTTAGGGAAGTTTTTATCGTTAAAAATCCCATTAAAAGTGTACTTTTTAGGCGTATTCTCACTAGCGATTAATAATTCACCGCTATCGTCGTATGCTTTTTTATCTAAAGTGTATGTTTTAATACCTTCAAACTTTATTATTTCAGGCTTTTTATTTTTATAAACAGATGAAACGATTTCTAAAACTGTACTCGTTGGATAACTTGAACCAGTTACTGAATTATCCATAAGAGAATTATCGCTGTTACCAATCCAAACTGCAAAAGTTTTATCTTTTGTGAAAGATAGGTTGTAAGCGTCTAGATTTCCGTTATCAAGCCCGTTAGTTCCAGTTTTTGAATAGATGTCAAAGTCAAGCGTTCTAAGTGTTTTAGCCGTTCCATTTTGGACGGTTTCTTTTAACATATCGCAAATAATGCTAGCCGTACCTTTTGAAAATACTTGCTTGGTTAAGTTTTTGTTTTTATATATAATATTACCGTTCAAATCTTCAATATAACTTATATATTGCGGTTTTTTGTATTCTCCTAAATTTGCAAAAGTTGCATAAGCACCAGCGCTTTGCAAAAGGGAGACGTCATTTTCAAATGCACCTAAAGCAATTCCTAAGTTATCTGATTTTACGTCAATATCAAGCATTTTTGCGTAATTTTTTGCTTTTTCTGTTCCGACTGAGTTTAGTATTTTAACACTTGAGACGTTTAACGAACGAGAAAGTGCTTCTTTTGCGCTAACGTTTCCATAATATTTTTCCTTATAATTGCTAGGGGAATATCCACCGAAATCAGTTTTTTCGTCTAAGATTTTAGTGTATTCGTTAATAAGTCCTTCTTCTATTGCTGGTGCGTACGCTATATACGGTTTTGCGGTTGAAGCTGGACTTCTTTTTATTTCGCCACAAGTAGAGTAGTAGGCTGTAACTAATCTTGACTTATTGTTTAAAACCATTGCTTGAAAATCGTTGTTAATATCTGGCTTTGATTTGATTAATATATCTTGCAAATTTGGATCAAATTCCGTGTATATTTTACAGTTTTTAAAGGTGTATGGTTTTTCTTCTCTTAAATTTAAAAACTCGTTAAGCGTTGCAGTTATAAAACTTTTATCTGTAACGTAATTATCGTTATAATTTAAGGGAATATCTTCATTTTTAACAATTATTTCAGTTTTATAATCAATGTAGTTTTGTTCACGCATTTTGGTTAATACCAAATCTCTACGCTTTCTGCACTCTACTAAATTTGACTTGGGATTAAGTTTGCTTGGTGCAACAATAAGCCCAGCGAGAGTTGCGCTTTCGTTCAGATTTAATTCACTTGCTTTTTTTGAAAAATAGGTGTACGCTGCTTGCTCTATACCGTATGCGTTTTCACCGAAGTATATGGTGTCAAGGTACATATTTAATATCTCGTCTTTAGAATATTTTCTTTCTAAAATTCTTGCAAGTTTAATTTCGTCAATTTTTCTAGACAACGTTTTTTCGCTTGTAAGGTGTGTGTTTTTAATAAGTTGTTGAGATATCGTTGACGCGCCTTGCTTATAAGACTTACTTTTTATGTTTTTAATAAGTGCACCAAAAATTCTTTTAATGTCAATACCTTTATGCGAGTAGAAATTTTTATCTTCTATTGAAATAAAAGCGTTTTTTGTAAGATTTGAAATTTCTTTTTCTTTACTTAATAGGTGATTTAGGTTTGAAACTGATATTTCATTTTTATTCTTATCATACAAAATCACTGAATTTTCTTGTTTTTTTAGTTTGCTTTCAGAAAATTCGACTTTAGGTGGAATTGCAAATATAATAAAAACTGCGCTGAAGGCTAATATGAGAATTGTCAGTACTATAATTAAACTTATTTTTAAAAATTTTGCCATTTAATATTATTATAAATATTTAATTAAATTATATACAGTCAATTTTCTTGCAAATTTTCAAATAAAGTTATATAATCATTACTATGGATAAATATTATAAAATCGTAACTTACGGTTGTCAAATGAATATTCACGAATCGGAAAAACTCGCTGGACAATTAAGTGAACGCGGGTATATTTCGTGTGATGATGAAAATCTTGCAGATATTATCGTTTTTAATACTTGTTGCGTGCGTGAAAATGCAGAACAGCACGCATACGGTAATATCGGCGCGCTTAAAAAATTGAAAAAATCTAAGCCGAATCTTATTATCGCAGTTGGCGGTTGCATGACTCAGCAAAAAGGCGCAGGGGATAAACTTAAAAAGACTTTTCCGTTTATTGATATCGTTTTTGGAACTTTTAATCTTGCTAATTTTGGTCAAATGCTTGATAAGAAACTTTCAGGAAAGAAAGTTGGGGTTCAAGTCTTAGAAAAAGAAGGAAAGATTGTTGAGGGTATTAAACCACTTAGGACAAGTTTCCCAAATGCTTGGATAAATATTTCTTACGGTTGCAATAACTTTTGTTCGTACTGCATAGTTCCTTACGTTCGCGGTAGGGAAAGAAGCAGAAAAATGGAAGATATTTTAAGCGAAGTAAAACTTTGTATCGAAAACGGTTATAAAGAGATAACGCTTTTAGGGCAAAACGTAAACTCTTATGGAAACGATATTGAAGACAAAGATGTGAATTTTGCAAAATTACTTGAAGAAATCAACGAAATTGAAGGTGATTATAGAATTAGATTTATGTCAAGTCACCCTAAAGATTTAACTGAAGACCTTGTTAAAGTTATTGCAAAATGTAAAAACGTCTGCAATTACATACACCTTCCTATTCAATCGGGCTGTACGAAGATTTTAGCGGATATGAATAGAAAATATACTCGCGAAGATTATCTTGAAAAAGTAAATATTATTCGTAAATATATGCCTGACGCTACGATTTCAACGGATATTATGGTAGGGTTTCCTGGCGAGACGGAAGAAGATTTTCTCGACACGTTAGATATTTGCGAAAAAGTTGGTTTTTCTAATGCGTTTACTTTCGTATACTCGATTCGCACTGGAACGCCTGCTGAAGTTATGGAAAATCAAATTTCTGATGAAGTGAAAAAAGACAGAATTATGCGTCTTGTCGAGTTTCAAAATAATAAAACGAGAGAACTTTCAAAGACTTATATAGGAAAAATCGTTCAAATTTTATGCGAAGATTACGACAAAAAGCGCGATTGTTATTTAGGTCGTGACGAGTACGGTAGGATGGGTTATTTTAAGTCAAATTGCAATTTAATTGGCAAATTCGTTGATATAAAAATTACTTCTGCAAATGGAATTTCTCTTTATGGAGAAATTATAAAAAATTAGATTATACCAAAGATTTTTGGAGATACTTTATGGCGAAAAAAGGTGAAATGTCGGGGATGATGAAACACTGGCAATCTGTAAAAGAGCAATATCCCGACTGCATTATTTTTTATAGACTCGGCGATTTTTACGAGATGTTTTTTGAAGATGCCGTTACCGCATCTGAGATTTTAGAACTTACTTTAACTGGTAGAGATTGTGGGCTTAGTGAGCGCGCGCCTATGTGTGGTGTTCCATATCACGCTGCAGATAATTACATTTCTAAACTTGTTGAAAATGGTAAAAAAGTTGCAATTTGCGAACAACTTACTAGTCCGGGTGATCAAAAAGGACTTGTCGTTCGCGACGTTATAAGAGTTGTAACGAGCGGAACGCTTTTAGAAGAATCACAAATTGACAGCAGGGCAAATAACTTTTTAGCAAGCGTTCACTCTAGCGATAGTGGCGTAGCGATCGCTTGGTGTGATATAACTACAGGTGAATTTTTCGTACAAGAAATCGTTCCTTACGATGCGGAAAAAATGATTGACGTGCTTGTGAGAATTAATCCGTCTGAAATTATTAGTTCTGCACAAATTTACAAAGTTTCTTCGAGTTTATCTGCAGTTTTACATGGTGTTTTACCTAAATTCCAACTTTATAAAGACTATGCTTATTCTTATAATAACGCAAAAAACGTTTTACTCGAGCATTTTAAAGTTGCAACACTAGACGCCTTTATTAACTCTGAAAACAAACTTTTAGTTTCCGTTTGCGGTTCGCTTATGGAATACTTAAAAGAAACGCAGAAAAAAGATCAAATAAATATAGGAAAAATCACGTATTTTGATGACGTTAATTCGCTAAAGTTAGATTCTTCTGCACTTAGAAATCTTGAAATTTTGCGTTCTTTACGAGATAACAAGGCTTATGGTACTTTGCTTTGGGCGGTCGACTATACTAAAACTTCTATGGGCGCAAGAAAACTTAAATCTGTTTTAAGTGCACCACTGAGAAATATTGACGACATAAATTATCGCTTAGACGGTGTTGAAGATTTGTTTAACGACACGATGGTTAGAGAAAGTGTTTCCGACTGTTTAAATGGAACGCCTGACCTTGAAAGACTTTGCGGAAAACTTTCGAATAACGTTGCAAATCCTAAAGATCTACAATCAATTCAACGCGTACTTGATATAGTTCCGCAACTTAAAATGCATCTTTGTGGTCACAAATCTAAAGCGCTTAACGATATTTATAATAATTTGGGGGAATATACTGAAATTTCAAAGATTTTATCCGCTGCAATTTCGGACAATCCGCCCGTTAATATTAGAGACTGTGGATTTGTAAAAAAAGGCTTTGACAGAAACCTAGACCTTCAGAGAGACCTTAAGGAAAACGGCAATCAAAAACTTAAGGATATGGAACTTGAAGAAAAAGAAAAAACCGGTATAAAAACCTTAAAAATTCATTACAATAAAGTTTTTGGTTATTATATTGAAGTTTCTAACTCGTTTAAAGATAAAGTTCCCGATACTTATATAAGAAAACAAACTTTAGTCAACGGTGAGAGATACGTAACCGAAGAACTTAAAGTTTTTGAAGAGCAAATTTTGACTTGTAATGAAAAAATTATCGAGATTGAAACGCTTGTTTTTAATAAAATTAAATTAATGCTTATTGAAAATTTACCTGCGTTATTAAAAACTGCTAAGTGCATTGCGTTTTTAGACTTGCTTTTATCGTTTGCTACCGTTTCTAAAAAGCACGGTTACACAAGACCAACTATTCAAGAATCGGACAAGCAATTCAAAATTTTAGGTGGTAGACATCCAGTCGTTGAAGCAGTTTCACGTGAACAATTTATTCCTAACGATACTCTGCTTGATACTGAAGATAATCGCATGATGATTATAACCGGTCCTAATATGGCAGGTAAAAGTACGTATATGCGACAAGTTGCCCTTATTACTATCTTAGCACAATGCGGTTCGTTCGTGCCTGCAAAAAGCGCAGAAATTCCGCTTTGCGACAAGATTTTTACAAGAGTTGGTGCAAGCGATTTCCTAATTTTTGATCAGTCAACCTTTATGGTTGAAATGACTGAAGTTGCTAAAATTTTACAAAACGCAACTCGCGATAGTTTACTTATTTTAGACGAAGTTGGGCGTGGTACGAGTACCTACGACGGACTTTCTATTGCTTGGGCGGTAGTTGAGTATTTGTGTCAAAACGTAAAAGCAAAAACTTTGTTTGCAACACACTATCACGAACTAAGCGAACTTGAAGGCTTGCTTGACGGCGTTAAAAACTATAAAATTAACGTTAAAGAGATTAACGGAACTATAGTTTTCTTAAGAAAAATTATGCGGGGTAGCGCAAATAAGAGTTTTGGTATTGAAGTTGCATCGCTTGCTGGTGTGCCAAGTACGGTCACTGCTCGCGCAAAATCTATCTTAAAACGACTTGAAAAGAACGATTTGAACGTTAACAAGAACTTTGATTTTGAAGATCAAACTGTTGTAACTCAATCTTATTCTGAAGTTGAACAAATTATTTCCGATTTAGACTTAAATAACTTAACGCCTATACAGGCTTTTGAAATTTTATTAGATTTAAAAGGAAAGATGAATAATGGCAATAATTAATATTCTTTCTAAAGACGTTTACAACAAAATATCTGCAGGTGAAGTGGTTGAAAGACCAGCATCAATCGTTAAAGAACTGTTTGAAAATAGCGTCGACGCTGGCGCAACTGAAATTACTATTGGTATTGAAAACGGCGGTATTAACAGCATTTTTATTCAAGATAACGGATCGGGTATCGAAAAAAGTGAACTTGAAAAAGTATTTATGCCACACGCGACGAGTAAAATTCGTAAAGCCAGCGACCTTGATAGTATTTTGACATTAGGTTTCCGCGGTGAAGCAATGTCAAGCATTTCAGCGGTAAGTAAGGTTAAACTTGTTTCAAAAACTGAAAAAGACGAAATAGGCTCGTTTATAACTGTTGAAGGTGGTGACGTTACTGATCAAGGAAGTGTTCAATGCGAAACAGGAACTAAAATTACCGTTACTGGTATTTTTTATAACACTCCTGCAAGATTAAAGTTTTTAAAAACGCCTAAGTCTGAAGAAAAAGAAGTTACTACTTTAGTTGAAAAATTGATTTTAGCAAATCCAAACGTTGCCGTTAAGTATTTTGTCAATTCAAAACTTGAATTGCAGTCTTATGGCGACGGTCTAAAAAATGCGGTTATTGCAGTATACTCTAAAAATACCGTTGAAAATTGCCAAGAGATTGAAACTGTAAAAAACGGCATAAAATTTGAAGGTTTTTTAGGTAATATTAATTTTGTAAAGGCGAATAAAACCTATCAAACAATTATCGTAAACGGAAGATACGTAATAGATTCTACGATATCTTCTGCAATTTCTAACGCTTATTCGTCTTATCTTATGAAAAGACAATATCCGTTTTACGTTTTATCAATAACTGTTCCGTCTGAAGTCGTTGACGTTAACGTTCACCCTAAAAAGTCTGAAGTTAGATTTCAAAACAACCAGATTATTTACGGAACTGTTTTTTCTGTCGTTTCTAAAGTTATCGACGGCTCGTCTCAGGCGCTTGATATTATTAGAACTTCGACGTCTTTTGGTGAAATTAACGAAAGTTTTGATAAAGTACACGGGCTTGATAAAGAAAGTGAAAAAACTCAAGTTGAAATAGAAGAAGAACAAAAACTTGAAAAGTTGCTTTACACAAGCGATACTTTAGGTATGCATAAAAATTATGAAAGCGACGACGAGTCAAAATATCCCGCTAAAACTTTTATAAACGGTAAGGGCGAACTCGAATACGTTCCTTACGATAAAAGTTTTTACGGTGTGGGTAAGCCTGCTGTTAGCGACCATCTAAGACAAAGAGACGTCGATCTATCTGATTCGGAAACAAGTGTAAGGCATAAATATGCTGACGATATTTTTGCTGAAAATAAAAAGTATTTAGAAGAACAGGCTGAACTTGAAAATGCTGAAGAGCAGTCAATGCAACTAGGGGATGGCTTAGAACTGATCGGTCAATTATTCAATACTTATCTTTTATTTGAAGGCAAAAACGTAATGTTCGTTATTGACCAACACGCAGCACATGAAAGACTTTTATACGATAAACTTTTAGAAAAAGTTAAAACTCGTAAAGTATTAAAACAGCCACTTCTTATTCCATACTGTATTACCGTAAACGCGCAAGAATTTGATTTGCTTTACGATATGATGGATTACATAAATGAAATTGGGTTTGATATTGGTTATCAAGACGAAGTTTCATTTAAAATTTACGCTGTTCCAGAAGATTTTGAAGGTATGGACGTAGGTAAATTTATCTATGAAATCTTAACAGATGAAAAATTTAAAACTGAAAAAATCCCTACTGTTATTCGAGAAAAATTAATGCAAAAGGCGTGCAAATCTGCAATTAAGGCTGGCGAACTTTTGTCCTATTCTGAAATTGATGCGCTTATGGGACAACTTAAAAGCAATTTAGGTCTAAAATGTCCACACGGTAGACCAATCGCTGTAAAAATTACGAGAACGGAAATAGATAAATGGTTCAAAAGAATTTTGTAAATAATTTTGCTATCGTTATTTGCGGACCGACTGGCTCGGGAAAATCGGACCTTGCGATAAAGTTGGCGCAAATTTTAAATACTGAGATTATTTCTGCCGATTCGATAGCAATTTATAAAGATTTAAACATAGGAACGGCTAAGCCGTCTAAAGCCGAACAAGCAATTGTTAAGCATCACTTGATTGACTGTGTAAGTCCTTTCGACACTTTTACCGTTTCAGATTATGAAAATATGGCGTCAAGCGTTGTTAAAAATTTGTTTGACGAGAATAAAGTCCCTATAATTTGCGGGGGAACTGGCTTTTACATCAAATCGCTTTTATACGATTTAAGTTATGGTAATTGCGGTAAAAATGATGCTGTAAGAGAAAAATATCAAAAAATATTAAACGAACACGGATCTGAACATTTATACGGGATTTTAACAAAATTAGACCCAGAAACTGCTTTAAAATTACATCCTAACGATACTATGCGTGTAATTCGTGCGCTTGAAATTTTTGAGACTTCTGGTGTGAAAAAATCAAGCATAATTGACGATAATAAGCCAAAATTTAAGTTTTTTGCATTTTCTTACGACTATGAAAGAAGCGTACTTTACGATAGAATTAACCGTAGAGTTGATAAAATGTTTGAAATGGGGCTTTTAAACGAAGTTAAAGGTTTGATAAAAAGTGGTTTGACGCTCGAGCACCAAAGTATGCAAGGTATCGGATATAAAGAGTTTTTTGAATTTGACGATATTGATAGCAACTTAGAACAAATTAAAGAAAATATTAAGCAAAACAGTAGAAGATACGCAAAAAGACAGATAACTTTTTTTAAAAAATTAGAAAATTTAACGTATTTAACTAATTTTGACACAGAAAATGCGGTTGAATCTGTCTTTAAGGTGATTAATAATGGCGATAACTAATATTGAAATTGACAATTTAATAAATGAAGGACTTGGCGCATTGCATCAAGAATTTACATTGCTTGATGAAATTTCTTTAGTTAATCAAGAAAAAGTTTTAAACGCTTTTAAAAATAATAAACTTGCTTTAAGACATTTTAACGGAACGACTGGTTACGGCTATGACGACGAAGGTCGTGACACTTTAAAACGCGTTTATGCTGAAGTTTTAGATTCTGAAGCGTGTGTTGTTACACCTAATATTGTTTCGGGTACTCACGCTATATCATTAGGTTTATTTTCGATTTTAAAAAGGGGCGACAACGTTCTTTCAATAAGCGGTAAGCCATACGATACGTTGGACGGCGTAATTAGCGGTAGCGATATGTCTTTATCCGCAAATTTAATTGAATTTAACTATATTCCACTTATTGGTGCGAATTTTGATTATGATAAAATCGCAGATTATTTAAAGAATAATTCTGTTCAAATGATTTATATTCAACGCTCGCGTGGGTATGCTGAGAGAGAAGCAATTTCTATTAAAAATATTAAAAAAGTCGTTGAAATCGTAAAAGAACTTGGATTTGACGGCTGTATTTTTGTTGATAACTGCTATGGCGAATTTGTTGAAAAGCTTGAACCGACAAGTGTTGGCTGTAACGTAATAGCTGGCTCGCTTATTAAAAATATAGGTGGTGGACTTGCACCAACAGGCGGTTATATTGCAGGTGACAAAAAATATATAGATATGGTTGAAACAAGACTTACCGCGCCTTGTATTGGCGGTGAAGTTGGTTCTTATGCGTTTGGTTATCAATATTTCTATCAAGGTTTATTTATGGCACCACACACTGTAAATCAAGCGTTAAAGGGAAGTATGCTACTTGGCTATATTATGGAAAAGTTAGGTTATGAAACTATTCCAAAAGCAAAGCGTATGCCTTATGATATTACAAGATCGGTAAAACTTGGAGATAAAGATAAATTAATTAAGTTCATAAGATCAGTACAAGCAGTTTCACCGGTTGACAGTTTCTTAATATGCGAGCCTTGGGATATGCCAGGATATTCTGATCCAGTAATTATGGCAGCAGGGTGTTTTGTCCAAGGCGCATCTATTGAACTATCTTGTGACGCTCCAATTCGCGAGCCGTTTGTTGCATATATTCAAGGTGGTTTAACGTTAGAACACTCGATAATTGCAATTAAAGAAATTTTAAAAAATTTGTAAAATAAAAACCGACTTTAAAAGTCGGCAAATAATTTTATGTATCTCGTAAAAATGTTAAAAAATTAAGTAGTTATCTTAGATTTTTTAAAATTTTCTAATTAGTCCTATGACGACGCCAAGAATAAAAACGTCGTCTAAAACGATATCAGAGAAAGTTTCGTTTTCAGGGTGCAAAATTATCTTTTTGTCTTTTTTGTAAAAGCGTTTAACGGTTGCGCTATCATCAACTAAAGCAACGACGATATCTCCGTCAGAACAAGTCGAAGTCTTTTTGACAATGATTTTATCGCCGTCGAAAATTCCTGCGTTTATCATACTTAAACCGCTTACTCTTAAGGCGAAAACGTCATCATCTGTTGAAAAATCTTCAGGTAGTGGGCAGTAACCAACTAAATTTTCGACCGCTAAAATAGGAGTGCCCGCAGTTACAGTGCCAACTTCGGGAACGTAAATTGCACGTCTTTTGTTTTTATCGGTTAAGCTTATCGCTCTATTTTTTGCTCCGCTAAGTTTAATTAAGCCTTGTTTTTCAAGTTTTTTAATGTAATATTGCGCACTTGAAGTTGAACTGAAACCAAGTTCTTGACAAACTTCTCTTACAGACGGTGGGAAGCCGTTTTCTTGAAGGTATTCTTCGATAAAATTTAAAACTTTTGTTGAATTATCCATTTTTTACTCCTATATAATTGGATAATAACATATTTTTAATAAAATATCAAACATTTGTTCTATAATTTTTTACAAAAATAAATAAATTTTTATAAAATATTGCAATATTTTTTGCTTTGATATATAATTAAGGTGATTTATGGAAAAACAGAAATGCGTATTGTACGATAGGGATTGTATCGATTGCAAAGAGTGTGAGTTTTGCGATTTAGATCCTACTAAAATTTGCGATAACTGCGGTAAGTGCTTAGAAATATTAGAGTATGCTACGCTTAAAATCGACAGTTTAGACGGTGTTGAATTAAAAAAGAAAGACAGAACTAAGGCTTATTCTTTCGTTAACGGAAAAAGTTTTAAAGCAGATAAAAAGTTAAAATAATTAGGAAATTACTGGATTTATGAGTTTAATTGAAAAAATCAAAACGCCAAACGATTTGAAACAATTAAATATTAACGAGTTAACTCTACTTGCAGATGAAATAAGAGAACTTATCGTTAAAGTTGCATCTTCTAACGGTGGACA
The DNA here is from genome assembly GCA_045534605.1 of Christensenellaceae bacterium. Lineage (GTDB taxonomy): Bacteria > Bacillota > Clostridia > Christensenellales > Borkfalkiaceae > UBA4636. The sequence goes on along the minus strand of JAZSKA010000010.1, from coordinate 148,790 downwards.
CCTAGCGTCAAGTCTAGGTGCAGTCGATGCAATTATTGCGCTTTACTACGTTTTCGATTTTCCGAAGGATAAATTGATTTTTGACGTTGGGCACCAATCTTACGCCCATAAAATTTTATCTGAAAGGCGTGAACTTTTCGAAACGATCAGAACCGAAGGTGGTTTAAGCGGTTTTCCGAATATCTTTGAAAGTAAGTACGATTCCTTCACCGTAGGACACGCTGGTACTTCGATTGCAGCGTCTTTAGGTTATGCGGTATCTCGCGATAAATTAGGTGAAGATTATTTTATTATCTCATTCGTTGGTGACGGTTCGTTTTTTAACGGCGAAAATTTAGAAGCTCTATTTTCTTCAGAACATAAACCTGAAAAATTGCTGATTATTCTTAACGATAACGGCATGTCCATTTCAAAAAACACCAACGGTTTATACAAGTCCATCTCAAAGATTTCAATGAAAAAGCGCTATTCTAACTTTATGGGCTTTATGGACAAAATTTTTGGTTGGAATTTTATTGGAAAAGGCTTAAAGCGGATTAAAAAATCTTTCAAGCGTTCAATAGGAAATTTGTCTTACTTAGATAACGTAGGCGTTAAGTATTTAGGCGCGTTTGACGGAAATAACATAAAACTTTTAGTTAAACTGTTAACCGATTACAAAAACAGTCCAAGAACGACTTTATTGCATATAAAAACTAAGAAGGGAAAAGGTTATGAATCTGCTGAAAATGAAGCCGAATTTTTCCACGGCGTTTCAAAAGATCTTTCCCAATCTGTTAATACGTTTTCTCAAAGTGCTGGTGTATTCGTGCAAAAATTAGCAGAAAAATACGAGAAAATCAACGTAATTTGTGCTGGTATGACGCTTGGAACGGGTATGCAAGACTTTTCCGTTAATTTTAAAGACAGATATCACGACGTAGGTATAAGTGAAGAGTTTGCGGTAACTTTTGCCGCTGGTATGGCAATAAGCGGTTTAAGACCAATAGTTTGTATGTATTCGACTTTCTTACAAAGAAGTTACGACCAGATTATGGTTGACGTTTGCTTGCAGAATCTTCCAGTAATTTTTTTAATTGATAGGGCGGGCTTGGTTGGCTCTGACGGTAGTACGCATCAAGGCGTGTTCGATTTATCGTATCTTCGCCATATGCCGAATATGACCGTTTTAGCGCCTAAGGATACGATTGAATTTAATGAAATGCTTGAATTTGCTTATTCTTTAAATTCACCAGTTGCAATAAGATATCCTAACGGCGAATTTGAAGATTATTCTGAAAGATTATCTATTTCTAAAGATAATTTGTGGGAAGTCGTAAAAAGCGGTGGAAATAACTGTATTTTAGCGACTGGCGCAAGGATGTTGAAACTTGCTCTTGACGTGGCAAAGTCTGCCAAAGTAACGGTTGTAAATGCAAGAACGGTTAAACCACTTGACGAAAAAATACTGACAAAATTTAAGGATATGAATATAATTACGCTAGAAGATAACGTAAAAATCGGTGGTTTTGGTAGTGCGGTTTTAGAATTTTATTCATCTTTAAATATCCCGAAATCTATCAATATTTTAGGAGTAGAAGATAGGTTTATAGAACATGCTACGGTAAAAAGTCAATTAAATTCTAATAATCTTACCGTCGAAAAAATAAAGTCGTTACTCAAAAATTAAATTGTTAAATTAAATCGGTTGACAAATCGTTTTTTGAGTGATATTATCATATTATAAACCGTTGATGCAGAGTAGTATCACAAAAAGTTGTATTCAGAGAGTTTTCGGTTGGTGTGAGGAAACTACAAATTTTGTGTGAATGGACTGCGGAGGGCAGGCGTGAAATTAATAGTAGCGCTTGACGTTTTCCTACGTTAGTGGACGGCGATATGTAAGTTTCGCTTAAGGTTTTGATTTATCAAAACGAATTTGGGTGGCACCACGAGTAATTTCGTCCCAAAAGCAAGATTTTGCTTTTGGGTGTTTTTGTTTTTATGGAATTTTTATGGAAAAATTGTATTTGTTATTCTATTTAAAACGATGGTGAAAATATAAATCATCAAAAATTAACTTAAATAGGAGATATATATTATGAAATTTAATGGAATAGATTTTGATACTTATTTTAAAAATTATCCAGACGAAAAGGGGTATTTTGGTAAATACGGCGGTGCTTATTTAGACGAAGGTCTGAAAAAGGCGATGGAAGAAGTAACTGAGGCGTATTTTACAATTTGCAAATCTTCAAAGTTCGTAAGCGATTTAAGAAGAATTAGAAAAGAATTTCAAGGAAGACCTACACCAATTTCTCACCTTGAAAGACTTTCTAAAAGTTTAGGAAACGTTCAAATTTATTGTAAGCGTGAAGATTTGAACCATACGGGTGCGCATAAATTGAACCACTGTATGGGTGAAGGTTTGCTTGCGAAATATATGGGTAAGAAAAAACTTATTGCTGAAACTGGCGCAGGTCAACACGGCGTTGCGCTCGCAACTGCTGCTGCATATTATGGTTTAGAGTGCGAAATTCATATGGGCTCTGTCGATATTGCAAAACAAGCACCAAACGTTGCAAGAATGAAGATACTTGGCGCTAAAATCGTAGAAGTTAAGCACGGTTTAAAGACTTTAAAAGAAGCGGTTGATTCTGCATTTGAAGCGTATGCAAAAGACTATAAGAACAGTATTTATTGTATCGGTTCGGTAGTTGGCCCGCATCCGTTCCCAATGATGGTAAGAGATTTTCAAAGCGTTGTAGGAATTGAAGCAAGAGAACAGTTTTTAGAAATGACGGGCGAACTTCCTGACAATATCGTTGCTTGCGTAGGCGGTGGGTCAAATTCTATGGGATTTTTCGCTGGATTTTTAAACGACCCAGTAAACATTTACGGTGTTGAGCCACTTGGTCGCGGAAAAACTTACGGAGACCACGCTGCAAGCCTTTGTTACGGCTGTGAAGGCGTTATGCACGGCTTTAACAGTATTATGCTTAAAGACGAAAATGGCGAGCCTGCTCCAGTATACTCGGTTGCAAGCGGTCTTGATTATCCGTCAAGCGGTCCTGAACACGCATTTTTAAGAGATTGCGGTAGGGTAATCTACGATACTGCAAGCGACGAAGAAGCACTTGACGCGTTCTATAGTTTATCAAGACTTGAAGGCATTATTCCAGCAATCGAATCAAGCCATGCTATTGCGTACGCAGTAAAACTTGCTAAAAAGTTGAAAAAAGGCTCGATTTTAGTAAACCTATCAGGTCGTGGCGACAAGGATATGGATTATATAATTGAAAAATACGGTATTCGTTAACAAAAAAGTCCGAAAATTTTCGGACTTTTTTTTGATAAATAATGTAAAGTATACTTGACATATGCTGTTTTGCGTGTTAATATGTATATGTAAAGTATACTTGACATAAAATTTTCAAAAGGAGTTAACTATGAATAACGAAGAAATTTTACAAAGAGCAAAAAAAGATAAAGATATCGTTGGCGAAATGGAAAAAACTCGTATTAACCGTTCAAACTGGATAGGTAATATATCTGCTTGTGTTTTCGCTGTAATTTTAATGATTGTTGAAGGCTTTTTAGGACATTTTACTTCAATTTATGCGATTGCATCTGTAATTTTTATTTGGGCATCCGTGTTTTACTATTGTCAATTTTTTATTGCAAAAAGACCTTGGCAAGTATTAATCGGTGCAGTTTTAAATTCTATAGGATTTATCGTTAATTTTACGTTTTTTATCTTGTATGCAGTAGGTGTTTTATAATGGATAAAGGATTAATTTTAAATAATAGAGTAAAAGAGTATCGCACGAAATGCGGTATTTCACAAATTGAACTTGCTGAAACAGTAGGGACTACACGCCAAACGATCATTTCGATTGAAAAAGGTGTATTTTGTCCGAGCGCTAAACTTGCACTATTAATTGCAATCGCGTTAAATTGTAAATTTGAAGAATTATTTTATTTTTAAGGGTAGCTATGGAAAATATTATTGAAATTGAAAATTTAAATAAGTCATTTAAAGACGTATTAGCAGTAAATAACGTATCTTTTAAGGTCAAAAAAGGGCAACTTTTTGCATTTTTAGGTGTCAACGGTGCAGGAAAATCTACTACTATTAATATAATCTGTGGCAGTATTAAAAAAGATAGTGGGCGTGTTTTTGTTAATGGTTACAATTTAGACACTCAGTTATTTGATATAAAATCAAAAATAGGTGTTGTTTTTCAAAATTCCGTTTTAGATAAATCATTAACAGTATTAGATAATTTAAGAAGTCGAGCATCATTATATAAAATTTATAATGACGAATTTTTAAAAAGAGTAAAAGAACTTGCCCAATTATTAGACTTTGAACATTTGTTAAACAGGACTGTCAATAAACTTTCAGGCGGGGAAAGGAGAAGGGTTGATATTGCAAGGTCGTTAATTCATAACCCTGAAATTTTAATTTTAGACGAACCAACGACGGGGCTTGATCCACAAAGCAGAAAAAATCTTTGGAACGCTATTTCGAATTTAAGAAAATCGCAGAATTTAACTGTTTTTTTAACTACCCATTATATGGAAGAAGCATCTGACGCAGATTACGTCGTTATTTTGGATAGTGGTAAAATTGTTGCAAATGGCACACCCCTTGAATTGAAAAATTTTTATACTGGGGATTATATTACTTTGTACGGAGTTGATTTAGAACAAGTTCAAAAAATTACCGATGATTTTTTAGTAGTTAACGGTGGATATAAAATACTAGTTCAAGATACGAAAACTGCTACTCAATTAATTATAAAATATCCTGAAATTTTTGTTGATTATGAGATTGTCAAAGGGAAAATGGATGATGTTTTTCTTGCTGTTACTGGTAAAAAAATTATGGAGAATAATCAAAAATGAAACAATTATCTATACTTATTAAAAGAAACGTAAAATTGTTTTTCAAAGATAAAGGTATGTTTTTTACGTCTTTAATTACTCCAGCAATTTTACTAGTTTTGTACGTAACTTTCTTAGGAAATATCTATAAGGACAGTTTTTTAAACGCAATAAACGGTTTTGCCGTTGTTAAAGATAAGTTGATTAACGGGTGTGTTGGTGGTCAGTTAATCTCTTCTATTTTGGCAGTATCTTGTATAACTGTCGCGTTTTGTTCAAATATGCTTATGGTACAGGATAAGGCAAATAATACTATTAACGACCTATTAATTGCTCCTGTAAAACCACAAATTTTAGCAATAAGTTATTTTATTGCAACTGAAATATCTACTCTTATAATTTGCTATATTTCAACTGTAATTTGTCTTTTATATATGGCCATCGTTGGATGGTATATAAGTTTTGTTGAAATTTTATTGATTTTATTAGACGTATTCTTACTTTCTATGATGGGGACTGCAATTTCTTCAATTATAAACTTCTTTTTGACTACCCAAGGTCAAATTTCGGCTATTGGGTCAATAATTAGTGCTGGTTATGGGTTTATAAGTGGCGCGTATATGCCAATTTCGTCATTTCCATTAGGAATGCAAAAAGTTATTATGTTTTTGCCTGGAACTTACGGAACTTCATTATTAAGAAATCACGCATTAAACGGTGTTTTTAATGAAATGTCAAACTCAGGTTTTCCGATAGACGCTGTGAATAATATTAAAAATTCTGTTGATTGTAATTTATACTTTTTCTCTAAACAAGTGCCTGTTTTTGTTATGTATATCGTATTAATTTGTGCAGTTTTATTGTTTTTAGGTATATATGTATTATTAAATGTATTAAAATTTAAAAAGTCTAAATAAATAAAAATACGCTTACGCTATACAAAAAAATATTTTTTTAAATTCCGCCGTAGGTGGTTATAATGTGAGTGAAACGAACTATAATTTGCGCATAGCGCAATATAATTCAAATTCGCTGTTGAAATGATAAATTGCGTTGCAATATTATAACTCGCTATCGCTCGAATTATAATCAAATTCTTGCGAATTTGATATAAAAAACACATACTAAATGGTATGTGTTTTTTGGTGCCGCTGGCCGGACTCGGAGATGTTTCGGAAAACACTTTGTGTTTTAATGTTGAAACAAGTTTCAACGCCGAAAATCATTATATAACTATACGCTTACGCTTTTAGCCGGTTCAAGTCCGACCGCATGAAAAAAAGCACAAACCCAAAAATGGGTTTGTACTTTTTTGGTGCCGCTGGCCGGACTCGAACCGGCATGTTGTCACCAACGGCAGATTTTGAGTCTGCTACGTCTGCCAATTTCGTCACAGCGGCAAAAAAATATTGAATTTAATTGCAATTTACATAAAAATATGTAATAATATTTATGTACTGCTTAATTATAATAGCACAACAAACTAAACTTTGCAACAAAATTTAGTTGTTTTAGGTAATTTTTTATGGATAAATTTGTATTAATTGACGGAAATAGTTTAATAAATAGGGCGTTTTATGCAACGCCACCAATGTCTAATTCTAAAGGCGAGCCAACGAACGCGGTTTATGCTTTTTGTAATATGTTAATTAAAATTATTCATGACGTTGAGCCTAAATATATACTTGTAGCGTTTGATAGGAGAGAGCCGACTTTCAGACATCAAATGTTTGCAGAATATAAAGGAACGAGAAAACCTGCGCCAGATGATTTAAGACCGCAAATTCCGCTACTTAAAGAAGTTTTGGACGCTATGAGTATTGCTCGCTTTGAACTTGCGACTTTTGAGGCTGACGATATTATTGGTACTTTGGCAAAAAAATACGAAAATCTAGATACGATTATTATCACAGGCGATAAGGACAGTTTTCAACTTGTTGACGAGTCGACTGAAGTTTATTTCACAAAGCGTGGTATTTCAGATTTAGACGTATATTCTCACGATAATTTTAAGGAAAAATACGGAATTTTACCCAATCAAGTTGTAGATTTAAAAGCACTTATGGGCGATAGTTCTGACAATATTCCTGGTGTTAAAGGTGTAGGCGAAAAAACTGCTTTAGATCTTGTAAAAACTTATGGCAGTATTGAGAATCTATATGAAAATATCGAAAATATTAAAGGTAAGTTAAAGGAAAAACTTGAATCTGACAAAGATATTGCTTTTTTATCAAAAACGTTAGCAACTATAAATACGAGCGTTCCTATTGATTTAGGTATTAACGACTATGAATTCGAGTTTCCGTTCTCTGAAAAAACTAGAGAAATTTTCTTAAGATTAGAACTTAGAAATTTGCTAAAAAAGGAAAATTTATTTAAGTTAGAAAGTGTCGAAAAATCGATTAATCAAACTGAGTGTAAAAAGATTGAAATTACTGATGTTAATGAAATTACACCATTCATAAAAAATGATAAAATCGCTGTAATTATCGACGAAAGTGTAAGTTTTTACAACTTTGATAATACTGAAGTTGAGTTAAGAGTTAAGCGCGATTTCTTTGACGAAGGCTTTGAATATAGCGATGCAATTTGTGCATTAAAAACTTTGTTTGAAGATAGTTCTAAAACGGTAATACTCTATTATAAAAATCAAATTAGAAGGCTGTTAGAAAGTTACGATATTCAAATGCTTGCAAGTGTTGAAGACGTTTCAATAATGAAATATTTGGTTGATTATACAAATAAAGACGAAAAACTTGAAGACGTTTTCACCGACTATGATTTAAACAAAAAAATGCCTGCATATTCGCTTTCTTTGCTTTACGAGAATTATCTTGAAAAAATGCAGGATGACGAAATGAAACTTTATCGCAATTTAGAGTTGCCACTATCTGACGTTTTATATGATATGGAAAACGCAGGCTTTAAAATTGACGAAAAAGCACTTGACGAAATGGGTGTCGAGTTAAACGGTAAAATTAAGCAAATTGATGAAAAAATCAAGAAAATCTGTGGTTTTGAGTTTAATATTTCGTCGCCAAAACAACTTGGTGAAGTCTTGTTTGAAAAACTGGGGCTAAAACACGGCAAAAAGAATAAAAATGGATATTCTACAAGTGCAGAAGTTTTGGAAGACCTTGCTTTGGAGCATGAAGTTATACCGTTAATTTTAAAATACCGTCAATTAACTAAGTTAAATTCAACTTATATTGAAGGGTTTAAAAGGCAAATTGACAAAAAGACTGGCTTAGTTCACACAACTTTTAACCAAGTGCAAACTGCAACCGGAAGATTATCGTCAAGAGAGCCTAATTTACAAAATATTCCAGTAAGAGAAGATGAAGGAAGGGAAATTAGAAGATTGTTTATCGCTAGAGATAGCGATCATATTCTGATTGATGCCGATTATTCACAGATAGAATTAAGGCTTTTGGCTCATTTTTCTGAGAGCGAAACGCTTATAGATGCTTTTAAAAAGGGTATTGATATCCACTCGGTTACTGCATCGCAAGTATTTTCAGTTCCACTTGATATGGTTACTAAGGAAATGCGCTCTAACGCTAAAGCCGTAAACTTTGGAATTATATATGGAATCAGCGATTTTGGGCTTGCCAAAAATATCAAATCGTCAAGAAAAACCGCTGGTGAATATATTAAGAAATACTTTGAAATGTATCCTAAAATCAAAGAATATATGGATATCAACGTTGAATTTGCAAGAAAAAACGGCTATGCAGTTACGCTTCTTGGTAGAAAGAGATACATTAGAGAAATTAATTCGCCAAACTATAATCTTCGCTCGTTTGGAGAGCGAGTTGCGATGAATATGCCACTTCAAGGCTCTGCAGCGGATATTATGAAGATTGCAATGATAAACGTTTATAAACGCCTAAAAGACGGTGGTTATAAATCGAAACTTATCCTTCAAGTTCACGACGAATTAATTATTGATGCGATTAAGTCTGAAAAAGACGAAGTTTATAAAATTTTAGTTGAAGAAATGGAAAATGCCGTTTCACTTTTAGTTCCATTAGACGTTTCTGCAACTACGTGTGATTGTTGGTATGACGCAAAATAATGCTAAAAAATTAAAAATTGCTATTACAGGCGGTTACGCAAGCGGTAAATCGTCAGTTTTAACGCGTTTTTTTGAGCGTGGCTTTAAAACGTATAGCGCAGATAAAATTTATAAAGATTTGCTTCAAAAAGAAGAATTTGTATTGGAAATTTGCGAGATTTTAGGCGTTTTACCACTAAAAATTGACGGGAAATTAACACTTGATAAAAAAGCAGTTTCAAATTTAGTTTTTAATAACAAAGAAAAACTTGATAAATTAAACGCGTTTACTCATAGCAAAGTTTATGAAGTAATTGATGATATATTCAAAAAGTCTAAAGAAACAAAAATCGTGTTTGAAATTCCGCTTTTGTTTGAAAGCGGTAAAGAAGACGATTTCGATATAGTTGTCGTCGTTATGAAAAATACCGAAGATAGGGCAAAATGCGGGGCGATAAGGGATAATATTTCGATAGACGACGCTTATTTGAGAATAAAAAATCAATATAATTATGATAATGTGTCTAATTCTGAGCATACTTTAATTTATAACGACGATTCAGTTGAAGAATTGTATGCGAAGGTGGATAGGGTTATTGAAGATATCGAGCGCAAAAATTCTTAAGTTTTTGTTTATTTTTTGCTTAAGTTTACTTCTTTTTATTATTGCATCAACACTTATTTTTAGTTTAATAAGCGCTAAAAAATATTCTAAAAAAGCAGAATATTACTCAAATATTTACGATTTAGACAGTAATTTGATACTTGCAATAATTAAAGTTGAAAGCAATTTCAATAAAGACGCAAAGTCGGATAAGGGTGCTTTAGGACTTATGCAACTTAAAATTTCGACGTTCGATTATATTAAACAAAAAGAACAATTAACTTACGAGCCTGATATTTTTAATGAAAATGATAATATAATGCTTGGGTGCGCCTATGTAAAATACTTATTTTCTAAGTTTAATTCTTTAAAATTAGTGCTTTGCGCGTACAATGCAGGTGAAGGTAACGTCAATAAGTGGCTTAGCAATAATAATTACAGTAAAGACGGGGAAAATTTAGAAAAAATACCGTTTAAAGAAACTAGAAATTATTATAAAAAAGTAATGTTTTATTATAATTTGTACAAAAAGGTAGTTTGATGAAGGAAAAAATTTGCGAATTTGTTTTTAGGAACAAGAAAAATTTTATACTAATAACGTATTTATACGCGTTTTTATGCGCGTTTTTTCCTTATTCAAAAATCGCAAGTTTATTTTTTGAGAGTGATTTATCGGTTGATATTTTTTTTATAATAAGTAGGTTGGTTTTAACTGTTTTACCGTTTATTATTTACAAATTTTGCACGGTTGATTTAATAAAAGATAACAAAAAATATAATATTTTATTAGTTTTGCCGATTTTGATTGTTTGTGTAAACAATTTTCCGTTTATATCTATTTTTCTTGATAAATTGACTGCATCAAGCGAATTTACATTATGGATAATACATATTTTTAAATGCTTTTCTGCAAGCGTGATGGAAGAATTTGTTTTTCGTGCAGTAATTTTTACTCTTTTATTAGATTTATTACGAGAAAACAAAAATAGAGTTCTTTTATCAATTATAATTTCATCTGCTCTTTTTGGGTTATTACATATAGTTAATTTGTTTGCAGGGGAACACATATTTTACGTTGTAATTCAGGTTGGATACTCGTTTTTAACAGGTGTTTTATTCTCGTTATCGTTTATAATTACAAAAAAAATGATTTTTCCAATTATTTTACATTTTATATATAATTTTGGTGGCCTATTACAAGAAAACGGCATAATAACCGGTCAAATTTGGTGCGTTTATCAAGTTGTGGAAACGGCTATAATTTCAGTAATTATCGGCATTTTTATACTTTATTTAATATTAAGAATAAACAAAAAGGATCAATATGAAAGCAGTAGTACAAAGGGTTAAAAATACAACTTTAAAAGTAGACGGTAAATTAATTTCCGAAATAGATTTTGGGCTTGTAGTATACTTTGGCGTAGGTGTTGGTGACACTAAAGAAAAGGCAGATTATCTTGCTAAGAAAATATCTAATTTGCGTGTTTTTGAAGATGAAAACGGAAAAATGAATTTATCCGTTAAAGACGTCAACGGTCAGATTTTGGCGGTTTCTCAGTTTACTTTATACGCAGATACGTCTCATGGCAACAGACCTGGTTTTACCCTTTCCGAAAAGCCTGAAATTGCAAAACCTATTTATGAATATTTTATGGAAAAATTAAAAGAAAACGGTGTTTTTGTAAAAAGTGGGGTGTTTGGTGCTGATATGAAAATCGAGCAGTTAAACGACGGACCTGTTACAATAATATACGAAATTTAGATAAAGAAAAATCACGCAGATTAGCGTGATTTTTTTAATACTATTAAATATTTTATTGATATTAAAATTAAGGCGATTATTGCAGTAAATACGAATATCATATTACAAAATAATAACGAATTAATTTTTTCAGCAAAAATAACAAACAATAGAATAAAAACAAGTGACGAGCCAAAAATTAGAAGCAAATTAAAGTTTTCATGTTTAATTTGTTCCTTTTTATTTACAAAAAACATAAATATTATCAATACTATTATGATATTAGAAAGTAAAAAACCTTCAAAATTTATGATTACGTCTTGAAATGCTGGTCCTCGTTCGCTTGCAAATACTTGCAAAAACTCGGTAAGGGCAGATAAAATAAAACCTGAAGTTAAATTTGCGCCTTGGGCTATGATTTTTTTATCAATAAACGAATTATATGTAAAATAAGAGAAAAAACCGAGCATAGAGTACAGAAGAAAATGCCCAAAAAGTTTCCTTGTTACCTTGTCAAAGTTAGGGATTTTACTATCTAAATATTGATAAGGTGGGGCAGAACCAATTATTTCCTGAAACTTATTGCTCGTATTTTCTGAAACAGTACCAGTTTGTAAGGCTTCGTAGCATAAAAAAACTATTACGCAGATATAACCTATCAAAAATAGGTATTTTTTAAAGACTGACAACTTTTTCATAATTTTATTATATATTAAACGTTAAAAAAATACAATTATTTTGAGTAAATTAGTATTAATTTTTATTTTTTCGTACATAATAATAAAGAAAAATTTAAAAGAGGTGTTTAATGAAAAAGAAACGAAAAAGACCTATTAAATTAACAGAAACTGATTATCAAAATTATATTATGGCTTTAAAAGAAGAGAGACCAACAAGAGTAATTATTCCTGAAGAAGATAAAAAATAGTATAAAAAATCCCGCTCATATAGCGGGATTTTTGTTTTAATTATGAATTAATTATTTGCGTTTTTTATAGAAATTAGCGCTTTTTCGCAAACGTTTTCAGCAGTGAAACCAAAGTGTTTGAATAGATCTGGGAATTTTGCACTCTTACCAAAATCTGACATAGAAATTACTTCTCCGTAACTTCCTGCGTACTTATACCAAGAATAAGGTGAACCTGCTTCGATACAAACGCGAGCTTTAACAGATTTTGGAAGTACGTTTTCTTTATATTCTTCAGATTGAGATTCAAAAACTTCGATTGAAGGCATTGAAACGATTCTTGCATCAATGTTTTGTGCTTTTAGCATTTCTTTTGCAGTCATTGCAACGTCAACTTCAGAACCAGTTGCGATAATAATAACGTCAGGCGTTGATTTTTCGCTGTCAGATAGGATATATCCGCCTTTTAAAGCATCTTTTATATCGGTACAACGCGGATTAAGGTTTTGGCGTGTTAAGCAGATTGCAGTAGGGTGTCCGCTTGTTAATGCAGAATACCACGCAGCTGCTGTTTCTTTACCGTCGCAAGGTCTGAAAACGTGCATGAAAGGCGTAGATCTTAAGCCGATTAATTGTTCGACAGGTTGATGGGTTGGTCCGTCTTCGCCAACACCGATAGAATCGTGGGTAAATACGTAAATTGCAGGCATTTTCATGATTGACGACATTCTTAACGCGCCTTTCATATAGTCGGAGAATACGAAGAAAGTCGAGCAATAAGGAACTAGACCGCCGTGTGCGATAATTCCGTTTACGATTGCGCCCATAGCGTGTTCACGAATACCGAATTGGATGTTTGAACCGAGTCTGTTATCCTTTGTGTAATATTCGCGATTATTAAGTTTTGTAAGGTTTGAAGGGGTTAAGTCAGCCGAGCCACCAAATAGGTTAGGGATTACTTCAGAAACTGCGTTGATTACGCGATTTCCCGACTTTCTCGTTGCTTCAACTTGACTTAAATCTAGGTTATCAAGCGCTGGTAAAACTTCTGAAAAATCGGGATTTTTCCATTGGTTATATCTCTTAGCAAGGCCAGGGTATTTTTTGCTGTATTCAGCAAACATTTTTTGCCAATTTTTATAAGTTTTTATACCTTGGTTTATAGTCTTGTTTAACAATGGTTGAATTTCTTCTGGGTATTCAAACGGTGGTAGTGTCCAACCGATAGAATCTTTCATTTTTTGTAGGTTTTCAGCACCGAGCGGTGCACCGTGTGACTTTTCTGAACCAGCAAGGGCAGAGCCAAATCCAATTACGGTATTAACGATAATTAAAGACGGTTTATTCGTCTCTTTTTGTGCTTTTTTGATTGCTTTAGAAATTTCAGCACGATTATTTCCGTCTTTAACTTCCAAAACTTGCCAACCAAGTGCCTTTTGGCGCATAGTAATATCGTCGTCAAAAACGCCTTCGATTTTACCTTCGATAGTAATTTTATTACAGTCGTAAAATACGATAAGTTTGCCAAGTCCTAAAGAGCCTGCTAAAGAGCACGCTTCATAGCCAATACCTTCCATCAAGCAACCTTCGCCACAAAGAGCATAGGTGTAGTGGTCAACGATAGGATATCCTTCTTTGTTAAATTCAGCCGCGAGTTTAGTTTCAGCAATAGCCATACCAACTGCGTTTGCTATACCTTGACCGAGTGGACCAGTAGACACTTCAACGCCTGGTGTGTGTTTATATTCTGGGTGACCAGGGGTAAGAGAGTCTAATTGTCTGAAATTGGCAAGGTCTTCTTTTGAAATATCATATCCAAAAAGATGTAAAAGTGAATATAAAAGCATTGAACCGTGACCAGAAGAAAGAACGAATCTGTCTCTGTCGTCGAAGTTAGGATCTTTTGGGTTGAATTTTAAGAAATCGTTAAATAAAGTGAACGCAAAAGTAGCCGCGCCAAGTGGGAGACCAGGGTGACCAGACTTTGCTTTTTCAATTGCTTCTGCAGATAGTATTCTTACTGAATTTACTGCCGTTTCGAATTTATCCATGTGTGCCTCCAAATCGTACGGTAATAATTATACAAAATTATTAAGCGCTAAGTCAAGGTTTTTTGAGTGTTTGTCTTAAAATACTTATCTTAAAAATTCAATAATTTTAAAATGGGGTTTAAATTTTCTCTGCTACTAAAATTTGCTTTACAAAATTTTGAGTTTTGCTTATAATATACTGTAATTATATATTGGAGATATTATTATGGCAAAAGATAAACAATTTGTTAAAGAAGTAGCCGATATGACGGTAGATTTTCCACAGTGGTACACTGACGTTGTAATAAAGACTGAACTTGTCGATTACGGTCCTGTAAAAGGAACTATGGTTATTCGTCCGTACGGCTATGCTATATGGGAAAATATTCAAAGCGAAATGAACAAGCGTTTTAAAGCAGTTGGTGTTAAGAACGCATATTTTCCTATGCTTATTCCTGAAAGTTATATTACTCGTGAAGCAGAACACGTAGAAGGGTTTGCTCCTGAAGTAGCACTCGTAACACACGCTGGCGGTGAAAAACTTACTGAAAACTTAGTTATCAGACCAACCAGTGAAACTATTATTTGCGAAATGTATTCTAAGTGGATGCAAAGTTACCGCGATTTGCCTATCTTGATTAACCAATGGGCAAACGTTTTAAGATGGGAAAAAACTACTCGTCCATTCCTTAGAACAAGCGAGTTTTTATGGCAAGAAGGCCACACCGCTCACGCAAGCGAGGCTGAGGCTAGAGAAGAAACTATTAAAATGCTTAACGTTTACAAAAAATTCTTTGAAGACTGCCTTGCTATTCCAGTATTTACGGGTATAAAAACTGAAAAAGAAAAGTTTGCAGGGGCTGTTGAGACTTACGGTTTAGAAGCAATGATGCTTGACGGTAAAAGTTTGCAAGCGGGAACTTCTCATTATTTAGGTCAAAATTTTGCTAAGGCTTTCAATATGAAATTCTTAGATAGTGACGGTGAATTGAAGTATGCTTACTCAACGAGTTGGGGAACTTCTACTAGAATGATCGGCGCTTTAGTTATGGCACACGGTGATCAACGCGGTTTAAAACTTCCACCAGTCGTTGCTCCAGTTCAAGTTATCGTTATTCCAGTTGCTCAACACAAGGACGGCGTTAAAGAAAAAGCGCAAGAAATCGTTGATAAACTCGTAAGTTTGGGTATTAGAGCAGAAGCAGACTACAGAGATGCTTCCAACGGCTGGAAGTTTAACGAGTGGGAGATGAAAGGTGCTCCACTCAGAATTGAAATCGGTCCACGCGACATTGAAAACGGCGTTTGCGTAGTTGCTCGTCGTGATAATTTTGAAAAGACTAATTTAAGTTTGACTGAACTTGATAAAATCCCTGAAATTCTTAACCAAATTCAAAAAGATATGCTTGAAAAAGCGCGCGAAATTCAAAAGGATAGAGTTAAGTTTGCTGATAGCATTGAAGGTGTTCTAAGCGCTGTTGAAGATAAATGTTTCGTAAAAGTGCCTTGGTGCGGTTGTAGAGAGTGTGAAGAAAAGATTAAGTCTGAAACCGCGGCAAGTGCAAGAGTTATCGCGCCAGACGACGCCACTGGTCACAAGTGCGCCGTTTGCGGAAAAGATGCTAAGCATATAGTTTACTTCGCGAGAGCGTATTAATTTTTATAATTTAAATTTAAGTTTATGAAAAGAAGCATTGAAAACGATTTATCAAAAAGTTTAAAAAATAGAAAATGGTATAATCCAAATTCTTATACTTCGCTTGATGCAACGATTTGTTTTTTCGTTACAATGCTTTTCTTTTTCATTGTAGATAACTTTATCGGATATTTAGTCGTTTTTTTCAGAGATAACCTTACTAACGATTATTATTTTTTAAGCACTATAATGCTTGCAATTTCGCAAGGTTCGATCTTTATTATTGCGTTTATATTCTCAAAAATAAAAAAAGTTTCGCTTTTTTCAGGCGGGGGCTATCGTTATAAATTCGAAATAGTCGATATTTTGTTTTCGGTGCTATTAATACTTGGAATTTATTGCGTGTTTAACGCGACTCATTATGCTTTTACTAACGATATTTTTTATTCGTATTACGGCGAAGGTTTTGAAAGCGTTTTAGGCACAAGCGATGCTTACGACTATTCAAATAACTTTTTCTTATTGTTGTACGTTTATATTTTAACGCCAATAGTTCCTGCAATTTGTGAAGAGATTTTGTTTAGAGGCGTAATTTTAAGGGGTTATTCTAATAAAAGTCCTTTGTTTTGTATAATTGCATCAAGTGTTATATTTGCACTTATGCACGGAAATTTCCAACAAGTGATTTTGCAATTTATAGGTGGGCTTGCAATTTGCATAGTAGTTTATATCACTAAAAACTTCTTGATTGGCGCAATTATGCATTTTACGAATAATTTTTGCACGCAGATTTTATACGTATTCCAAATGAATTACTTATTAAAAGCGCCGTACGCAGACTTATTTATTGATGCGTTTTATATTATTTACGGAATAATTTTCCTCATTATATCTGTAATTTATTTCGGTAAGAAGTTGTTAAATAATCAAAAACTTGCAATGCAAAACAAAAAGCCACTTGATAATTATAAAAATACGATTGCTTGTATTTCTACTAAACTTGAGTGTCATGAAAAATATAAAACGTTAAAAATGAACGACGTTGATTTTTCAAAACTTTCAAGTGATTCTGAAACCGTATTTTTGTACAAAGGCAAGTTTTATACGGTAAATAATTCTAAAAATAAAATTCTCGAGATAGTTTTATTTATTTTTGGTGCAATTTTTACCGTTTTGTGTCTTTTCATGTCTTTATAGGAGTAATTAATGATTCGTTTTATATTAGAATTTGTTTATGGTTTTGAATTAGCATACGAAAGCACGCAAGAGGCGATAGTTGATATTTCGTACTCTAAACTAGCAATAATTTTGCTTAGTTTTACCCTTATTCTCGTATTGTCGATTTTTATTTTTAAAAGCATTGCAATATTTTTAATGGCAAGAAATAATAAAATAAACAATGCTTGGCTTGCGTTTATTCCGTTTGCTAACTTCTATCTTTTAGGTAAACTTACCGGTCCCGTTCGAATTTTTTCGTGGAAAATTAAAAATATCGGACTATTGTTGACTTTTTCATTACTCGTTTCGTTTATCGTTTCAACTTTCGTTGATATTTATTGCTATTACGACGAATTTTATATATTGTTAACTCAAGGTTATATCCCTGAAGAAATAACTTACGTACCAAGCGTGGTGTTTAATATTTTTTCAATCATTGACAATATTTTATACTTTGTGTTGATCGTATTTATCGTTTGGTTTAATATCTGTTTTGTATCAAAGTATGACAGAAGACACTCGATTTTATTGTCAATAATTATGACTTTATTATTCACGACGGATATGTTCTATTTGACGTACAATCTTGTTTTAGCAATCGTAGTTATGATATTAAAGAATAAAAAACCATTTGATATTAACGAATTTCTTGCTAAACAAAGACAAATGCAAGAGGCTCAAGCACAAAATTTGAATAACGGCAACCCATATCAAGGTGATAAATCTAGTAATGACGATCCGTTTGAAGAATTCAGTGATAAAAAGTCGAATAATTCTGGGCTTGATCAGGACGTTTTTTCTGATTTTGCACCAAAATCCGACTATACTGACGATAATAACAAAAAGCGAGAAAATAACGATTCTAGCGACGATTTGTTCGACTAAAGGTGTTTTATGAACGATTGTATTTCTGCAATTTCTACCGCTAAAGGCGCGGCTGGTGTTGCAATTATAAGAATTAGTGGAGACAATGCTTTAGAAATTGCTAAAAAAATGTTCAAATCTAAAAATTTAGATTTTGAACCTTATAAATTATACGTAGGAAAAATAGACTGTGAAAATTTCTCCGATTTTGGTATGTGTGTCTATTTTAAAGCGCCTAAAAGTTATACTGGTGAAGATATGGTTGAATTCCATTGCCACGGCGGTGTTGCAATTTCAAACGCCGTTTTAAAACAGACTTTTAAACATGGCGCAAGACCAGCAACTAACGGAGAGTTTACTAAAAGAGCATTTTTAAACGGAAAATTATCACTTTCTTCTTGTGAAGGGCTTATCGACATGATAAACGGCGAGACTGAAATGGAAGCAAAATGCGGTTTCTATCTTTACAGAGAAAGATTGTTTAATAATATTGAGCAAAAACAAGCAGAACTTACAAATATACTAGCACAAATTGACGTCGATATTGATTATCCTGAAGACGACGTTCCCACAGCGGACGAAAGTGTTGTTAAAAATAGACTTATAAAAGTTTACGACGAAATTGATAAATTGATTTCTACTTATTTTGGTGCATCAAGAGCAAAAAAAGGCGTTAAAATCGCGCTTTGTGGCAAGCCTAACGCTGGTAAAAGTTCATTATTAAACTCGCTTTTAAGGTGTGATAAAGCAATCGTAACTGACGTTGAAGGCACTACGCGTGACATTGTTGAAGGTTCGATTGAAATTAACGGCGTAAGTTTTAATTTGTTTGACACCGCAGGAATAAGAGATAGCGTTGATAAAGTAGAAAAAATAGGGATTGAACGCTCCCTAAAGGCTATTGAAACGGCTGATTTAGTTGTTTTCGTTGTTGACGCTGAAAAAGGTTTTGATAAATACGACGGTGAAATTTTAGATAAAATAAAAACTCTAAATTTTGTTACCGTTTTAAATAAAAACGATATCAATTCGGATATTGATATAGATTGTGATATTAGAATATCTGCAAAAACTGGTGAAAATATCGAAGAATTTAAGCAATTAATCTTTGATAAATCGAAAGTTGAAAAGGTTAATTTTGACGCAGATTTTATAACGGAAGAAAGACATTTCTATGCGCTAAAAGATGCAAATAATTCTTTAAAGTCTGCAATAGAAAATATTGGCGTTCTTCCGCTTGATATTGTAACGGTCGATATTAAAGACGCGTGGCATTATCTTGGATTAATAAGTGGGCAAACTTCAGATCAAGCGGTAATTGATGAAATTTTTGCAAAATTTTGCGTTGGTAAATAATTGCATTTTAAAAGGAAAATTATGTTTAATCGCGCTTTAAAAGTTGTTGAAAAATTAAATAAAAACGGCTATTTAGCATACATTGTCGGTGGTGCGGTTAGAGATATGATTTTAGAAAAAAATTGTCATGATATCGACGTAACGACTAATGCTAAACCAGATGAAATTGAAACAGTTTTTAAAGACTATAATATTTCTTTTTTTGGTAAAAAACACGGAACAATTGGTGTATTTTTTGACGACGTTTGGGTAGAAATTACTACTTTTAGAAAAGACGGTGAATATGAAAATAACAGATCGCCAAAAACCGTTGAATTTTCAAACGATTTATCTCTCGATTTAAAACGCAGAGATTTTACGATCAATGCAATGTGTTATAATCCAAACGAAGGATTCATTGATATTTTTGGTGGTAAAGATGATTTGAAAAACGGAATAATTCGTGCAGTTGGTGATCCAGTTGAACGATTTACCGAAGATGCGCTTAGAATTTTACGCGCCGTAAGATTTTCTTCTCAGTTAGGTTTCGAGGTTGAAGAAAACACTAAAAATGCGATTTTTTCTTGTTTACATCTTATCAATAATATATCAAAAGAACGCATTTTTTCTGAACTTTGCAAGATTTTGCAGGGTGAATTTGTCAAAAAGGCTCTGACAGAATTTTCTGAGGTTTTATTTGAAATTATTCCTGAATTTAGAAAAACCAAAGACTTCGACCAAAAAAGTTTGTCTCATAAACAAGGTGTATACGACCATATTTTAGACGTTGTGTCACTTTGTGATAAAAATGACTTAATTTTAAGGTTTATGGCGCTTTTTCATGACGTTGGCAAGGTTTATTGTTATCAAGACGGTAGCGATGGTTATAGGCATTATTACGGACACTGGGAAAGTTCGGAACAAATAGCAAGAAACGTGCTTACAAGACTTAGAGCATCAAACGACTTTGTTTTTCAAGTTTCTAAACTTTGTTTATATCACGACGCTGATTTAAAGACTAAATACGAAATTAAATTAATTTTATCTAAACATTCACTGGAATTTTTTGATAGGTTATTAAAACATAAGTATTGCGACCTAATTACTCACTCAGAACACGGTATTAAAAAGTATAAACCATACTTAGATAAAACTATAAAACTTTTTAATGAGATTAT
Source organism: Christensenellaceae bacterium (assembly GCA_045534605.1). Taxonomy (GTDB): domain Bacteria; phylum Bacillota; class Clostridia; order Christensenellales; family Borkfalkiaceae; genus UBA4636. The sequence continues at coordinate 128,351 of JAZSKA010000010.1, read as the reverse complement.
AGAAAACAAAGAGTGTTATAAGTTTTCAGACCTAGATTTTACAGGTGATGATTGTATTAAATTAGGTATACAAGATAAGAAAATAGGTAAAGTTTTATCGCTTGTTTTTGATTTGGTTTTGAAAGGTATTTTAATGAACTCAAAACCAATTATTGAAAATTATATTAAACATAATATTTTGTAAAATCATTGATTATTACTAATAAAATTAAATTTTTTACGATTAACATAATTTTACTATGAAAAGAATTATTTGTTTCGGTGGTGGCGAAATAAAAACAAAAACCACACTTAAAATTGACGAATACGTTGCACGCCTTGCAAAAGAAAAAGCAGGCGACAAACGCGCATACGGTTTATTTATTGGAACCGCAAGTCACGACAGTATGCCTTACTTTAACAGTTTTAGAAAAACTTATACTTCGGTATTTGATATTAAAGCAGATTGTGCGCTTACCGTTTACGGTGAAATGAATATTGAAAAAATTAAGGATAAGTTTCAGAAAGCAGACTTCGTCTATATTGGTGGTGGAGATACGCTTTTTATGCTTGAACACTGGAAAAAGAGTGGGCTTTACGACCTTGTGCTTGATGCTTACAATCGCGGTGTTATTATGGTTGGTCTTTCGGCTGGTGCTATTTTTTGGTTTAAAACAATGTACACAGATAGCGCACAGTTAAAAATTAAAGGCGATCCTTACAATATGCACCCAGGAATTGGCGTGCTTGAAGGTTGTTGCACGCCACATTATAACCACAGAATTACTGATTTTACCCGTGCTTTTAAGGATAGCAAGTTAGATTTTGCTTACGCGATTGAAGAGGACTGTGCTATTGAGTTTGTTGACGGTAAATTAACCGGTTCTATCTCGGCTGGTGGCAAGGCTTACTTAATCAAAAATAACACTGGTTATTTTGAAAGCGTTGAAATTAAGTCAATTTTGCAAAATTAAGAATATAATTCGTTTTGTTTTCACTTGGTTTACACATTAACTATATATAATTGTTAGAAAATTTGTAAATTACGGTAATTGGAGGAACTTTAATGAAAATTTTAATTGTTGACGACGAGGCAATGATAAGAGAAGTGCTTGGCGAATATGCTCAGTTTGAAGGATATGAAACAGAACAAGCGGAAAATGGTATGCAAGCCATTTCTATGTGCAAAAATACAAAGTACGACTTAATTATTATGGATATTATGATGCCTAAACTTGATGGATATTCTGCTGTTAAGGAAATTAAAAAGGTTTCTGACGTTCCCATTATTATGCTTAGCGCTCGTTCTGAAGAATACGATAAACTTTTTGGGTTTGAAATAGGGGTTGACGACTACGTAGTTAAGCCGTTTTCACCAAAAGAAGTTATGGCTCGTGTTAATGCGATCATAAAAAGAAAAAATTTGAACAATCAAATTTCATCGAATATTTCTGAGATTTTAAAATTCGAAGGCTTAGAAATTGACATAAAAGGTAGGAACGTTTTCATAGATGGCGAAAAAATAGAACTTACGCCAAAAGAATATGAACTTTTATTTTATATGGTCAAAAACAAAGGTATTGCTTTATCGCGAGAAAAACTTTTAAGTGACGTTTGGGGCTTCGATTTTTTTGGTGACGATAGAACTGTTGATACTCATATCAAAACTTTAAGAAGCAATTTGAAGGAATATAGAAAATTTATTGTTACTTTAAGAGGACTTGGTTATAAATTTGAAGTATGAAATATAAAAAATTAGCAAAATTACGATATAATATTTGGTTTTATTTTATTATTTTCGCAATACTTTTGCTTGCTATCGTTTGGATTTCACAAATTTTATTTTTTGATAGGGTTTATCAAAGAAAAAAGTTTGATACTATTTCTAAAGCAGGCGAAAAATTATCTGTTCAGTTAAATACTGACAAAAAGATTAATGCCAGCACCTTAAATACCTGGTTAAACACAGCAGTTGAGGCTAGCGAAGCGGGAATATATTCTTTCCTAGCATTTTACGACGAAAATAATAATTTGATTGTAGAAACGATATATTCCGGCTTTAACATTTCAAACAATTCGGGGTATAACGAGATAGATTCCGTGCACAGTTCTGAAACTTCGGTTGATAATACCGACCAAATTATTGCTTCAAACGCTATTGATGCTTTAAATGTAAATAACAGCGACTACGTTTGCTATCAATATAAAGAGAATCAAAAAAAAGACGGTGCGTATTACATATATGCAACGTCTGTTAAAAACGAGTTAATTAACGGATATTTAATTTTAAGAACAAGTCAACAAGCCTTACTTGAAACTGTAAGCATTATTCAAACTCAACTTATTATTATTTCCGTCATTATAGTAATTATTGCATTTTTCCTTTCATATTACATTTCAACGAAAGTATCAAAACCGATAATTCAAATGAGTAATACTGCAAAACAATGGGCAGGCGGTGACGAAACGATTGTATTTAGTAACGATAGTTACCAAGAACTTTCTGAACTTTGTGAGACTTTAAACTACTCTAAAGAGGCGATATCTAAAACGGGCGTACTTCAACGAGACTTGCTTGCTAACGTTTCTCACGACCTGAAAACACCGCTTACAATGATTAAAGCGTACGCTGAGATGATTCGTGATTTATCAGGTGATATCAAGGAAAAACGCGACGCACATACTAACGTAATTATCGATGAAGCAGATAGACTTACAATGCTTGTAAACGATATTTTAGACTTGTCTAAACTTCAAAGCCAAACTCAAGTACAAGATTTGCAAGTTGTAGATTTATCAAGTCTCTGCGAGCGTGTTCTACACCGTTTTAACGATTTTGCCGAGCAGTCTGGTTATAAAATCGTTAAAGAAATTGAACCTAACTTGTATACTCTTTGCGACGAGAAAAAGATTGAGCAAGTTATCTATAATTTAATAGGCAATTCAATCAATTATACAGGTTCTGATAAAACGATTTTCGTCAAACTAAGCCTAGAAAACAACGTTATTTTATTCGAATCTATTGACTCTGGTAAAGGTATTTCTCAAGAAAACGTTGAGACAATTTGGGAAAAATACTATCGGTTTAGCGATACTCACCAAAGACCTATAAAAGGAACGGGACTTGGTCTATCTATCGTTAAAACCATTTTAGAAAATCACCGAGTAAAATTTGGTGTAATCAGTAAAAAAGATATTGGAAGTAATTTTTTTATTCAGTTTAACAACGTAACTAATAACAGTAAGGAGACTGAAATTGAGTAAGTACGACGAATTGAGAGCGACAACCGAAAAAGACGACCAAACCGTGGTTTCTGTTCACGTTCCGCGCGAAAATACGCCAGTCGTTAAGCAGAAAAATCCAACTGTAATTTCTACCTTAATTTCAGCATTGAAGGCGGAAAACTTCAAGAGAAGGGAATTCAAAGAAAATGCTACGTTTAATGCACCAATTCCTAAATTCACTCTTATTACTTTTGCTTTCATACTTATAATTACTATTTTATTACTAGTAATGGAAACGTTTATGGATTTAAAAATAATGATCCCATTAACGCTTTTGTTTTATGTAATTGCTGTTCCGTCCATATTAATGGTATTTTTTATCGAATTTAATACTAGAAGAAGTATTTATCCTTTACATATCGTAATAATGCTTTTATTAGGAATTTTCTCTTATGCGTTCGTAACCACAATATGCGACAAATTTTTAATTACTTTCGTTTACGAAAATTACATTGAGTATATTGGTAGACCTATTGCTTGGACTTTAGTTTTATATATTTTTGTTTTTATATGCTGTAACGTATTGCGTGTTTCAAAACTTCCCGAGTGTTTATTAGTTTCTGTAAGTTTCGCATTAGGTTATGCTATTGCGCAATCCTTTTTGACTGGGTTCGAAAGTTTATTCGTTTCTTCGAAAATCACAATTGACGGAGCGGCAGGTGCTTTTTATAACGTAGGTATTATTTTAAACGACGCCGAAGGGCTAAAGCAAAGTCTAACTCAACTCAAAGCGCACTGGTTCAATACGTTTATTTATATGCCATTGCATTTTACAAGTTTATCAGTAGTCGTTGCCGCTGTCGTTTCTTATAGAGAACGTGCAAAATTAGAAAAAAGGCCAATGATAAAGTCACTTTATCTCTTGGTTATGCTAAATATCATATTATATTCTATTTCTGTTGTAGAAACAAATTTTATTCTATTTGATTCAATTTTAAAAACGGTAGCAATCGTAAGTTCAGCATCAATATCAATAAAAATTCTCGATTATGCCTTAGATAAAGAGAGTAAAGAAAATGTATCCTAACGAAATTATATTTGGCTATGGTCTATACGAAATTATGATTTTAATAGGTATTATCGCTTGTTTTTTGGTTTTTAGATTCTTCGTAACTGAAAAAGTAATGCCTGTTAAAGTTTATAATTTCTACTTAATTACAGCAGTTTCATCAATTATATTAGGCTTTTTATTTGCAAGTTTATTTCAATCTTTATTTGATTTTTTAAAAACTGGCACTTTTAAACCTTTTAAAGCTGGTATGACCTTTTACGGCGGTTTAATAGGTGGTGTAACAACTTTTTTACTTCTAACTTTTTTAGTTGGGAAACTCGTTTTTAAGGAAAAAGAGCATATAATTTATTTTGAAAAAATCACACAAGTTGCCCCTTGCTGTGTTGCGATTGCACACGGGTTTGGTAGACTTGGTTGTTTGTTTGCAGGGTGTTGTCACGGCAAAGTGACTTCAGGTTTTGGAATTAATATGTGGGTAGACGAACTTCAAGGCTACTACAAATGCGTTCCAACGCAACTTTTCGAAGCAATATTTTTATTTATATTATTTGGAATTTTAGCGTTTATGTTCGTAAAAAATATCAATTTTGAACTTGAAACTTATTGTATACTTTACGGAATTTGGCGTTTTGTTATAGAATATTTCAGAGCAGACGATCGCGGTGAATTTATTATTAAATTTTTTACACCTTCGCAAGGTATTGCAATACTATTTATTTTAACTGGCGTACTTCTTTTATTATTAAAAATTCTTAAATCAAAGAATAAACAAAATAATTAGTAAATAAAATAGGCGTATGATAACGCCTATTTTTTCTATATTAAAAGTAACTTTTGTCATTATAGGTACTGTGATTGGTGCGGGGTTTATCTCAGGTAGGGAAATATTGACTTTTTTTCAAAATCAGTCAATAATTTTAGCATCAATTATAATTTGTATTTTATTTTCAATAGCGTTTTATATGCTTTTAAGCGTAAAAAGTTTACCTGATAGAAAAATTATAAAAGTTTTCGAGCCACTTGTTTTATTCACAAATTTGATAATTCTATCAGGTATGATTTCAGCCATTGATGAATTAACATTTTCAATATTTCCTAATTTAAAAAAATTTCCATTTTTTTCGATAATTACTTTAATTTTATCAAATTTTATAATTTCAAAAGGGGTAGACGGTCTTAAAAAAGTAAATATGTTTTTAGTACCAATTATAATACTGTTTTTATTGACAGTTCTCTTTACTAAAAAGACGTTTAATATAGAAAATACGATTAATCTAAATGCATTTTCTCTATTTTGTTACGTTGGAGTTAACACTTTTACATCTTCCGTCGTTTTTATTGATTTAGGAAAAAAATTATCAAAAAAAGAAAGAATATTTTCAGCCGTATTATCTTCTTTTATTTTGTCTTTACTAATTCTACTTATTTATTCAAGTTTATCAAAAAGCGGTGATAAAATTACTAATTCTGCAATACCGATGCTTGAATATTTAGAGTGTAATAAAAGTTTGTATTCTATCTACTCGATTATATCATATTTTGGAATAGTAACGACGCTTATTTCCGCTCATTATCCGCTATTTAACTTCGCCAAAACTTTTCAAAATAATAAAACCGCAAAACTAATTCTGATGGTTATAGCCTTTGCGGTTTCAAGATTTGGTTTTTACAATATCGTAAATTATTTATACCCAATAACAGGGTGTATTGGTATAGTTTATTTAGTTGTTATTTCCATTTTATCAAGGTTTTCTCAACTATCGAAACGATAAGATACATAATTGCTGCAAGCAAACATAAAACGACTGTCGACGCCATTACAAGGTCTAATTTAAAAACTTGACCACCGTAAACAATCAAATATCCTAAACCGCGTTTAGAAACGAGATATTCGCCCATAATAGAGCCGATCCAACTCATGCCAACGTTGATTTTTAAAGTTGAAATCATCGTCGGAAGTGCGCTTGGTAAGACGAGTTTTAAGAATATTTGCGATTTTGTTGCACCCATTGATTTAAGCAATAAAATTTTATTTTCGTCAGTTTCAATAAAACCTGAAAGCATGTTGATTATAGTTACAATTATTGTAATAATTACAGCCATAAATATAATTGCTTTCATACCTGCTCCAAACCATATTATTATCATAGGGCCGAGCGCAATTTTTGGTAAACTGTTTAAAACAACGATATACGGCTCGAAAATCTTTCTAAGTTTTTCAGACCACCAAAGCAATACCGCAATTAGAATACCTAATATACTTGCGATTAAAAAGCCTGCTAATGTTTCAAAAATCGTAGTAAAAATATGAGAATATAATTCTCCTGTTGAGTGTAGGTTAATAATAGTCATAAACACTCTTGAAGGGCTACTAAATAAGAAACTATCAATAACTTTAAGGTCGGCTAATAGTTCCCAAAGTGCTAGAAAAGTTACAAGTATTGCAATTCTAAAAAATATTACAATCACTTTATCTTTTTTGAGTTTATCAAGATAAATTTGATGCTCAGTTAAGTGTTTTTTCATAAGTTTAACTCCTTCCAAAGTTTTTCAAACCATTTAGAAAAAGCAGGGTGTTCTCTGCGCTTAAGTGGGGTAAGCGATTTGTCGATATCCATTTTACAACTATCTAAAATTGTTGCAGGACGTTTAGATAGAACTAAAACGGTGTCTGCAAGCGATATTGCTTCCGATATGTCGTGAGTGACTAAAATCGCCGTTTTTTTCTCTGATTTTATTATTTTATATACGTCGTCACAAACGGATAATCTCGTTTGATAATCGAGTGCTGAAAAAGGTTCGTCTAAAAGTAAAATGTCAGGTTTTTGACTTAACGTTCTAATAAGCGCAACTCTTTGACGCATACCGCCAGAAAGTTGTTTAGGGTAGTATTTAGTAAATTCACTAAGTCCATATTTCTCGATTAAACTTTTTGCGTAATAAAGATTTTCTTCAGTTTTATTTTTCTTGATTTCAAGTGGCAAAAATACGTTTTTTTCAATATTTCGCCAAGGAAACAGATGGTCTTTTTGAAGCATATAACCAGTTCTTTTTGAAGGCTCTAAAACTTCGCAATTGAACATAGTTATTTTCCCTGACGACGGTTTAATTAGTCCTGCAATCAATGATAAAATACTCGTTTTACCGCAACCGCTAGGTCCAATTATTGCAACGAATTCGCCTTCGGATACCGAAAAGTTAAGGTTAGATATCGCTTTAGTTTCACTAGTTTTCGTCTGGTAGTTAAGTGTTACGTTTTCTAAGGTTAAAATTTTGTTCATAGTTGTTTTCCGTTTTCGTAAAAAACTTTAAAAAATAAGAAATTACCTGCGATTTTTAGTCGCAGGTAATTGTTTTATCCAAAAATTTCCAAGTAGACTTTTTCTGAAATTGAGTTGTCAACTAATTTAGAAAAATCTGCTTTTTGATCAAGTTCTCCTGCGTTTGTCATGATTGCTTGAAGTCTAATAAAAGCATCTTCTTTCATGCTCATATTCTTCATCCAAGCATCAATTCCTTTGTAACTGTTAATTGAATCGACGATTGATTGTAGTGAAGTTGAAGGGAATTGCTCGACCAAGCATTTTGCAACTTCATTAACCTCCGTTTCTTCAATATATTTTATGGCTTTATATACTGCTTTTGTGAAAGATTCGATAATTTTTTGATTTTCGTCAAAATAACTTTGTCTTGCCATAAAGCAGGTGTACGGCACTTCACCAGTATGCTCGCCAACGCTAGCAACTATGTAGCCTTTGCCAGCGCGTTGATATTCTGATGCGGTAGGTTCAAACATGGTTACGTAATCGCCAGTTCCACCTTCAAACGCGGCTGCCGTTAGGTTAAATTGAACGTCGTAATTAAGAGTAACGTTTTGACCGTCGAATAAGTCGTTTTGATTACAAACGTACTCAAGCGCCATAGCAGGCATACCACCGCGACGACCAGCAATAATTTCTTTATTTTCAAGGTTTTTCCATGAAAAATCTGGTTCAGCAGACCTTCCGACTAAGAAAGAACCGTCGCGCTTTGTAAGTTGAGCAAATATAACTGGCTGATCGTTTGCGCCACCAAGTTGAGTGTAGATTCCCGTTTCAGGACCTAATAAAACAACTTCTGCGCTCTTAGATAGTAGGGCGGTCATAGATGCGTCGCTACCACCGCCGTTAGTAAGTTCTATTTCGATATTTTCTTCTTCAAAGAAACCTTTCTCTATTGCAACGTAAAACGGGGCATAAAAAATAGAGTGGGTTACTTCGTTTACACGAATTTTCGTTTTATCTCCGCCTTTGCACGATACCATTAAAAATATCATGCAAAAAGCAATAAAAATTGTTAATATTTTTTTCATTATTCCTCCAAATTTTTAAAATAAAGTTTACAATTTTACTATATGCCGAGAAATTTAAGTTTGACAATCGCTTTTTTAGGCTTACTTTGTTTGACAATATCAAAAATAGGCTTACTTTGTTTGACAATATCAAAAAAAATATATATAATATATTTTAACTGTATATAAAATCAAAATTGAAGGAAAATTAGAACTATGGAAATGCAGAAGAACTACAATCCTCAGGAATTTGAAGGAAGAATATATAAGGATTGGGAAGAAAAAGGCTATTTTACGGCTACGCCGAACGATAAAAAAATTCCTTTTACTATCGTTATCCCGCCTCCAAATATCACTGGTCAACTTCATATCGGCCACGCGCTTGACGAAACTTTGCAAGATAGTATTATCCGTTTTAAGCGTATGCAAGGATACGAAGCACTTTGGCTTCCGGGAACCGACCACGCGTCTATCGCTACTGAAGTTAAAATCGTAGAAATGCTTAAAAGTGAAGGCGTTTCTAAAGAAGAACTCGGTCGCGAAGGCTTTTTAAAGCGCGCTTGGCAGTGGAAAGAGCAATACGGCGGTAGAATCGTTGAACAATTAAAAAGATTAGGCTCATCATGCGACTGGACTAAACTTGCGTTCACAATGGACGAAAGGTGTTCTCGCGCGGTTAGAGAAGTTTTCGTAAACCTTTATGAAAAGGGGCTTATTTACCAAGGCTCTAAAATTATCAACTGGTGTCCTTGTTGTAAGACGGCATTATCTGATGCAGAAGTAGAATACTCTGAAGAAGATTCTTATTTTTGGCATATCCGCTATCCAGTTAAAGGCGAGCCTGATAGATTCGTCGTCGTTGCAACTACACGTCCTGAAACTATGTTCGGTGATACTGCAGTTGCGGTTAATCCAAACGACGATAGATATAAAGATTTAATCGGAAAAACTCTTATTTTACCGCTAGTTAACAAGGAAATTCCTGTCGTAAGCGACGATTACGTTGACCTTGAATTTGGTACAGGTTGCGTTAAAATTACGCCAGCACACGATCCAAACGACTTTGAAGTTGGTCTTAGACACAACCTTGAAGTTATCCGCGTTATGAACGACGACGGTACTATGAACGAACTTAGCGGTCGTTATAACGGTATGGACCGCTTTGAGTGCCGTAAAAGAGTTATCGAAGATTTAAATTATATCGGTTTACTTGAAAAATTCGAACCACATAAACATAACGTAGGGCACTGCTACCGTTGTAAAAATTCAGTTGAACCAATCGTTTCTAAACAATGGTTCGTTAAAATGGAAGAACTTGCGAAACCTGCTATTGAAGTTGTAAAGAACAACTCAATCAAGTTTACACCTGAAAGATTTACAAAAATCTACTATAACTGGATGGAAAACATCAAAGACTGGTGTATCTCTCGTCAACTTTGGTGGGGACATAGAATTCCAGTTTGGTATTGTCCTGACTGTGGCGAAGTTATGGTCGTTAAAGAAGATCCAACTTCTTGCAGAAAGTGCGGTTCTACTAAGATTTATCAAGACGAAGACGTTTTAGATACTTGGTTCAGTTCTGCGCTTTGGCCGTTCTCAACGCTTGGCTATCCAGAAATGACTCCTGAATTAAAATATTTCTATCCAACTGACGTTTTAGTTACTGGTTACGATATTATTTTCTTCTGGGTTGCCAGAATGATTTTCAGCGGTCTTGAACATATGAAGCGTATACCGTTTAAGTCTGTTTTAATTCACGGTATCGTTCGTGACGATCAAGGCAGAAAAATGAGTAAATCGCTCGGAAACGGTATTGATCCGCTTAAGGTTATCGACGAATACGGCGCTGACACTTTAAGATTCTCACTTTTAAGCGGTGTAGCTCAGGGTAGTGATATAAGATTTTCTAAGGAAAAATGCGAAAGTTCGAGAAACTTTATCAATAAAATGTGGAACGCGTCGCGCTTCGTTCTTATGAATGCAGACGGAATTGACGTTTTACCACTTGAGAAATGCAAACTCAACGTTTGCGATAAATGGATTTTGTCTAAACTTAATTCGTGCATCAAAAACGTCACGTTAAGCATGGAAAAATTCGATTTAGGCGTTGCTTTATCTGAAGTTCACGACTTTATGTGGTACGATTTCTGCGACTGGTATATCGAACTTACCAAAACGGCTCTTTACGGTGAAAATCAGGTTGTAAAACAAAATACCGTAAGCGTATTGATTTACGTTTTATCAGAAACGTTAAAGCTTTTACATCCATTTATTCCGTTCGTTACAGAAGAAATTTACCAAAATCTACCTAATACTACCACAAGTATTATGGTAAGCGAATTCCCTAAGTATAATTCGAGAAGAACTTACAAGAAAGACCTTGAAAAAATGAATTCCGTTATGGATATTATCAAGGCGGTTAGGGCAATCAAAGTTCAAACTGGTGCGCCTAACTCTAAAAAGGTTGATTTATTAGTTGTAACAAGCAACCAAAAACTTGTAAAAGATACTCAAAATTATATTCAAAAACTTGCAGGTGTTAACGAAATTAAGTTCGTAGCGTCTAAGCAAGAAATAAATGAAAAAGTTGTTTCACAAATTCTAAACGGCTTTGAAATTTATATTCCGCTTGGCGAACTCGTTGATATCTCTAAGGAAATTGAAAGACTTAAAGCAGAATTACAGTCTGTTGAAGGGGAAATCGCTCGTGCAGAAGGTAAACTTAAAAACGAAGGATTTATCTCTAAAGCACCTAAGAATTTAGTTGACGCTGAAAAGCAAAAACTTGAAAAATACCTTGGATTAAAGGCAAAAATTATGCTAAATTTAAAGGAGTATGAGTCTTAATATTTCGACTTATTGTTAAATGAAAAATAAAAATAAACTTATCGTAAGATTTTTAGGCGGTGTGGGCGAAATTGGTAAAAATATGACTGCGCTAGAATATGGCAAAGACATTATTATTATCGATTGTGGCTTGACTTTTCCGTCACAGGATATGCCCGGAATAGATTTAGTTATTCCGGACACGTCTTATCTTATAGCGAATAAAGATAGAATTCGTGGTTTAGTGCTAACTCACGGTCACGAAGACCATATCGGTGCGCTTCCTTACTTTCTAAAAGACGTTAACGTTCCAGTTTACGGTACGAAACTAACTTTAAGCCTTGCAGAAACAAAGCTTAAAGAAATGAAATTGTCAGGTTATAAGTTAAAGTCAGTTTCGCCGTCATCAAGGATTAATTTAGGCGCTTTCAACGTTGAATTTATCAACGTAAACCACTCTATTGCAGGTGCGTGCGCACTTTCAATTACTACACCAGTCGGCGTTATCGTTCACTCTGGCGATTTTAAAATTGATTTAACGCCTATAAACGGAGAGTTAATGGACATGACAAGGCTTTCCGAAATAGGTAAAAAAGGCGTTCTACTTTTAATGTGCGAGTCTACTAACGTAGAGCGCGAAGGTTACACCTTAAGTGAACGAGTAGTAGGTGAAACGTTTGACAGAATTTTTGCAGATAACGCAAAAAAGCGTATTATTATTGCAACTTTTTCTAGTAACGTTCACAGAATTCAACAAATTTTAAATCTTTCTGCAAAATACAAAAGAAAGGTTGCAATAAGTGGTAGAAGTATGCTAAACGTTACTGAAGCTGCTCAAAAAATTAACGAATTAAAAATTCCAGAAGGTATTTTGGTTGATATCGACAAAACAAAAAATATACCTGATAAGGAATTAGTGATTATTTGCACCGGCTCTCAAGGTGAGCCGATGAGTGCGCTAACTAGAATGGCGTCTGACGATTATCCGCAGGTAAAGCTTACTAAAAACGATACTATTATTATTTCTGCAAATATGATACCAGGAAATGAAAAAAGCATTTTCCAAGTAATTAACAACCTTTATAAAAAAGGGGCAGAAGTTTTATATCAATCACTTGAAAAAATTCACGTTTCAGGTCACGCTTGTCAAGAAGAACTTAAAATCTTCCACTCGCTTATTAAACCTAAGTTTTTTATCCCAGTTCACGGCGAATATCGACATTTATTTAAACACGTTCGTCTTGCAAAAGAAATGGGCATGAAAGATCATCAAGTTATAATTACGGAAGTGGGTGACTCGGTTGAGTTTACTTCAAAAACAATGCGTAAAATCGAAAAATTTCCGTCTGGAACTCGTTTTGTTGACGGCTTGAGTATTGACGACGACGAAACAATCGTGCGCGACAGAGTGCACATGGCAGAAGACGGAATTATCGTCGTGCATTGCTGTATTTCTTTAACTTCACGACAAATCGTAGGTAGACCTGACTTGATTGTTAAAGGTTTTATCGCAAGCGAAGAACAGATTGAACAAATTAAAATAATCGTAGAAAATACTCTTTCTTCCTACGATTTAAAAAGCGTTGATAAACGCGAAGTTAGAAGTCAAATTAGAAGAAATATCAAAAAATATATAACTAAAAAGACTAAAAACAGTCCTATGATTTTACCTTTTATAACGGAAGTATAATGTTAATTAATTTTAATTCACAACCGAAAATTCCTGAAAAAATCAAAAAAATGCGTGTAGAATACAAGAAAAACGGTATTCCTACCATTTTAGATGATTCACTAAATTTACTACTTCTTACCTTGCAGATAAAAAAGCCTAAAAAAATATTAGAAATTGGCACGGCAACAGGTATGAGTGGTATTAGTATGCTTTATACTTGCCCCGACGCAATTTTAACTACTTTAGAAAAAGACGAAAAAAGTTATTTTGAAGCAAAGAAGAATTTTCAAGAGAGTAAAATTTCCGATAAAATCACACAATATTTAGGGGATGCAGGTGAAATTTTAAACTTTTTAGAAGGTGAGTTTGATTTTATATTTTTAGACGGTCCTAAAGCGCGTTATATCGACTATTTACCCGATATTATAAGACTTTTATCAAAAGGTGGCGTTCTTTTTGCAGATAACGTATTATTTCGCGGGTATATCGACGGAAGCAAAGAGTGCCCTAAATCAGATAGAACGATTCTTAGAAACTTAAGGCAATTTATTAACGAATTAACCGAAAACGATGGCTTTGTTACAAACGTATTAAACGTAGGAGACGGAATTTTAATTTCGTATAAATTATGAAAAAACCTGAACTTTTAGCGCCTTGTGGCAATTTTTTAAAACTTAAAACCGCCCTTTATTACGGCGCAGATGCCGTTTACGTCGGGGGCAAAGCCTTTTCGCTTAGAACTTTTGCTGACAATTTTACTATTGACGAACTTCGCGAAGCCGTAAAGTACACACACGAACGCGGTAAAAAAATATATATTACTGCAAATATTTACGCAAAAAACAGCGATTTTGAGAGCGCAAAAGAGTATTTCAAAAAGTTAGACGAAATTGGCGTAGATGCGATAATTATTTCAGATCCAGGTTTATTCGTTGTAGCAAAGGAATACGCACCGAATACTGACTTGCACATCTCAACTCAGGCAAATACTTTAAACAAGTATTCTGCAAAGTTTTGGGCTGATTTAGGGGCTAAAAGAATAATTCTAGCAAGAGAGTTATCTTTAGCAGAAATTAAGGAAATTCGCGAATTTTTAGACGATAGTATTGAACTTGAAGCCTTCGTTCACGGTGCAATGTGCATATCGTATAGTGGCAGATGCTTGCTTTCTGATTATTTCTCTAACAGAAGTTCTAACCGCGGTGCATGTGTTCAAGCGTGTAGATGGAATTATGAAATAAGAGAAAAATCAAAAAATGGCGACTTTTACGAAATAAGTGAAGACGAAAGGGGAACTTACATTTTAAATAGCAAAGATTTAAACCTTATAAATTACTTAGACGAAGTTACTAAATCTGGTGTTTGTTCGTTTAAAATTGAAGGTAGGATGAAGAGCGAATATTATCTTGCAACTATTATTAACGCATACAGAAAAGCCATTGACAGTTATTTAGAATTAGGTTCAAAATATAAGGAAAATTCTTTGTTTTTAAACGAAGTTATGAAAACAAATCACCGCGCGTTTACGACTGCGTACTGTCTTGGAGATAACAAAGAAACTGTCAATTATGACGATACGCAATCAGTCGGTGAAAGAACTTTTATTGCTTTAGTTCTTGGTTATGATAAAGAGAAAAATCTTGCTAAAATCGAGATGCGCAACCGCTTTAAAATAGGCGATAAATTAGAGATTTTATCACCAAATTCTTATCATAATGAAATAATTACGGTAGATGAAATGTACGACGAAAATTCAGAGCAAGTTGACGACGCAAAAAAAGTACAACAAATTTTATACATTAAAACTGATATTGAACTTAACGAAGGCGATATTTTAAGAAAGTAATAATTAGAAAAATTTTTACATAAATTTACCCTAAGGGGTAAACGTAAAATGCTTGATTTTCTTTTATTTATTCTTGGAAAATGTATCTTTTTCTGTTCGTCAATAGGCGGAGACAGTTTTCCAAAACCACTAACTGCAGAAAAAGAAGCCGAGTGCTTATTAAGGATGCAAAACGGCGATAAAGAAGCGCGCGAATTACTTATAAAACACAATCTAAGACTTGTAGCGCACATCGTCAAAAAATACCAAGGCGTTGAAGATAGCGAAGACTTAATTTCCGTAGGAACTATCGGACTTATTAAGGCAATTAACACATTTAAACCAAACAAAGGAACTAGTTTATCAACTTACACTTCACGCTGTATAGAAAATGAGATTTTGATGCTTATAAGAGCAAATAAAAAATACAAAAATACTGTTTCGCTTTCTGATGCGGTTGGAGTTGATAAAGACGGTAACGAATTAACTTTAATAGACCTTTTGTTTGAAAATGACGACGAAGTTATTGAAAAAGTTGAAAAATCCATTTCAAAAGGCAGATTTTTAAGCATTTTGAAAGAGAAATTAAGTGATAGAGAGTATAAAGTTTTAGTTCTTAGATATGGACTTAAAGGCAACGCACCGCTAGCGCAAAGAGAAGTTGCTTCGCTTATGAAAATATCAAGGTCGTACATATCGCGTATTGAGAAAAAAGCAATTGAAAAACTTAGATGCGAAATTAAAAAAAGCGACTTTTATTAATATGGAAAACTTAAATTTTACTTTCATTTCCGGGGCAACGGGTGGACTTGGCTCTCAATTTGCAATTAATTTAGCAAGGCAAGGCAAAAACTTGTTTTTAACCGCAAGAAGTGATGAAAAATTAAATATACTTTCCGATAAACTTAAGGAAATATCGCCAAATATAACCGTTTTAAAATTTGCGTGTGATTTGACCAATTCAGTAGATCGACAAGAAATGTTCGATTACATTAGAGAAAATGACGTTAAATTTGATACGCTTATAAACGTTGCTGGGGCAGATATACAAAAATCATTTCTTAAATACACTGAAGAAAAATTAACTTTTCAAACAAGAGTTTTGTTTGAAGGTACAGTTTCAATAACTAAACACTTGCTGTCAATTAGCGAAAACGGCTTAAAAATACTGACAATTTCAAGTATTTGTGGCACTTTACCAATACCGTATTTTGCTATATATTCAGCACAAAAATCGGCTTTAGTTACTTTTTTTGATGCGTTAAGATACGAACTTAAAAACGATAAACGATTTACCGTTACGACAATTCTTCCTGGCTCAATACCAACTCGACCTGACGTTATTGAAGATATTAAAAAGCAAGGTTTGACAGGAAAATTATCTCAAAAATCGCCTGAATATATCGTAAAAAAGAGTTTAAAGGCGTTAAATCGCAGAAAGAAAAACTATATACCTGGTTTTTACAATAAAGTCGTTAATTTCTTTCAAAAAATAACGCCTAAATTTATTAAAATAAAAATAATCGCAAGTAAATTTTCTAAAAAGGAAAAAGATGCGTTTTAGGAGATACTTATGAGTTACGCTGATAAAGTTTTTATTGAAAATTGCAAAGATATCATTGAAAATGGAACTTGGGACAAAGATCAACAAGTTCGTCCGCATTGGGCTGACGGAACGCCTGCGCATACCGTTAAAAAGTTCGGTATTGTAAATAGATACGATTTATCAAAAGAATTTCCTATTTTAACTATTAGAAAAACTTTTTTTAAGTCTGCAGTTGACGAAATTTTGTGGATCTGGCAAAAAAAGTCTAATAACGTAAAAGATTTAAATTCTCATATATGGGACAGTTGGGCTGACGAAACAGGTTCTATCGGTAAAGCGTACGGCTATCAACTCGGAATTAAGCACAAGTATAAAGAAGGTGAGTTTGACCAAGTTGACAGAGTATTATTTGACTTAAAAAACAATCCTTCATCAAGAAGAATTCTAACGAATATCTACAATTTTGAAGATTTACACGCAATGCATTTATATCCTTGCGCGTACTCTATGACTTTCAACGTAAGCGGAAATAAACTTAACGGTATTTTAAATCAACGCTCGAACGATATGGTTGTTGCAAATAACTGGAACGTAGTTCAATACGCTGTACTTTTAATGATGTTTGCTCAAGTTTCTGACCTTGAAGTTGGGGAATTAGTTCACGTTATAAGTGACGCACACATTTACGACAGACATATTCCAGCCCTTGAAAAAGTGTTTAAAAACGAGCAGTTTAACGCTCCGAAACTCATTATAAATAAGGATATAAAGAATTTCTACGACTTTACTGTTGACGATTTTGAACTCGTTGATTATAAGTCAACTCCGCTTAACGTTAAACTTGAGGTGGCAATATAATGAAATTAATAGTTGCTGTTGATAAAAAT
Organism: Christensenellaceae bacterium; assembly: GCA_045534605.1. Taxonomy (GTDB): domain Bacteria; phylum Bacillota; class Clostridia; order Christensenellales; family Borkfalkiaceae; genus UBA4636. The sequence continues at coordinate 110,989 of JAZSKA010000010.1, read as the reverse complement.
TGGGGCATTGGTAAAAAGAACGACTTACTTTTCTCAATCCCGCTTGATATGAAATTTTTTAGAGAAACTACCGCAAACAAAGTAGTAATTATGGGATACAACACGCTACTTTCTTTTCCTGGCTCAAAACCGCTTAAAAATAGAGTAAATATCGTGCTTGCGCCATTTGGCGTTGAAAGAGACGACTGCACGATTGTTCACACTTTAGACGAATTAAGACTTGCTTTAAAAGATTACGATACAAACCAAGTTTTCGTTATTGGCGGGGCAATGTTTTATAGAACGATGTATCCATATTGTGATGAAGCGTATATAACTAGAGTTAACGCAGACGGCGAAGCTGAAGTATTTTTTGATAATTTAGATTTACTTGATAATTGGACGAGAAATAACATCTCAGAAGTTTTAGAATCTAACGGATACTCACTTCAATTTACATTATATAAAAACTCAAAACCACTGATTTTTTAACGAAAATTCGACTTAAACCGAGTATTTTTTTACACTCGGTTTTTTCTTTTGTAAAAATAAAAATTTTTTACCAAAATTTTATATAAAAAACGTTGACAACGTGCATACTTTAGTGTAGAATATCCTTAGGTTGGCAGTCAAAGCATTTGAGTGCTAACACTCTAAAAGGCGGTTTGCTAAAATGGAATTGTCAGATAGAAAGAAAAAAATTCTACAACTTGTAGTTAGCGATTACATTGAAACCGCCGTGCCGGTTTCTTCAAAAAGTTTAACTGAAAAGCATCTTACAAATTTAAGTTCTGCAACCGTAAGAAGTGAACTTGCCGCACTTGAAGAACTTGGCTATTTATCTCAGCCACATACGTCGGCTGGCAGAGTTCCGTCGATTGACGCGTATAAACTTTACGTAAGCGATTTGATGGTTAAAGATAATTTAAGTGTAAACGAACTTGAATATATCAAAAAAATATTTTTAGAAAACACTAACGACGTTGAGCAGGTTATTAAGCAAACTGCAAAAGTTATAAGCGAATTGACTTCTCTTACGTCACTAGCCGTAACTTCACACGACGAAAGCGAAAAGATTAATAATATCAAACTTTTCCGCTTTAAGCCCGACGGCGCGCTTTTAATTATCGTAACGGATACGAAACTTTTAAAAGATTCTGTTATTGAACTTTCTGCCGATATGAACGACGCTAGAATAGATGAAGCTAACGTCTTACTTGAAAGGATGTTCGTTGGTAAAACTTTCAAAGATATCTGTAATTTTCAGTACGATTTAGACGAAAGTTTTGAAAGTTATAAATCGGTATTTTTAAAAGTTATAGACGCTCTTAAAGATTACGTTACGACAACTGACGATATCATACTAGAAGGTCAAGACAAAATCTTACAGCATCCAGAGTACGCTGACTTAGAAAAACTTAAAAAATTTATGAGTGTCGTTACTAAAAAAGATAAGGTCATCAATCTTTTGTCAAACGACGGCAGAGATATTAAAATCAACGTAAAAATTGGCACTGAAGGCTATGAAGAAATGCCGTCTGACTGTTCGGTCGTTTCTGCAACGTATTCAGTCGGTGGCGTAAAACTGGGAACTTACGGAGTAATTGGACCTGTGAGAATGGACTATGGTAAAGTCGTTGCCGTTTTAGAAAACGTTGGTAAAATCTTAGAAAATATATTGTCAAATAGGTAATAAAATATGGAAGAAAAGAATTTAAACGAAGAAATAGTTTCTGATGAAGAATTTCACAACTCTGACGAAGTTGAAAATAATGAAGAACAAGATAAACTTGACGTTGAAAGTTTGACTGAAGAACAGGCTAAATCAATTTTATCAGAAGTTTTGGAATCTAACGCCGAAATTATTAAAGACCTTGTTAAAGCGCAAGAAGAATCTGAAAAATTTAAAGATAATTGGTACAGAACTACCGCAGAATTTGAAAATTATAAAAAGCGTAATCAAGATTTGAGAAAAACTTCTTACCAAGAAGGAAAAATTGACGCTATTAAAAATATTTTAGTAATAGGCGACACTTTGGATAGGGCTCTTTCAATGGATATCGACGAAAAATCTAAACAAGGTATTGAACTTATTCAAAAACAGTTTATTGAAACTATGAAGGCATTAGGGGTTGAAGAAATTAATCCTATCGGCGAAATGTTTACCCCTGAAACCGCAGAAGCGATTGCTACCTTAGACGGTGGCGACGGCGAAGAAAGCGGTACGATTAAACAAGTTTATAAAAAAGGTTATAAATTAGCCGACAAAACCATACGCTATGCGCAGGTCGTTGTCGTTAAATAATTTTGTAAATATTATCTAAAGGAGTTTATATAATGGGAAAAGTTATAGGTATTGACTTAGGCACGACAAACTCGTGCGTTGCAGTTATTGAAGGTAGCGAACCTGTCGTTATCACTAACACTGAAGGCTCTAGAACTACGCCAAGTGTCGTTGGCTTCCAAAAGGACGGACAAAGACTCGTTGGTCAAATTGCTAAGCGTCAAGCGGTTGCAAACGGAGACAGAACGGTTATTTCTATCAAGCGTCACATGGGTTCTGATTACAAAGTAGATATCGACGGCAAGAAATATTCGCCACAAGAAATTTCATCAATGATTTTATCAAAACTTAAAAAAGACGCTGAGGCTTATCTTGGCACGACGGTAACGGATGCAGTTATTACTTGTCCTGCATACTTTACCGACAGCCAACGTCAAGCAACGAAAGATGCTGGTAAAATCGCAGGTTTAAACGTTTTACGTATTATCAACGAGCCAACTGCGGCAGCACTTGCGTATGGTCTTGATAAAGACACAAAATCACATAAGGTTATTATTTACGACCTTGGCGGTGGTACTTTCGACGTATCTATTATGGATATTGGTGACGGAGTTTTCGAAGTTTTAGCAACTAGCGGTAACAATATGCTCGGTGGTGACGACTTCGACAAGAGAATTATCGATTTCTTAGTTTCTTCTTTCAAGGCTCAGGAAGGTGTTGACTTAACCTCTGACAAAATGGCAATGCAAAGACTTAAAGAAGCAAGCGAAAAAGCAAAAATTGAACTTTCTACCCTTAGTTCAACTAATATTAATATTCCGTTCATTACTGCAGTTGGAAGTGACGCTAAGCACCTTGACGTAACTTTAACTAGACAAAAATTCGATGCAATCACCGAAGATTTAGTTAAGGCTACAATCGATCCGTTGACTAAAGCGATGAAAGATGCTAGTTTAAGTTTTAACGATATCGAAAAGGTTATCTTGGTAGGTGGCTCTACAAGAATTCCTGCAGTAATTGATGCAGTTAAGCGCGCAACGGGTAAAGAACCGTTCAGAGGTATCAACCCAGACGAGTGCGTTGCAATCGGTGCTGCTATTCAAGGCGGTGTATTATCTGGCGACGTTAAAGACGTTTTATTATTAGACGTAACTCCACTTTCATTAGGTATTGAAACTTTAGGTGGTGTATCTACTAAACTTATCGAAAGAAATACTACTATTCCAGTAAAGAAATCACAAGTTTTCTCTACTGCTGCAGACAACCAAACTGAAGTTAATATTCACGTTTTACAAGGTGAAAGACAATTTGCTAAAGACAATAAAACTCTCGGCAGATTTGACTTAACAGGCATTTTACCAGCCCCACGTGGCGTACCACAAATCGAAGTTACTTTCGATATCGACGCTAACGGTATCGTTCACGTAAGTGCTAAAGACCTTGGAACTAATAAAATGACTGATATTACTATCACGTCGTCTACAAACCTTTCTGACGAAGATATTGATAAGGCTGTTAAAGAAGCAGAACAATACGAAGAAGAAGATAAAAAGAGAAAAGAAGCAATCGACGCTAAAAACGGGCTCGACGGTTTAATCTTCTCAATCGAAAAGACTTTAAAAGAAAACGGCGACAAGTTGTCTGATGATGATAAGCAATCTTTAGAAGATAGCATTAAATCTGCAAAAGAAGCTCTCGCTTCTGACGACACCGATCAAATTAAACAAGCGACAGAAAAGCTTTCTAACGACGCACAAGCTGTTTTTGCTAAAATTTATCAACAAGCACAAGCGGGTCAACCAGGCGATGATGGTGATACTGAATTCCATCAACCAGGTGATGACGATAACGATTAATTTAACTACTTTTTTCGGGTGGCTAAAAGCCACTCGAAAATTAAGTGACGGAGTAAATAATGGCTAAGGATTATTATAAAATTCTCGGCGTTGACAAAAAAGCAACTCAAGACGAGATAAAATCTCAATATCGTAAACTTGCGCGCCAATACCATCCTGACCTTCATCCAAACGACGAAGCAGCGGCTAATAAATTCAAAGAAATTAACGAAGCAAACGAAGTATTGTCTGATCCACAAAAGCGTGCGCAGTACGACTACGAATTAGAAAATCCATACGCAAGTTCACAAGGTGGTTTCGGCGGTGGCGCTGGGTTTGGTGACTTTTCAAGTATTTTTGATATGTTTACAGGTGGTTTCGGTGGTTCTACTTCACGCAAAGTCGACACTAAAGGCGCTGACAGAACTATCGAAATTTCAATTTCTTTCTTAGATGCCGCTAAAGGTTGCACTAAAGAAGTAAACTATTCGCGTAAAGAGCCTTGCGCTGAATGTAAAGGCACTGGCGCTAAAGGTGGTACAAGTTTTAAAGTTTGTGAAAAATGTCACGGAACTGGTCAAATTCAATATACGACTAACGCATTTATTTTCCAAACGGTAAGCACAAAAACTTGCCCAGACTGTCGCGGTACTGGTAAGAAAATTATCCATAAATGCTCAAAATGCGGTGGCGTTGGTTATTCGAGAGCACAAACTAAACTTAAATTTGATATTCCTGCAGGCGCAGATAATAAAAGTTATATTAAAAAGCGTGGTATGGGTGATGCATCACCACTAGGTGGAGAGCCTGGCGATTTGTACGTAGTTATCAACGTCGAACCACACAAGTTCTTTAAACGTAAAAACTACGATTTGTACTTAGATTTACCAATCTCTTACAAAACGGCTGTTATGGGTGGTAAAATTTCCGTTCCGTCGATTGATGATACTTTTATATTAGAAATTCCAGAAGGTACTCAAAACGGCAAAGTGTTTGCTATTCGCGGAAAAGGTATTAGATCTAGAATGCAAGTTGGCACAATGTACGTTACCGTTTATATTGAAGTTCCTACAAAACTTTCTAGGGCTCAAAAAGAAATGCTTACTCAGTACGATACTGATCTTGAAATTAAGCAAAGTTCTAAAATGAACACATTTAAAAATGACGTTCAAGCACTTTACGGTGTAAATCCGTATGATAATAAGTAAAAATTCATTAAGAGTGTGTTATACTTTAGCGTAAAACCGCTCTTTTTTATTATTATCAAAAATAGTATTGATTTTAATATTATATTATGGTATAATATTTAGGATTAAACTTATGGAGTTTACTATGGAAATCAAAGATATTTGCTCAAAATTTAAATTAAAAGGTAAATTTATTAAAGTCAAAATGTTAAATTCTGGTATTATAAATAATACGTATAAAGTTTACTTTCAAAATAACGATAAAGAAGAACAATACGTAATCCAGCGCATTAACCAAAACGTATTTAAAAAGCCAGCGAAAGTAATGCAAAATATCCTAAGCATTTCTCAGCATCTTATCAATAAATTACGAAAACTTGACGAATCAACCGATAGAACGGTTCTTCACTATATGCTAGCAGACAATAATTACGCATATTACACAGACGAGGAAGGGGAATATTGGCGTTGCTACCGTTTTATAAAAGATTCAGTTACATATAATAATCCAGACGACTTGTTCATTATTGAGGAAGCAGGAAAAGCCTTTGGTCAATTCCAAAGTCTTTTGTGCGATTTTGATGCGACGACTTTACACGAAAGTATTCCAGATTTTCACAACACAAAACTTAGATTTACCAGACTTTTTGAGTCGTATGAATTAGACGTTGCTCAGCGCGCTAGTGAAGTTTCAGATGAAATTGAATATTTAAGATCAAAACAAGAACTTGCATCAAGTTTATGTAATAAAATTGAAAGCAAATTAATTCCTATAAAAGTAACGCATAACGACACGAAATGTAATAACGTTTTATTCGATAAAGACACCAACGAAGCACTTGCAGTTATAGACCTTGATACGGTTATGCCTGGCATTGTTGCTTACGACTACGGTGATGCTATAAGATGTGTTGCTGCAACTTGTGAAGAAGACGAAACTGACCTTAATAAGGTAAAAATTGATATGTCCAAATTTAACGCTTTTACTAAAGGTTTCGTTTCAAAAGTTAAAGATACACTAACAAATGAAGAATTTGATTCGCTTAGTGATGGTATTATCGTTATCACTTTAGAACTTGCTTCAAGATTTTTAAAAGACTATCTTGACGGCGATATTTATTTCAAAATTAAATATCAAAACCATAACTTAGTTAGGGCTCGCTGTCAGATTGAACTAGCCAAAGAATTTGAGCGTCATTTTGATGAAATTAAAAAAACTATTGAAAGTTATAAATAAAAAATGGAGAATTTTTATTCTCCATTTTTTATTTCATTAAAATATTTCATTAATTTTTGATAGTTTTTTTCTTCAACTAAAAATTGAATAATCGTTCCTTCGTCGTTATAAGACAATTCAACAGACTGGCAGAGTTTTTTTATTTTAGATAGGTTATATTTTTTACTATAATCTAGCGTTATTGAACTTTTAATTACGTTTTTAAACAATTTATCACAAATAACGTTTTTAAGTTCATCAATTCCAAGATTATTTTTTGCTGAAATTAAGTAAAAATTTTTAGGAACATCTTCAAAACTCTTGATTTTATCGCACTTATTTGCAACCGTAATAATTTCTGACGTCGCACCTAAATCGGAAAGTGTTTTTTCAGTTGTTTCAATTTGCATTTCAAAATTTCCCGAAATATCACAAACGTTTAAAATTAAATCTGCATATACTGCACACTCAAGTGTTGACTTAAATGCTTCAATAAGATCAGGTGGTAAATTCTTTACAAAACCGACTGTATCCATAATAATTAAAGGATGTCCGTTAAAAACGGTTTTTCTTGCGGTTGGATCTAAAGTTGCAAAAAGTTGATCTTTTGCTAAAACGTCACTACTACACAGCAAATTTAATAGGGTAGATTTACCAGTATTTGTATAGCCAACCAAACAAACTGTCTTTACACCGTTTCTTTCTCGGCGATTTTGTTGCATTTTACGGCGTTTTTCTATCTCTTTAATATTTCGTTCAAGATATTTTATGCGTGTTTTTATATGCCTGCGGTCAGTTTCAAGTTTAGTTTCACCAGGTCCACGCGTCCCAATACCACCACCAAGACGAGATAATTTTATTCCTTTTCCTTGTAACCTTGGATATAAATATTTAAGTTGAGCAAGTTCAACTAATATTTTACCTTCGGGGGAAAGCGCGTGCTGAGCAAAAATATCTAAGATCAACGTCGTTCTTGTAATAACTTTAACGTCAAGTCTATCCGAAATATTATTAACTTGCGAAGGGGATAGTTCACCGTCAAAAACAACTAAATTAACTTCATTTTGAATAATTACTTCTTTAAGTTCATCAAGTTTTCCAGTCCCAAAAAACGTACTTGGATTAATTTCTCGAATTTTTTGGGTGACCGTTAAAAAATGCTCGCAAGAAGTTGCTTTTAAAAGTGCTTCAATTTCTTCAATTTTTTCAGTATTATTTTCACCGTCAAGCAGTGGTTCAAGTATAATTGCTTTTTCGTAATTTTTGTTCATATCTCAGTAAATATCTGTTATTTTTAAATTTATTATGTCTTTAAGAAATTAATCGTCTTTTAATTTCAAAGTTTGAATTGCACTCTTTCTCATATCGTCACTTATAGCCGCGTAATGGCGCTTTGTAGTGTTAATATCTTTGTGTCCTAAATAGTCGGCAACTATGTAAATATCTCCAGTTTGGCGGTATAAATTAGTACCAAAAGTACTTCTTAATTTATGCGGTGTAATGCGTTTAAGGGGAGTTACGACTTTCGCGTACTTTTTAACGAGTTCTTCAACCGCTCTTACGCTTATTCGCTTATTTCTTAGCGATAAAAACATTGCTTTTTCATTTTTATCGACCTTATCTAGAGTTTTTCTATATTCAAGCCATTTTAAAAGTTCTGTTTTTACTTCGTCTGTAAAATATAAAATAGTTCTGTTTCCGCCTTTACGAGTTATAACGAAACTGTTGGTGTCAAAGAAGAAATCGTCAATATTTAAGCCTACTAACTCACTTATACGAATTCCAGTGCCTAAAAATAGGGTAAGAAGTGCCATATCACGTATTTGAGTGTTCTTACTGTACGCAAGTTGGTGTTTGGATAGCCCTTTGCCAGTTTCTGCGGTGATTAAAAGTTCAGAAACTTCGCTATTTTCAAGCCTTATTATCTCTTTATCGTGAATTTTAGGGGTTGCAACTTTAGAGGCAACGTTTGCAATAATTTTGTCCTTATTAAAGAAATATTTATATAAAGAACGAATAGAGGCTAATTTTCTTGCTTTTGCTTTTTCATTGCATACGTGATGCTTTCCATTATACTCAAAACTAGATAAATAACTTAAAAAATGCTCGATATCACTTGCAGTTATTCTGTCTAAAACAGAAAGCGGAATATCGGTTACTGATTCATAATCATATTTATTTAATACATAGTCAAAAAATATCTGCAAATCAACAGCATAATTTAAACGAGTTAGTGGGGACGAGTTGTTTTCAATTCCTACAAAATATTCAGTAACAAATGTCGGAAGTTTTTTAAGTATCTCGTCAATCTTTGATAAAACTTTAACTTTTCTTTGTAAAAAATAATTATTATCGTTAGCCATTTTGTACTCCTTAGATAAATTTTAAAGTAAAAATTAAACAAATTTATAAAAAATTGTTATAGGTGATGTAAATATATCTATGCGTAAAACGATAGTTTTTCGTATTCATATATACATTTTTAATCAAATAGAACTGATTTATAAAAAAATTAAAAATTTCACTTTTATACTAATATTTATAAGTATATTACATTTTATAAAAATTTTTAACAAAAATATTTATGCGTAAAAACAAGCACAAATTTCAATTATTATTATAACGCATTTTAACACGTTTGTAAATACTTTTTCAACGTTTTTTGCATTATTAATAATAAAATATTATTTAGTATATAAAACCACAAAAAAGATATTGACATTAATTCGTAATAATGTTATAATTTATTTAATTAATCTAATGATTTTTGAGGTTATTTTGTATGGAAACTATTCCAAGCGAAATGCTTCGCGGTCACGTTGATACTATTATTTTACTATCATTACTCGATTGCGATAAGCACACAAGCCAAATTAAAGAAGAAATCGAAAGCCGTGTTGATGGTCAATTCCAATTAAAACAAGGCACTTTTTACAGTTGTTTACAACGTATTGTTTCTCAAGGTTTCGTTACAGAATACCGTTCATCGTCACAAGATGGTAAACGCCGTAAATTCTACCAATTAACAGAAAAAGGCAAAGCGTATATTGAAGATAATAAAGATAAATGGCTTTTCTCGCGCAACGTTATTGACACTTTAATTCAAGTTCCTCAAGACGAAACGCCTATTGATTCTGTTTATTCTTATGACAAAAATAAACAAACTCAGGCTGAAATTATTAACCAACAAGCCAACGAAATCTCAGAACTTACCAGTAAAATTGAAGAAATTGAGAATATAATCAAGGAAAACGAACAAAAATCTGAAGATTTTCTAGTTAATGAAGACAATACTGTTGAAAAACAAACTGAAACCATAGAAGAAACTCAAGACCTTACTGAACTTGAGCGTTTCTTGGCTGGTGATTTTGATCAATTCAATCAAACAGAAGACGAAGTTAAAGAAGAAATAGCCGAATCTATCGTTGAACCTGAAACAAAGGTAATTTCGATTGAAGAAGCAAAAGATAAAAATTACGAAAAAGACTTATTTGACATTGAAAAAGAACTAAATAATCAAGAAAATCAAGAAAAACCTATAGTTTCTTCACCATTTTTGACGGAATCTAAGCCTGAAATTTCACAAAAAATCGAAGATTCTTCTTATAATTATCAACCAACTAGCACAAATAACATTCAAAATCAAATCGACGATTATTATTCTGGTGAAGAACCTGTAACTCACGATTATAAATCTGTTCTATCGAAACTTTTTCCAGAACTTCCATCGCAAACTGATACGCCACAACAGACTTTTGAACCTGTTAAAGAACCAGACGTTTCACCATACTTTGATATCGCGCCACAAGTTCAAGAAGAACCTGAAATTATTTTATCAGAGGCTAAAAAACCTAGTCACAAACATATTAAACAGTTAAGAAAATCAAAAGTAGTTTCAGAAAGACCTGAGTACGACGAAAATGGCAAAATAGAAGATCAAAAGTACGATTTTAGCGACTTAGAAGAACTTGCCTATTCTGACGGATTTAAACTTAGAACTTCAACGGCTAGAACAAATAAAGATATCGGCAAAATTTACATAAACAAACTTTTAGCAAGTTCATCAGTCACCTTTTATTTAATGTTACTCGTCGAAATTTTATTATTAGGATTTACGACTAGAACTGTCGTTGGTTTAAATATAAGCGCGTACTTAATTTTTGGCGCTTGTATGGCAGTTTTTCCGATTATCGCTTTAGTTTTATACTTTATTGATCCTAAACGCAAAGTCGAAAGTTTAATTACTTTTAAAAGTATTATAAGTTTCATATTTATAGTAGCGTTAAATTTGATATTGATTGTAATCGTTTATGCTATCTTGATTAATATTGATTTCACAGATGCTAAAGAGTTAACGCTTTTCGTGTTCTATCCGTTAATCTTTATATTAAATTTACCTATGTATTTCTTTATTAAATATTTGAAACTTGACAATCAAAGATATTATTCGTAATTTAAAAATGCTTAATCAAATCGATTAAGCATTTTTTATTTCATCTATAATTTTGTCGTATAAATCGCCAGCGCCAAGAACTAAAATAATTTTATTTTTTAAAGATAATTCCTTTATTTTTAAAAATAATTCTTTAAAATTTTCATAAAATTGACAATTAAGTTTACTTGCTAAATCTTTTTCATTATAGCCACAACTTTTATCTTCTCTTGCTGGATAAGTTTTAAATAAAATCAAGTTTTTTACATTTGACAATACTTTAATAAAATCAGTAAATAAAAGTTTTGTGCGTGAATATGTATGTGGCTGAAAAATTACTACCGAATTTTCAGTATCGTAACTTGATAAAATGCTTTCAATCTCCTTTGGATGATGAGCGTAATCGCATACAACTTTGCAATTATTTATCAAACCAACGACTTCGTTTCTTCTTTTAACGCCACAAAAGCCTTTTAAACCGTCAATAATAGATTTATCAGAGACGCCTACAACTTTAGCAACTGCAACCGATGATAACGCGTTATAAACGTTAAAACGACAATTCGTATTAAGTTTTACGTCAAAGAGTTTCTTACCGCGCTCAAAAAAACGCACGGACAATTTATCTTTTTCACTTAAAACCTTAGCGAAATAATCTGCTGATTTATCTAACGTTGAAAACGTTACAGAAAACTTATTATTTATTGAATATTCATAAAGACTTTTATCGTCAATATTGACAATGGCTATAGTTCCTCTATTTAAAAAGTTAAAAAAAGCGCATTTTAACTCGTCAAAATCTTTGTAAGAGTTCATATGATCGTTATCAATATTCAAAGCAACGGCAATATTTACGGTTATATTATTGATATTTTTGTCAAATTCACAAACTTCTGTTGCGAAAATCTCTTTTCCCGATTGATATAGATTGCTTAGTTTGTTATCAAAACCGCCAATGTGCGAAGTAAAACCGATATCAGAATTATATAATATATGTGAAAACATTGACGTAGCCGTAGTTTTTCCGTGACTACCGCTGAAACCGACTGATTTTTCAAAACTTGATAAAATCATATTTAGAAGTTCAACGCGCTTTAAAACGCATTTTTTAAGTTCTATTGCACGATTTAATTCAACGTTTTCACAATTAATTGCTGAATTATATATAATCACTTCACTATTTTCAACGTTTTTTGCATTATGCCCTATAAAAATTTCGCAACCAATTTTAGAAAGATATTCAGTCGTCTCACTTCTAGTTTTATCACTACCACTAACTGAAAAACCATTAATAACTAAGTATTTCGCAAGAGCCGACATGCTTATTCCGCCAATACCGATAAAGAAAATTTTTGGTTTGTTTTGTCGAATTTTAGTTTTAAACATGCTAAATTATATTGAAAATAAGAATAAATTATAACAAAATTACATATTTTTTAAAATTTTTGCAACTTTTTTTGAATTTGCTATTGAAATCTTTTAATTTTCGTTGTATAATAAACTAAAGTCGGGAAACGACTAAGGAAAGATGAGGATACCTATATGAAAATCACAGACGTAAGAGTAAGATTAATTCAAAAAGAAGACAGTAAACTTAAAGCAGTTGCTTCAATCACTTTCGAAGATTGTTTTGTAGTTCATGACATTAAGATTATCGAAGGTACTGACGGACTCTTTATTGCTATGCCAAGCAGAAAAACGGCTGATGGCGAATATAAAGATATCGCCCACCCAATCAACACTCCAACTCGTGAAGCAATTATAAGTTCGGTTCTTGATGCTTATAACGCTGAAATTTCTAAAGCATAATAATTAAAACTTAAAAATCGCACGTTATTACGTGCGATTTTTTGTTGTTAAAATTTTACGGTGCTTGATAAATTAAATCTGGCAACACGGTATTATCCGTTTTAATTTTCAAACTCTCGTCACTATGTACAGTCATAACAATATTGCCGTGAAGGTCTGTTCTATATAAAACCGTATTACTCTCTAACAAGTTTAATAATGTAGATTCGTGTGGATGCTTATATAAATTATCTATCCCGCACGAAATAACAGCGTACTCACAAAGAACCGCATGTAAAAATTCTTTTGATGTTGACGAATCAGAACCGTGATGAGAAACTTTTAAAACGTCAACGTCGAGAAGTTGTTTGTCAATAAAACTATTTAAAAACTGCTCTTCAAAACTTGAATCAATATCACCAGCAAACATAAACTTTCTATCTAAAAAACTTAATGTCAAAATCGGTGATACGTTGTTAATATTATCAATTTTAAAATCTTGTAAAGAAGTTAAAAAATCAAGAGAACATAAGGCATTTTGAGAATTATTCAATTTTACGTTAATCGTTAAATCGCTTGCACTATCAAAAAATTCCCAGCCACAATCTTCATTGATTATCGCTTTTAAAAAATTAAAATACACGTCTGAATTATCAATTAAACTATCAGTTATTCCAACATTAAAATATTCAGGAAACGTGTAATTTTTCAAACTAGAATCGAAGTAGACGTATGGTCTGAATACATACCCTATTTCATAGCGATTAAATAAATTTGGCATTGCGCCAATATGGTCACTATCCGGATGAGTCGCTAATACATAATCAATTTTATTAATTGAAAGTACATTATCAATGTATGAAAACAACTTACTCTCACCTGATACTGGACCGCTATCAATCATAAAATATTCGTCGTTTGGTAAATGAATTATTATCGCATCACCTTGTCCAACGTCAATAAAATGAACTTTTAGATCATTTTTATAAACAGAATTAATAGTTTTTTCAATAGTTTTATTAGAATTTGAAAATTTTTCGCAACCACCATTTAACAAATATACTAAAGTTGCCAAAACAATCAAAATCGCGAAAAAACTTACCGTTGATATTATTTGATTTTTAGGTTTTTTCTTATTCTTTTGTTTCGTATCTTTCATAACTTATAAAAGTGTTTTTAAGATTGAAGGAAATAAACTTTAGAACAATGCTTCGACGAATTCTTTAGAATCAAAATCTTCAATATCGTCAATACCTTCGCCTACTCCTACAAATTTAACGGGAACTTTAAGTTTGTCGGCAAGTGAAATAACAAATCCCCCTTTAGCAGTTCCGTCAAGTTTAGTTAAAATTATACCGTCAAGCCCTATTGCTTGATTGAATAAATCTACTTGAGAATAAGCATTTTGCCCAGTAGTCGAATCTAAAACAATCATTTTATAGAAGTTTGCTTCAGGGAATTCTCTATCAACTACGCGATTCATCTTCTTAAGTTCTTCCATTAAGTTTGATTTAACGTGAAGTCTACCAGCAGTATCAATAATTAAAACGTCCGTTTTCTTGGTTTTTGCAGAATTTACAGCGTCAAACACAACCGCAGATGGATCACAACCTTCAGATTGCTTAATAATTCTAACGTCGGCGCGTTTTGCCCATACTTCTAGTTGATCGCTTGCAGCCGCTCTGAAAGTGTCTGCAGCAGCGATTGTAACCGTTTTATGTTCTTTTCTGAATTTATTTGCAAGTTTACCTATTGAAGTCGTCTTACCAACACCGTTTACGCCAACAACCATGATAATGCAAGGATATTCGAAATCGAAATCGTCAGTATCATCAAGTTTATCAATTAAAATGTCTTTTAATTCTTCAACAACGATTTCTTTATCGGATACTTTTCCTTCAATCATGCGATCACGTAATTCTTCAACGATATCTTCACTCGTTGAAAAACTTATATCTGAAGAAATTAAGATATCTTCTAAGTCTTCATAAAAATCTTCACCGATTTTATCGCGAGCAAAAAGTTTGGTAAACTTTGATGAAAACGCATCTTTCGTCTTTTTTAATGCGTTCGCAATTTTGCTAAAAAATCCCATATTTCACCTTAAATTTTAAAGTTTTTTACAAATAAATTAATCTGCGTCAACTACGTCTTCAATATCGCTAAGTTTAACAGAAACTATCTTTGAAACGCCCTTTTCTTGCATTGTGACACCGAACAACGCATCGGATAATTCCATAGTAACTTTTTTGTGCGTAATTACTATAAACTGAGTTTCTTTAGAGAAGTTTTGTAAGTATCTAGCAAATCTTTCTACGTTTGCATCGTCGAGTGCTGCTTCAATTTCGTCTAGAACAACGAACGGCATTGGACGAAGTTTTAATATTGCAAACAAGATCGCTATTGCTGTAAGCGACATTTCACCACCTGATAGAAGTGAAATCTTTTGCAATTTCTTTCCAGGCGGTTCTGCAACGATTTCAACACCTGCATCAAGCGGATCTTCTACGTTCGTATAGTCTAACAATAAATCTGCGCGACCACCGCCAAATAATTGCTTAAAGATAAGTTGGAAATGCGATCTAATTTGCTCAAATCCATCGTTAAATATAGCAAGCATTTCATTTGTAAGTTTTTGAATTGCTTTTTTAATATCGTCTTCTGCCTTTTCAAGGTCTGTTCTTTGAACCATTAACTCGTCGTAACGAGTTTTAGTCGTTTCATACTCTTCAATAGCAGACGGGTTAACAGGACCTAAAGAATTTAACTTGCGTTTCAAATCGTTGATAACTTGCTGAGAAGTCGCAAAATTATACTCTGGATCTCTTAAGTGTTGGCAAGTTTCATAAGTTAAGTGATATTCTTCTTCAACTCGTTGTTGCATATATTCAAGTTCTGTATCAACCTTACTTATAGCGAGTTCTTCTGCGTGCCTTTTTTCTGAAAGTTTAGTAAGTTCGCTTGCGAGAACTTGACGTCTTAAATCGTCTTGAGAAATCTGATCAGATAATTTCGACTTTCTTTCTTTATAACTAATAAGTTCGTCACGCAAAGTTTTAATGCCCGAATTTTCTTCATAAACTCTTGTAATATTCTCAATTTGGTCGTACAAATTAGCAACGGTTTGTTCGTTAAGAGAAATGCTAGCAAGATTTTTTCTGATAATTTCTTCGGTGTCGTTATACTCACCTTTCATACGATCAATATCGTCGTTTGTAGATTTGATTTCAGAGTGTAAATAAGACAAACGCGCTTGTTTTATCGTATTATTTTCAATAAGTTCGTCACGTCTTTTTCTTAAAACGTCATACGCTGCTTGTTGCTTTTGAGCGTCGTCTGACGCACTTTCTTTTTCTTGTTGCAATTTCTTGTTTCCAAGTTCGATATCAAGGTATTCTTGACTGATATCGTTAAGACGAGCGGCAATTTGTTCAATAGCGTCGTTATTTGCTTGAATATCTTGTAAACAGTTCTCTGAAAGTTCAGTGTAACTTGCAAGTTTTTCTTTAAGTGCAGTCAAAGTAAGTTTTAATTCTTGAACCTGTTTATTATTTTCGTCAAGTTCGTCAACTAAACGATTGCTTTTTGTCACTAAACTTTCTTTTTTTGCGGTAAGTTTTTGTAAAAGTTCGCGCTTTTCTTTTAAATCATCATCAATTTGCGACAATTTGTTATCGGTTGCAAGTAACGTAGATTGATTTTGCTTTTTCGAACCACCTGAAACCGAACCGCTTGCCGTTAAAATATCGCCGTCAAGTGTAACAATCTTAAACGAGAAGCGGTATTTTTTAGCAATTTGAACGGCATTTTGGATATTATCAACGATTAAAGTATTACCTAAAAGGTATTGAATTACACTCTCGTAATAAGAATCGTACTTAACTGCTTTTGTTGCAGAACAAATTGCGCCTTTTTCAGAAAGTGCGCTTAAAAATTCGCGAGTATCCGTTCTTGGTTTTACACTGTTTACAGGCAAGAAAGTTGCTCTACCAAGTTTACTTAATTTTAGGTATTCTACAAGGTATTGCGCGTCTTCCGGGGTAGCCGTTACTACGTTTTGAACTGCCCCGCCGATTGCCGTTTCAATCGCGACTTCATATTTAGAGTCAGTTTTTATAATTGACGCAACTACGCCTTTAATTTTTGAATTAAGAACAGAATTTTGTTTAGCGCTTAACATCAAGTTTTTGACGCCTTGCGGGTAACCGTCAAACGATTCTTTAATATTAGAATAAATTCTGTGGTTGGTTTCAAGCGAGTTAATTTCAATATTAAGTTTGTAAATTTTATTAGAAATTTCAGAAACTTGGTTATTTGCTTCAGAAATGGCTTTTTCCGTTTCGCTAATTTCTTGAACTTTCTTTTCTTGCAAACTTTCGTTCGTTAAAATTTCCGCTTTAATTCTAGCAATTTCTTGCGTGAGTTTTTCATAAGTAGCAGTTAAAGCGTTTACCTTATCTAAAACTTCCTTTTGTTGCGAAGAAATAACGTTCTTTTCAGTATCTAGAGAACCGATATTTCTGTTAATATCAGCAAGCGCATCGGCTGACTTTAAAATCTTACTTTGCGCAGACTGAGCAAGGTCTTCCCCAGACTGAATTTCTTTTAAAATTTTGCCAAGTTCTTTATTAAGTTCGTCGACAGTTTTTGAAAGTGATTTAATCTCGTCATCAAAAGATTTAGCCATTTCGCGCTTTGAGTCAATGGCTTTATTTAAAAGTTCGAGTTTTTCAGTCTTTTCGGCATTATCTTGTTCAAGACGAACCGTATCACTTTTACAGAAACTAATCTTTTCGCGAAGAAGTTTCGTGTTACCTTCAGTTCTTTCTTGCTTTACGGTTTCAGCCAAAATTTGCTCGTTAAGTTCGTTGATTCTAGCGTCAAATTCGTTAACTTGAGCCATATGTAAATTATACGATTCGTTTGCTTCTTTCGATTCGCGTTCTCTTATAGCGTATTCTTCAATCAAGCCCTGAAGTCTGAGATTAATTTTCTCTTTAACAGTGCTTGCGTTGTCGTATTTATATAAATAGTTATTGATTTCGTTGTATTTTAAATCTTCGTAAAGTTCAATGCTTTTACGAGTTTTTTCAGCCGCTCTACGGCTTGGTTCGAGTTGGCGTTCAAGTTCGGTCGTAAGATCTACTATACGGGTAATATTGTCGCGAGTTCTTTCGAGTTTACGCTCGTTTTCGAGTTTTTCACTCTTAGTTTTAGCAATACCGACGGCTTCTTCGAAAATAAGACGTCTATCTTCTGGTTTTGAAGATAAAATTTCAGAGACTTTACCTTGACCTATAATAGAGTAACCGTTTTTCGATACACCACACTCGTGCAAAAGATTGATAATATCTCTCATTCTTGCAGGTTGATTATTAATATAATATTCACTTGCACCACTTCTGAAAAGTTTACGGGTAAGAATTACTTGAGTGTATTCACAAGATGGGAAAATCTTATTTGAGTTATCAAAATAAAGCGAAACTTCGCAGTAAGAAAGCATTTTTCTGTTTTGGGTACCACTAAAGATTACGTCGCTCATACTTGAGCCACGTAAAGATTTTGCAGACTGTTCACCAAGAACCCATCTTATAGCGTCAGCAATGTTACTTTTACCGCATCCGTTAGGACCTACGATACCAGTAACGCCACTGTCGAAGATAATTTCAACCTTGTCGGCAAACGATTTAAAACCTATTATTTCAATCTTTTGAAAATTCACTTTCAAATCCCCTTAGTTTTTTAATAGTTTAAGTGCAATTTCTGCACATTTTTGCTCTGCCTTTTGCTTTGACGGACCTTTTTCCGTCGCCAAAACCTTGCCAGAAAGTTTTAGTTGCATCGTAAATTCAGGATTGTGCGCAGGACCGTCAACTTTGACTTGTACATACTTGATTTCGCCTAAACGCTTTTTCTGCACGAGTTCTTGAAAAGCACCTTTAAAATCTGTGCGCTGGTCTATGCAATCTTCGCAAGATAAAAGTTTATCATAAACAAACTTTTTAGCCACGTCAATCCCACCGTCGATATAAATACCAGCAACGAGTGCTTCAAACAAATTTTCGGCTAAATTTTCAGATTTAACCTTACTATTTTTCTCGCCTTCACCTAAAATTAAAAGTTTATCGAGCCCAAGTTTAATAATCGCTTGAGATAGCGGTTTTTTTGAAACGATTTTTTGCTTCTTTTCTGTAAGTTTTCCTTCATCTACACCAGAATTTTTCTCAAACAAATATTCAGTTACGATAAAACCTAAAATCGAATCACCAAAAAATTCTAGCCGTTCGTTATTCTTATATCCTTTATGTTCGTTGGTAAAAGACGAGTGAGTAAAACATTGAACTAAAAGTTTTTTATCTTTAAAAGAGTAACCGATTATTTCTTGAGCCAAAGAAATATCAATCGTCGTTTTCACTTGCTATATTTTCCAATCCTTGTTTAATTTTTCCGATAATATCGTTTTTAGCGACGTCACACGCTTGATAGATAGCCGCTTCGATGGCAACTTCGTTTGATGAGCCGTGAGCCTTTATAATAGGTCTATCCGCACCCAAAACGACCGCTCCGCCAAAACTGTTATAATCTAAACGCTTTTTAACGTTTTTGAAAGTCTTTTTTAAGAAAATAGCGCCAATTTTTGACACAAAAGACGACTTAATTTCATTTTTTATCGTCTTTAGGCAAAGATTAATCGCTCCTTCAGACGCCTTTAACGCGATATTACCGCTAAAACCGTCGGTAACGATTACGTCAAATTTACCAGAGAAAATGTCGCGTGCTTCGCAATTACCCATAAACTGTATATCAGGCATATCTTTTATGAGTTTAAACGCTTCCTTCGTAAGTTCAGTACCTTTTTCTTCTTCAGTTCCGTTAGAAAGTATAGCAACTTTTGGTACTTTAATACCAAGTACTTCTCTAAAATATACCGAACCCATAAGCGCAAAGTGCAATAAATTTATAGGCTTACACTCTGCATTTGCGCCACAGTCAACGAGCATTACTCTTTGATCGGCAGAATTAGCCGAAGGAAGAAGCGGAGTTAAAGATGGTCTTGAAATACCTTTAATTCTCCCGATTTTCATAACGGATGCAGCCAAAATTGCCCCCGTACTACCTGAAGATACTAATGCAGAACAACTTTGGTCATGCTTTAAAAGATCGCACGCAAGAACTAAGGACGAGTTGCGTTTTTCTCTTACTGCTAAAGTTGGTTTTTCGTCGCAACCAATAACTTCGTCTGCGTTTAAAACTTCGACTTGATTTTCGTCAAAATCATACTTTTGAAGTTCTTGGTTTATTTCCGCGCTTTTACCAACTAAAACAACGGAAATATCTTTGCAATTATTAACTGCGTTTATCGCGCCTTTAATTTGAGCGTATGGCGAGTTATCGCCTCCGTAACAATCAACTATAATTTTCATATTAATACTCACAATTTCCTACGGTTCTTGGGAACGGTATTACGTCACGGATATTAGAAATTCCAGTTAGGTACATAACCATTCTTTCAAACCCTAAACCAAAGCCAGAGTGAACCGCTCCACCATATTTTCTAAGGTTGACGTACCACGCGTAATCTTCAGGATTTAACTTGAATTCTTTAAGTTTTTCAATTAACACGTCTAAGCGTTCTTCACGTTGACTACCACCGATAAGTTCACCGATACCAGGAACTAAAAGATCGGCTGCTGCGACCGTTTTGTTATCGTCGTTAAGTCTCATATAGAAAGCCTTAATTTCCTTTGGATAATCGGTTAAAAATACTGGCTTTTTGAAGATGACTTCGGTAAGATATCTTTCGTGTTCGCTTTGAAGATCGCAACCCCAGAACACTGGATATTCGAACTTGTCCTTTATAGGTTCTAAAAGTTCAATTGCTTTAGTGTAAGTCAAACGAACGAACTCGTTATTGTAAACGTTATTAAGTCTATCAACAAGTCCCGTGTCAACAAACTTATTTAAAAATTCGATTTCTGCTGGGCATGTTTTTAATACGTGACCGATTATCGCTTTAACCATAGCCTCTGCAACGCGCATATCTTCAGCAAGGTCTGCAAAAACCATTTCAGGCTCTATCATCCAAAATTCTGCAGCGTGGCGCGAAGTATTTGACTTTTCAGCGCGGAAAGTAGGTCCAAAAGTGTAAACGTTAGTAAACGCCATAGCGTAAGTTTCAACGTTTAATTGACCAGAAACTGTCAAAGACGCTTTTTTACCAAAAAAGTCCTTTGAATAATCAACCTTTCCATCTTTAGCAACCTTGTCCATATCTAAAGTAGTAACTTGGAACATTTCCCCTGCACCTTCACAATCGCTACCAGTAATTATAGGAGTATGAACGTACACGAAGCCCCTGTCGTTGAAAAATTTATGAATTGCAAACGCCGCTTCACTTCTGATACGGAATACCGCGTTAAAAGTATTCGTTCTAGGACGAAGATACGCAATCTCACGCAAAAATTCCATACTGTGGCGTTTCTTTTGTAATGGATAGTCTGGCGTTGATTCGCCAAGAACTGAAATTTTAGTTGCTTTAAGTTCAAACGGTTGCTTTGCGTTTGGAGTTAATACGAGCGTTCCGCAAATTTCTAAAGAAGCGCCAACGTTTTGCTTAGCAATTTCGTCGTAATTATCTAAAATTTCGCGTTCAAATACAATTTGCAAATTCTTAAAATAACTTCCGTCGTTAAGTTCAATAAAACCAAACGATTTAGAATCTCTAATAGTTCTTGCCCAACCCATAACGGTAATATTTGCACCGTCAAAATCGCTACTGTTTAAATATAGGCTTTTAATTTCCGTTCTTTCCATAAAATCTCCTTGCGCGCGTAACCCGCGCGCGCGTGCATATAAATATAGATATTAATATATTAACATTTTTTTACAAAAAAGACAACAAATTTTATAAAAATATCAACAAAAAAAGAGACTTTACAGTCCCTTTTTTTAAAATTGTTATGCAATCTGCTTTTTAATTAAATCAGGTTTCTTTTTACCTAAAACGACTTCGCTATCAATAACCACTTT
Organism: Christensenellaceae bacterium; assembly: GCA_045534605.1. Lineage (GTDB taxonomy): Bacteria > Bacillota > Clostridia > Christensenellales > Borkfalkiaceae > UBA4636. The sequence goes on along the minus strand of JAZSKA010000010.1, from coordinate 89,238 downwards.
TTCGATTGAATCGTCAGAAGGAATATCGTACATAGCGTCGAGCATTAGGTTTTCAAAAATCGTTCTAAGTCCCCTTGCACCAGTTTTTAGACTTATTGCTTTTTTAGCAATTTCTCTAACTGCATCGTCTTTAACGACAAGTTCAACGTCGTCTAAGGAAACGAGTTTTTTGTACTGCTTAACAATTGCATTTTTAGGCTCTGTCATAATTTTGACAAGTGCATCTTCGTCAAGTGCATGAAGTGAAACGGTAATCGGAATTCTACCAACAAATTCAGGAATTAAGCCGAATTTTGTCAAGTCCTGCGGTTGAACTTCAGCCAAAATTTCTTTATTATCTTCGTTTTTAGAAGTTACGGTAGCATTGAAACCAAAACTTGAACCGTCTTTTCTTCTTTCAATAATTTTATCAAGACCAACGAACGCGCCACCGCAAATAAATAAGATGTTCGTAGTGTCAATTCTAATAAAATCTTGTTGTGGATGCTTTCTTCCACCTTGAGGGGGAACTGACGCAACCGTACTTTCGATAATTTTCAAAAGCGCTTGTTGTACGCCTTCACCCGATACGTCGCGCGTGATAGAAACGTTTTCACCTTTTCTAGCGATTTTATCGATTTCATCGATATAAATTATTCCGCGCTCCGCCCTTTCAACGTCGTAATCGGCGTTTTGAATAAGTTTTAATAAAATGTTTTCAACGTCTTCGCCAACGTAACCAGCCTCAGTTAAAGTCGTAGCATCCGCAACGGCAAAAGGAACGTTTAAAATTTTTGCTAAAGTGCTTGCAAGCAAAGTCTTACCAGAACCCGTCGGTCCAAGCATTAAAATATTGCTCTTATCCACTTCAGAATCGTCAAATTTGCCGTTTTTTCCTTTATTTTTTGCGTTCATATTGATACGCTTATAATGGTTGTAAACGGCAACCGACAACACCTTTTTAGCCTTTTCCTGACCAACGATATATTTGTCAAGTTCAGCCTTGATTTCTTGTGGCTTTAACAATTTTACAACGTCCTTAGACGCTTTTTGATTGCCTTCTTTTATAACGTTTTTACAAACTTCGATACACTCGTCACAAATATAAACGTTATTAGGACCTGCAATTAGCATATTAGCAAGTTCTTTCGGCTTTCCGCAAAACGAACAACTTAAATCCGTTTTTTTGGTATCGTTATTATTGCTATTGTTGTTCATTAACCCTCCAAAAAATATGAAAAACTATCTTTTGTAGTAAACCATGTCAATCAAGCCGTAATCTTTTGCTTCTTCTGCAGAAAGATAGTTATCTCTGTCGGTATCTTTTTCGATTTGATCGATTGGCTTACCTGTGTTTTGAGATAAGATTTGATTGAGTTTTGCTTTAGTTTTCATAATATGGTCCGCAACGATTTTAATGTCGGTTGCTTGACCGCGCGCACCACCTAGTGGTTGGTGAATCATAATTTCGCTGTTAGGTAAAGCAAAACGCTTGCCTTTTGCGCCACTTGATAATAAGAACGCACCCATACTTGCTGCAAGACCTAAGCAAATCGTGCTTACGTCACATTTGATATAATTCATAGTATCGTAAATAGCAAAACCTGCAGTTACGCTACCACCAGGGCTGTTGATATATAGACAAATGTCTTTATCAGGATCTTTTGCTTCAAGGTAAATAAGTTGAGCAACGACTGCGTTTGCAAGTGCGTCGTCAATTTCGCCTGTAACAAAGACAATTCTGTCTTCTAAAAGTCTTGACCAAAGGTCCATCATCTTTTCGCCTTGGCCTGTTGATTCAGAAACGGTTAGACATTTCATATTTATTATTCCCCTTGTTAAAATTTTTGATTTTTAAATAAATTTTGCAAACTTGAAATTTCGCAAATTACTCCATAATGTTGTTAGCGGTAAGGAACGCAAACAACTTGTCAACGATAATTGAATTTTGGATATATTCAAGTTGTCTTGGGTCCATAGTCTTGCGGTATTCTTCAACGTCTTTAGCCACAGATTCTGCTTGTTCTTTAACTTTTTCGTCGATTTCTTCTTGAGTTGCTTCAATCTTTTCAAGTTCAATAATCTTATTTACGATAAGTTGCTTTTTAACTCTTGAATAAGCAGTTTCTTTGTAAGATTTACGCATATCTTCTTCAGTTTGACCAATCATTTTGAGATAATCTTGAAGTTTTAAGCCTTGATACATAAGTCTGTATTCAAATTGTTGAATCATGCTTGTAACTTCGTTTTCAACCATTGCATCAGGAATTTCAACAGTAGTTTTATCGCTGATAGCATTTAAAAGATTATCTTCGTTTTCGTCGCGTTCACGGCGCTTGTTGTCTTTATCAAAATCTGCGCGGATCTTAGCCTTGTAAGCGTCAAGCGATTCTTCACCCGTTTTATCCTTAATAAATTCGTCGGTAATTTCAGGTAATTCTTTAATAAAGATTTCGTGTAATTTGATTGCAAATACTGCATCTTTACCCTTAAGTTCTTCAGTATAGTCGTCTGGGAACTTAACGTTGATGTCTTTTTCTTCACCAATATTCATACCGCAAACTTGTTCTTCAAATCCAGGAACGAAAGAGTGAGTTCCAAGACCTAGTCTATACTTTTCTGCAGTACCGCCTTCGAATTTAACACCGTCAACACTACCAGAGAAGTCGATAACAACCGTGTCACCTTCTTGGCACGCACGGTCAGTTACTGGAACGTCTTTTGCGTTTCTTTCTTGAAGTCTCTTTAAGTCGTTTTCAATGTCTTCGTCCGTAACATTATACTCAACTTTCTTAACCTTTATACCCTTGTACGCTTCGATAGTAACTTCTGGCATAACAGGAACTAAAACGTCTAAAACGATTTCGTCGTCTTTGAATTCGTTAAGTCTAATATCAGGATCGCCAACTACGTGTAAATCTTTTTCACTAGATAAAACTTCAGGATAATACTTAGAAATTGCGATATTTAAAGCGTCTTCAAAGAAAACGTCTTTGCCGTATTGACTGCAAATTACGTTAAACGGTGCTTTGCCTTTTCTAAAACCTTGAATATTGAATTTACTCTTATTTTTAAGGTAAGCGTCGTAGATTGCTTTATCCCAATCTTCCTTTTCAATAGTAAGGGTAATTTTTACTTGGCTTTTTTCAGCCTTTTCACAAGTGTACTTCATTGTCTTGCTCCTATTTGATACTTTTTTATTTATTTCTAAGATATTTTACCATTTTTTGCAAATTTTGTAAAGTTTTTGCGCGCAAATATTTACAAAATAAAAATAATTTAGTATAATATTTTGGAAAATAAAGGAGAAATCATGCCACAAGACGCTTTTTCACTGTATCACACTACCAAAGAACTTGAAAAAATTGTTAAAAACGCACGCGTTGACAAAGTCAATCAACCTGATGGTGATACCGTCGTACTCTCTATAAGAGCATTAAATCAAAACTTAAAATTACTACTTAGTGCAAACGCTCAAAACACAAGGGTTTGTTTAACCAAAAAAGAAAGCAAAAATCCGCTTACTGCCCCCAATTTTTGCATGCTTTTAAGAAAACACCTAAGTCATGCTGTCATTAAAGATATTGAACTTTTAGGCTTTGAACGAATTATAAAAATTACTTTTGAGTGTAAAAACGAACTTTGGGAAATTACAGAAAAAGTTATTTACTCTGAAATCATGGGCAAATTTTCAAATATAATTTTAGTTGAGAACGGCGTAATTTTAGGTGCGCTAAAACAATCGACTTTAGACGAAAGTAATCTCAGACCTATATTTTCAGGGCTAAAATATACGCTGCCAATTTCACAAGAAAAAGTTGAAATTACAGATGAAAAAGCATCTTTAGATATGCTTGAAAAATTTAACGGATACGACTTAGAAAACTTTATATTTAACAACTTTAAAGGCATAGCAAAATCAACCGCGTGTGAAATCGTTGATAGTTTTAAAAGGGAAAATAACCTTGTAGATGATTTTGTAAAAAACTTAAATATCACAGATTTTTACAAGCATTTTAAAACTTTTTATGTTTCACCAAAAATTAAACCAAACCTAACGAACGCAAAAAGTGGAAGCGATTTTTATATCGCAGATTATAAAAGTGTTTTAGGTGAAAAAATCTATTTTGACAGCATTTTAGATTGCATCGACCACCACTACCTAAAAAAAGAAGAACAAAAACTTTTTGATAGAAAAAAAACAAAACTTTTACAAGCAATATCTGCTTTTGACAAAAAACTTAGAAAAAAGCATCAACTTCTACTTGAAAGAGAACTTTCTTGTAAAGATATGGAACAAAACAGACTTTTCGGCGAACTGATTATAAGCAATTTATATCAATTAAAAACACCAACCGACAAAGTTTCTTTAATAGACTACTCAAAAGACGATTGCCCTACTGTCGAAATTAAACTTGATAAGAGCATTACACCTAAGGAAAACGCAGATAAATTCTTTAAAAAATACGCTAAACAAAAGAAAACTTTAACCGCAACGAGAGAATTTATTATTGAAAATCAACTACTTTTAGATTACGTCGCAACGCTGTATAAAGAACTTGAAGATGCTGAAAATACGTCAGATTTTGCAGATATTGAAGAAGAACTTACGATAAACGGCATAATAAAAACAAAAAAAGTCTCAAAACAGAAAGAACAACCTTCTAAACCAAGAAGATACGAATATCTTGGTTTTGAGATTTTAGTCGGCAGAAACAACCTTCAAAACGATAGATTAACCCTATCAAGCGAACGAAATGATATGTTTTTACACACTAAAGACTATCACTCTGCACACGTAATAATCAAATCAAAAAATAGAGAAATACCAGATAAAGTAATAGAATATGCTGCTGAAATTTGCGCTTATTTTAGCAAAGCCAAAAACTCTGACAAAGTTCCGGTTGACTATACGCTAAGAAAATTTGTTAAAAAGCCTAACGGTTTAAAAACAGGTATGGTAATTTACACAAATCACAAGACGATTTTAGTAACACCTAACCCACATTTTTAAAATAAAAAACCTTGTAAAATACAGATTTTACAAGGTTTTTTGATTGTTTAAATTTTGCATTAATTCAAAGTTACGTCTTTTAAGGCGTTATATTTTTCAAGAGCAAGTTTTCTTAAAACGGCTATGTTTTCACCATTTGAGAAAGCATCGTCTGAAAGTTTCTTAGCCAAAAATATGGTTGAAGTTGAATATTTAAGCGCACCAAGCGTGTCAATAATTTTACCGCTCTGACGAGTACCCATAAAGTCCCCGCTACCACGCTCTTCAAAATCGCACTCGGAAATTTTAAAGCCGTCTTCGTTATCTTTGATAACTTTAAGTCTTAACGTCGCTTTTTCACTCTCATTATCCGAAAGTAAGAAGCAGTAACTTTGCAAGTCGCTTCTTCCTACTCTACCACGAAGTTGATGCAGTTGTGAAAGACCAAATCTATCTGCGCCGTATATTACCATAATAGTTGCATTAGGCACGTCAATACCTACTTCAATTACTGTCGTTGAAATTAAGGCATCAATCTTTTTATCCTTAAAATCTAGCATAATTTCAGTCTTTTCTGCATCTTTCATCTTGCCGTGTAACATCGTCGTTTTAAGATTTGGCAATCTATTCTTAAGTTCGTCAAAAATCTCTTTTACACTCATTACCGAGCCTTCAGGGTCACCTTCAATCTTAGGACAAACAAAAAACGCTTGCCTGCCTTGATTGACTTGCTCTTGTATGAAATTAAGCATATCTTGATATTTTGACTGCGGTACGATATTAGTTTTTATTTCTGCACGAGCCTTTGGCTTGTCTGGGATTGTAGAAATATCTAAGTCGCCGTAAAAAATAAGAGATAAAGTTCTAGGAATTGGTGTTGCGCTCATTACCAAAACGTCGCAAGCGTTCCCTTTTGCGACTAAACTTGAACGCTGAGAAACTCCAAAACGCTGTTGCTCGTCACAAACCACTAAACTTAAATTTTTAAAAACTACACTATCTTCAAGCACGGCGTGTGTTCCGCAGACAATATCAATTTCCCCAGATTTTATCTGGCTTTTTATCAATGATTTTTCTTTTTGAGAAGTTGAACCACTTAAAAATGCAATTCTAAATTCAGGCAAATATTTTTGAATAAGCGCATAATTTTGTTTAGCCAAAACTTCAGTCGGTGAAAGCATTACAGATTGATAACCGCTTTTCGCACTTGAAAACAAGGCACACAAACTTACTGCCGTTTTACCGCTACCTACGTCACCTTGAAGTAATCTATTCATAGTCTTAGGACCTTTTATATCCCTAAAAATATCATTTACAGCGTTTTTTTGACCTTCTGTAAACTCAAAGCCAAACCTTTCAGAGAAAGACTTTAAGTCTGCGCCCGTCACGCTGTAGCGGTTAATTCTAGCCTGTTCTTTATCACCTTTTATTATTTTAAAAGCGGAAATTAATATAAAATATTCTTCAAGCGCAATACGCTCGCTAGCGCTGTCTTTTTCTTCAAATGTTTTAGGGTTATGAACGGAACAATAAGCATCTTTTAAGGTTGCATAATCTGAGTAATTTAATACAGTTTTTGGCAATACACTTGAAAAATTTAGTTTGCTTAGCGCATCACTTATAACCGAACGCATCACTTTTTGCGTTAAACAACCTTTAACAGAATATACAGGAACGATTCCTTTTAAGGAAATATTCTTATCCAAAAGTTCAAAAGACGGATTAGTTAAAGAAACTTGACCAAATCTATTTCTAACTCGCCCATAAAACAAATATTCTTCGCCAGATACAAGTTTAGATTCAACGTAAGGCTGGTTAAACCAAATAATATTGAACAATTCACCTTCTTGCTCACACAAAGCCTTTACGATACTTAATTTACCTTTCTTTGCAAGCGTAGGTTTTCCGACGATCCTACCTTTTATAAGAGCGAAATCGTTGTGGATTGCGTGACTTAGTTTAACAGCCCTTCTAAGGTCTAAATAATTGCGTGGAAAATGCCTAACAAGGTCTTCAGCGGTAAATATACCCATCTTATTAAGGTCTGTTATTCTTTTGTCACTTAAGCCTTTAATATACCTTAATTCCATAATTAACTCCTTCAATTTTTCCACGCCCAAATTTTGTATGAAAAAAGGGAAAATTTAATTTTCCCTTTAAAAATTATTCTAATGAAATAATGTAGTAGTAAACAGATTGACCGCCGAAATAAAGTTCAACGTCGCAATCAGGATACGCTTCAGTAACTTGTTGAGAAAGTGCTTCAGCATCACTTTCAGTCACGTCTGCACCGTAGTAAAGATTGATTAGACTATGGTTTTTATCTTTAAGCTTTTCAATCAAACTAATGGTTGCACCGCTTACCGTATTCGATTTTGTTAAAATCTTCTTGCTGTTAAGACCGATTATATCGCCTTTTTTAAGCGTGAGTTTGTCGATTTTAGTATTTCTTACTGCGTAAGTTACCATACCGTCAGTTACACTATCAACAGCGTGAAGCATATTCATTAAGTTTTCGTCTGCAGATAAATCAGAATCAAACGCTAGCGCAGCGGCTAAGCCTTGAGGGATATTTTTAGTAGGAACTACTATAATTTTTCTGCCTTCAACCAAGTCTTTTGCTTGTTCTGCAGCCAAAATAATGTTCTTATTGTTAGGGAAAACGAATACCGTTTCAGCATTTACTTGCATAATAGAATCTGCAATGTCGCTTGCACTTGGGTTCATCGTTTGTCCGCCTTCAATAACCTTATCAACTTGAAGTTCTTTAAATATTGAAGTAAGACCGTCGCCTTGAGAAACGGAAATAAGACCGATAGGTTTTCTTTCTTCTTCGTATTTTCTAACGAGTTCACGATGTTGCTCAAGCATGTTTTCAATCTTAACGTTGTTAATTTCGCCAAGTTGTAACGCTGCAGTTAACGCTTTACCAGGAGTATTTGTATGAACGTGAACTTTTACGAAACTAAGATCACCAACAACGATTACGCTATCACCCATATTCATAAGCGTTTCGCGGAATCTGTCAATATCAGCCATCGTGGTTTTCTTCTTTAGGTTAACAACAAAAAACTCTGTACAATAGCCGAATTCTATGCTACCTAAATTTAGCACGTCTGCTTGTGTGATTTCAGGTTCTTTCCTAACTTCGAGTTCAACTTCGTCAGTTTCAGGGAATTCTTCACCAGTTAAAGCCATGTGCATGCCTTTAAAGATTGTGATGATACCCATACCACCAGAGTCCACTACGCCTGCTTTTTTCAATACGGGAAGAAGTTCTGGCGTCATTTTTAACGCTTCGTTACCACGTTCGATAACAAGTTCTAAGAAAGTTTCTATATCCTTTGCTTTTACGGTTTGAGCGTATTCACCCATCATTCTAATAACCGTAAGCATCGTACCTTCTTTAGGTTTAGCAACGGCAGAATATGCAACTTCAGTCGCATTTTTTAAGGCTTTTGCAAAAACTTTTACCGTAACTTCAGTTTCGTCGTGAATAGTTGAACAAATACCTTTAAATATTTGAGAAGTGATAACACCTGAGTTACCCCTTGCACCACGAAGTGCACCGCGAGAGACGCGGTCACAAATATCAGATAAACGGTTTGACGAACTTTGTTTTAATTCTCTAACTGCCGATTGCATCGTTAAACTCATATTAGTTCCCGTGTCGCCGTCTGGAACAGGGAATACGTTTAACGCGTCGATTTTGTTTTTATTTGCATCGAGCAACTTTGATGCACCAATTACCATTTTGGTAAACGTAGCACCGTTAATACTCTTTGGCATAAATAACTCCTTTAAATCCTATAGTTTAACGCCATGGATGTTTACGTTTACCGCATGAACAACCATGCCGGTGAACTTTTCTACTTGATATTTAACAGATTGTTTCAACGATTCTGCAACCGCAGAGATTGATACACCAAACTTTATAATCGCGTAAATATCAATGTAAATTTTGTTACCGGTGGTATTAACTTTAATACCTTTTACGCCCTTATTAAACAAGTCGGAAATTGTGTCCTTTAACTTTGGTGAAACAAGTTCGACTATGCCGTAACAATCTAAAGCAGCGTGAGACGCAACGCGTGCTATCGCTTCATCAGAAATTGAAATGTTTCCGTAAATATTACTCGTACTGACTGCCATATTCCGACCTCCTATTTTAATGCTTACATTTTACTATATTTATGAAACTTTTGCAAGAGTTTTTATTGCAATTTACTATTTTTCACAATATCATCAAAATTAATTTTTAAATTTTATCATTTTCTTTAAAAATCGTATTAAAATTTGTTGCTTTTTTGAAAAATTAGTGCTATATTTATTAGGCTAATGATAAAACGCGAGTTGGAGGTGTTATTATGTCAAGAGTTTGCAGTGTATGCGGAAAAGGAAAACTTAGTGGTAACTTAGTTAGCCACAGTAACCGTAAGACACCACGCTCCTACAATGCGAATGTTCAAAAGGTAAGAGTCGTTAAAAACGGCGTAGTTTCTTCTGAATACGTTTGTACCCGTTGCTTAAAGAGCGGTAGCGTTGAAAGAGCATAATCAGTTTCCGGTCGCCCACAAATTGGTCGACCTTATTTTTTACAAAAAATTCCACCCTTTTGAAATCTTTATTGATTTTAAGGGTGGATTTTTAATTTTTAGTTTTATTTACTATTAATAACACTTTTCCGCTTTCTACTTTTATTTCAATATTATCACTTATTGCGACGTTTGATATTCCTAAAGTCGACGCTCTGACAAGTTTTGTATTATCGTATTCGTATTTTAAGCCTTTCGAATATGCTATAATTGACTTTTCCAACGCAATCAATGAAATAAAAGTATTTTTTAAAGTATCAATTTTGATACTGTCATTGACTAAATATATTTCAGAATACTGCGTTTCAATTACGGCAAAAATCCCGATATTATCAGCAATTTCTAAAAGCGCAAGATTGCCTAAAAAGTGGTCGTCGCGAAAACCGCCAGCGCAAGTTATTTTAACGCGCTTTGCGCCGATTTCCTTTGCTTTTATAAGTGCGATTTCACCGTCGGTTAAATCTTTATCCGTTGGATATAAAATCGCGTTTTCAGGCACGAATCCAAGCGAATCAAAATCACCTACGATTAAGTTCGGGGTGATATTTTTTTTATTTAAAAACTCTAGCGCGCCGTCTGCACAAATTACAAAATCTTCAGAATTTATCTGTAAATCTTCAATTTTTTCGCCGTTTAATACAATGATATATTCCATTAGTTTTCACGCAATCTCTTAATTATTTCCGCCCTATCTTTTGCAGTAAACACTGTATTTCCTGCAACGATAACGTCAGCGCCCGCTTCTTTTACAAGGCTTACGTTTTCAAGGTTAATACCACCGTCAATTTCAATCAAAATATCTTTTTTGCTATCAAGTATCATTTTCTTAACTTTTTTCAAACTGTCAAGTGCTGACGGAATAAATTTTTGACCACCAAAACCAGGAAAAACACTCATAACAAGTATCATATCGCAAAGCGGAACTACGTCTTTGATTTTTTCGGGATCAGTGTCAGGATTAATTACGCAACCACATTTTACCCCTGCTTTTTTAATTTTCTCAAGCACGAACGGTAAATTTTCCTTACACGCTTCATAATGAACGGTTATAAAGTCAGCACCTGCTTTTGCAAATTGTTCAACGTAGTTTTCAGGGTTTACTATCATTAAGTGCGCGTCAAGCGGTAACTTCGTCACCTTTCTTATATCGTTTACCATTTTTATTCCAAAAGTAATATTCGGAACGAAAACGCCGTCCATTACGTCACAGTGTATAATATCAGCACCAGACTTTTCCAAAGAAATTATTTCTTCGCCCATTTTTGAAAAATCGGCAGATAAAATTGAAGGTGCAATTTTAATATTTTCCATACTTTTCTTCCTTTTTGCGTTCGTTAAAAATTTCTATGTATCTATCGTATCTGTCTTGCGAAATTTTTCCGTCTAAAAGCGCTTGTTTAACCGAACAGTCAGGCTCGGAAATATGCTTACAATCAAGAAAATAACAACCGCTTGAATAACTTGTAAATTCCCTGTAATAATCTTTAATTTCACTCGATTTTACTTCGCAAATATTTGCACTAAAACCTGGTGTATCAACCACTTTAAAATCTTCGTAAAAATGAATTTCAGAAGAAGTCGTCGTATGCTTTCCGCGCATGGTCTTTTCGCTTAAGTCACCAACTTTTTCACTCATTGAAAAAAGCTTATTAAGAAGCGATGTCTTCCCTACTGCAGATTGACCGCAAAACGCGCAAAGCTTTCCTTTTAAATACTCTTTTAAACTTTCGATATTTTCCCCTGTTATTGAAGAAACAGAAAAAATTTTATCTACTGAGTTTTCGTAATTTTTTAGAACGTAATCGTAAGTTTCGGTTGACAAATCCGATTTGTTAACTGTTATAACAACTTCTGCACCACCTGAAATTGCGCTTATAATTATTTTATCAATCAACAAATAATCAGGCTTAGGCGGAGCGCCAATGACTATATTTACACAGTCAATATTAGCAACGTTTGGGCGCAAAAACTTAGATTTTCTCGGAAAAAGTGTGTTGATACTCGTCTCGTCAAAATCAACGTAGTCACCAACGCTTAATTTTCCGCTTTTAAACTTAACCGAGCCACGCGCAGAGAGTTTATAAAATTTTTCTCCGTCGTAAACCGTATATTTAGATGCAGTTATTTTTACAATCTGACCTTTAATAGTCTTTCCCCCCTAAACTAATCTTTATTACCTAAAAATTTACGTCTTAACTGCCCACACGCGCCTTCAATATCTGCGCCCATAGACCGTCTAATCGTAACAGAAATCCCCTTTTCTTCTAAGATTTTCATAAATTCTTGCGCACGCTTGTCACCCGTTGATTTTAAGCCAGTTTCTTTAACTGCGTTAAGTTTTATCAAATTGACGTGACAAGGAAAACCGCGCAAAAGTTCGCAAAGTTTATCTGCGCACTCTTTCGTATCGTTTTCGCCATTTATAAGCGAATATTCAAAATATACGCGCCTTTTTGTAATTTCAAAATAATTTCTGCACGCGTCTATTACTTCTTTTATAGAATAAGCCTTTGCAATAGGCATAATCTTTTTGCGTTTTTCATCAAACGGAGAGTGTAATGATACCGTAAGGTTAATTGGCAAATTTTCCTTGGCAATTTCAAGCATTTTAGGGACAATTCCGCAAGTAGAAATGCTGATATTTCTTGGACTTATATTAATTCCATCGGGACTAGAAATAAGCCTTAAAAAACCCAAAACGTTCTCGTAATTATCAAACGGTTCGCCACTTCCCATAAGCACGACGTTCGTTATAGCGCGCTTATCTAAATTACCGCCAATTCTTTTATTTACTTCTAAAATTTGACCTATAATTTCGCCTTGAGATAAATTTCTTACAAGCCCACCTAAGGTTGATGCGCAAAAAGCACACCCCATACGGCAACCTACTTGAGTTGAAACGCATTGAGTGTATCCGTACTTATATTTCATAAGCACGCCTTCAATTATATTTCCGTCATACAACCTGAATAAATATTTACGCGTTCCGTCCTTAGAAATTAATTCTTCGATAATTTCGCAAGGATTATCAACAAATTCCTTTTCAAGCCTTTCTCTTAGAGAAATTTTTAAATCGGTCATATCTTTAAAGCGTTTTCCTTGATGAACGGCGCGAAAAATCTGCTTTGCACGAAATTTTGGTTCGCCAAAGCCAGTTAGAATTTCACTAAGTTGTTCTAAAGAATAATCGCTTATAATTTTCATTTTGTTTTTCTCAACTTACAAAGATAAAATCCCGCGCCAAAACTAATATTTGGCAAAAATTGCAATCCGTACTCGGTTTTAATGCTTTCAAGCGGTGAATTTATGTTTTCTACCACAAAATTAGTATTATTTTTTAGGAATTTATCAATAATCTCATCATTTTCTTCTTTAAAAATAGAACACGTCGAATAAACTAACTCTCCACCATTTTTAAGGTATTTTGAACAGTTAGAAAGAATATCTAACTGAACCTTATTAAGATTTTCAAGTTCAATTTCGCACTTTTTAAGTTTAATATCAGGATTGTCTTTCAAAGTGCCGTAACCCGAACAAGGAACGTCACAAAGTATATGTGTAAAACTTTCCTTAAAGTCGTCGCAATATTTTGAAGAATCTTTTATAATCGCAGTAATATTCGACTTTTTCATACGCTTAGCGTAAGATTTTATAAGTTCTACCCTATGCTCGTGTATATCGCACGAAACAACGCTGTCAAACCTATCTGAAAGCAACACACTCTTTCCGCCAGGCGCAGAACAAGCGTCAAGTAAACTTTCCCCGCTACTAACTACGTCGCAAATTGCAACCGAACCAATAGATTGAAAAGTAAACTTGCCATCGTTAAAATCGTCGTTAATCGCAAGACCTTTTGCGTCAAACAAACCGTCAAATGGCGTTTTTATGTATTCATAACCATTTTCAATAAGGTATTTTTCACCTACAACACCATTTTCAAATCTAACAAAATTATGATTTTCGTCGTAACTTATAATTTCTTTAGTAAGTTCTTCGCCGTAAGTATTTATTAAAAGTTTAATCGCTGAAACTGGATAGTTATATTTTACAGACAAAAACTCTGTTTTTTCGCTTGGTAAGTCAATTTTTTCAACGTCTAATTTTCTCAAAACCGCGTTCACAAAGCCTGCATTTGCCGTTTTTCCGAGTTTTTTAACAAGTTCAACCGTCGAAGACACAACTGCGTGTTTAGGCTTTTTAAGGTGCACTATACAGTACATAGCAATCTTTAAAAGCGTTCTTATTGCTTGCTTTGGCGGTTTTGTAGTTAATTTTGCTATATAGTAAGAAAGTTCTATATCTTTATCAACTACTCCATAGCAAATTTTAGTAATTTCCCTACGCTTTAAAGGCTCGACTTGCGTTGAGTTTAGCGCGTTCGTTATAAACGCACCTTGCGAATATACTTTTGTTAAAACTTGATAGCAATCGTAAAAAGTCGTTATCATTTTCCTAACCTAGTACCTACTTCAATTTTTCTACCAAGTAAAAAATCGCTGGCAAGCATTTTCTTACTTCCTTCTAGTTGAAGTTCTAAAATTTCGATATAACCGTCTTTACACGAAACGGTTAAACCGCTTTTATCAGCAGATAAAACCGTACCGAAGCCTGTTTGTAAATTATCGCATTTTACCGCATTAATTCTATATATTTTTAAAATTTTTCCATTTAAATAAGTAAACGCGCACGGCCAAGATTGCATACCGCGAACAAAGTTGTGTAAAGTAATAGGATCTTTAGAAAAATCAATTAAAGCATCTTGCTTTTTGATCTGTTTTACGAACGTCGCTTTTTCGTGGTCTTGCGGAATATAGCAAGCAGTTCCATCTTCAATTTTATCGAGCGCAGAAACGACAAGTTTTGCACCTAAAAGTGAAAGTCTGCCAAAAAGTTCGTCAGCTGTTTCCTCAGGTAAAATATCTATTTTTTCAGATAAAATTATATCGCCACTATCCAAACTTACTTCAGTTTGCATAATAGTAACCCCAGTTTCTTTATCCCCGTTCAAAATAGCGTGTTGAATTGGACTTGCTCCGCGATATTTAGGAAGTAGTGACGCGTGAACGTTAATTACTCCATATTTTGGGATATCAAGAAGTTCTTTTGATAAAATTTGTCCAAACGCACAAGTTACGAAAATATCCGCGTTAAGTTTTCTTAGATCGTCTAAACCTTCTGTACTTACTTTTTCGTATTGTAAAACGGGAATATTTAGCATAATTGCTCGTTTTTTCACGTCTGGAAATTGAAGTTCAGAGTGTCTTCCGACCCGCTTATCAGGTTGGGTAACTACCGCTATAACGGTATGGTTACTGCTGGCAATACCGTCAAGCGCGTTTACGGCAAAATCTGGCGTTCCAAAAAAGACAACTTTCATTAATCGCGAATCTCCTTAAGATTTTGCGCCTTGTCAATATATAAAACACCGTCAAGATGGTCGTTTTCGTGACAAATTGCTCTTGCAAAAAAGTCGTATGCCGTAAGTTTATACCAGTCACCTTTTCTGTCTTGGTACTTAACCACGACTTTATTAGGTCTTTCAACGTCACCTTGCTTACGTTGAACAGACAAACAACCTTCAGGTCCAAATTGTTTACCTGAAGTTTTTAATATAACCGGATTTATAAATTCAAAATACCCTTCATCGATATTGACTGCAAAAACTCGCAAATTAACACCAATTTGTGGTGCAGCAAGCCCAGCCCCTTGAGAAAAAATTAGCGTATCTTTGATATCTTCTAGTAATTTTAAGATATTTTCGTCGATTTTTTCAACGGGTGCGCTTACTTTTCTTAAAACTTCGTCACCAATTTGAACAATTTTTTTAATTGCCATAATTCACCTAACTCATATTACTCGGATTAACTTCAACGTAAACTAGCACACTTGAAGTCGAGTATTTTAAAGACTTTTCGTAAATCTCGTCAATAAGTTCATCCGAGCCTTGTTTTATCCTCATTAAAATTTGATATCTATACTTATTTTTAAGCCTTTTTATCGGCGATTTCATCTTGTTAAAGAACAAAAACTTATCTTTGCTTTTCTCATATACTTCGTTTATTTCTGTAAAAACGCATCTTAGTCCTTCTAAAGCGTCAGCGTCACTTTCAGATTCAACCATAACGCGTAAAATAGTCGAAAACGGTGGAAAAGCCGTAGATTTTCTAAGCGCGTACTCTCTTTCGTAAAAGCCCTTATAGTCGTAATTTATTGCATATTTTAATACAGGATTATTCGGCGAATACGTTTGAAGCACTACCGAGCCTTTTAGGTTTGACCTACCACTTCGACCAGCAACTTGTGTCAGTAGTTGGAAAGTCCTTTCGCCACTTCTATAATCTGAGAAAAACAAACTCATATCCGCATCAAGTATTCCAACGAGTGTAACTGACGGAAAATCGTGACCTTTAGCAATCATTTGAGTACCAACTAAAATATCAGCTTTTTTCTCAG
The DNA here is from genome assembly GCA_045534605.1 of Christensenellaceae bacterium. Taxonomy (GTDB): domain Bacteria; phylum Bacillota; class Clostridia; order Christensenellales; family Borkfalkiaceae; genus UBA4636. Next base: position 73,218 of record JAZSKA010000010.1, on the reverse strand, counting down.
AAAACTGCTTTAAAATCTTAAAGTGACTTTCTTTATTTTGCGTCGTATCGTTATCCATACGCAAAATTGTTGCGCTTGGAAACAGTTTTTTGATATCTTCAACGACTTTTTGAGTTCCCGTACCAACGTAGTTGATATGAACACCACCACACTCTGGACAGTTTGTTAGCATATGGTAAGTCGCACCGCAATAATGACACTTTAAAAGATTTCCCGACGAGTGATAATTCAAGGAAACGTCGCAGTTTTCGCACTTTGCAACGTAACCGCACTCACGGCATATTACTTGTTGAGAATAACCCCTTCTGTTAATAAAAATTATTGCTTGATTTCCACCTTTTAAACATTTTTCAAGCTCGTCTTTTAACGCAGTTGAAAAGGCTGAATTATTACCGCGACGAATTTCGTCACGCATATCGGCAATAATCATTTCCGGAAGTGGCTTTTGATTAATTCTCGACTTCATTTCGCAAAGATTATACTCACCGCTTTGAGCCTTGCTATAAGCATCAATAGACGGAGTTGCGCTACCTAAAACAAGCTTACAATCGTTATATTCTGCGCGGAATTTAGCAATATCAATGGTTGAATAGCGTGGATTTGACTCGCTGTCGTAACTTCCGTCGTGCTCTTCGTCGATAATAATTATCCCCAAGTTTTCAAGCGGTGCAAAAATAGCACTTCTTGCGCCGATAGCAATTTTCGCTTCGCCCGAGCGAAGTCTCCACCACTCGTCAAACTTTTCGCCAGCCGACAGTCCACTATGCAAAATAGCACACACTTCGCCAAAAGAAGCCCTAAGCTGGCTTAACATTTGTGGTGTAAGCGCAATTTCAGGCACGAGCATTATTGCCGTCTTACCGCTTGTTACGACTTGACGAATAAGGTTTAAATAGACTAAAGTCTTACCGCTACCCGTTACGCCGTGTATAAGCGAAACGCGCTTTTCCGTTGTCGATATTGACTGTATCGTTTTAGCTTGTTCTTCCTTTAATTCAAATGAATTGACTTTGTTTTCTAAGGTGGTATAAGGCGAACGAATAATGCGTTCTTCTCTTACCAAAACCAATCCTTTTTCGACCAATCCCTTTACAGAAGAATATCCAAATTTCGAGTTTAAATCGGCGATTTTGAAAGTTTTTTCGTTAAGCAGAAAATCAAAACAATCTCTTTGCGACTTTGCGCGCTTTCCGATAATTTCATAAGCATCTTCTTGACTTATATCGATATTTAGGTAAGCAACCGAAACGGTTTTTTGACGCACCTTCCCCTTTCGCATTTCACTTGGCAAAAACTGTCTTAAGACAAGCGCACTTGGAATATGGTACTTTTTACGCATATAATCCATAAGCTTTAAATGCTCTTTAGTTATTGCAGGACTTTCGTCAATTACCCTTATGATATACTTAAGTTTTTCAAGCGCAAAATCAGACTCAGTTTTCAAGCGAATAACGACACCTTCGATTTTCGTGTTACCGAACGGCACGACAACACGACTACCACACTCAACGTCAAGCGTTCCCGTTTGGTAGTCGAAAATTTTATCTACTTCGCTATGCGCAATGTCAACAATAACTTCTGCTATCATAATGTACCGATTAAAATTAAATATGCCCAAGCCTATAGCGTGTGGACATACTTAATGCTTAGAATTTGGTTGCAGTAACCTTACCTTCTTGAATTTCTACTGCAGCAAGAGATAAAGGCTTGTCAGTCTTTTGATCTTTGCCTACTTGATTTGAAGAATAATCAAGTAATTGTCTTGCTCTTTTTGCAGCAACGATGCAAAGAGCGTATTTTGAACCTACTTTTTTAGCGAGTTCGTCGATTGGTGGTTCGTGAATCATAATCATGTCTCCTTTTATATAAAACTTAATTTTTATTCGATATTTTGGATTTGTTCTCTAATTTTTTCAATTTCGCACTTAATGGCTAGTCCCAGGCGCGTAATTTCAAGGTCGTTTGATTTTGAACAAATCGTATTTGCTTCGCGGTTAAATTCTTGAACTAAGAAGTCAAGCTTTTTGCCAGCGTTTTCACCTTTTACAATCTCTCTAAATTGAGAAATATGCGAATTTAATCTTGTAAGTTCTTCGTCGATATTACTTTTGTCGGCAAAGATTGCAACTTCTTGTAAAAGTCTCGTCTCGTCATACTTTACGTCAGAGAGAACTTCTTGTATTCTATCTTGCAATTTTTTGCGATAATTTTCTTTAATAAGCGGTGCTCTTTCAACGATTTTCTTAACCGCTTCTTCTATAACGCTTACCCTTTGCAAGATATCAATTTTCAACTTTTCACCTTCAATTTTACGCATTTCGTTAAACTTATCAAGCGCAGAATTTAAAGTGTCGAGTAAAATATCTTTATAAAATTCTGTATCAACCGTCGTAACGCCTTCTTTTACAACGTCAGGCATACGCATAAGTGATAAAATTGGAAAATCGTCTTTAGAAATTCCGTCTACGCTTTCCTTTATAAGATTGTAAGCCTTTACGTAACCTTTTGCTAAAGATATATCAACATCGATATTCTTTTCTTTTTCTCTGTTATCAATTAGCGTTACGAAAAGTTCAACTCTACCGCGAGCAACTTTGCCTGCAACCGTCTTTCTAATAAGGTCCTCAAAGCACAAAAATACTCTCGGCGTTTTTGGAACTAAATCTAAAAATCTATTATTAACGGCTTTTAGTTCAACCGACAAATAAAGTTTTTCAGTTGAGTATTCTGCTTTTCCGTATCCCGTCATACTTTGCATATTTTCACCTCTAATATTGTACGTATATTAGCGCATTTTGTATAAAATTTCAACTGTTTACGATATTTTCAAACTGCGCTTCGTCAATTATTTTTATACCGAGTTTTCTCGCTTTATCAAGTTTAGACCCGGCGTTTTCACCACTTAAAACAAGCGTTGTATTTTTAGAAACGGATGATAGTATTTCCCCGCCTTCGCTCTCTATTATCTTTTCTGCTTGACTTCTTTTGTATTTTGATAAAGTACCAGTTAAAACAACTCTTTCGCCCTTAAATTTATCGCCCGTTTGATTATCTTCAAATTTAGGCTTAATTCCTAAAGAAAACAAGTTTTCAATCTCTTTAAGATTATCATCGTCCCTAAAATAACTAAAGATATTTTCAGCAATTATATTGCCAATTTCAGGAACGGTCAAAAGTTCTTCAATTTCAGCGTTTTTAAGGTTATCAATACTCTTATACTTTTTTGCTAAATCTTTTGCAGTCTTTTTACCAACTCCGTCAATACCAAGCGCGTAAATAAAACTGTCAAGCGTAGGTTCTTTCGAACGAATTAAAGAATTTACTAGATTTTCAATCTTTTTCTCTTTAAAGCCTTCAAGCATCATAAGTTCCATTTCCGTAAGTTTGTATAAATCGGAAAACTTTCTAACGCCTAAAATATCGTAAAGTTGCTCTGCCGTTTTTTCAGAAAAACCTTCTATATTTAATCCGTCTTTTGATGCAAAGTTGCAAAGCGTGGCTACCACGCGCGGTCTGCAATCTTTATTTGGGCAGAACAAATTTGCACCAATTTCTTCAACTTCGCTACCGCAACTTGGACAAACCTTAGGTGGATTAACGTCAAGACTATCTTCATAAGTTTCTGTCGTCCCTAAAATTTCAGGAATAACTTCATTACTTCTTCTAACTAATACCCTTGAAGGAATTTTAACGCCCTTTCTTTTTATATCCCCCATATTATTAAGGGTTGCTCTTTTTACAGTCGCACCGCATAGATTTACGGGTTCAAGTAGCGCAAGTGGAGTTAATTTCCCAGTTCTTCCAACTTGAAATACTACGTCTAATAGTTTAGTCGTAACTTCTTCTGGTGGAAATTTAAACGCAATTGCCCAGCGCGGGAATTTTTCGGTCGCGCCAAGCATTTCACGTGTTACAAAATCGTTTACTTTAATTACTGCACCGTCAGTTAAAACGTCAATAGTTTTGCGTGATTTTTCAATTTCGTCAACAGCAGATATAACTTCAGAAAAAGAATTACAAACCTTTAAAAAGTTATAGACTTTAAAGCCGTTTCTCTTTAAAAAGTCAACTGCATCAGTCTGACTTTGCAAATCGTTACCGTCAATATAATTTACGTCGTAAAAATAAATTTCAACTTTTCTTTTTTCAGTAATTTTCGGATCTAGATTTCGTATTGCTCCAGCAACGGCGTTTCTAGCATTTTTAAGCGGTTCTTCTGCAGTTTCGTTGTATTTTTCAAGTACGGATAAACGAATAACCGCTTCGCCTTTAACTTCTAATTTACCCTTGTAATCAATGGTAAGCGGAAAAGTTTTTACAGTTAATACTTGACTTGTGACGTCTTCACCCACTTCTCCGTCACCACGAGTTGACGCGCATTTAAACTTTCCGTCTTCATAAGTTAGACAAATAGTAAGTCCGTCAAACTTATACTCAACGGTGTAAATAGGATTTTCTAAAACTTTTTTTATTTTTTCATCAAAAGAAGATAGTTCGTCGTTCGTTACTGCTTTATCAAGGCTGTATAATCTTTGAATATGCGTGTGTTTTTGAAATTTTGAAACAGGCGCACCGCCTACTCTTTTCGTAGGCGAATCAAATAAAACTACCCCTGTTTCGAGTTCTAATTTCACAAGTTCGTCGTAAAGCAAATCGTACTCACCATCAGACACGGTGGGATTGTCTAAAACGTAATATTCATAAGCGTATTTGTTTAACAACTTTACAAGTTGCTCCATTCTTTCTTGCAAAATAATACTCCTAACTTTAATCTATAACTTCCATTGGTGCCATCATAATTGCGAAACTCTTAACCCCAAGTCCTGGGAATGCAACGTCGCAAATAGGATTTCCGTTACTGCTTTTAACGGCTATAATAGTGCCTATACCGAATTTTACATGGCGCACCTTTTTACCTGGTTTAAACTTTGTAACGTCAACGGCACTCGCTTTTTTAGGTCGAGAGAACGAACGCGAAAAATTAGACGCAACACCGTAACTTTTTGACGGATCAGGCTCGTCAGTACGGCGCTGTTCATAATCGTATTGCCTATCCTTATTTTCTGCGCGCTCTATTTGTTCAGAACGCGTTTTTAAGCCAAGTTTATCTGATAATTCAAGCAAAAATCTTGACGGGCTCGTTGCTTGTCTTTTTCCGTAAACGAAACGACTTCTTGCCCTTGTTATAAACAGTCTTTGGCGCGCGCGCGTTATAGCAACGTACATAAGCCTGCGTTCTTCTTCCATATCGTCAACTTCCCCTACCGCTCGAGCAACGGGGAAAATCGTTTCGTCAAGACCTGCAATGAAAACGTTGTCAAATTCAAGACCTTTAACCGAGTGAATCGTTGCAATAGTAACGAAATTAGTTCCTTCAACTTCGTCAAGGTCGCTCGCTAGCGTTATCGAACTTAAATATTCGTTCAAACCGCTGTTTGGATTGAGTTTCGAGAATTCGTCCACCGAACTTTTAAGTTCGTCTACGTTCATCATTTTATTATTATCTTCGTCTTTCTTTGGATCAAATTGAGACATAAAGTCAGACTTTTTGATAACAGAATTGAGAAGTTCGACTAAGGACATAGTCTCTTTGTCTGCCATAAGCGAAATAATAAGTTTTTTAAACTGAACGATTTTTGCTTTTGCTCCAGATGGTAAATCGAGTTTTTCAGCGTCTACTATAGAGTCAAAAAGCATAAAACCGTTGTCTTTTGCGTATTTTACGAGCGTTTCAATACTCTTATCGCCTATTCCGCGCTTAGGAACGTTGATTATTCTTAAAACTGCTTCGTTATCAAGCGGGTTTGAAAGCACCCTTAAATAAGCAGTTAAATCCTTGATTTCCTTTCTTTCAAAGAACTTAAAGCCACCAAAGACTTTGAACGGAATACCGTATTTCAAAAACTCTTGTTCGTATGCGCGTGATAGCGCGTTAATTCTCATTAAAACGGCAAAATCCGAGTAACTAGCACCGTTCTGAATAAGACTTCTTATTCTCATTGCCGTATACGCGGCTTCTCCCGTTTCTTCGTCCGCAAAGAATGTTTCTACCTTTGCACCTTGCTCGTTTTCAGTCCAAAGCACTTTTTCAGAACGAACGCCGTTGTTTTTTATAATTGAGTTTGCAAGGTCTAAAATCCGTTTTGTTGAGCGATAATTTTGTTCAAGTTTATAAACTTTTGCATCCTTAAAATCTTTGTTGAAATTAAGGATATTTTTAATTTCAGCACCGCGCCAACCGTAAATTGACTGGTCGTCGTCACCTACTACGAATATGTTTTTATGTACCGACGCTAAAAGTTTTATAATATCGCATTGAATTTTGTTCGTGTCTTGAAATTCGTCAACGTGAATATAGTGAAATTTATTTGCGTAATAATCTAAAACTTCTGGTTTTGTCGTTAGAAGTTCATACGTTAAAAGTAACAAATCGTCAAAATCTAAAGAGTTTGAACGTTTTAATTCTTCATTATAAATGCGATACATTGCTACGTATCTTTCAATATCTGAGACACGAGAGTGATCTCTTAGATATTCTTCTGGCGTTAAATTCAAATTTTTTGCGTTTGAAATGTGATATTTTGCGTTTTTAAGTGCGCTTTCACTAGTAATTTTAAGATCTGCTATTATTCTTTTTAATACGCGTTCTTTATCCGCTTCACTATAGATAGTGAAATTGTTTTGATAAGTACCGAGCCTATCAATAAAACTTCTTAATATTCTAACGCACATACTGTGGATTGTAGAAACCCAAATATCGCTTGCGCCACTTACCATACTTTCTAATCTTTCGCGCATTTCGTTAGCCGCTTTATTAGTAAAAGTAATCGCCAAAATATTATACGGCATTACACCTTTTTTATCGATAAGATATGCAATTCTACTAGTAAGCACCCTAGTTTTTCCGCTTCCAGCACCAGCAAGCACTAAAACAGCCCCATCCGTATCGACGACTGGAGCCATTTGTTCTGGGTTTAATTTAGATAAATAATCCATCGCAGTTTCCTCTTTATGTTAATATAACATAAAAGTAATTTTTTTTCAACCGTTTTAGACCGTTTTATCGTACATTAGTTAAATAAATACGATTAATTTACACTTTTTTTACTAAAATACTGTTCTCGCCTGTATCTTTCAAGAGCATCGCGGTACTTTCTTGAAATTTCCAAGACGTAACGCTGACGTTGTTCGTAATCTAGCGACTTATAATATTCGTTATCAATAAGCCTACCGATAATATCGCTAACTTCCCCTTCAGTATCGAGAATAAATTTGACTTTGTTATAAAATTCATCACTATCTTTTATGATAGTATGCGAATTTTTAGTCTCGTAAAATTCCACTACTTTAGAAGTATCTACGCCATCACTCTTTGCTTTTTCAGCCATCTTCTTAACTTCAGCGCGATAATTTTCCCAAAAGCCCGATTTCATCCTTTTCATAGCCTCTCGCGCCTTAGTTTTTAAGTCTTTTCCTTTAGATTGTTCCATAAAATTTCTCCTTCTTAGATAAAAAATAATTTATTCGACAAAATTCGACAAATTTCTTAATAGCAAAATAAAAACACCCGCTAAATTTAGCGAGTGAAAAAAATTACATTTTTTTATTTCTTTTTCTTGCGGCTTCTGCTTTTTTCTTACGTCTTACCGCAGGTTTTTCGTAAAATTCTTTACGACGGAGGTCACCGATAATACCGTCACGAGAGCATTTTCTCTTAAAACGACGAAGAGCATTATCAAGCGTTTCGTTTTCACCAACTCTAATTGTAGACATCAAACACACCCCCTTGCCCATAGGCTTAAATTTCACGATATTTGCATTATACTTCATAGAAAAATCGTTGTCAAGAAAATTTACAACTTTTTACAAATATTTATCAATTTTTTAAAAATACGCTAAAAATATGCGTTTTATGCTGGATTCCACTCCATTTTTTGACCAGAAAGAATATGAATATGAAGGTGCGGAACGGTTTGACCGGCATCATCACCTTGATTTATGACGAGTCTGTATCCACCACTAAGCTCTAAAATATCCGCTAGTTTTGGGATAGTAGCAAAAATTTCGCCTAAAATTTGAGCATTTTCAGCAGTTAAATCTGCCAAATATTTATAATGCTTCTTTGGTATTGCTAAAAAATGATTTTTAGCCTGTGGTGCAATGTCGCGTATGATAATAAAATTATCATTTTCAAAAACTATATTTACAGGAATCTCACCTGAAATAAATTTACAAAATAAACAATCCATAATTTCTCCTTTATATAATTATTGCTAAAGCGCCGTCTTTATACGGCTTAATTAATTTTATTTTAGTAATTTTTTTATCGCAATTACCTTTAACGTATACTCTAATATAGTTCTCGGTATAACCTTCGAAGTATCCATCTTTTTCAAATTCTGGTAAAAACGAAAGTTCTTTTCCAATAAACTTTTCAATAAAACTGGACTTTAGTTCCGCTTTTAATAAAAGCATTTTATCAAGCCTTTCTTTTTTAACAGGCGGTGGTAATTCTTTAAGTTTTGCACCTTCAGTTCCTTCTCTTTTAGAATAGCAAAACGCGTGAACATCTGAAAACTCAGCGATTTTACACGTGTCATAACTTTTCTCAAAATCGCAGTTATTTTCTGTAGAATATCCGATTATTACGTCTGTTGTAATTCCCGCTAAAGGAAAATATTCACGAATTAATTTAACTTTTTGAAGATATTCTGAAACGGTATATTTTCTATTCATTTCCTTCAAAACTTTGTCGCACCCCGACTGCAAAGAAAGATGAAAATGCGGTGCAAAATCTTTAAGATTTTTACACGCTATTAAAAATTTGCGAGAGATAATTCCAACTTCTAAAGAACCAAGTCTTATTCTAAAATTAAAGTCTTTAAGCCTATCTAAAAGCCCTGTTAAATTAATACCGTTATAATTATAACTTGAAAGGTTAATACCAGTTAAAACTACTTCAAGCGGATCAAGATAGTTAAGTTCTGAAATTATACTTTCAACCGAACGCGAACGACTTTTTCCGCGCAAGTAAGGAATTAAGCAGTAAGAGCAAAAATTCTCGCATCCATCTTGAATTTTGACGTATGAACGACTCTTTATAGCCTTAATTGGAAGGTATTCTTCGTAATACTCTACCCCTTCTTCAATATGTTTACCCGTTTGGTCTAACAAACTTAAAAGTTTGTCCTTTGAAGCGGTGCCCATTATAAGAGTTACCCCTTCAATTTTTAAAAAATCATCAGGGTGGTTTTGCGAGGCACAACCTAAAACGTAAACCTTTGCGTTACCATTAAATTTCCTTACTCTTGAAACTGCTTGGCGTGATTTCTTCTCTGCTTCTTTAGTTACCGCGCAAGTGTTGATAACGTAAATATCTGCGTATGAAAGTTTGTCACTAACTTCATATCCTAAGGTTTCTAAACCGTTCATAAGCGACGAACTTTCACAACTGTTTACCTTACAGCCGAGTGTAAAAACAACTGCTTTCATATTAAAAGCCCTTTATTTTATAATTTGAAATAATTTATAAAATCATTGATATTTACAACGATTTTACAATTTTTTATGTTTATCATAATTTTTGTAAAGTGATACAAGTCCACTCACCGACAGATTTTTTAGACAAGGTTTTAAAACCTAATTCGTTAAACAGTTTTTCAACCTTTTCTTCCCTATCGTTAAGAAGTCCACTCATCACTAAATAGCCGTTTTCATTAATTATTTTTACTATCGAACTAGATAAAAAAGTCAAAACTTCAGCCGTGATATTTGCAACGCAGATATCAAAATTTTCATTAATTTTTTCTAAATCACCTTGACAAAGAATTTCGCAATTTTGACTTTCGCCATTTAATATTGCGTTTCCTTTTGCAACCTCAGCGGCAACAGGATCTATTTCAGTCATAACGACTTTTTTTGCCCCAAGTTTAGATGCAACTATTCCTAATATACCGCTACCAGTTCCAACGTCGATAACGTTAGCGTTTTCATAATTTAAAGTTTGCATAGCACTAACTACCATTGAAGTAGTTTCGTGCTCACCTGTACCGAAAGCAAGATTTGAATTAATTTTAACTATAATCTCGTCGCCGTCGTACTTTATCCACTCTGGACAAATTACTACGTTATCAATTTTAATTGGCTTAAAATGCTTTTTCCAAATTTCAATCCAGTCGTCGCCAGACACTTCACGCTTAACCGTTTCAAGCGTTCCTAGACAGAATGGACTATTATTTTTTAGTGTATCTAAATCTTTGCGAACTGACACAATGCGCTCGTCAGCATCGTCTATTGAAAAATAACCTTTTACAAGCGATACGCCTTTTACGCCGTTTAAAATATTTTCGTCGTAATAGTCGTAAACAATATCACTATCCAAAAGTTTTATACAATCGTCAACTGAAGAAATTGCAACTCCGTACTCTGTGTAATTCCAAAATATATCCGCGACAAGTTCTTCAGCGTCAGTCGTTGTTGTAACCGTAAGTTCAATAAATTGCATAATTAACCTTATTTAATCTTTTTGCACTCAAAATAATAACGTTTCTCTTTTGCTTCGCCCATAGAGAAAGATTTTCTCGTTAGCGTTCCGTTTTGAGCAACGAACGGGAATAAATCTGACTTTTTGAGTTTTGGCATAAGAATTGCAACGCCGTTAAGTTCGTCACTTGCGGTGTACGCGTCTTCTTTTCCGTGTACGTAGTCTTGTGAAATCGTTGCGTTATTTGCAATATAATCGTCGATAAACGCTTGAATTTCCTTGATTGCAAGCGCAGAATTTGATGGTACAGATTGAGTAAATTCTTTTCCCTTATAATATAAAGTAATAGTATCGTCACCAGAAATAGCCGTACTCATTTTTTCAATAAATTTTTCATCTGCGCCAAAAACTACGCGGTGAATTGGTTCAAATTTAAGATTATCGTCGTAAATATTGTTAATTTCAACAAGGCAGAAGCGCGCTGGATGCGTTTCTTTTTCTTCGTCTGTAAGATTTGCCTTTACTTTATCCCAGCAAGCCTTTGCAGTTGCAATCGAGTGATTTCCGTCACCAACAGCGAAAATGAACGGAGTTTTATCACCGTATTTTTTAAAGCAATTATCTTCAGAAGTTACTTCTTCGATAATATCCATAACTGCTTTCGTGTCTTCAACCAGATAACCTTCGATCGATCCACCGTCCATATTAAGTTCGGTTTCGTAAAGTTTTTTAAGGTTGTTTCTATTTTCGTAAAGCGGTTCTATTACGCGTTTTTTCTCGTCGTCAATTAAAACTAGCGCGTGTGGCAATTCAATCGGTGAATTTTCACGAATTTTAATTCTTACAGGAAGTCTTTCTTTAACGGTTGCTTCAGTTGCGCGAACGGCAAGTTTTTTACCGACTTCATACTGTTCAAGGTCAAATGAAACTATAAGACCTATTCTAGTGTTACCGTAAGACGTTTTTCTAACTGTTAAAATAAAACCGTTATACGCTTCAAAAATGCCCTTATCAAGGTATTTTTGCATTGTTTCGTTGATAGTTTTAATTCGTTCGTCTTGATTGTCATTTAAGTAGATTTCAGGGTAAGTAATTCTAAGTGTAGAAATATCACCGCAATAATCTTCAAGTTTTGCCCAATATTTTTTGTCACTTGTAAATTGGTCGCAAGCAATAACCGACCATTTCTTTAAATCAATTCCTTTTTTAGGTAATAAAATTTCAGGAACTTTAAGTATATTCATATTTCTCCTTCGGCTAAAACGCCCAATTTCCTTCGTTAAATATTAAAATTTCGCTTCCGTCAGCCTTAATTCCAACAATTTTCAAATCTTTCGAGCCTATCATAAAGTCGACGTGAATCATAGATTCGTTAAGCCCTTTTTCGCGTCTTTCTTTTAAACTCATATTTTCAAAACCTTTAATACACTCGCTAAACCCCTTTCCTAGCGCTAAATGACAGCAAGCATTTTCGTCGAAAAGCGTTTCATAAAAAAGTATTTGAGAATTATTTATAGGGCTGTCAAACGGAACGAGCGCACACTCGCCAAGCATACTTGCACCTTCGTCCATTTTGACGATTTTTTCAAGTAATTCTTGGTTTTTCTCGGCTTTAACTTCCGTAACTTTTCCGTTTTCAAACTTTAGCGAGAAATTATCAATGATAAGTCCGTCATACGATAGCGGTTTCGTAGAATAAACTACACCTTCGCAAACGCCCGCTTTTGGTGAAGTGAATATTTCTTCAGACGGAATATTAGGGTTAAATTCAACGCCCGATAAAGTCTTTTCTGCACCGCCTGTAAATATTCCTATCTCGTTTAAACCAACGGTTAAATTCGTACCGTTAGACGAGAGATATTTTAACGCAGTTAGGTTTTGAGAATTTAGATATTCACAGCGCTTTTTCAAATTTTTATTATGTTCTTCCCATGCAATTATCGGATCTGTATCCGCCCTTGAACAAGTTAAAATAGCATCCCAAAGTTTGTTTATAGCAACCGTCTTTTTGTCGTTTGGGAAAACTTTTTTAGCCCACTTTTCGCCCGGTACTGCCGCAATACACCATTGATAACTTGCTTCCATTTTGTCGCGGTACGGTTTGATAACGCGGTTTCTCGCCATTTTGGAATTAGTCATTTTTTCTTGGTTTATTCCGTTCAAACCTTCCGGATCTTCAGAAATAATATAGCACATGGCAGGAAGATTTTCAGCGCGCCAACGCCACTTTTCTTCTTCAAAACTTTCGAGCCTCGATAAAGTTTTTTCCGAGCAATATTTATAAGTGAGTTTTTGGGTTACTTGACTAGACCACTCAACGAAAACACGCCTTGCGCCTAGTTTATATATTTCCTTCGTCAAAATATGGATAAATTCAGGCTGATCAAACTCGCACTCAATAACGCAGTCTTGACCTTTTTGAATATTAAGTCCTTTTTTTGCGATTAATTTTGCATAATTTTTTAACTGAGTTTTATTCATTATTTAGTAATTCCAAGTTTATTTAAAAGAACTGGCAAAGCCTTTTCAAAGAACACACCGTAAGAGTGTTCGTTTGCGTAATCTAACGTAAGTTTCATTGCTTCCACAGTATAGTCAACTGCGATTTGTGCAGACTTTAGCGCACTGTTTCCAAGCACGAACGCACCGACAAACGCACTTGAATAAATATCACCAGTTCCGTGGAAGTTTCTTACTATTTTTTCACTAAAATAGTAATTAAATTCGCCATTTTCATAAACGCAAACACCAAGACTAGCATCGTCGAAACTAACGCCAGTCAAAACTACGCATTTAACGTTTAATTTATCTTTTAATCTCTTTATAAGACCTTCGATATAATCTTTATCATAACCGGACAGAACGCACTTTTCACCAAGCAAGAACGCGGCTTCAGTAAGGTTTGGCAAAATTACGTCTGCGCCATAACATAAACTTGCCATTTTTTCGGCAAATTTTTCATCAAAACCATAGTAGAACGAGCCGTGATCTGCCATAACCGGATCGATAATCTTAGGTCCGTTATTAAGTTCGTCACAAATTTGTTTAATATAATCAATTTGACTAGCGAGAACGTAACCAGTGTATACGCCGTCAAAAGAAATTTTCTCTTTTTTCCAATGTTCAATAATTTTAGGGAACTCGCCCGTCAAATCAAGCACGGTAAAGCCCGTAAAGCCTGCTGTATGAGTAGATAATAACGCGCTAGGTAAAACGGCAGTTTCAACACCGCACGCAGAAATTATAGGTAACGCTACCGTCAATGAACATTGACCAACGCAAGAAGCGTCTTGAATTGTTAATACTCTCTTTTCCATAATTTTTCTCCTTAAATTCTTCTATAATAGTTAAATGCTTAAAATTTCTGTTTCGTTTAAAGCATCTTCAATAAGTTTTTCAACGTCAAGTTTAGATTCTGCTTTTAAAATGACTTCCATTTTTGGTTTGATTGCCGGATATTTAGGTAAAAATACCGTACAGCAGTCTTCGTATGGCAGAATTGAAGTTTCATAAGTTCCGATTTTTTGGGAAACTTCAATGATTTCAAGTTTATCCATCGCAATAAGCGGACGAAGAACAGGAAGCGTTACTACAGAATTTGACGAAGTTATGCTTTCAATAGTTTGACTTGCAACTTGACCTAAACTTTCACCAGTGATAATCGCTTGTCCACCAGATTTTTTTGCAAGACGCTCTGCAATTCGCATCATAAACCGTCTCATCATAGTAATCATAAGTTCTTCTGGGCACTTTTCGTGAATTTCTTCTTGAATTTTGGTAAATTTTACCATATAAAGATTAATTCCACCCGAGTATTCGGCAACTTGAGTTGCTAAATTAATAACTTTTTCTTTTGCAAGTTCGCTTGTGTACGGATAACTGAAAAAATGCACCGCATCAAGTTTCATACCGCGCTTTGCGAGCATAAAACCGGCAACAGGGCTATCAATTCCGCCTGAAATCATAAGCATACCACGCCCAGCAGAGCCTGACGGCATACCGCTTAAACATTTTACCGTATCAGTAAAAATCAAGGTTTGACCGCCTTCTCTTATATCAATTTTTACTGTCGTTTCAGGGCTAATTACGTTTACAGTTAGCCTTGGATTGCTTGCTAAAATCTCTCCACCAATCTCCCTTGAAAGTTCCATCGAGTTAAGCGGAAAAGTCTTGTCAGCGCGGTTAGTTTCAACCTTAAATTCGCCACTTTTATTTTTGATAATTTCCAAGCAACAATCTTTAATATCTTCAATATTACTCTTTACCCAAAACGCAGGACTGTACGAGTGAATACCGCAGATTTTTTCTAATTTTGAAGTGATAGTTTTATAATCGCTATCGTCAAAATCTTCAATTAAGTATCTCGCGTTTAAAATATTGAGATTGTACTTGATATTTTTCAAACTTCTCTTTATATTTTTAATAAGTAAATTTTGGAAATAACTGCGATTTTTGCCTTTAAGGTGTATTTCGCAATATCTAACGATTATAACTTTTTTCATCTTTTATTCATTACCTTATCTAATTTTTCAACGCATAAATTAAGTTTTTCAGCGCAAATCAAAACGTCATCTATTTCCGTTTCAAAAGAAAAACTTATTCTTAAAACGCCGTCTAAAATGTCGTTTTTATAGTTACACGCTTTTATCACCCTTGAGTGCGGATGTTTAGACGAACACGCAGAACCAGTTCCAACTATTATACCTTCGTCTTCAAGCATATGCTGTAACACTTCACCCCTTAAGCCTTTTGCAGAAATAGATATAACGTAAGGCGATGCGTTATCAGACGATATAACGGTAATAAGTTCTTTATTTATGCGACTTAAAAATTCGTTTTTCAAGTTTTGTGTTTTTTCTAGGTTTTTTGCTAAATTTTCATAAGCGTTTTCAGCGCAGTACGATAGGTTTATAATACCTAACACGTTTTCAGTACCACTTCTTAATCCACCTTCTTGTCCACCGCCAAAAATAAACGGTGAAAACTTAAGTTTTTCATTATAGATTAAACATCCAACACCCTTTAACCCACCTATTTTATGGGCAGAAACGCTGTATAAATCAACGAAACTACCGTAGCCCGAACTTATTTTTCCAAACGCTTGCACACCGTCGCTATGAAAAATCAAATTAGGCGAAATTTCTTTTGCGCGCTTGGCTAGATAATTGATATCGTTTATAGCCCCCGTCTCGTTGTTTACGTGAACGACGCTACAAAAAGTCGTGTCTTTATCAATAAGGCTTAAAAAGTCGTCAATATTCACACTACCGTCGGGGTTTAATTTTGCATATCTTACGGTTTGACCTTTGCTTCTTAGGTTCTCTAAAGTTTGAAAAACTGCAGAGTGTTCACCTTGAGTAGAAACGGCGTTCTTTCTTTTAAACAGCGAAATTGCCGTATTGTCAGATTCTGTTCCGCAAGACGTAAAAATCAACTTCGAGTTAGGAAAATACTTCAAAATACGCGATTTTGCAAGGTTTATTTCGTTTAAAACTGCCCTTCCATCGCGGTACGTTGCAGACGGATTATAAAAATTTTCAATAGCAAACGCTTGAGAACGATTAAACGCATCTAAATTAGGTTTAGTCGTTGCCGCGTTATCAAGATATATTTTTTTCATACTATTTTAAGGTTACGACGGTTACGCCGTTTTCGCCTTCTCCGTATCTACCAAATCTAAATTCTTTAACGAATTTATTCTTTTTTAGGTATGCGTGAATTGCCGTTGACAAAACTTTCATCCCTACGCCGTGAACGATAGTAATATTTACCGCGTTATGAACTACTGCTTGGTCGATAAAGTTTTCAACTTCAATAATCGCTTCGTTTCTATCAAGCCCTATTACGTTAATTTCCGTTTTAAAATCTGAAGAAATTTCACGCTTAATTTTAACGGTAGGCTTATTATCTTTTTTATGTTCCTTCATTTTGTAATCAAACAAAACGTCAGGTTTTACCGTGAATTTTATACCGCCAACCAAAACGACGACTTGCTTTCTCTTAAGATTAATGCTTACCACGTCGCCAATACTTGAAAGGCTTTTTACGTAAACGCTTTTACCTACAAAAAGTTTCTCAGGTATAACAGGCGTAATGTTTTCAGGAGTTTCTTCTTCGGGTTCAAGCGAATATTTTTTGTCTTCAAGCTTATTC
This sequence comes from Christensenellaceae bacterium, assembly GCA_045534605.1. Classification (GTDB taxonomy): domain Bacteria; phylum Bacillota; class Clostridia; order Christensenellales; family Borkfalkiaceae; genus UBA4636. The sequence goes on along the minus strand of JAZSKA010000010.1, from coordinate 56,582 downwards.
TTTAAAGTTCTAGCGCGAATTAAATCGCCACTTGTGATTTCATCTTTTTTAAGAATTTCATTTATTTCTTCAATCAGTTCTTCGGCTTCTTCCGCCTTTTCGCTAATAATTCTTCTACTTTCAGATTTAGCAGAAGTTAAAAGTCTTTCTTTTTCCTTTTTAAGTTCTTCGTTTCGCTTTGCAACTTCTTTGTATTCGCTTTCAATTTTCTCAGTCAATAAGCGATTTTTCTCAAGTTCTAAAAGACTTTGCTGGCGAGCACTTTCCGCTTCTTTTAAGACGTTTTCAAAGGACACTTTTTCACTTGATAAATGCGAATTTGCCTTTTTCGTAATTTCTTGAGAAACACCTAATCTTTTTGCGATTTCTATTGCGTTCGAGCTTCCCGGCGTTCCGATATTGAGTTTATAAAGCGGTTGAAAAGTTTCCGGATTAAAATCCATAGATGCGTTTTTAATACGCTTTTCTATAAATGCAAACTCTTTAAGTTTTGAATAGTGCGTCGTAATTATTCCAAAGCTTGATAAATCAAGTAAATGTTCAATAACTGCTTGAGCAAGCGCACTACCTTCGTCAGGGTCAGTTCCTGCGCCTATTTCGTCGATTAAGCACAAACTGTCCCCATCTGCATTTTCCGTGATTTTAACAAGGTTTTTAACGTGCGACGAAAATGTTGAAAGGCTTTGTTCAATACTTTGCTCGTCACCTATATCGCAGAATATTTTTTGATAAACGGGTAAAGTAGTTCCTTCCGTTGCAGGTAAAAACATACCGCTTTGCGCCATAACTGAAAATAACCCAGTTAGTTTTAAAGTAACGGTTTTACCGCCTGTGTTTGGCCCAGTTATTAGTAAATAATTATACCCATTTCCAAGTTTAACCGTCAGTGGAACAACTTCTTTAGCATCAATAAGCGGATGGCGACCGTTTATAATTTCTAAAGTTTTTCCGTTTGTCATAAACGGTTTTTTTGCGCGAGTTTTATACGCGTAAGTGGCTTTTGCTTCAAGCGTATCAATCTCGCAAATATTTTCTAAGTTATACTCTAAACTGTCCGCAATAAGACTTACTTTGTGTGATAAATCTTGCAAAATTGCTTGTATTTCAAGCGCTTCTTCAGTTTGAGCAATTCTTAACTGGTTATTAAATTCTAAAATTTCAACAGGCTCGATAAACACGGTAGATCCAGTTGCAGACTGGTCGTGCACAAACCCCTTTACTTGCGAGCGATGCTCGCTTTTAACAGGAACTACGTATCTGTCGTTTCTTATAGTTACTATATTTTCTTGCAAATATTTTTCGCCCGAGCGTATATACCAATTCAAGCGCTCTCTAATTTGTTCGTTTAATTTCTTTATCTTTTTTCTAAGCGAACTAAGTTTTTCAGATGCGTTATCTGAAACTTTTTCGTCGGACAAAATTTTAGAAGTAATCTCTTTTTCCAAGTATTGATCGCAATAAAGACGTTCGCAAATTTCGGGAATTTTAGTGATTTTTTCGTCTGTTATTGCCAAAATTCCGTTGCGAACTATTCTTGACGACTTAAGTAGCCTTGCAACCCTTAATAACTCGGCAAGATTTAGCGTTGAGCCTTTTTTTGCACGCGAAAGTTCGTCAGTTATATCGTCGAAAAATTCGACTGAACTAACGCCGTAATCAAAAAGCAACTTATACGCTTCTTCAGTTTTGTCAAGTTCGAGTAATATTTCGTTAAGGTCTAGAAGTGGCTTTGTTTCAAGTATTGCAGTTTTTGTTCTTTTAAGTACCGCATATGAAGAAATAAGCGTTAAAACCTTGTCGTACTCAAGACTTTTTAAAGTTTTATTATCTATCATTATAAAACACCTTTTAAAAGGTTTCCGTTTGTGTGTTTATAGTTTTTTGCAATAAACTCAAGCCCAAAATTAAAATAATCGTCTAAAAGTTTTTTTGCAAAATCTTTGTCAAAGCCCGATAAATCTATAATTTGTTTATTAAACTGTTTTTTAGAAACTAACGGACTTTCATTGAAAATTTCAAACCTACACGCACTCGTTTTATATCTTCTCACCAAAAATTCTCTACCCGAATAATCGGTAAGCGTTTCTAAGTTTTTGACTTTACAACTAGCGCAATTCCTTTCGTTTGGACAGTAAATTAAACTCATAATTTTTATACTTCCAAGAATAAATTTAAAGCCTGAAAGCGCGCTTAATTCTTTATACGAAAGTTCTTTTGAAAGTGCATAGTTTTCAATATTCAAACTTTGAATTTCACTAACTGCTAAAGTATTGAATAAATTAGTTTCAATACCTAAAAATATCTCTTTATCGGTTTTATTTTTTAGTTCTACGCCGTAATTACTGTCGACGTAATAGCCGTCAAAATCTTTGGAAATATCAATCATTTTAGAAATTTCTACATCTGACAAAAACGCTGGTAAATATAAATATTTTTTGCACTTTGAGTTTTTACAATCAATTAAAAAAGCGTCAAGATTTTCAATAGTATATTCTTCTGGACAGTATATATAGTCGGTAATTTTTCCGCTGTAATCACCTAAAAACGTAGTAGCAATTACTGCAAGTCTATTTTTAGTATCTTCTTTAATTTCCGTCTTGAAAAAGTCTGATTTATCACCAAGCGGAAAAAATTTATCCGTTTTATAAAACAGTTTTTCGTAAAGACTTTTTCTTAGCGCATTAAGTTTTGATTTTGGTAAAAACGCCCCACTGCCTGAAAAATTAAACTTTTCAACCGTATACGGATAAATATCCGTTCTTTGCAAATTTTCAAACACAGTTGTGTAATCTATTTCGCTTGATTTTGCGCTATCTAATATATCTTCCGTTTCAACGGTTACTCCGTTACAAGTAAGTTTACCCCTACTACCAGCAAAAAACTCAGCGTTAATTTCAAGTGGGATTTGTCGTTTTACGTTTAACTTTTCATAAAGTGAAGTATCTTTCGTAAGATATATAAAATCGCCAATTTTTACGTCACCAAAGTAGGATAACAAATTTCCATCTTCAAGCGTTTTGCCGTTGCCAACTTCTTCACCGTTTCTTAAAATTTTAAAACCACAATCTTTTAAATAACTTTTACTAAGCAGAATTTTATCGCCTTTAAACTTTGCAACCTTTTCAACAAACTCGCCTAGATGCCCTTGAATTTGGGTTGAAAGAAGTTTTTTATCTTCTGAAAAAGTATAACCTTTTGTAAAATCCCCGCGATTAAAAGTCTTTTTTGCAAGGCTTAGTTCTTTCGTAAAATCTTCGCCGTTTATCGCTTTTTTATAAAGTCTAACACTTGTTGCAACGTATTCTGGACTTCTCATACGCCCTTCGATTTTGAAAGACGAAACACCAAGCGAAACAAGTTCGTTCACTTTATCTGCTAAACACAAGTCGGAAAGAGAGAGTGCATAGCATTTTTTATTATTAAAAGAGTACGAATACTTTTTGCGACAAGGCTGGCGACAAAGCCCCCTATTACCGCTGTTTCCACCGATAAACGAAGATGCGTAGCAATGACCTGAAAAGGATGAACAAAGCGCACCGTGAACGAATACTTCGGTCTCGATAATCTTTGATATTTCCTTAATTTGTTCAGCGCTTGTTTCGCGCGCAAGAACGACGCGTGAAAATCCGTATGATAAGGCTAATTTTGCGCCGTACAGGTTGTTTACACCCGCTTGAGTGCTAAGGTGTAAAACAATGTTTGGAAAGGCTTTTTTAAGTCTTTTACCTAAAAATACGTCTTGAACGATAAAAGCGTCTGCGCCGGATAGATAACAAGTTTTAACTACTTCATAAAAATTTTCAAGTTCGCTATCTTTAACTAAAGTATTTACGCAAACGTAAACTTTAACCGAGAAAGCGTGCGCGTATGAGATATAGTAACCTATATTTTCGCAAGTGAAATTTTCCGCGTTTTTTCGCGCGGAAAAATCACTAAGTCCTAAAAAGACTGCATCGCATTTACTATTTATAGCAAAAAAGAATTCTTCTTTTCCACCGCAAGGCGCTAATATTTCAGGCATTATCTTAAAACTATATCCTTTTCTGATAATCTCTTAAGAATTTTCTTAACGAAACCGTCAACTTCTTCCATACCTAAAGTTCTTTCAATCGAAGAGAAAGTTAAACGGTAAGCAAGGCTCTTTTTGCCTTTTTCTATTCTATCCCCAGTGTACACGTCAAAAAGTTCGATGTTTACAAGGGTTTTTATGTTTGCAGAATTGATAATCTCGATAACTTCTGCGTTCTTTATACTCTCGTCACAGCAAAGTGCAAGGTCGCGTTCAATAGACGGATATTTAGAGTAGTTTTTGAAAGAAAGCACTTTGTCAAAACTGTTTGAAATATACGCGTAATCAATTTCAGCAACGTAAACTCTCTTATCAATTCCGAGTTTTTCTAAAGTCTTTGGATGAAGTTCGCCAAAGCAACCGATTTTTTCACCCTTTTCATCTAGAATAAACGCAGATCTCTGTGGGTGCATAAACGGTAAATCGCACTCAATATAAGATATTTTTTGAGAGTATTTAACGCTATCAAGCAAGTCTTCAATTACACCTTTTAAAGTGAAGAAGTCTTCGTCATTACCAAACGCACCGAGCGATAGTGATAGTTTTTCGTCTGGAAGTTCGGTAAGTGGTAACGATTTAGGAATATATACTTTAGCAAGCTCGAAAAGTCTACCTTCAAGGTTTTTGCGGTTGATATTCTTTTCAATCGCGTTTACCATTGACGGAAGAAGCGTAGTTCTCATAACGCTTACGTCTTCGCCAAGTGGATTAAACAACTTGATAAGCCCAGTTTTTTCATAGTCAATACCAAAGTTTTCGTAATCTTTAGGCGAAATGAACGAATAAGTGATAATTTCGCAGAAACCGTTTTCAACTAGAGTATTTTTCAAGATTTGCTCTTTAACTTGAAGTTCGTTTCTACCGCCTACCGTGATTTGAGCGTTATCTAAAAGTTTGCACTCAATATGGTCGTATCCGTACATTCTTATAATTTCTTCCGCAAGGTCTGGATAGTCTTCAACGTCTTCGCGGTAAAGTGGTGCTAAAACGGTTAATTCGTCACCACAAAGCTTGCACTCAAAATCTAACGAAGTTAAAATTTCAACCGCAATATCACTAGGCACTTCAATGCCTAAAAGTTTATTTATTTTTGCAAGACTTGTCTTGATTTCCTTCTTTTCTAAACTTGTTGCGTTTACGTCAATATTATCGCATGCAATCACACCTGCACCTAATTCGTCAATAAGCGCAAGCGCTCTGTTTAAACCTAGACAAGTTGAATACGTATCAACGCCTTTTTCAAAGCGTGAAGATGAATCAGAGCGTTGACCAAGTTTTTTAGACGTTTTTCTGATGTTGTCGCGTTTAAAACGAGCAGACTCGAACACGATTTCAGTCGTGTCGTCTTTAATTCCACTACCTAAACCGCCCATAATACCGGCAAGTGCGCTTGGCTTATTAGCGTCGCAAATAACCAAAGTATTTTCGTCAAGTTCAAATTCTTTTTCATCGAGCGTAACGATTTTTTCGCCCTTTTCTGCCCTGCGAACGATAATTTCTTTACCAGTTAGTTCGCGGTAGTCAAAAGCGTGCATAGGTTGTCCGATTTCGTTTAAAACGTAGTTCGTAATATCTACGATATTATTGATTGCGCGAATACCCATAAGCGCAAGTCTTTTTTGCATCCACTTTGGTGACGGCTCAATTTTAATATCCGACACGTAACCAGCCATGTATCTAGAGCAAAGTTCGTTATCTAAGACCGAAACTTTAACCTTGTCGATTACTTTCGTAGAAGTCGTTTTATATTTAGTATTAGGCATTTTAAGCGGAGTTTTCAAGATTGCAGAAACTTCGCGTGCAATACCTAAAATACTTTGACAATCTGGTCTGTTTGCAGTAACTGAAATATCAAAGACAGTTTCTTTAATATCTAAAAGTTCCGCAACGTCAGCGCCAAGTTCAAAGTCGTCGTGAAAAATTAATACGCTGTCACCGCTTGCGCCGTCGTAATATTCGTCTGTGATACCAATTTCTTCGCCACCGCAGAACATACCCATAGACTCTACACCGCGAAGTTTGCCTTTTTTAATTTCCATACCGTCAGCAAGTACAGCACCAACGAGAGCAACTGGAACGATATCACCAACTGCAACGTTAGTTGCGTTCGTAACGATTTGTAAAATGCCATAGCGACCTGCGTCAACTTGGCAAACGAAAAGTTTTTCAGCGTCAGGATGGCGGTCTTTTTGCAAAATTTTACAAGTAACGATATTTTTTACACATTTATTTACTTCGATGACTTCTTCAACTTCAAAACCGCTTGAAAAAAGTTTACTTTCAAGTTCTGCGTTTGAAATATTAGAAACGTCAACGTATTCGTTTAACCATGATTTTGGAATTCTCATAATATTCTCCTAGCCAAAAGGATGCGAGCCAAACTAGATTTTAAGTGGCTAATATTGCCTATTTCAGCGTTAAATCCCTTGCTAATAGCAACACTATTAACTTCGGTCTTTGCCTTGAAATATACAATATTTTCTCGCTTAAAATTGCAAGCACCCTTAAGGCGTATTTACTTTAATATTAGCCACTTAAAATTGCGTAGCAACCTTAAGTGTGATTGTTTTGATGATTTGTTTAGTTTTTGATTGAAGTCGAATATTAATTCTACGAAAGCAAAAACTAGGAAAAGCGCGAAACAGACGCGCTTAAGGGCTGGTTTGACTTACAACCTTTTGGCTACTTGAATTGCTTGATGAAGCGGATATCACTATCAAAGTACATACGGATATCAGGCACGTGATACTTTAGCATTGCAATACGCTCTAAACCGATACCGAAAGCATAGCCGGTGTAGACGTCAGGATCAATTCCGCAATTTTCTAATACTTTACGGTTTACCATACCTGCGCCTAAAACTTCAATCCAGCCAGTTCCTTTACAAAGTTTACAGCCTTTTCCACCACACTCGAAGCAAGAAACGTCAATTTCTACGCTAGGTTCTGTAAATGGGAAGTAAGACGGACGGAGACGAGTTTTAATTTTGTCGCCAAAAATTCTTTTCAAAATTTCTTCGAGCGAGCCTTTAAGGTCGCAAAGCGAAATGTTTTTATCAACGACCAAACCTTCGATTTGATGGAAGATTGGAGAGTGTGTTGCATCGTCGTCAGAACGATAAACCCTACCTGGACACATTACCTTAATCGGTGGATTTTTGCTTGTCATAACTCTGACTTGACCAGGAGAAGTGTGCGTTCTAAGCAAGATATTTTCGGTAATATAGAAAGTATCTTGCATATCGCGCGCTGGGTGATCTTGCGGGATATTGAGTTTTTGGAAATTGATTTCGTCAAGTTCAATTTCCGGACCTTCAAATATTTCAAAACCTAAACCGCTGAACGCGTCGATAAGTTCGTTTTTAACGAGCGTAATTGGGCTTAACGCTCCAACTTTTTTGCGCTTAGCAGGAAGCGTAATATCAACTTTTTCATCAAGCAATCTCTTTTCTAAATCTTTTTCTTTAATGAAAGCAATTTTTTCATTTAAAGCAGTTTCAATTTTTACTCTGAGTTCGTTTACCATTTGACCAACTTTTGGTCTTTCACTAGGCTCAACGTCTTTCATACCCTTGAGAAGTCCGGTTACACTACCGCTTTTACCTAAAAGCGTAACTCTCAAGTCGTTGAGAACGTCAATACTTTCGGCACTGTTTATAGAACTTATTGCCGTTTCAAGTAAGTTAGAAATTTTCTCTTTCATACTAAAATCCTTTATACTTCTACGCGTACGAGCGTATTTTTATTATTTATTTATTATATATAATAAAACGTTTTAAGTCAAAGAATTTTCGCAATCAAAACCCAATTTATTCTCAAAAATAAACAAAAACCGCAAAAAATTTTGCGGTCTAGTTAGAATTTTTAAATTTTACTCACTTTTTCCTATAACTTGCGCGTTTAGATAAGTGGCAGGAACTTTTCCAACGATTAAATTATCGTACACTAAAACGCTCATTGACTGAGTGAAATTTCTCTTTCTTCCAAGTGAAATAACGGTTAAATCCGGCGTTACTTGAAGATATAGAGTTTGTCTCGTTTGGTTTATTCCCGCGCTTTCAAAACTTGAAATAAATTCACACTTAACTGAAACTACGTTAATAAGTTTTACGTTTACGGTTTTTCCAACCCCAGATAGCATTTTAATCCCTGAAAACGCACCGAGTGGAATATCTACTCCTTTAGCGCAATAATCGGTGAAATAGTCGCACGTTTTTTTGGCTAAAGATTGCGCTAAATAGTTGATTTTATAACTGTCGGTAGATATGAAAGTTATTTCCTTATTATCGTTATAATAAATGTTAAAAACGTCTGAAAACTTTACGCTGTCGATAAGTTCTAAACTTAACGCTTCGTAAACGGCTGTCGACATTGCAGCTTCAAACTGACTTTCGCCCTTTTCAAACAATATATTGCTTGCGCCTACGTAGCACCTAAGTAAAATTATAACAAAAACTATTATTATAACGAAAAATTTGAATTTTTTGCGCTTAGCCATAATATATCATATGCCAAATTTTGCATATTTTGATTGAAATTTTTGATAAAAGTTAAAAAGAAGTTGTTATTTAGGTTTAAGAGTGATATACTAAACAATAATTGGAGATGACTTATGAAAAAAACTTTTACGACAAACATGCAAGACAAAGTCGGCTCGTTTGTAAAAGCGAGTAAAATAGTTTCCGAACTCGGACTTAACATAACGCGCGTAAGTTACAATAAAGCGGTTGATACGCACACCCTATTTTTAGAAGTTGAAGGTGACGAAAACCAGTTAAAACTTGCATCGGAAAAACTTGCACAAAACGGATTTTTGTATAACAAATTAACTAGCGGAAAAGTCGTTTTAATTGAGTTTAAGCTTGAAGACAAGCCTGGTGTTTTAGTCCCTGTTTTAGACTTAATAGGTAAATTCAATTTCAATATTTCTTATATAAGTTCACAAGCAAACGGACTTCCATATCAAAATTTCAGAATGGGATTATTTATCGAAAATCCAGATGACTTAACCGAGTTTTTAAATAAAGCATCACTACTTTGTAAACTTAAAATTATAGACTATGATTCAACCGAAAAAGTTCTCGATAATACCGTCTTTTATCTTAATTTTGCAAACAGTATCGCAGATAAATTGAAACTTGATAACAAGCAAAAATCAAGGCTTATCGTAAACTCTAACCTAATTATGGAAGCATTGGGAAATACTACGCGAAAAGCACAAAAAACTTTTGATTATATCTCGCGTTTTGCAGATTTTGCAGTAAACTTTAAAAGCGAAAAATTTAAACCAAGAATTACTTGTCCACTTCATAGCGATAAATACGATATTATTATAATCGAGCCACCTTGCGGAAGTAATACCATTATTTTCTCAAGTGATTTAGGCGTGTTAGTAATTGACGGCGGATTTACTTGCTATAAAGAAGAAACGATAGAAATAATTAGGTCTATAATTTCTGATTTTGATAAAAAGAAAAAGGCTCTGTTTTTAACACATGCAGACGTCGACCACGTTGGCTTAGTTGAATATTTTGAAAATATTTTCGCAACTAAAGAAACTATCGAAAATTTTGTATTAGAAAGTCAATCTAAACCAGATTTTCGCGAAAGTAACCCAAGCCATGCCCCATATGTAAAAATCAGCAAAATATTAACTGACTATAAGCCTATACACCCCGAAAAATTTATAGCGTTTAACGACAGCAATATAGAAACTGATAAACTATTAAATAAAGTTTGTAACTTTGAAATTTTTGGACTTAATTTTTCAATTTATTTAGGCGCAGGCGGACACACAAAAGGCGAAACTTTATTTATAGAAGAAAATCTTAAAGTAGTTTTAAGTGGCGATTTATATATTAACTTAAACGACCTGATCCCCGAACAAAAAGCGTTTAATAAAATCGCGCCTTATCTTATGACAAGCGTGGATACTAACAAAGAACTTGCAAACGAAGAAAGAAAAGAACTGATAAATCTTATTGACAAAAAGAATTATTTAATAATCGGTAGCCACGGCGCACCAAAAACGATAAATTAAGCGGTTTTTAACCGCTTTTTTATTTTTATACGATATTTTTGCATATTATTAATATTTATACTGCGAAAAATATTTTGTCATTATAATTATTATATTTTCTATTATATTTATTCTGTTTAATATTTGCATATATAATTAGTTATTAAAATATTTTATACATAAAAAAACGGCGAGAATTTTCGCAAAAATTCTCGCCTAATTTATTTAAATTTTTTCTAAAAAATCGTCAATTTCTTTTTCCGTTTTCAGTACAACAACCTTTGTTTTATAACCGCTTAAGATCTCTTTAATTTTTAAAAGATTGTCGCTATAAAACTTATCAGTCCACTTAAGAAGTTCTTTTAGTGATTTCAACGTTTCTTTTTTACCTTTTTCTAAACCAAGTTTTCTTTTTATAAATCTCTTTTTGATTCTCGATTTACAAAGTTTTAACTCAGGCTCTAATAAAACAATTATATCCGCTTGTTCAAACGTGTTTAAGCACCATTTATAATAGACGCCTTCAATAACCCAGGAAGGTTCGTTTAAAGCATTTGATAAAAGATTATCTCTATCACTATCTCCCCTTTTTACGCCGTATGCGTCTGAATTATCCCAATAAATATTATCAAGATCAAAATGCGAGAGCCTTAATTTTTCAACGAGTTTTCGCGCAAGATACGTTTTCCCACTACCGCTACAACCGATAATTCTAATTTTCATACTCACCATTAAGAATTTTATTAAAAAGCCGTATCAAAAAGATACGACTTTTTTTTGGTCGAGGTGACGGGATTCGAACACGCGACCTCTTGGTCCCGAACCAAGCGCGCTACCAAACTGCGCTACACCTCGCTATTTACATTAATATATTATAATCTTAAAGTTATATTTGTCAACAAAATTTTAATTTACTTTTTAAAAACTACACTTCACTAATAATAAGCACCCATTTGTCACACTAATGTCACTTGCTATTACATCGTAAATATGTTAAAATCATATTGGAGGCGGACTTAAATGGAATTAAAAGATCAACTAAAAGAATTGAGAACAAAAGCAAATTTAACGCAAGAAGATTTAGCAAATCAAATTTTTGTATCGCGCACGTTAGTTTCTAAATGGGAATCTGGAGATCGTTACCCAAGCAAAGACAATCTTGCGCGGTTGTGCGTTTTATTTAAAATTTCACAAGACGAGTTAATTGGCGAAAAAAAAGAAAAAGAAAAATATAATAAATACAATTTTATAAGTATCGCATATTGTTTCGCTTGTGGTGTTTTGACACTGTTTTTAATGGCGTTGATGATGATTGCGATATACGAAAATTTCACAATTAACAACGGCTGGACCGGAATTGGCGGATTCATGATCTGCATAATATATTTCCTACCTTTTATACTTGGATTAGTATTGTTTGAAACAATCACCCTAAAAAAGAAAAATGGATATAAAAATTTAGAACTTTACACCCTTTTTGCGCTAATTCTTACTTGGCTATTTTCAATACTTGCATATCTTTTTATGTTCTAACAAAATATAACACAAGACAAGCGCCAAAGCGTCGACTGCAAACTCGACACATTGGCGTTTTATTTAGCAAAAAATAGAATTTTTAGTTTGTATATATTTTTGTAATTTTATTGTTTTATTCAATTGTTCACAAGTTAGCATATTTGCATATTTATGCTTAATTCACTTGTATAATGTGAAAATTTATGCAAAAATAAGATTTTATATAATTTAAAAGAATAAAAAAATATTCTTTTATAGATTAATTGCTTTGTATAACGATTGACTTTTTTTAAAAGCAGTTTTATAATTTTATAGTTATAAAAATTGTATAGGTATTATTATGTTTAGAGAAGATATAAGAAATATTGCAATTATTGCGCACGTTGACCACGGTAAAACTACTTTAGTTGACGAACTTTTAAAACAAAGTAACGTATTTAATTCTCACGAAGTCGTATCCGAAAGAGTTATGGATAGTAACGACCTTGAAAAAGAACGCGGAATTACAATTTTAGCAAAAAATACGTCAGTACACTACGGAAACGTTAAAATTAACATAATCGACACACCTGGACACGCAGATTTTGGTGGCGAAGTCGAGCGTATTTTGTCTATGGTTGACGGCGTATTGCTCTTAGTTGACGCTGTTGAAGGTTGTATGCCACAAACTAGATACGTACTTAAAAAGGCTTTAAGTTTAAATAAAAAACCTATCGTCGTTATCAATAAGATTGATAAAGGCGGAGACGTTGACGCAACACTTGACGGAATTATCGAACTTTTCTTAGACCTTGGCGCAAACGACGATCAACTCGATTTTAAAACGATTTACGCAAGCGCAAAGCAAGGCTGGGCAGTTAAAGATTTAAACGACAGCCGTGAAAATATGAACGCTATTTTTGAAACGATTATTTCTGAAATTCCTGCACCAAGCGGAGAAATTGATAATGGTCTTCAAATTATGATTAGCAATATCGACTACGACGAATACGTTGGTAGAATCGGTATTGGAAAAATTATTCGCGGTAGCATCAAACAAAACCAAAACGTTGTAATTTGCCGTCAAGACGGAACTTTCCAAAACCAAAAAATTTCCAGACTTTATCAATTTGAAGGTTTAAAGAGAGTTGAAGTTGAATCTGGCGCAATGGGAGATATCGTAGCGTTTTGCTGTTCAGATAAAATAAACATTGGCGAAACAGTTTGTGACGTTGATAAAATCGAGCCGTTACCGTTTATCGCGATAGACGAGCCTACTATTTCCATGATGTTTATGGTAAATAATAGCCCGTTTAGCGGTAAAGAAGGTAAATTCGTAACGTCCCGTCACCTACGCGCAAGACTTTTTAAAGAAGTTGAAACAAACGTTTCTATGAAAGTAGAAGAAACTGAGTCAGCCGACACCTACAAAGTTTACGGTCGTGGCGAACTGCATTTATCAATTCTAATTGAAAATATGCGCCGTGAAGGATATGAATTTCAAGTATCTAGACCACGCGTTATATTCAAGGAAATTGACGGAAAGTGCTGTGAGCCTATGGAAGATCTCGTAATTGAAGTTCCTGAAGAATTCGTTGGCGCGGTTATGAGTAAAATCGGCGCAAGAAAAGGCGAACTTGTCAATATGTCGATAAACCCAAGCGGTGAAACTAAACTCGAGTTTAAAATACCGTCAAGATGCTTAATCGGTTATCGCAGTGAAATGCTTACCGACACCAAAGGTTTTGGTGTTATGAGCCACGTTTTCTCTGGCTATGAAGAATATAAGGGCGACATACAAGAACGCTCACGCGGAAGTTTAGTTTGCCACGAAGCCGGCGTTACAACCCAATACGGACTGTTTAACGCGCAAGAGCGTTGCACCCTATTCGTCTCCCCAGGACTAGCCGTTTACGAAGGTATGATTGTCGGCGAAAACTCTAGAGAAGACGATTTAGTCGTCAACGTATGTAAGACTAAGCACCTAACAAACAGCCGTGCAAGTGGCAGTGACGACGCTTTAAAACTTGTTACACCAACCACTTTAAGTCTTGAACAATGTATGGAATTTATCGCAGACGACGAACTCGTTGAACTTACTCCAAAGAGTATAAGACTTAGAAAAGCAATACTTTCTAAAGAACTACGCATGAAACAATGGTCTAAAAACCGTAAATAAGCATAAAAAAATTCCGCAATCTATGCGGAATTTTTTTATGTTCTATTTTCTAAATAATCTTTTTACAAAAGAAGGAAGTTTCTTTTCTTTTTCTTGAGTTTCTTCTTCGTAATAGTGCGGTTCTTGCGTTTGAACAGGTTGTTCGTAAACTGCTGGTTCTTGGTATTGAGTTGCGCGTGGTGGCTCAACGGTTACGTTTCTTACGAAATTCGCATTTTGAGTTGCAACGCCTTGACTTACGGAAGTTTGTTGTTGAACTCCGCCAAACGGAACGTGTGGTTGAGAAGTTCTTTCGCTATCATCCTGCTCGCCACCCTTGTTCTTAGTAAAACCAGTAGCAATCAAAGTTATAATAACTTCTTCGTTAAGTTCAGGGTTAATATTTACACCGAAAATGATATTTGCCGCTGGATCAATAACTTGTTGAACTAAGCGAGCCGCTTCGTTGACTTGACCGAGCGAAATATCTTTACCGCCCGTAACGTTTAAGATGATACCGCTAGCACCTTCAATAGTAGTTTCTAAAAGTGGACTAGAAACGGCTTGTCTAACGGCTTCAACGATTCTGTTTTCACCTTTAGCACGACCAACCCCCATATGTGCTAAGCCTTGATTTTTAATAATCGTTCTGATATCAGCAAAGTCAAGGTTAATCATAGAAGGTGTAGCAATAAGGTCGCTAATACCGCAAATACCTTGACGGAGCGTGTCGTCTGCATACTTAAACGCAACTTCGAACGGAGTATCCGGTGGAAGGGCTTCTAAAAGTTTATCGTTAGGAATGATAATAATAGTATCTACGTATTTGATAAGGTTAGCAATACCTTTTCTTGCGTTTTCTTCGCGTTTTTTACCTTCGAACGCAAATGGTTTAGTTACTACTGCAACAGTCAAGCAACCCTTTTCTTTAGCGATTTTAGCAATAACGGGCGCAGCACCAGTACCAGTTCCCCCGCCCATACCAGCAGCGATAAATAATAGGTCTACCCCGTCAACCATTTCTTCAATAATAGCCTTGCTTTCTTCTGCAGCACTTTCACCGATCGTAGGATCTGCACCCGCACCAAGACCTTTAGTTTGCATTTCGCCGATTTGGTAGCGGTTTTCAGGATCACAAAGTGAAAGCATTAACGCTTGTTTATCGGTATTAACGCAAGCAAATTCCGAAGTAGTAACCCCCATTTCTATCATACGGTTAACGGCGTTATTACCACCACCGCCAACACCGATTACTTTTATTTTAGCAAAATTTAAAGAATTTGAAGTATCCATTTTAATTAATCCCCCTTATTGTAGAATTACTTTTTCAATTTAGCATTTAGCGAATAATCTAAAAGTGAAAGTTTAGAAGATTCGTCAGGTTTATTCATAAACGGAATATTAGGTGAAATAACGTTTACACCCATTTCAATACGTCTTGAGATATATTCTTTTGCGCCACGGATAAAGCAAACGCCACCACCAGTCAGTGATAGAGCAACGTTATTACCGTGCGGAAGTTTAACTTGACTTTTTGTAAATTGTTTTTCAATTTCTTCACTTATACTATCAAGCACACTGCAAACGATATCGTTACAAGCCTTGATATCAAAAATATACTGCTCGTCCCCAACGAAAACTTCGTAAGAACCGCTAATTTTTTCACTAACGGAAAGATTGATTTTTCTCTTGAGTTTTTCTGCAAGTGAGAAATCAATATTGAGTTTTTCCCTTAAGTACGCTGTAATATGTCCACCGCCGATAGGGAAAGAGCCTTGATAAAGCATACCGTCGCCCAAAACGATAGAAACCGACGTCGTAATATAGCCGACGTCAACCATTAAAACGTAAGCGTAGCGTTCTTGTCTATTGAATAAATAGAGAGATTCTGCAAGCGGAACAGGCACGAAATTAACGTTTTTAATCTTTGCTTTTGCGAGTATGCTTTTTATAGCAGTTAAAAATTCTTTCGGGCAAAGATAATACGTAAGATACCCTGCGAGCGATTCACTTGAAACACCCAGCGGTTCGCTGACGCGTTGATTACCGTCAACAAAATAATAAACGGCACTTTTGTCGATGACTTCGTGCTCAGGCTCAGTTATACTATTTAAAGCCCCGTCGTAAAGTTCGTCAATATCCTTTTGCTTAATCTTTCTCTTTTTGTTGAGTAAGATTTGGTATTGCTTATTTTTTATTTTCAAAAACTCGCCAGGAACGCCAACGAAAAGTTCGTTGATACTAACCTTTGCCGAGTTTGCAACTTCTTCTATAGTGCCTAGAATAGATTCTTCTAGACTGATAAAATCTTCAATCTTACCGTCGTAAAAAGCCTCGTGTTCCTTTTCGGAAATTGCACGTATAGTAAAATTGTCATTAACAGCCCTTTCTCCAATAATAGCAACACTTTTTGAAGAACCAATATCTAAAATTGCAACCGCGTCTTTAAGCATTTTTCTATTTCCCCTTATCGTATGTTAAAAAAACGTGTTATTGATTTGTATAAGTTGCAACCGTTTCACCATTATCCGTGGTATAAACGGCAATTTTGCCAGTAAGTTTGTCCCTATCAAACAGCGACAAATATTTATTTTGTGCAAGTGTAATTTTTTCAGTCGGATTATCTAGTGCTTTTCTAATTTCAATTACTACCCCTTCAAAAGTTTTGAAGTTTACATAGTAATTTACCCCTTTTTCTTTTTCGTCGACCGTGATTTCTTTAATAAAATCGCGCGGTGAATTAATAAGGGCAATCATATCCGTAACGGAATTGAGCAAATCTTCTCGACCTATATCCAAAGTTGAACGCAAATGTAAAATGCTTGCATCAAACTCAGAATTACCAAAATTTAGCAAAATATTATCAAGCCCATCAACTGAATTTTTAGGGTTGTCCCTTACGTCGACGATGGTGTATTCGTCGTCTAAAATAAGATATCCGCTTTCAGTTTTTATACAGAAACACTCTTGCCTTTCCTTAATTTTTATTTCTAAAACGTTAGGAAATTTTTTAGTTACGCTTTCAACCTTAAGACCTGTATTTTCATTTATAAGGTCTACCACCTTGTCTTCGTTTAAAAAGATAAGGCTTGCACCGTAATACTGGTCGAGTAAATCGTTTGCTTTTTCGACTTCAGCCGTATCAAAGTAAGAATAATCAACGTTAATGCTTGCAATCGAAAAAACGGCACGAGCACACAAAATGGTAAAAGCAATTACCACTAAGACACACGATACAATTAACCATTTAGCATAACGCATAATATTTTTTCCTAAAGTTTCTTTATTATTTTTTCTTAATTATTTTAGCACCGAGCGCGTTTAACTTTTTATCAAAATTTTCATAACCGCGTTCGACTACTTCTGCATTTTCAATAATGGAAACGCCTTTGGCGTTAAGTGACGCAATACACAAACTTGCTCCACCACGCAAATCTGGCGCAAAAACGGTTGCGCCTTTTAGGCTACTTTTTCTCACCTTCAAAGTATTTCCGCAAATTTCAAGGTTTGCGTTCAACTTCAAAAGTTCTTCTGCGTACTTGAATCTGTTTTCAAAAATAGTTTCTTTAATGACCGTTTCATCTTCGCACGAGAGAGCGCACGCGCACGCAAGTGGCTGAAGGTCTGTCGGAAAGCCTGGATACGGTGCAGTTACTATTTCGCCAAGCCCTTTTAAGTTATTATTTACTCTTATATATATAATATCATTATATAGGGATATTTTGCAAGCATTATTACGCAATTTTTCAGCAAGAAATAAAATATTTTCTTGCTTTACGCCTTTTATTTCCAACTCACCGCCCAAAGTTGCCACTAAAAACATAAAAGTGCCAGTTTCAATACGGTCTGGGATAGGCTTGAACGAACAGCCGTGAAGTCTTTTTACTCCTTCAATTCTAATGCAAGAAGTGCCTGCACCTTGAATTTTCCCACCCATTTTATTGATAAATTTTTGAAGGTCAATAACTTCAGGTTCTTTCGCGCAATTTTCAATTACGGTAACACCGCAAGATAGCGTCGCGCACATCATCGCGTTTTCAGTTGCACCAACGCTCGGATATTTTAGTCTTACAAAATTCCCCTTTAGTTTATCTGCGTGAAAGTACAAACAGTCGTCGTATGCTTCAACACTTGCGCCAAGTTTTTCTAATGCGTCAATATGTATATCAAGTGGGCGCGAGCCAATGTCGCACCCCCCCGTTTGATTTATCGTGACAGCACCGAATTTTCCAAGTAACGGTCCAACCAAAAATAAAGATGCGCGGATTTTTTTTGAAAGTTTATCGCAAATACAAGTCGAATTAATTTTAGTAGGGTCAATATATACACCACCGTCAGTCCACTTTACACGCGCGCCTAGTTTTTTTATTATTTTAAGCATACACTCAACGTCGTAAATGTTAGGACAGTTTTCTATAAAGACTTCTTCACTCGATAAAACGCTTGCGGAAATCAAACTTAAAACGGAGTTTTTAGCACTTTGAATTTCAACTTTTCCAAAAACTTTATTTCCACCTTCGATAACGTATTTCATAAAAACACCTAATATACGTTATTATATGAAGGTCAGTTGATTTTCGTTAAAGAATCCCCGTTTCTTGCGATATTACCTAAAAGCCCAAAAGCAGAAAGGTAAACGGTTAAAGACGTATTTCCTGCAGAAATTAGCGGTAGCGGTAGCCCCGTTGGCGGAATACTTCCAGTAACCACGAGTGCGTTTATCAAAACCTGAATTGCAAAAATCAACGTTATTCCCATGGCAAGAAGATACGAGAACAAATCTTTTGCTCGCATTGCAATTTTAAAGCCTTTATATATAACAAACCCAAACGCAACAAATAAAAGCGTTATTCCAAAAAAGCCAAGTTCTTCGCCAATAACGGAAAGAATAAAATCGCTTTCTGAAAATGGTAAAAATTTATATTTTTGGCGGGAGTTAAAAAGCCCCACCCCAAAAAGTCCGCCCGAACCTAACGCGTACAAAGATTGCAACAGTTGATAACCTTCGCCCTTTGGTGAAGCCCACGGATTTAAAAATGCAGAAAGTCGCATAAGTCTATACGGCTCGATTATTATAAGAACGGGAACAGCAATAGCAACTGGTATTAGCAAAAGAACTATATGTTTAATCTTTACTCCAACGACAAAAAGAAGAGAAAGCATCAAAAGCGCGACACACATAGTTATTGACATATTCGGCTCGATTATTATAAGCAAACAAACCGCCACCCCAGAAATTACTGGCGGTAAAACACCTTTAATAGTATATAACTTTTCGGTATTTCTAGAAAAATACGAAGCGACGAAAATTATGTAGCAAAACTTCGCAATCTCCGACGGTTGAATAGTAAAAAAAGCAAGTTTTATCCAACGCTTTGCTCCGTACACTTCTACGCTTAAGAAAGGGACGAATACAAGCGCAAGAAGTATAACGCCAACTATCAAAAACTTAAAGCCGTGCTTTTTCAATTTCATATAATCAAAGTTATAAGTAAAAAGCATACCGATAATTCCAAGCCCTACGCCTATTAGTTGCTTAGATACAAAATAGAATTTGTTTCCGTAACTTGACTCTGCGGTGTAACTGCTTGCAGAATATATCATTACCACGCCAAAAAGTGATAGTAAAATAACAGAAAAAACGAGTGACAATCCCTCGTTTTTTCCTTCAAACTTTATAAATTTATTCATCAAGACTTAAAACGATTTTTATAAACGCTTCGCCACGCTCTTCAAAGCCTGAAAACATATCAAAACTTGAAGATGCAGGACTGAGCAAAACCGCTCCCCCTTTCTCGCATTCCATTTCAGCAATTTTTACTGCACTTTCAAAGTCGCCCGTTACCGTTACGCTATCAAACCCACAACGCTTTGCGGAGTCAAGTAGCGAATATCTGTTTTCGCCTGTAAGAACTGCGTGTGTTATGCTTGACGAAGATATTTTATTAAAAAGCTCGTCATACGAAAGACCTTTATCCTTACCGCCTAAGATAATAACGGTAGGCAACGTCATAGAATTTATTGCCTTAACGGTAGCGTCTGGGTTGGTTGCCTTTGAGTCGTTGTAAAACTTTATTCCGTCAATTTCTTTTACGAGTTCAATTCTATGTTTAACTCCGTTAAAATTTTCTACCGCATCACAAATTGCACTAGTATTAATTTCTAAAATTTTTGAAACACAGATTGACGCTAAAACGTTTTCAAGATTGTGCTCGCCACTAAGCGCAATTTCAGAAGTCGACATAATAAACTCGCCCATATAATAAATATTGCCGTCAACCACATAGCATCCTGAAACCTTTTCTTTTAAAGAAAAGAATACAACTTTGCACCTTGCGGTTTTTGAAAATGCACGAACTTTTTCATCGTCGTAATTAAGAACACAAAATTCACTCTCACGCATATTCGTCAAAATTCTATTTTTTAAATAAACGTAATTGTCTATATTGTAATGGCGCGAAAGATGATCGGGTGTGATATTTAAAACAACCGCAATATGCGGACAAAAACTGTGAACTGACTCAAGTTGAAAACTTGAAACTTCCGTCACTGCATAAGTTTTTTCTGTAAGATTATCTACGTTATCGCAAATAGGACTCCCGATATTGCCAACGGGTAGCGCCTTTTCGCCTGCCTTATTTAATATTTCCGTAATTATCGAACAAGTAGTCGTCTTGCCGTTCGTACCCGTGACAGCGATTATCGGCGACTTTATTAAAAGACTTCCAAGTTCTAGTTCGCCTATCACTCTTTTTCTTAAACGCTTAGCAGTAAGTGGAATTTTATGATCTATTGGAACACCCGGACTTAAAACTACGATATCACACCAATTTATTGCACTTTCAATATCAGTGCGAGCGTCAACTGCGCCATGCATTAAAAGTTCTTGAATATTTTTAGAAATATGCTCAGAATTACCGTCGTCGTAAACCATACATTTGCCACCGCGAAGTAGCAGTTGTTTGGTTGCACTAAGTCCGCTTTTTGCAATACCTACGATTAAAAAATTACTTTTTGATATTAACATTTTCACCTACACAAAAGTTATTATTGACACCAGCCCACATAGTAAAGTGATAATCGAATACCAAAACACGATTTTCGGCTCGCTTACACCTTTATGCTGAAAGTGGTGATGCAAAGGTGCCATTAAAAACACCCGCTTTTTGGTAAGTTTGTAGTAACCTACCTGTATAATAACTGATATGCCGGAGAGTACGAACATTATTCCTATAATTGGAATATATAATGCGTTTCCGCTAAAAATCATAACTGATGCAAAAAGTCCGCCCAGCGCAAGCGAGCCGGTATCCCCCATAAACACGCTTGCTTTGTGCGTGTTAAAAATCAAAAAGCCCAATAGTCCGCCAACGCAAGATATTGATAGATAGGCTAAGTTATTAAACTCGTCAAGATTTGCGTAAACGTTGACGGTAGCCGTTTGCAAAAGTATTAAAATTGCAGAAAATAAAAAGCAGATTGCGCTACAACTAGACGCCAAGCCGTCAAGCCCGTCAGTCAGGTTTACGCAGTTTGTAGTCGCCAAAAACACAAACACACAAAGCGGTATATACCACCAGCCGATATCGACTACTTTTTTTGTAAAAGGTATATACAATTTATTAAGTCCAAGCCTATACGAGAAAATTGCAGAAATTATCGCAACTGCGATTAAAAACAGCGTTTTTTGCATAGGCGTAAGCCCTTCGTTTTTACTAAATTTCACTTTAATAAAATCATCTAAAAACCCAACTATCGCAAAACCAACAAAAACTAGGCATGCTAAAATAGAAATGACTTTATCTCCGCTTGATAACAAAAAGAAAGTTATAGCAATGCTTGCGACAAAAAACAGACCACCCATCGTGGGTGTTCCGCTTTTATCAAAGTGTTCTTTTAAATATTTGAGTATGCTTTGTCCAGCCTTTATCCGCCTTAAAAAAGGTATTATCAAAAGTCCTGCAACAAACGTCAACGAAAGTGAAAATACGCCAATAAAAACAATTCGTCTAATCATTTCTAATAAAATTAAGCACAACTTTCTTATCGCTAAACTCGTGCTTCACCCCTAAAATATCTTGATAGTTTTCAGAGCCCTTTCCCGCTATCAGTAAAGTATCCCCTTTTTCAAGAATTCTAATCGCGTAAATTATTGCTTTTTCTCGCGATTGAATACAGATATAATCTCGGGTGCTTTCACGAACGCCACGCTCGATATCGCAAATTATTTTCATACCGTCTTCAAAACGCGGATTGTCGCTCGTTATTACTACAAAATCACAAATATCACCTGCAATTCTACCCATTATAGGTCTTTTTTCTTTGTCGCGATTGCCACCACAACCGAACACGCAATACAAATTCTTTTTAGTGACGTTTCGTAGCGATATCAAACTTTTTTCCAGCCCGTCTGGCGTGTGCGCGTAATCTACGTAAATATTTGCGCCTAAATAATCTGCAACCTTTTCCATGCGTCCAGGGATTGGTTCAAGCGAGTTTAGAGAAGATGCTATTACGTTTTCGTCAACACCTAAAACCTTAGCGCAAGTTGACGCGCCAAGCGAATTATAAACGTTGAATTTTCCTAAAAGTTTAGAATTGACTTTGAATATCTTATCAAAAAGATTTACGACGTACGCCGTACCACAGACACTTTCTTTAAAATTAACTGAAAAACAATCGCTTGGATTTTCTATTCCATAACTAATACCGCCTTGCGATAAATAAAGCTTTAAACCAAGCCCGTCGTCAACGTTTATAATTGCATTTTTGCACGCTTTACTTTCAAACGGAAATGCTTTTACGTTTTCATAGCTTTGAAAATCTTTAAAAAAATCTAAATGGTCTTGCGTGCAGTTTGTAAATATCAACGCTTCAAAATTAATACATTGCAATTTTTTGAAAAATATTGCGTGGGCGGAATATTCTATCGCAACGTACTCTGCCCCAAGTTCCACGAGTTTATTTAATGTAGAAAATAGTAAAGTCGGATCTGGCGTAGTCAATTCTTGCTCGATATTATAGTTTTCAAAATGAATACCTAGCGTTCCAATATATGCGGTTCTTTTTCCTGCCGAATTTAAGATATGTTGCAATATTTTACAAGTTGAAGTCTTGCCGTTAGTACCAACAACACCAATAATTTTTAATTTCTTTTCGGGATTACTATAAAAATTAGAACAAAAAGTTGAAAACGCAAGCCTTATATCTTCTACTGAAATATTTTCAGCACCCAAATTATTAAACTCTGAAAAAATTGTAACGACGGCTTTTGCGCCGTGAATTATTGCTTTTTGAGCGTACTCCTTAGCAATTTCAAAATCTTGTTTTAAACAAATATACAGACAGTTATTTTTTACTTTATCAACTTCAAACTCTACTTGTTCAATTTCAATTTCGCCGTTGAATTTTTCTTTCGTGGGAAAATCTTTTACTATTTCCCTTAAAAGCATTTCTTCTCCTTAATCAAATGGTTTAATATTTTTATATTTTATAATACCTTCAAAAACTTCTTTAACAATCGGTGCAGCAACCGTCGAGCCGTAAGTTCCACCAACGGGTTCGTCTACGATAGCAAGTGCTAAATACTCTGGATTTGACGAAGGAAAAAATCCCATAAAGGACATAACGTACTTTCCTTGTGCGATAATTCCGTTTTCGTATTTTTGCGCAGTTCCAGTCTTACCCCCAACCTTATAACCTTCGATATAAGCGTTTTTACCACTGCCTTGACTTACTACGTTTTCCAGGTAACCTGCTAAAATTTTACTTGCTTCAAAACTTGCAACTTCGTTTATAAGTTTAGGCTGAATAACTTCTGCAATTCCAAGTTCTTTATCAAAAATTTCAGTTGCTAGTTGTGGAGAGTAATAATTCCCACCGTTTACACACGCACACGCGGCGGCGGCAAGTTGAAGTGGTGTAACCGCAATAGTTTGACCAAAACTTATTCTTGCCAAATCCCCGCTCGTTACCGAATTTTCGTAAAGCACCATACCTATTGCTTCACCGTTAAAATCAATACCCGTTGCCGAGCCGAAATTTAGTTTGTTTATATACTTATAAAACGTATTTTTACCAAGCGATAATGCAATATCGACAAAGCAAGGGTTGCAACTGTTGTTAAGTGCTTCTTGTAAAGTTTCGTTTGAGTGTTTTCCGTTTGCATGCGTAGTCCAACACTTTATTTTTCGCCCGTCAACTATGCGATAGTTTGACGAATTGAACACGTAACTTAGTGAAAAAGCGTTTGAATTTCCTTTTAAGTGTTCTTCAATATTAGCAAGTGCAGTCACGATTTTAAAAGTCGAGCCAGGCTCGTAAGAGTCTGCAACCAAGGTATTTCTCGTAAGTTTGTTTAAGGTCTTAATATCGTCACGCGGTAAATTATTAAGGTCTAACGATGGTTTTGTCGCCATCGCGACCACTCTACCGTTTTGCGGATTTAAAACGAGCACCGAACAACTTTTAGGCGTGTAACTACTTACGACTTTATCTAAAGCGCTTTCGCAAATTAACTGAATTTTAGCGTCGATTGAAAGTTTTACGCTTAGCCCGTCAGTCGCTTGAACGTAATGCGGTGTTGAATTTTCAACGTCTTTACCAACAAGGTCAGATTCGTATAAAATCTCACCGTCACTACCTTTTAGATATTTATCGTAATAAGCCTCAAGCCCACAAATACCAGTTCCGTCAATCGAAGTGTAGCCAAGCGTTTGTGAAAGCATATCACCGTACGGGTAAACGCGAGTATTATCGACTGAATAATAAACGCCGTCAAGGTGATATTTTTCGAGTTCTAACGCTTTTGCTTTATCAATTTGCCTGACAACCGTAATCTCAGATAAATTTTGCGATTTTATTTTTTCAAGCAGTTTATTTTCATCTACTTCAAAAAGGTTTGATAAAGTTTTTGCAACGAGCGTTTCATCAGTTACGCATCTAGGTCTTACGTATACTGCGTAAGTAGTTTTATTCCCCGCAAGTAAGTCGCCAGTTGCGTCGACTATCTCTCCGCGAACGGCGGTAATAGGAAGTTCTCTAGTCCATTGGTCGATTGCAATTTCTCTTAAATCTTTACCCCAAACCACTTGGATATAGAAGGTTCTTGATAAAACGAGCAAAAAAATAAAGGCTATTCCGCAAATTAGCGAAAATAACCTCTTTCGTATAATCGTAACAGATATTTTGTTAATGGTAATCTCCTTGACGATTACTTAGACATACCCATTTCAATTGCCTTTCTTTCGATTTCAGCATCACTTGAAACTATAGATAGTTCGTCTTGCAAATCTTGTTGCTGAGTTTGAAGTGCTTGAATACGGGATTCCATCATAGCAACGTCGTTATTCATATTTCTTAAAAGTCTAGTGTTTAAAACGATTAACGCAAAAATAGTAAGTACTACGATAGCGTAAACTGCCATAAGTACTTTACCTTTAGAATTGATTTTGTATTGTTTATCTTCTTCCCTTGCACGAAGTGATTCGTACTCGTATAAATGAGACGGATTTTCGATAGAAAGATTGCCTTTGATTTGACTGTGAGATCTGTACGCCATAGTCGCAGCAGAAGGCATAGTATCTTCAGTTTCGTTAAGTTCGTACGCTTTTGGCGCTGGAACGGTTTGCGGTCTAGCCTCTTCTTGTGGAGTATAATAGAGTAGTGACTCGAAATCGCCAAGATTATTATTTACTTGTTGTTCGTTAATTTCGTTGCGTGCGTATCCGTCGTCGTGTGTTAAAGCGCTTCTTTCTCTAAAATCCACCATATAATCGTTGTGTTGTTCTCTGTTACTATTCATATTATCTCTCCTTAAATTTTATTCCGCGACTTTAACCTAACTTTAAACTCTTTCACAAATTCTCAGTTTTGCGCTTTTAGCACGGGGGTTAAAATCGACTTCATCCCTACCCGCTACTATCGGTTTTTTATTGACGAGTTCTATTTCTCGCCGTTTACCGCAAACGCAAATCGGTAAACTTTTATCACATATGCAATCGGTTTCGAGTTCTTTAAACGCATTTTTAATAATTCTGTCCTCGAGAGAGTGGAAAGTAATAACCGCAAGCCTTCCGCCCTTTTTTAAACCGTAAACTATATCCTTAACGGCTTGGTCTAAACCTTTTAGTTCGCCGTTTACTTCAATTCTAATAGCCTGAAAAGTTCTTTTTGCAGGATGTCCTTGGTCGCCGTATTTTTTAGGAATTGATTTATCAATTATTTCGACCAATCTTCCGCAAGTTTCAATTTTTTGAACTTGTCTTTCTTTGCAAATGTTTTTTGCGATATTATAAGCAAATTTTTCTTCGCCGTAATTTTTAATCACTTCGTAAAGTTCTTTCTCAGAATAGCCGTTTACGACGTCGTAAGCAGAAAAATCTGACTCTTCGTTCATCTTCATATTAAGTTTTTCTTCTTTTGCCATATAAGAAAAACCGCGACTTCTGTCATCAAGTTGATAACTTGAAACGCCTAAATCCAAAAGCGCACCGTCAATAAGTCCCACGCCGAGGTCGTCCACTATGCTTTTGAAATTTTTGAAGTTATCGTGAACTAAGGTAAACCTACCGTCAAACTCTTTAAGATTTTCTTTAGCAAACTTTATCGCTTCGGTATCTAAATCGGTAGCAATAACTTTTACGTCATTTCCCCTTTTTAAAATTTCCTTAGTGTGACCAGCAAGCCCAAGCGTTCCGTCAAAATAAACGCCACCTTCTTTTATATTTAGCCCGTCCATACACTCTTCGAGCATTACGGATATATGCTTAAACTTCATTTTTTTGTCTTCTAGTCATCTTACTCATGAACGCCATAGTCTTATTGAATTTCTCTTTATCGACTACGAGTTCTTTATACGGAACGATTTCAAGATGGTCGCCCATACCGATAACTCTTATATCTTTACCCAACCCTACCGCTTTAATAAAGTCAGAATCGATTACGAATCTACCTTGCACGTCAGGAGATGGGAAAGAAATCATACTCATATAATTGCGATATTCTTCAAGTTCTTCTTCGTTGTAGATATCAACCGTTTCACTTAAAACCTTAAGCCTTTCTTCAATCGCTTTTCTTGGGAAGATGTTAATACAGCCGTGTCCTAAAACGAGTGCAAACTCATCGCCAAGTTCCTTAAACAAAGCAGGAATTCTTATTCTGTTTTTAGCGTCAATCGAATGTTTTGCTGTACCTAAAAACATTTGCGAAATCCCCCTTGTTTACTAATTGTAAACTCATTATAGCAGAGAGTTTGTCCACTGTCAACCACTTTTTGAAAATTTTTTGAATTTTTTTTAAAATTTTTTCATAAAAATAGTATTTTCGAGTGCATTAATTTTTATCAAGTTTTTTAACTAAAAAATTATATGCTTCAAAATTCCGCATTTTATCTTCAAAAATAAAGCATTTTAACGGTATTTTAAAACTTGGATTTGTATTTGAGCAAAAAGTAGACAAAAATCCCTTATCGTGGACACTTATCCCTAGCACTTCTGAAAAAATAGTGCCATCGGGAAAGATTTTAGAAAATTCTTTCTTCATACAACAAAAATGAGTGCACCCTAAAAGCACAAACTTAAAATTTTTTCTTACCGATAAAAAATATTTTTGAAGGTCGATTTTAGACAAGTCAAACAAGTTGTTTTCAATCTCTAAAACAAGGTCTGACAAATCTAAAGTTTGAAGCAATTTTTGCGACTTCTTCGCTTTCATAATATATACACTATTAATCGTAGCCTTCGTTCCGACAAGTAATGTTGAGCCAAATCTACTTGTTTCGACGAAGGGATAAACTCCATAAAAACTAACGTCGTTAAAATGCAGTTTCAATTTTTCTAAAACGCGAGTGGTTAACGTGTTACACGCTAGCACGCAAATAGAAAAATTATAATATTTTTTTGCACGCAAAATATTTTCAAAAGCAAGGTTAAAAAGTTCTTTTTCACTCTTTTTTCCGTACGGTGCGTTCTTTATATCCGACATATACAAATAGTCGAACTCTGGCTTAAATTTTTTAAGTTTTATTAGAACGTTAAGCCCACCTATTCCACTGTCGTAAACAAGTATTGTTTTTTTATCCACAATTTATTGTATGAATATAAAGAACAATTTGTTTAGATAAAACGCATCATAAAGCCAATACAAAGTTTTGATAATTTATTTTTTAGGATATAATCAACGATTTTAAGATTTTCGCGCATATTTTTTAAATATTTTTTTAAACTTAATTTTTACAACAAAAAATGTTGATAACTTTAATTTTTTTTGTTGATAACTTATAAAATTCGACATAATACGCGCGATTTTTAACACACTAAATTCTCCACGACAAAAAATAAATTTTTAACCACTATTTACTCATTTTTATTAGTTAGAAAATTTTTCTAAAAAATAAAGACTAATAAAATTAATAATTTTATCAAATTACCTTAAAAATTCTTGCATATTTATATTTTTTATGCTAAAATATCCTAGCAATTAAAGAAATTACCTAATAAAAGGTCATTATAAAGGAGAAACAAGGTGCCAAACATTAAGTCTGCTAAAAAAAGAGTTTTAGTAAATGAAAAGAAAAATTTAGAAAACAGAAGTCAAAACCAAAGGGTTAAAACTGCAATGAAGAAACTTAACGCTGCTATTGACGCTGGCGATAAGGCTTTAGCACAAGAACTTTACAAAGAAGTTGCTAAACTTTTAGATTCAGCAGTTTCTGCAGGTCGTTTCCACATCAACACTGCTGCTAATAAGAAGTCTGGTTTCGCAAAAAGAATTAACCAAATGGCTTAATTTTTAATATTTTGTTTAAAAAATTAAGCAGGCAGAAAATTTCTGCCTGCTTTTTGTCGTTTAGCCGAAAAGTTTTTAAACTTTTCGGCTATTTTTAATTTCGTTTTGAACGAGGTTTAAATATAAGCCCAAAGATATAACTAAAGAGTACCGCCGCGCTAACCCCTGCCGCCGCTGACTTCAGTCCGCCCGCCAAAACTCCTAAAAGACCAGTCTTTGCGCCACTTATCGCACCTTCAGCAAGTAGATAACCAAACCCACTTATAGGAACGGTAGCACCAGCACCTGCAAAATTTACAAGATGCTCGTACAAACCAAACGCTTGTAACAATATGCCCCCAAGCATAAAGAAAACTAAAATCTTGCCTGCCGTAATTTTCGTGGTATTAATTAAAATTTGAGCAATAACACAAATAAGACCACCAACGACGAAGGCTTTAATAAACATAAAAACCATTTCCCACATAATTAACTCTCCAAAACAACTGCGTGCGCAACGCAAGGTATAGACTCGCCTTGCTGAGTAGAAACTGGCGATAAAAGCGCGCCCGTTGCCATAAATACAATTTTGTTTAACTCTTTTTTCTTTAACTTATTATATATATAAGAACCAAACACGACAGCACTACACCCAGCGCCACTGCCACCTTGATATTTTTCTTCTTCGATATTATAAATCATCTCACCGCAGTCAGCGTGAACGTTATCCATATCAAATCCCTTTTGTTTTACAAGTTCTTTAACGAGTCTAGAGCCAAGCGCACCTAAGTCACCGGTTAAAATCAAATCGTAATCGCTAGGCTTAGTGTTCGTGTCCTTAAAAAGACAAACGAGCGTATCACACGCAGCAGGAGCCATCGCAGCACCCATATTGTTTGCATCCGTTATACCAAAGTCAACGACTTTTCCAAACGTTGCAGAAACAATTTTAGGATAGTCGCCACTATCTGCTATCACGCACGCGCCAGCACCCGTTACAGTCCACTGCGCTTGCGGTGGGCGTGTACAGCCAAGTTCAAGCGGATAGCGATATTGTCTTTCAGCAGTCGCAAAATGACTTCCCGTTGCGGTGACGATTTTATTCATATACCCACCGTCAACAAGGGATGCTGAAATTGCAAAACCTTCTGAAAAAGTCGAACACGCGTTGTAAATTCCTATATACGGAATATCGAAGTCACGCGCTGCAAAACTTGCAGATATAATCTGGTTTAAAAGGTCGCCTGAAACGAGCGCGTCAACTTCATCTCGGCTAATATTAGCGCCTTTTATCACGTTTTCTATCGCATACGACAACATTTTGCACTCTGCTTTTTCAAAAGTGTCTTCGCCAAAACGGTCGTCGTAAATAAGTTTGTGAATATGCTTTCCAAAATTGCTTTCCGCTTCTTTGGGTCCTGCTATAGTATAAGTTGAAATAATTCTCGGTTTGTTTGAAAAATAAATAGTATGTTTTCCCATAATTATCAAACTTAATATTTGCAAAACCGTATTAAAATATGCAAAACGCCTTCGCGAATTTTTCGCGAAGGCGTTTTAATTACTATTTTCTTTTTACAATCTTAAACCCGCTTGCTGTAAGTAGCCAGAACGCGTCGTCTAAAAGTTGATAGTCGTACTTAAATACGTCTTTTTCTTCCAACAACACTCCGTCGCGCCGAGCAACGATTTCAGCAAAAGTCATAAGCCCTTCAAAAGTCGTCAAATTTCCGTGTCTTCTAAGCACGTAATTTTTTCCGTTAGTGTACGCTACTTTTCCGTTTGCTTTAATAGTTACTTCATTTCTTATCTGCTCGATACTAGCAGGAACCATACCTTTACTAATCATAAAAGAATTCCATCTAAGGTGTTCGTGCACCGCTAGATTTTTTCTTAGAGAATCTGGAAAAGAAAATGGATAATAAATTATCGGTTTATTATTAACGCTGACAGAGTAATGCGTAAAATCAGGAAGATTTCCTTTTGCATAAATACTCATATACTCATCAAAGTCAACACCTTGAGTTTCGCTACTTATCTCTTCAAAGTCAAGCCCTATAAGATTAAGTTTTGACCTAAGAGATAAAACGGCGTAAAGATTAGATTCTCTTTCAAGTTCGGTCTTTACTTTATACCAAGATAAAAGACTTTGTCTTTCTATTTTTTCAACAGTTTCGCTTGAAATCGAACTAAGTTTTTCACTCGTTATTATATACTCGACAGCATACATCGCATCGCGCATTTTAGCCATATGGCTAAACTTTTCGTTCGATATTCTATCAAAGTTATACACAACGTCTTTTTCAACCGCAAAAACATAGCAAACGTCTGAGTTTTCTGTGAAACTACAATTATCTATCGAATATAATGCAAACGGTTTAAAATCAATATTTTTGTACATTGAACTCGTACTTTCGTACAACTTTTTATCTCTTACTTTTACAAAAATATGAAGATTTGCTAAGTTCCACTCTCTTCTTTTTTCTGAAAGTTTTCTTGCCATA
This sequence comes from Christensenellaceae bacterium, assembly GCA_045534605.1. Lineage (GTDB taxonomy): Bacteria > Bacillota > Clostridia > Christensenellales > Borkfalkiaceae > UBA4636. The sequence goes on along the minus strand of JAZSKA010000010.1, from coordinate 25,573 downwards.
TCAATATTTTCTAAATCAGTACCAAAAGCAATTATAACGTAATTTACACTTTTTGGATTTTTCGTGAAAATATCTTTTAAACTTTTATAATATTCTTTATCGTTTATATCTAATCGATAAAATTTTTCGTTCGCCGGCAAATCAGGAAGCGGTAAATAATTATTTACGTCAACCGAATTAAATTCATTTTTAAACCTAAAATAACTGTGGTTTAAATTTTTATTATTCTCAGAATATTGTTTATCGAATATATGATAATTTACTTGCTTTAACTCTGGTTCAGTTTCGCCTTTTTTAATAAATTGGTTGTTCGCAACTGAAGTTGAAAGAATTTGTTGGTTAGTATTTCCAAAGCCAATAAAGCAAACGTTTAAGTCGACACCATCTTTTAAGCAAGCGGTTTTCGTGTCAATTTGTTCTTCGCCTAAAAATTTAGTAAGCGGATATTTATCGATAAAATCAACCGCTATTTGATGATATTTGTTAACGTAATGCAAGCACCCGTTCGACTCACCAACAAGCGACGTGTAAACCGTTTCAAACCTAGGATCGCCAAAAACGTACGCCCCAAAAGAAAATAAAAGTTCGTCGTTGCCACTTTCTTTCACAAAGTCAATAATTTCTCTTGATAAAGAAATATTTTTTTCGTCCTTGCCCAAATTAAGGATTACCGAAATTTTATTTTTTGCTTTTTTGCAGTTTGATTTTAGCCAATCGCTTAAATCGCTGAAAGACTTTAAATCAACGTACTTTATATTTTTAACGTAAAGCGAAAAACACTCCTTGTCGTCAAGTTCGCTAATCAATACTTTTGCGCCGATAAACGAGTTGTAAATATCAATATTATGGTCGTTATTACCAACAACTATCAATTTTTCCTTGCTTGATAAACGGAATTTAACCCTTCCAAAAAACGCCCATACTCTTTGACTTACAAGTGAAATTGTAAATAATAGCGCGTTAATTACGACTAAAACAAAACTAAAGTATACGGTAAAAGCGTAAAGCGAATTTGCTTCAATTAAGGCTTTAACTCCACTTAAGTCAAACTGTAAAATAACGAGTTTTACAACGTTATGTATACTGTTAAAAAGCGCAAAAAAGAAATTTTCACCACCAAATAGTCGCCCCGCTACGTACAACGGTAAAACTACGAAATAAATAATCGCGCAGTTACCCTTTTTAAACCCGCGTATAAACTCTATTCGCTGTGCACGCTTGAGGAAAAATATTTTTACGATTATAAATATAGATAGTATCGCTAAAAACGCAATGGAAACGGCAGAAATCAAATTATAAATTAACATAACTACACCTAAAAAATCGCAAAAAAGCCTTGCTTTAAGGCTTTTTTGCTTAAAATTTTAATTATTTTACGTTCATGATTGTTCTTAAATATTCTTCAATATTCATTTTGCCTTCTGCTATAAGTTGAAGTTTATCGTTATATTGATCAACCGTTAAGTGTGCGAGCATTAGCGCATGTTTAAAATAACCTTTACCTATCAAACTGTCTTTAAAGCAAGTCGTAAGTTTAAAAATTATCATACCAGACGTCATATCAAGGTCAAAACAACCGTCTTTTAGCAATCCGTTCGTTATAGCAATCGCAAGCGCAACGTCCGCAAGTTGTTCGTTTGGAACGTTGAACGGAAGCGGTGAAAAATATCTTGCAATAAGCATTTCTGAATCAATAGTAAATAGGTGCGTAACAGGAAGGTCGTTACTATCCATACTAAAATGTACGGTAAGTTTTTCTTCGTCTTTACCAAAGTTAAGTTTTAGTTCTTCCATTGCAGAAACTAACGTATCATATACTTTTTTAGATTGAATTAAATTTTTATCTTCCATACCTTTTCTCCTTAATCACAAATAGCGTCCATTAACTCAGAAATAGTGAGTTTGTCGTTTAAGAACATAAACAATTTATCATTGTACTTATCTACGATTGCACATGATATATCCAAGATATATTCTAACGCGCCCTTTGAAATAATACTTTCAAGATAACTCGTCGTTGCGCGGTATGATACGGTTGAATCTCTAAAATCAAACTCAAAACAACCGTCTGCAAGCGACATATTGATTAGCGCAAGCGCGTAAGATAGTTGATAATATTTATCTTCTGGTACTTTAAAAGGCATTTTTGAAATAACTATTACCGTCTTTATAGCATCGTCGCATCTTAAATAGAAATCCATAGGTAAATCTTTTGTGTTAAAACCTATAGTAATTGTAAAATCTTCTTTGTTTGGACTATAATTATACTTTTGGTCGTCTAACATTTCGCAAAGTTTTTCGAAGGTTTTTTTGGTTAGGGTTAAATCCTTTTCTTCTGACATATCTTTTCTCCTTTTATTTTAAAATCAATAAAAACCGATTTCTCTTTTCTTTTTCTTTAAATTATTAAACTCTTTTTCGTTTGTTGCGCGGACAAAATCATCTTTTGTTAGCACAACTTCTTCTTGACTAGAAAATTGCGTGCGAGACGATGCTTTACCCCAAGTGCGTTCGAAAAGATTTCTTACAAATCGAGCGTTTGAAAAGTCTTTAGCACCGATTATTTCATCACTTAAGCCTAAGAAATATTCTTTCGCACACGGCAACAATTCTTCGTCGCACTTAAATCTCTTGTTTACCATCGAACAGAAAATTTCGTAAAGTTGTTCGCGCGTAAAGTTAGGAAATTCCAAAGTGTAAGGCATACGGCTCGCTAGTCCTGCGTTTCCAAGCATCAATTTTTCCATTTCGTCGGTGTATCCTGCCATTATAACAAGCATATCCGAACGGTGATTTTCCATTTCTGCTATCAACGTATCAAGCGCTTCCCTACCAAAATCTTTGTTGTTGTCGTCGTGAGCGCGGTATAATGAATACGCCTCGTCAATAAAGAGTACCGAGCCGTAAGCATCTCTACACATGCCCGATACTTTCGGCGCAGTTTCACCAATATATCTACCAACGAAATCTCTACCTGAGTATTCAAAGAAACTACCAACTCTCAAAACGCCGTTTTCTTTAAGAATTTTACCAACGATTCTTGCAACGGTCGTTTTACCTGTACCGGGACTTCCCACAAATCTCATATGTACGCAAGGCGCTTCTAAGTCTTTACTGTTTTTGCTTAGATTAATTTGTGCGATAATTTCCTTGACTTTTTCAACGATTTTTTCCGAGCCGACAAGTTCACTTAAAAGTTCCATACCCGTCTTTCCGCTATCAATAAACTCGCTCGACAACCCGTCAAGGTCGTTTTTGGTTATAATCAAGCCGTCGCTCGTTCCTTTAGCGCATGCAAGTTGCTTTTTGTAGATAATCTCATTTACAACTTTCTTAACGGTCTTTATTCCGTAGAACTTGCCGTCACTCTTTTCGTCCATAATTCTTTGCTCGAAAAGTTGCCAAGCGTCATCTGCTAAAGTAAAATCGTACTTTTTAAGTTCGCTTACTGCACACGCTTTCAATTCTTCCATGCTAAACGGTAAAACCGAAACTGTACGAACGAACATTAAGTCGTTTATACTTAAACTTATATTTTTCAAAACGCTCTTTTCTAAAAATGGAACTTTAAATACTACGACGGTGCCTTCTGCACACTCGGCTACTTGTTTCAAAAAATTCTTAAAATGGCTCGTTTCAAGTGAAGTCATCCACTCGCTTATATCTATGCAAGATACACAAGGTCCACCCCTAAAAAATTCGTAGACGTTGATATTAGGATCTCTGTCTTTAACAAGCGGATCAAGTTTACCTTCTGAAACCACAGGCTTTTTCGATGGTGATAAACCTAACTCAACCAAGTTTTTCGCAAAGTCTTTTAAATACGTAGAAAGTCCGTCCCCATCGTTAATAGAAAACAGATAACTTTGGCGAACAAACGCATTTTCAGTTTTGTTTTTCTTGATAATCGGCGCGATAAGTTTAATTTCTTCAATTAAATCTTTATATCCCTTTGCCCCAACCAGTTCAATAATTTCTTCTTCAACCGCCACTTCAGGTTCTCTACCAAACAAAGTCCGCATTGTTTCTTCAATGAAGCCTTCTTCAGCATTATCTTCAGACTTATCTATTTCTTGGGTTTCTTCCTTATTAACAAATTTATCACCTTTTTTGTATTGAATAGAAGAACTTATTTTTTCAAAATCTGATACGTTGTATTTTTGACAAACGATTTTTTTGATATAACCAGAAAGTTTTTCAACGTCATTTTCTGCCACTTCAAAATGAATAGTTGACGAACCGACGGATTGCACGTCGATTTTATCTTCAAATTTTGCTTTCGTTTCTTCTACAATAAAATCAATAGGGTTTTTATCATGCGATAAATACGCTTCAAAAAGCCACTCGTCACTAAAAGTATATTCAAATATTACGTCTTTCATCTGCACCTCTTATGTAATTATAATATTTACTTATATATTGTAGCACATAAAAAACCATTTTTCAATAGCAAAATAAAAAAAATTTACTAAATTTTAAAAGCGCCTATCAACATTGATAGACGCATTTTTTTATATAAACAATCCTATGATATAGTATACTAATCCAACTGCTATGCTAGCCGTTACACCAAACACGATGATAGGTCCGGCAACGACGAACATTTTCGCACCCATACCGTAAATGTAACCTTCACTTTTAAACTCCATCGCTGGAGACGTAACGGAATTAGCAAACCCTGTTATAGGTACGATAGAGCCACCGCCTGCGTAGTGACCTATTCTATCATACACCCCAAGTCCAGTTAAAAGACAGCCTAAAAATATTAAAATTACTGACGTTGCACTCGACAGTGCATCACCGTATAATCCAAAAACAAAACTTAGCATATATCTTATGAATTGTCCAATAGTGCAAATAAAGCCACCAACCCAAAACGCGTTAAATATACTTGTAACTTCATTAGTTTTCGGTGCAATTTTTTTAACTAGCGCAATGTACTCTTTATTATAATTCTGATTATTCTTTCCTGTCATCTTTTAAGTCCTTATCAATAATACTAGGAATAAAACTTTCTCTATCAAACGGATTTCTAAGTAGTTCGTTTTCCTTTTTCATACTAAGATTATTATGCTCAATAAAAATTACGATATACATAATAATTTTTAAAATTATTGATAAATGGCTTAATTTTAAAATTTTTTACATTTTCTGTTTTAACTTTTTTAAAGTGCTTTGTTCTATCCTTGAAACCTGAACTTGACTAACGCCTAGCTCCTTTGCTATCTCACTTTGCGTCTTATCTTTATAATATCTTAATAGTATAATTTTCTGTTCCCTCTCGTCTAAACTCTCTATCGCCTTTTTAAGCATAATCTTATCGACTAAATCGTCTTCGTTATCTTTTGACGGCAATTTTTCGTGAAGTTCAATAGGCTTGTCCCCGTCGTCTTTAGTTGTGTCCGAAAGTGAAAGTATAGGCTTTTGAGAGCCTAATGCTAAGATTACGTCTTCTTTTTCGACTTGAAACTTTTCTGCTATTTCCGTAACGGTAGGACTTTCTTTTCCTTCCTTAATTTTAGCTTGAATATAAAGATTGATTTTATAACTTAAATTTTTAATTATGCGCGAAACTTTAACTTGCCCGTCGTCGCGCATAAATCGCTTTATCTCCCCTATTATCATTGGGACTAGATAGGTTGAAAATCGTACGCTAAAATTTTCGTCAAAGTTATTTATTGCTTTTAAAAAACCGATACACGCAAGTTGATAAAGGTCGTCGTATTCAACCCCTTTTTTGCAAAATCGTTTAATAATACTTTTTAGTAGCGAAGTATTATTTATTAAAAGTTTCTCTTTTGCATTTTCGTTCCCTAATTTTGCAAGTCGGATACACTCGATTGTTTCTTCGCTACTTAACATAATCCCCCTAGCCAGCCTTTAATAACTTACTCATGTTGACGACAGTTCCTTTTTTCGGTTCGGATTCTACGCTTAAAGTATCCATAAAAGTTCTCATAATGGTAAAACCCATACCCGCGCGCTCGTCTTCTTCACGCGTGGTGAAAAACGGTTCAAGCGCGTTTTCTACGTCTTCTATTCCCTGCCCAAAGTCAGTTATTTTAATATGTAAAGTGTTATTATCTACGAAACACTCGATTATTATTTCGCTGTTTTCTTCATTTTTAGGATACGCGTGAACGACGGCGTTAGTAACTGCTTCGCTAACTGCCGTTTTTATGTCGCTAAGTTCTTCTACGCTAGGATTAAGCGGTAGTATAAAAGCGGATACACAAGTTCTAGCAAAACTTTCGTTTTTTGAACTTGCGTTAAATTTCAGATACATTTTTTCCATTAGTTTTCCTCACATTTTAGGTATTACTTCATAGATTGCAGCAAGTGAGAGCACCTTTTCAATCGGTTGCGACGGACTTGCAATATAACACCTTACGTTTCGCTTTTTAAGTTTTTTATATCTTCCTAGTAGCATACCTATTCCCGTGCTATCCATAAAGGTTAGTTGCGACAATTCAAAAATAACTGCTGAAATAGCGTTTTCCTTGTCAATAATTGCGTCTATGTAATCTTTTGCGCCTTTTGCGTAATGCTCGTCAAGTTCGCCTATAAGATAAAGCGTTAAAGTGTCGCCTGATATATCGTATTTAACACGCATAATTTTCTCCTTTTTAACTTAGTAAAAATATTTTAACAAAAAAAATAACGCAAATTTTGAGACATTTCCCAAAATTTGCGCGAAATTTGTATTATTTTTAAATTCTCCAACCGTCAAAGATATCTTTTATCGTATCAAATAAATTTCTCTTAGCTACTGTTTTTGTAGATACTAAATCAATTTTTTGAACTTCTATACCACCGTTATAAATAACCACTTGACCAACCGTTTGCCCTTCTTTAATCGGTGCGCGCAAGTTGTCAAATTGTTTAATTTCATAGGTATAATTTACTTTTTCGCCTTTTTTTGTAAACGCATTAAAATCTTTTTTAGCGCGAACTGAAATAGTCTTTTCCTTACCGCCTGAAATTTTGACGTTGTCACTTAAAATCGCACTGCTATCAACGATTTTGCTATTACTAAAATTAGCAAAAGTATAGTCAAGCATTGAACTTACGTCGCTAAATCTTTCTTTTGAACTAGGCTCGCCAATAACTACGGCTATAATTCGCGTTCCGTCGCGTTTTGCAGTACACGCTAAGCAGTAGAGCGATTCGCTTGTAAAACCAGTTTTACCACCGTCACAGCCAGAATAGAACTTAACTAGTTTATTCGTGTTTGTTAAAACTGTTTTTTGTCCGTCTGGATGCGTTAATTCGTCAAGCCAAATATTACTATATTTAAAATATTCTTCGTGCGAAATGAGTTTTGAAAGCATAACTGCTACGTCTTTTGCCGAACTATACTGCGTTGGCTTAGGAAGCCCCGTGCAGTTAGAAAATAAAGTGTCGGATAAATTCCACTCTTTTGCAAGAGAGTTCATTTTCTCAACGCAAACTTCTTCACTTCCGTAAAGACGTTCAGAAAGAGCAACTGACGCGTCGTTTCCAGATGCTACGATAACGCTTTTTACAAGGTCGCTTGCTTTGTAATTTTTATTTGCTTGTAAAAACACTTGAGATCCGCCCATAGAACTTGCTCTTTCGGATACTGTAATTTCTTCGTCAAGGCTAAGTTCTCCATTGTCAACTGCTTCAAAAACAAGGTTTAACAGCATAATTTTCGTCATACTTGCAATAGTAAGCCTTTCTGACGGATTTTTCGAGTATACTTCGACTTTGCCATCTTCATTTGTGATATAGGCAGATTTTGCGGTCTTTGCTAAATCAATTTGGCTACTTTGCGAGAAACAATACTCGCTTGTTACGGTCTCAGTTTCTAACCTATCTATTTCCGAATTGCACTTAGCACAAACCGTTTCTTGCGACGATAAGTTTTCGTTATGATTTACGCAATATACGCATACAAAAACTAATAATAAGCATAAAAATATCTTTTTCATAATTCACCTTTTAGTGTATTATGAGCAAAATATCTTTCTTTATTCTAAAAATAAAAATTCAACGGTCTTAAAATAAGTAACAATAAAATTAGTTCTATAAGCGCGCCTATTACAGATATTAAAAAGAAAACAAAAGATGCAAAAACGTACGCTTTATAATTGAAATTTTTGCATTTATCAAAATTATCAGATAGTTTATAAGCAATCGTAGAATACAAAATTAAAGAAAGTGTCGTTATTAAATTTTGCAACAACACGCAAAAAACAAATAAAACTAAGCCCGTAATCTTAAAATTAGTTATAAATACGATACCCGCCGCCCCTAAAACGTATCCGCGATATATTATTATAAAATAATGTAAAGGCGATAAGTAGATTGTAAGAGACGTTAACGCAAACAAAGTAAACAGTGCAAGCGCGTTTATGATTCTTGACCAAAATAGGCTTATCGGGCTTGAACTTTTACATAGCGCAAGCACTAAAAAATCGAGCACGTTGTCAGCAAAAAGCACTTTTTCATGCTCGCTAAAGAAAATCACGCCTAAAACTATGCCTAAAAAGTAGACGGCAATAAGTGAAATTGTATACCATTTTTTGTTTTCAATAATCGACTTGTATCTTTTAAAAATTGCTTCCAAATTAAAAATTACTCCCACATAATTCTATGGGAGTAACCTTTCAAATATTCTTTATGCGTTTAACATATTATTAATACAGATACCGTAACCGCGTGTCGGATCGTTTATAAATACGTGAGTTACCGCGCCAACCAGTTTACCGTCTTGAACGATTGGACTACCACTCATCCCCTGAACGATACCACCAGCAGATTTTAAAAGTCTTTCGTCGGTAATCTTTACAACAAGATTTTTACAAGGCTTTTCTCCGCCGTCAGCCTTTACGATTGAAATATCATACTCTAAACTCTCTACGCCGTTGATACTCGTTACCATTTTCGCAGAGCCGATTTTTGCATTACCAACTTGAATTTTAGTAAGTTTAGAAAAATCGTAATCACTACTTAATTTGCCTTTAATACCTTGTTCAAAGTTGCCCGAAATTTCGCCGATTGCGTCGTCTTTTATAAAAATCCCCTTAAGTTCGCCAGCCTTTCCGCGTACGCCCTTATTAATTCCTATAATAGAACAACGGTAGATATTCCCACCAAGCACGTCGCAAAGCTGTTCTCTATCGTCAACGATTGGGTGACCTAAAGCCATAAACTCGCCGTTTTGTTTTATAAAAGTCATAGTTCCTATGCCGTTTAAGTCGTCGCGAATAAAAAGACCAAGTTTATATTTACCGCTTAAATCTATTGCAGGCTCAACTTCTTTTATAAGCTTTTCGCCGTTACGCATTACGGTAACGACTACTTTTTCGCCTTTACAGCCTTTTAAAGCCTTTTCTATATCACTTGAACAATCAATTTGAACGTCGCCAACTGAAAGAAGTTTGTCGTGCGGTAAAATTTCCGCGTCTTTCGCTGGTGAAAGCACACCGCTATCAGTTATAACGTCACAAATACCAACGATTTCAGCACCGCGTGTATTAATTGAAAAGCCTGTTGCAAATCCACCGAGATACACGATGTTTGCTTCGTCTGCCCGAGCAAAAATCTTTGCGCCGTTAAAACTTATTACCGTAATTAAAAGCGCAAAACACATTAAAACCTTAAAAAATCTGTTTCTCATTATTCTCCTTTATACGCAATTTTTCTTTTGTTGCTAAGGTTTATAATGAGCATTAAACATATTTTTATACAAAAAAATAAAACTTCATACGCGAAGTTCTATTTTTATTTTGCTTAAGTGCCTGGAACACAGATTACGAGCATAAGCGTATCCGGAAAATAAAAGAAATAAACTCTCTCTTTCACAAGCGAATAATAAGTATTTTCAAAATTAGGAATATATTCATTTGGAATTTCTTCGGCTCCATGTGTTGAAGCTATCCACTCGTCCTCGAAAAAATCTTGTTCCATTTCAGTATTTTTGATATCTGAAAATGAATTTTCGTTTAACCATTTAGTAGGCTCATTTTTAAACTTATGAACTGTAAATTGTCTATGTCTACCACTGCCAAACGAATTATCAAAATAATGATATAATATATCAGTATCCGTCGGGATTTCAATACCTGTGAGTTCCTTTATACGCTCTCTTTTTTGCCAAGTATCATTACTGCAACCGCTAAAAGCCATAAATGCAATTACTAAAACCAGCAATAATATAACTTTTCTTCTCATAATTCCACTCCTAATTATTTTACCAATTATTTAGTGCTTAGTTATTTAAAGTCTTTTTAAAGTTATTTGCGCTTCCAATCATTTCAAGAGCCGTTGCCTTTGCCGACGCGCTGTTTTCGTCACCACCGATAAGTCGCATAACTTCGACTACTTTTTCGCTACCCGATAGCGGTAAAACGCTGGTTCTCGTTCTCGCTCCGTCGTCTGATTTTGAAATAAAAAGCGAACTGTCACTCATAGAAACGATTTGCGGTAAGTGCGAAATTGCAATTATTTGTTTCTTTTTAGAAATCTTTGCAAAGTTTTTAGCAACTACTAGCGCAGTTACCCCGCTAATTCCCGCATCAATCTCGTCGAAAATATACGTAGACGGTGATAAATCGCCTAAATTAACCGATTTAATTGCAAGCATAAGCCTTGACAACTCACCGCCAGAGATGACTTTATCAAGCGGTTTTAACGGCTCGCCACGGTTTGCAGAGAACATAAAACGCGCAGTATCAATACCATTATAGGAAAGTTTTCTTTCGCTTTCTGCTTTTTCAAACTCAACTGTAAAATTAGCGTTTTGCATTGCTAAATCGCGAAGTCTTGTAACGAGTTCTGAAGAAAATTCTTTGCTTGAATTTTGTCTAATAGTTGAAAGTTCGGCATACTTTTTATAAAGCGCGATAAAAAGCTCGTCTTCTTCTTTTTTAAGTTTTTCTGCTTTTTCAGTCGAAGTTGACAAAAGTTCGTATTCGTCTTTAAAATCGTTTAAAGTTTTAATAATTTTCTCGTAACTTCCACCGTATTTTGCTTTAAGAGAAGATATAAGTTCAATGCGTTTTTCAGTTTCGTCGGCTTCAGAAAAATCGAAGTCTTCATCTAAAAAATCGCAGAGTTTATCGTTAATTTCTTGAAGTTTGAAAATGCAGTTTTCAACTTCTTGAGATATACTTTCGTACTCTTTTGATAAATGAGAAATACCCGATAGCGACCTATACGCTAAACTTAGCGCGTCAGTTGCGCCGTTTTCGCCGTTTATAACTTGGTTTGCGCCACTTACGGCGTTAATAATCTTTTCGGCGTTTTGAAGTTTTTTGCGCTTTTCGATAAGCAATTCTTCTTCGCCTTCAAAAATATTAGCATTTTCAATTTCGTTTATCGCAAAACTTAAATAATCAAGTCTTTTAAGTCTGTCGGTATCGCTTCCACCAAGTTTTTCTAAACTTTCTCTCACCACTTTGATTTTAGTGATAATTTCAGCAATTTCCTGCTTTTTTGGTAAAATTTCGTTCGGGTTTAAACCGTCGATAAGATCAAGTTGCGCGCTTTCTTTTAAAAGCGAAAAATGGTCGCTTTGACCGTGAACGTCAACTAGCGTTGACGTAACTTTTCTAAGCATAGAAAGAGTTACGGTTTCGCCGTTAAGACGAATACTTCCCTTTCCACTATCTGAAAAAGTTCTTTTTATTATTACCTGAGTTTCATCTTCAAAACCTAAATCTTCAAGCGCGCTTAAAGTAGACGGACAGTTTGAAACGTCAAAAACGCAAGATGCGCTACACTCCGACTCGCCGTGCATAATCATAGATTTATCTGCCTTTTGACCAAGCAAAAAGTTGATTGAATCCAAAATAACGCTCTTTCCTGCGCCAGTTTCACCACTTAGAACGCAAAGACCATTACTAAATTCAATCTCACAATCGCTTATTAAGGCAATGTTGTGAATTTTCAGGCTTAATAGCATAATTTATATTCTTATAAAAGGAAATTTAATTCTTCAATAACGAAATTAGCGTCGTCGTTATCTTTAGTTACAACTAAAACGGTGTCGTCGCCTGCAAGCGTTCCGATAACGCCAGGGATTCGCTGAGCGTCAATCGCAGCAGCAACCGCGTTAGCGTTACCGATAATAGTCTTTACAACCACTAAATTTTGGGCTTGATCAATGCTGTTTACCGCCGCTTTGAAAAGATTTAACAGTTTTGCTGAATCTTTGTGGATTTGGGTTACTTGAGCGTATTTATACTTCTTAACTCTACCAGAAGTTTTAACAAGTCCCATTTCCTTAATGTCGCGAGAAACGGTTGCTTGAGTTACGTTTAAACCTTGTTCGTTTAAAAGTTTTATAATTTCTTCTTGAGTGTCAACTTCAACTTTAGTAACTATATCGAGTAAAATTTGTTGGCGTTTTTGCTTATCCATAATTTATCCCCTTTCCGTTATTGTTTATTAGTTATTCGACCAGCTTGAGATTTTCTTAGAAAGTCTTTCAAAGAAATTTTCGCAAGTATCGCAAATTTTTATACATTTCTTAGCAAGTAATACCTTAACTTGTTCACCTTTTTCTAAAGTCTTTACAAGCTCTCCGTCAACGTAGAGTGCGCAACCGCGAGAACTTTCGTCAACCGTTACGATAGCAATAGATTTTTGATTAAAAACTATTGGACGAGAGTGTAACGAGTGCGGACAGATTGGAGCAAGGCAAATTGCTTCAAGATCTGGCGTAATAATCGGAGCGCCAGCAGAAAGTGCGTACGCAGTCGAGCCTGTTGCCGTGCTTAAAATCAAGCCGTCGGCAAGATATTTATCAACCTTTTTACCGTCAATTTCTACGTTAAGTTTTACACAACCACCGTGATTGTCTTTTACGTAATCTTTTACGATAACCGCGTCGTTTAGTGCATAGAAACTTTCTTGACCAACTTTAACCGCAAGAAGTCTTCTTTCAGAAAACTCTAAAGTTTTATTCTTTATAGCCTTAACGAGCGGTTCAAGTTCATCTTGTTCAAAACTAGTTAAAAACCCGACCGTTCCCGTGTTTATTGCAACGATAGGAATTTTATCAAGCGCAAGTTTAACCGCGCTAAGCACCGTTCCGTCACCGCCAAAAACCACGATAAGTTCAAGGCTTTTTTCGGTTTTTGCATCTAAACTTGTTTCAACCAAGTCAACGACGTCAAGTTTTTTCTCAACTAATAAACGCTTAAAATGGCGTATAGTTTTTACAGAATTTGCGTTGTCGTCTTTATAAAATATACCGATCATTTTTTATCCCCTGTATCAATTCATTAAATCGGCGATTTTCTCTTTATTCATAGGCTCGCCACACCTTGTGATCATAATTAAATATTCTACGTTTTTGCCCTTTACTATAGGCGAAGTCGTAAGTTTTAAAGGAACGAGATTAAGTGATAGGATATAATCGTAAATCTCACCACACGCCCTAATTCTTTCCTTTTTGCTTGTAACGATTCCGTTTGACGAAAGCGATTTTTTCCCGCACTCAAACTGGGGTTTTATAAGCGCAATAATCGTTGCATCATCTTTTAAACAGTTGCAAACTGGAAGTAGTACGTTTTTTAATGATATAAAACTGCAATCTATCACCGCGCCGTCTACTTTTTCAGAGAGTGTATTCTCATCAATAAACCTAGCGTTAGTTCTATCTAAAACAACCACTCTATCGTCGTTTTTCAAACTTATATCAAGTTGATTTTCGCCAACGTCAACCGCGTAAACTTTTTTTGCACCGCGCTTTAATAGACAATCGGTAAACCCGCCGGTCGACGCACCAATATCTGCAAAAACTTTATCTTTTACACTAAAATCAAAGTCGTCTAACGCTTTTTTGAGTTTATAACCGCCAAGTGAAACAAACTCTTGCGGTTTGACGATTTCAATTTTTTCTAAGCCTTTTATATCGAAAGACGGCTTTACAATTTTACCGTCAACTAAAACTTCTCCGCTATCAACGGCTTGACTTGCTTTCGTTCTTGACGAATAATAACCGTTTTCAAAAAGATAACTGTCAAGTCGCATAACTAGTACAACCTTTTAGTTGAATTTTGAAGATAAATTCTTAAAAATTCGCTGTTATCAATTTTTTCCAAACACTTTTGCGCACTATCTTCAAGTTCTCTAATTTTCTCTCTAGTTTTTTCAATTCCGTACACCGAAACTGCACTTACTTTTCCTAAGTCACTATCTTTTTTAACTGCTTTTCCAAGTGTTTTTTCGTCGCCTGTAGCATCTAGCAAGTCGTCGACGAATTGATAGATTATTCCTAACAGTTCACCGAATTTTTCAAGCGCATTTTCGTCGCCGTCGAATAAAATTCCAGCCATTTTAAGCGGTGCAGAGATAAGTTTTGACGTCTTTAAAATATCCGTCGTTAAAAGTTGACTTTCACCGCCACCCAAAATCGGGTTTAAATCGTACGCTTGTCCACCGACCATACCGCTAAAACCTGCACACTCTGAAAGATACTTTAATGCCCTTACGCCCTTTTCACAAGTTATTGCGCCAAGTGCGTGTTCAAACGCAAAAGTCAAAAGTGCGTCCCCAGCAAGTATTGCAAAATCTTCGCCGTAAACTTTGTGAGAAGTCGGTTTTCCACGACGCAAATCGTCGTTATCCATACTCGGTAAATCGTCGTGAATAAGAGAGTAAGTGTGAATACACTCAACCGCGAGCGCGAACGGTAGCGCCTTTTTTATATCGCCACCCAAAATTTCCGCCGTTGCGAGCATCAAAACTGGGCGAACGCGCTTTCCACCGCTTAACGCGCTGTATTTCATTGCGTCAATAAGTTTAGAGTGTCCGTCAAGTTTATTGAAAACTTCGGTTATATATTCTTCGAATACGCTTTGGTAAAAACCGTATTTTTCTTGAAAATTCATATTACTTTTTTAAACTGTCGCAAAATGCTTTTGCGGTGTTAGCCATAAGCATAGCAACCGTCATAGGTCCTACGCCACCTGGAACAGGTGTAATGTAAGACGCTTTATTTTTAACGTTCTCAAAATCGACGTCACCGCAAAGTCCGTTTTCCGTTCTGTTGATACCAACGTCAACGACGATAGCGCCGTCTTTTACCATATCTTCGGTAACGAAGTTAGGTCTACCGATTGCAGCAACTACGATATCTGCAGTTTTTGTAATTTCTGCAAGATTTTTCGTTTTAGAGTGGCAAACGGTAACCGTGCAATCTTCTTCAAGCAGTGCAAGCGCAAGCGGTTTACCAACGATTTTACTTCTGCCGATAATAACTGCGTGCTTGCCTTTAAGGTCAATGTCGTAGTATTTTAGCATATACACGATTCCTGCTGGAGTGCAAGAAATAAATCCGTCTTTACCGAGTGCAAGTTTACCTAAACTTTGAGTTGTAAAACCGTCAACGTCCTTTTCGCTTGGCACAAGTTCAGTCATTTTATCCCCGTCAAGGTGCTTTGGAAGTGGAAGTTGAACGATAATTCCGTGAACGTTTTCGTCTTTACCTAAACTATCCATAAGCGCAACTAATTCTTCTTCGGTCGTGTTTTCAGGAAGTTTATAAGTTTTCGCTAAAATGTTGCACGCATCTGCCGACTTTGATTTGTTGCCAACGTAAACTTCGCTTGCTGGATTGTTACCAACCATAACGATTGCAAGCGAGCATTTTTTATCAGTAGTTTCATACGCTTTATCAAGCATTTCTCTAACGCTTTGCTTTAAAGCGGTAGAAGTCTTTTTTCCGTCAAGTATAATCATAATAAATTCCCTTTATTTTTTATTCGTTTTCTAATCTTTTCTTAACTTCAGCAAATATTCCGTTTACGAACGCTAAACTTTCTGCCGTTGAATATACTCTACACAAGAAAAGCGCTTCGTCTATCGCAACGATATTTGGAACGTCGTCAAAATATTTCATTTCGCAAATACCGATATAAAGCGCGCATCTGTCGGTTGAAAAAATACGCTCTAGACGATAGTTTTTTGCAAGTTCGCTGATAATACCGTCAATTTCTTCGCGATTTTTATCAATCGTTTCGTATAATTTCTTGCAAAAAGCCGTATCGCTTTCGCTAAGATTTTCTTCTTTTATAAGTTCGTCAATTAAGTTTGACTTTTCGTCGTTAAACAATTCGCTGTATAAAGTTTTGTAAACGACTTCTCTTGCTTGTCTTCTCATTATGCTCCTTTAAAACACGCAAAAATGCCACAAAGAAAACCTTGTGGCACTTTTAGATTAATCGGTTAATTTATCGTCAAATAATACGTCTGAAACGAATACGTCAACTTTAGAAATTTTATAGTCTGACATAGTTTCAACGTTTTGTCTTATGCTGTTTTGAATATTGAACGCAATATCGCTTATAGAGTTGTCGTAACGAACGCAAACGGATACGCTAACGTAAATACCGTTTTTGTCCTTTACAAGTTTAATGCTGTCCTTTATAGAACGCTTAGTTTGTTTAATAACGACACCTTCAACGTTTGCAACGGCAAGCGCTACGATACCTTTGACTATGCTTTCGTTATAACTGACTTTTCCGCGACTCGTTTCGCTCATTTTAATTTTGTCTGCCATTTTGCGTTACTCTCCTTGTTTATGTTATTATAACATAAAGGTTTGCAAAATGTATAGTATTTTTATAAAATTTTTTGTATATTTTTCAGCAAAAATTTATTTTTTATTAAGAAATAGGAATTATCTTAACGTTTTCAGGGGTAGCGTTTGCTTCTTCGGCTAAAATCGTGTAGATAATGATTGCGTCGTCTTGGTCGAAGTTGTCGTCTTTAACGATAACGTTCACGTTGTCACTGGTAAGTCCTATTGACACTACGCTGTCGGTATAGCCTTTTGCTTGAATAAGTTTTTCAAGTAAAAGTTCTTGTTCGATGATAGAAGTGAGTTTAAGTTTCATTTCAAGCGCGTTAGTTTTAACAGTTTCGTCTTCGCCTGCATTTGCGATAGTTTCGTCAAGAAGTAAAAGTTGTTCACTTCTAGATGCGGTGCGTTCAGTTTTGTACTGAGAGAAATAGTTCGCAGTAGTTACGACGTCGTCTACTTGGTTATTACCGCTTAGAACGAAGTTGAAAACGGCTGTTACGGCAAGCAATGCTACCATGCATGATAAGATGATAATTTTCTTTTTCTTTGACATAAAAAATCTCCTTAAATATTGTTAATTTTATTAAAATTTTCTCATTTTCTTACGAGTATTTCAACCTTAGACTCGTCTATCCCTAGATACACGCAAACTGCGTTAATAATCGACATTTTTACAGATAGATTGTTAGCCCCATCGCAAACTACTATAACACCTGAAACTTCGGGGTAATCTTCTTTTAAAACGACCGTTTTTCCGTTTACCAAAACTGGTGTTTCGGTAATTTTTCCGTCGATATTTTCAGTCTTTGTTGCAAGCACCGTCTGCATACCCGACTTTACGGAAATTATAACTTCTACACGCCCTGCACCCCGAACGTTTGACAAACTGTTTTCAAGGCTTTTTTCAAGCCCACTAACGTAAGCATCAATAGGTATACTTTCCGTTTTTTCCGAGTTTACCGACGATAAAAAGATAAATAGCGCGACTACCGCTAAAGCAAAAACGATCAGATACTCGACTTTGACTTTAGCAAAAAATTCTTTAAAGTTTATTTTCTTTTTATCCATCAACCGTCACCACCTTCTTATCTATCCCGAGTGCGTTTACCAGAGTTTCGGTTGCCTTAGTTTTATGTATATGCCACGACTCGTCAATAATAACTGAATTTTCAAAATTTAATTCAACTTTTTTTATATTTACCACACCCCCGATATTTTCACACTCAATAGAAACGCTAAAATTTTCAAAACCGTCTTTTTTTAAAGCGTTTATTGCGATATCTTCAAATAATTCTTCTCTTACGTTGTTAGAGTAATCTACAAACTCTTGATTTATTTCAACCGAGCCCGTTTCAAAAATTTGAGAAAAATCAAAATCGTTTTTAAAAAAGGTAATAACGGGGCTAGCAAAAACTAAAACGGTTATTAATGAAAACACCATTTTCGTTGCGCTTTTCATACGCCCTGACGGAAGTAATAGGTCGCTAATTTCCGTTAAAACTACTACCACCGCGACGCTTATAGCGTAACTTTCTAAACTCATCCGCCACCCCCGACCGAACAAATTATAAGTAAAAGCGTTAAAAAGTATGAAGACGCAGAAACTGCACTTACCGCCGTCAAATACCCTAAACTATCGGCAACCGACGATAAAAAACCGCTTAAGCGCTTGTCCGAAAACGGCTCGATTACAGCAGATGAAAAGCGCAAAAACACCGAAAATACCGCAAGTTTTATTATCGGCGCAACAACCGTAAACAAAACTGCTAAAAGCGCAAATCCGCCTACTGCGTTTTTAATTAAAATCATTGAAGCCATTACCGTATCAAAACCGCTAGTTACAAGCCCACCAACGAACGGTATTGCGTTTGATAAGGCGTACTTTAAAGCCTTTACCGAAATTCCGTCGTAAATTGATGCTGAAAGTCCTTGCGCTGTTACGAAAAAATTAAAAATTACCACGGTAAAGCCGGTTATCCACTTAAACGTCGACTTTAAAAATTGCTTGCCTTTATCAAAGTTGTACCTAGTGCTAAGCCCGCCTATTGCGTTAAACACGTAAAGCAATAAAATTATAGGAAGTAGCAAGTTTTTTACGACTATCGTCATACCTTTTGCTAAAAACGCGACTTGCGGTTTGAAAATGCTGGCAGAAACGTTTGCGCCAGATGCGGTCATAAGCGTTAAAAGTATCGGAAAAATCGCATCTGACTGGCGTTCGATTTTTTCAGTTGCGTTTATTATTGATTGATAGACCGAGCCAAATAGCCCTGAAATTACCCCTATAACCACCGCCATACAAACCATATTCGTCAAATTTACAAGCGTTTTATCCATAAAACTTGGCTTGATGGCGTCAATTAGCGACGATAAAAGAGCGACCGCAACGATTAAAGCAAAATAACCGTAAAAATCATTAAAACCACCTAAAAGATCAGAAAAAAGCGCAGATAAAAAGGTGCTTGGACTTACTTGATAGTCGCCAGTTATCAGTGATAAAACCTTGCTTTTTACGTCTTCACCTTCTAAAAATTCAAAACCGGAAAATTCGCTTTCAATCGAAGAAAAATCTAGCCCGTTTAAAAGTTCTTTCGTCGCTTCGTATAAATATTCATAAGCCGATTTGTAATCGTCAGACGAATAACTTTCGTTTGCGTTCAAGTTTATTATCTCTTGATTATTTTCAATATTCTTGCAGTCTTGCGTAATAAAAAGCGGTATTAATATTAGTAGAAATATCACCTTTTTCATAGTAGACCTTCAATTATCGTAAACACCGATTCTATAATTGGAACTGCAAGCAAAATTATCACTACTTTTCCCGCAAAAACAAGCTTGTCCGCAAGCGATTTTAAGCCAAACTCTTCAACGATTGACGCGGAAAATTCTATCAGGTACGAAACGGCGGTTACTTTTAAAATTATTTTTAACGACGACTCGCTTAAACTGGAAATTTGGGATATTCTTTCGTACAAACTAAAAACTTCCCCAAGCCCGTCTATTACAGTTATTATCAAAAACACCGAACTTGCGATAGTCGCTAGGATTGCAAGTTCAGAATTTATAGTTCTTAAATATAATATTAAAACCGCAAAAATAAGCGCAATTACTACGATTTTTAAAATCATTTAATATATAGAAAATATATTCTTGAAACTTTCAAATAGTTCCGAAATCATTGATATCACCATTGATAATACGATAATAAGCCCTGCAAGCGCAACTAGCGTCGCTATGTCGTCGCGGTCGCTTTTTTTAAGTATTTGGCATATTACCGCAAGCAAAATTCCTATTCCTGCTATCTTAAAAATTATATCTACACTCATTTCACACCAACAAAATTACGACGAGCGCACCCATTAGCACCCCCATACGCAAATAAAGCCCCGAACGCTTTTCACGCTCTAGTTTGTACTTTTTATAACACTCGTCAAATTTTTCACCGAAATATGATAAAATTTTTCTTTGACCGTCTTCGTCACTTTTCCCTAGCGCGTTTACAAATTGAGAAACAAGTTCTCTTTCTGAATAATTAAGCCTATTGTCCGTGCAAACAAAATCTTTACACTCTATAAGACTTTCTTTTGCGCCTATAAAAGTTCTTTTTAGTATCTCGTCTACATTTTTAAACCTATCTATCACACCACTTCTAAAGAGTGAGATATCGCATAATAATTCATTATTAAAAATTATTAATTTTTCAAAAATTTGCACTTTTGTTTTTATCTTTTCAATAAATTTGAAAGCGATTAAAACAGAAAGCAGAAAAATGATAAAAAGTAAAAATATTTTCATTATATAGTACCTACGCTGGTCACATTTCCGCGTTTTAAAATAGTGCAATATTTTTCAAACGCACCACTTGTTATTAAGTTATTAAATATTGCCTTATTCTTGATATCTTCTAAACTTTTTCCGTGCACTGTTGCAACTACGTTTACGCCCGAAAAACAAGCGTTTATTGATGCGTTTACGTCTTTAGCATTTGCAAGTTCGTCAATGCAAATTACGTCTGGCGACATACTTTTTATGCCGTAGTTTAAGCCGTATTCTTTCGTTGCGAGCGATAAAACGTCAACTCTTTCACCTAAGAAAAAACGACCGCCAGCAGAAATTTCAAGCCTTTCATCTATGCAAAGCACGTTATAATTATTCGATAAAATTCGAATAATATCGCGTAAAAAAGTCGTCTTACCAAAGCCGGGCGGTGAGATTATAAGCAAATTTTTTAAGCCGTTTTTAAATACGTTTTGGTATAAATTTTGTGCGCAACCTAAAACTTCGTGTGGAAATCTTATGCACATTGACGAAATATTTTTTATAATTTTTACGGCGTTTTCGTCTTTTACGACTTCGCCCGCAAGCCCTACTCTTATACCGTTTTTAGTAGTGATATAGCCTTGCTTTAAGGTGTCGATATGCGCGTAAACAGAGTGCTCGCAAAGTCGCAAAAACATTTTTTCCAGGTCAGATAAACTAGGCTTGTACTCACCGATATATTCAAGTTTTTTCCATCCATTTTCCTTTAAAATATAAATAGGCGCGTTTTCTCGAATACGAATTTCTAAAATGCTGTCGATATTTTCTTTGTTTAACGCATCATGAATATTTTTTGGCAAAAAACCTAGCATATCCACCTTTTTCCTTCTTAATTTAATATATTAAGGACATATTTTAAAAATTACTATTTCAAAAATTTAATTTTTGCGCTTATTTATTTTTCAAATATCAAAATTTAGTGTATAATGGTTGATATAATCGTATTAAGGACTTAATTATGTTTAAAATTCAGTTAAAAGACGGATATAAATCGGCACTTTCACCGCGCGAAACTTCGACGGCAATTTCTTTCATCAAGGCAAGTTTTCAGAAAAACTTTTCAAAAAATTTGAACCTTGAAAGAATTACCGCTCCACTTTTCGTTACTAAAAAAAGCGGTCTTAACGACGACCTTAGCGGTGTTGAAAGAAAAGTTGAAATAACCTTTAAGGAAATGGACGAACCTAGCGAAGTAGTTCAATCTCTCGCTAAGTGGAAGCGCGTTGCTTTATCTCGCTACGGCTTTAATCTTCACGAAGGTCTTTATACGGATATGAACGCAATAAGACGCGACGATAGCGTTGACAATATTCACTCTGTTTTCGTCGATCAATGGGACTGGGAAATGGTTATTTCAAAAGAAGATAGAAATATCGAATTTTTGAAAGACGTCGTTAGAAAAATTGTTTTATCTATTTCTGAAACTCAAGAAGAAGTAAATAGCGCGTTCCCAAAAATTCAAGGAAAAATCAAGAAAAACGTGCATTTTATCACCACGCAAGAACTGCTTGATTTATACCCAGAATTACCTAGTAAAGACCGCGAAAACGAAATCGTTAAAAAGTATAAAACCGTATTTTTAATGAAAATTGGCGACAACCTATCTAACGGCGAGCCACACGACGGTCGCGCCCCTGACTACGACGATTGGGCTTTAAACGGCGACCTTTTGGTTTGGAACGACGTTTTGGGTATTGCCTTTGAACTTTCTTCTATGGGTATCAGAGTTGACAAAAACTCGCTTATCTACCAAATTGAAAAAGCAAACGCAAATGAGAGATTAAAACTTGATTATCATCAAGCAGTAGTTAATGAAAAATTACCGCTTACTATCGGCGGTGGAATCGGTCAATCTAGACTTTGTATGTACCTACTTCAAAAACTACATATCGGCGAAGTTCAAGTTAGTGTTTGGCCAAAAGAAATGCTTGAAATCTGCGCTAAAAACAATATCGAAATTTTGTAATTTAATATTTTTTGCAAAACAAAAAACCAAGGTTTTACCTTGGTTTTTCGTTTTTTTGCCGAGCAAAAAAATTTAAGGAAGAAATAAAATTTATGGAATAATTAAAATGAAAGAATAGTCTAAATTATTAATCGATTGTTACAGTTTTCTTTTCTGGAATTTGTGGCTGTTTCTTAGGTAGAATAAGATACAAAATTCCGTCTTGCATTTTTGCTGAAATCTTGTCTTCGTCAACCAAATCTTCAATATAGAACGAGCGTTTTAACGATTTTACCGATCTTTCGCGTCTAATATATTTATCCCCTTCAGCATTTTCAGTTTTTTGTGTTTTGTTTGCTGAAATCGTTAAATAACCGTCGCTTAGTTCAACGTTTATATCGTCTTTAGAAAAGCCTGCTAGTTCAATATCAAGTTTATACTCCGTATCGTTTTCTACGACGTCCGTTTTCATTTGCGGTAGATTATCGCTTGCAAACGAGCCACCAAAAAATTGGTCAAAAATTGAATTAAATCCATTATCATATCTTGTTAATAACATTGTTTTTGTCTCCTTTTTCGTCTTTTTGTACTTTGATTATACACTAAAAAATTAGCACTGTCAAGCGTTGAGTGCTAATTTGTTAAATATTTTTAATAATTTTTTTTACAAATTATTTTAATTATGAAAAATTCCGCTGAATTCTTGGTTATTTTAGCGGAATTATTGCCCTATAAAGGACTGTTTTTTTGTTGTTTAGTTTAGCATCGACGTGAAAATGCCCAAAATACCAATGCTTATATTGAACAAAGCCTTCAAAAACATCTAAAATTGCATTTTCCGGTTTTTGGTCGCATTTTCTTCTGTCTGCATTTCTAATTATCGGATAATAAAGCATTTTAGTGTCGCAAGAGTGAGTTATAACGTAATCAACGTAGCAATCATGCCGTGTAAGGTTAAAAATGCCGTTATCAATCTCAGATTGCGAAGGAATTTCTTGTTCCCACCATGAATAATGCGGGATTCTACGGTCTTTATCAACACTTGTAGCACCGCCGAAAGTAAATATCTTTATACCGTCTATCTCGTAAACTTCGCCACGCATAAGGTGCATAATATCGTCGCGGATTTTATGAACTTTTCCACCACAAAACTTTTTTACGGGATATTGATATAATAAATCGAAGTTCTCGTGGTTTCCGTCAACGAAAAGCACGGTAAAAGGAAGGTTTGAAAAGTTCGCTAGGTTCTCTTCAACCTTATCGGGTAGAAAAATTCCGCCAAAATCACCTGCTATAATCAAATAATCATTCTTGGTAAGGTTTGGATTATTGTCACAAAAAACGTGAATATCTACAAGGTCCGTGCCGTGTTTGTCGCCAGTTACGTAAACCATAATTAACCTTTAATTAGAAATTTTGACTAAATGAATAAGAACTAAACCGTGTTTTTTAATTTCAGTTTTTGGGTAAATTTGGGTAATAATATCAAGAACTTCAGGTTTTGACATACCCTTAAAGCCAAGTGCGTCAAGCGAATATACGTTTAGAACTTCTTCAGCGCTCTTATGATTATAGATATGTAAGACTCTAACTTTTATGCGCTTATGAAAATCGGAATATTTCAAAAACAAAATATCGTCGCCAATTCTGATTTTTTTGCGCTTTTCGTCACATAAGCGAATTTCATAAATTTTTTCGCCCTTATTTATTTTGTCAAAATATTCGTCTCGAAGTTGCATTACGTGCATCGCACTATTATTAAGTTTTTCTAAATCTTCAAAAAGTTGTATAATTCTATCTTTCATAGGAAGGTAATTATATAGCATAGCAAAGCATTTGTCAAGAGAAAAATGAAAAAAAGTTTAAAATAAAAAAGTTTGACCCGAGAAGTGTCACCACTAAAAAGTGCCTTGTTTAAGGGCTTGGTCAAACTATGGTTATATTTTAACTAATTTATTCATTTATGTCAATTATTTACAACTTAAACTAAAAAATAGATAAGAACGGCTAAATTTAGCCGTTCTTTGTTTATCTTTTTTGTGGTTACACCCTGTAGTTGCAATCCTTCTAACGCATTTAATAATGGTTACGCTCTATTGTCGCAATCCTTCAAGGTTTATTAAATGCGGTTTTGCAAGAAGATTAACTTGTTACTTGTATTATATTCGAATTTTTTTAATTTGTCAATACATTTTTTGGCTTTCTCTCGCAATGACGGTATATGTAGCCTACGGCTACGTGATATGCAAATTTTCAATTTGCGTTGCGGTCGTGCAGTTTTAAAAAAACTGCCATCTTAATTATATAATATAACACCTCATCCACCGCAAGCGGTCCCCCTTCCCCTCAAGGTGAAGGCTATGCGCGACAATAACTCAACTTTTACAAAAAGTTGAATTTCACTTTTGCTTGCGCAAAAAGTTAGCAAAAATTTCACTGCAACCGACAGGTTGCAATTTCACCCGATTTTAATCGGATTTCACTTATTTTACACCTCATCCACCGCAAGCGGTCCCCCTTCCCCTCAAGGTGAAGGCTGTAAGTTATTGCACCTTGTGGTGCGCGATATGTAGCCTAAAGGCTACTCGATATGCTAAACCGTCGTTTCGCATGATATGTTGCAAGCGCAACGCGATATGCAATTTTTCAAATTGCGTAAAGGTCGCTCGTTTTTTCAAAACGCCGTCAAATTTATATAATATTACACCTCATCCACCGCAAGCGGTCCCCCTTCCCCTCAAGGTGAAGGCTATAAATTAAAAGCCTTAGAAACGAGTAAAAGAAGGCTCGCTAAGTTCGGCAGGGTTCAATAGACCTTGCCCATTATATGGTTAAAAGCCTTAGAAACGAGTTAGGCTAGGCTCGCTTTGAGTAGACGGACGAGATTAACCTTGTCGGTTATCTCGGTCGTATGCTCAAAGCAGAAACGACGCATAACGAAGTTTATAATGCTTTTAAAAAAAATTATCTGACTGAAAAAAAAACAGTCAGATAAAATGAAATGCGGCAACTCCCTATCCTCCCAAGCCGTTGCCAGCTAAGTACTTTCGGCGCAATTGAGCTTAACTTCTGTGTTCGAAATGAGAACAGGTGGGACCTCAACGCTATCGTCACCGCAATGGATATATAACAACCTTTCGGCTGATAATATACTTTCTTTTTTAATCATTGAAGATTTACAACTGCATAGTATCTTTTTAACAAACTTCAGGGTTTTCTCAAGATGCTCTTTTTGTATGTTCACTTGG
>JAZSKA010000004.1:0-99252 GCA_045534605.1 Christensenellaceae bacterium | reverse complement strand
TATAGCAAACAGGGCAACCAGTTCCTTTATTTCTATTATTAATTGTAGCTTGTCATTCATGTCCTTTACTGGAAACCCACCATATTTTTCTGTTACTACCCACCGCAAAATCTTGTGGTTTTAATTCGCCGTTTTTTTCATAATCCCATTCACTTGCAAGTTTTGGGTTGATAGTCACCAAATCGTGATATCCTTTTACAACTTTTTGCCCGACACAATAAGGGCAACCACTGCCTTTATTTCTACTATTAATTGTTGCTTGCCACTCATGTCCTTTAGAACATTTCCACCATACTTTTTTACCACTATTTGAAGCAAAATTTTCAGGTCTTAAGTCAGCGTTTTTCTCATAATTCCACTCATTTGCTAATTGCGGATTGAGTGTTTTTAAATCATTATAACCTTGTAAAACTTTCTGATTAGAACAATATGGACACCCTTTCCCTGCATTTCTATCGACTATTATTGCTTGCCATTCGTGTCCTTTATCGCATTTCCACCAAACTTTTACACCACTACCTACAGTAAAATTTTCAGGTATTAACTCCCCATTTTTGTCATAATTCCATTCTTTTGCTAATTGTGGATTAAGGGTTGCTAAATCATTTTCACCTTTAATAGCAGTCCTACCAGCACAATAAGGACAGCCATATCCCGCATTTCTGCTATATATTGCAGCTTCCCATTCATGCCCCTTGCTGCAGTTCCACCATACTTTTTGATGACTATTTGCAGTACAATCTTCAGGTTTTAAATCCTTATTTTTGTCGTAATTCCACTCTTTTGCTAATTGTGGGTTTATAGTTGTTAAATCATTCTCGCCCTTAATAGCATATTTCCCAGAACAATAAGGACAATTGCTCCCTTTATTTCTATTATTCATAGTTGCTTGCCACTCATGTCCTTTTGAACACTTCCACCATGCTTTTTTACTACTACCAAGAGTGAGAGTATAAGGATATAACCCTAATTCGTTATTTTTTTCCCAATTCCATTCTGCCATTAAAGTAGAGTTATCTATTAAATACTTTTTTTCTTTTTTATCAGCCATAATTACCAACTCTTGTAAAATTCTACAAACATTATATCATATTGCTACAATTTTTTCAATCTCTTTGGATATATAACATTATCTTTCTACAACTATTCCCGCTTCACCTTTACAGCAAACATAAAAGAAACTGTATCCTATAATTTGCGCGTAGCGCAATATAATTCAAATTCGCTAATGCGAAAATGATAATTGCTTCGCAACATTATAACTCGCTATCGCTCGAATTATAATCAAATTCTTGCGAATTTGACGTAAAAAAAGAGAGTTTTATCAAACTCTCTTTTTTTGGCGGAGAAAAAGGGATTCGGGGACGTTTTGGAAAACGCAAAGCGTTTTAACGTTGAAACAAGTTTCAACACCAAAAGTCGACATATTATATAACTTTACTCGCTTACGCGAGTTAGGGTTCGAATCCCTTTCGAAGCCACAAAAAGACGAGACAGAAATTGTCTCGTCTTTTTGTGGCGGAGAAAAAGGGATTCGAACCCTTGTAGCCTTTAGGGGGCTAACACGATTTCGAGTCGTGCGCATTCGACCACTCTGCCATTTCTCCATAAATCTTTAGTTGCCATTAGATTATATAGCATTTCTTTTTAAATTGCAAGTTATTTTTAAGCCTATCCAAAAAATTTAAACCGTTTTCTCGTATTGTAAAGAAAACGGTTTTTCGATTTATTTTTAATTATTTTTTGCGCTTGAATAGATATCTATACTTTAAAATATTATTTTGCTTAGACAAATATTCTTGTTCGCCGGTATATTCAAACCCATAGTCTTCGAGCATTTCACACGCCTTAGTGTCAAGCGAAACAACCCAGATAAATACGCGAGTGATTGCAGAGAACTGCTTAATAATAAACTCTAAATACTTAGTCGTAAAAAACTCGTCAATCAAGTCGAAATTCACAAACAAGTTTCTAATTTCCGCCTTAGACTTTTCAATCGTTGCCATAGCAACAGGCGCGCCCCTATCGTAAAAGAGATAAGTAAAATCGCCGTTATTTTCATAATTTAAAAAAGTTTGAGCAATTTCTTCGTCGCTTGATTCGCCGTTTGGTAAAAATTTTGCATAAGCGCTAACTGAAGTTTTATACATTTGAACGGCGTCGTGTAAATTCTTTTCAGAAAGTTCGTTTATATTCATAAATTACCTTTTGTAGTGATTTTCTACGAGTATGTTAATATATTTTTGAAAAAAAGTCAAGCAATCAACGCAAAAAACTTTTTCAAAGTAAAATATCAAATTTTTTAAAATTTATCACCTAGCAAGCGGTTCTACGCCGTTTCCGACGATTGAAGTTGCCATTTTTTCCGTTTCAAAAGTATTTTTAATAACTTCGTTAACGTGAGATAACGTAAGGCGATTAATTTCTTCAATGCGTTTATTCATATCGAAAACTTTACCGATTAATAATAGATATTTACCGAATAAAATCATTTGGGACGCCGTACTTTCTTGCGCTAATACGAACGCGCTTTTCATCTGCTCGCGCGTGCGCAAAAATTCTTCTTCGGTAACGCCTTCTCTTTTGAGTTTGTACATTTCTTCTAAAATAGCGTTAAACGCAGGTTTATAATTATTAAGTCCCACACCTGCATACACGGTCATATTACCACACGGAACATAGGCGGTGTTATACGAATAAATGCTATAACAAAGCGCCATCTTTTCGCGAACGGTTTGGAAAAGTCTGCTACTCATACCCCCACCAAGCGCACCGCAGATTACCGAGTACGCATCAGAAAGCTTATCGTCGAGCTTTGGACTTTCGATAGAAAGCGCGATATGTGCCTGCTCGATATCTTTGTTAGCATATACGTTTTTACATAAATTTACCGTGTTTATCGACTCATACGCCGACTTTTCGCTCTTATCTATATCCCCAAGATACTTTTCGAGTAGGACTTTCGTCTTTTCAATATCGACAGCCCCTGCAATTGATACGACGATATTGTCAGTCGTGTAATATTTCTTTTTATAGTCTAAAACACTTTTTCTGTCAAAAGAATTAACGTTCTCGCGCGTGCCTAAAATAGTCGCACCAAAACCCCTATCGCCGTAAAAAGCGCTCGCTAGGTTATCCGAGCAAACTTCGTCAGGCGTGTCTTCGTACATATTGATTTCTTCGATAATTACACCGCGCTCTTTTTTAAGTTCTTCTTCGTCGTACACGGAATTAGCAAAAAGGTCTGCTAAAATTTCAAGAGATTTAGAAAAATGTTCCGACGTAGATTTTACGTAATAGCAAGTAAATTCTTTTGAAGTAAAAGCGTTTATTTGCGCGCCTAAATTGTCGATACCGCTTGAGATTTGATACGCAGAACGCGTAGTCGTTCCCTTAAAATTAACGTGTTCGATATAGTGCGAAATACCGTTTTCTTTTTCATTTTCCAAAAAACTTCCAGCGCCGACTAAGATGCCTGAAGTGACGGAAAAAACTCCGTCAATCTTATTGACTATACAGCGTATGCCGTTTTTTAGTTCAAAAGTGTAAATCATATTCCTTCAATACATTGGGTTACGGTGACAGCCGTAATTCCTTTCTCCTTATAAAACTCTAAAATTTTAGAAAGTGCATTTTTTGTATGCTCTTTTGGGTGCATTAAAACCAAATCGCCGTTTTCTACGTTTTTCGTTGCGCGTAAATAGACTAAATTCTCGTCTTTATCACGCCAGTCTATCGTATCTTTTGACCACATAATCGTCTTATAACCTAGTTTTTGGGCGGCAATTAGCGTTTTTTCAGAAAACGCGCCACTAGGCGGAGCAAACAAATTCATCTCCACCCCAGTTATGGCTTTTACGACTTTGTGATTGTTTTCTATCTCTTTAATATTGTTTTCAAGACTTAAATTATTATGCTCTAAGTGAAAATATCCGTGGTTAGCAAGTTCGTGCCCACGATTTACGATTTCCATAAGCGTTTCGTTGTTGTCGTCAGCCCAGCACCCACCGACGAAAAAGGTCGATTTTGCGCCGTAACTATCTAAAATATCCAAAATTTCTTTAACAACGTTAGTACCTTCGTAGACGTTGAACATAAGCGCAACTTCCGCCCTATCTTTTGCGCCGTTATAAATAGGCGCGTAGTTTTCACCACCGTAAATGGTAACCGACTTTTCAGGCAAAAACGCAAATACTGCAATCGCAACGACGATTGAAAGCATAATAATTGACGAAATAACACGAACTTTCTTTACCGTTAGTTTTCTCAAAACACTCCCCCACTATACAGTAGAATATATTAAAAGAAAACTAGAGATATACCTTAAAACGGCTCTTGGCGAACGCCGTCAGCCAAGAGCCTTAAATAAAATTTAAATTACGAATTAAACACTACCACGTCTTTATTAGGAACTGCAAATTCCTTCTTAACGTAATTCTTAAGCGGGCATTCAGTCTTAATTAATTCTTCACATAAAAGTCTTGCAACGATTTGCGCGCCGTACGCGTTGATGTGAGTATCGTCAACACTCGTACCAGTTTTTGACTTCTCCCAAGAGTATAAAGATGCAGATTGGTCGCTTGGCAAACCTGTTAACAGATTTTTAGTAACCGTTGTTAAATCTATAACCATCACGCCCTTTTCTTCGCCTAATTGTCTAATTGCTTCTGAGTAATCTCCACCTGGATAACCTGTCTTTGTTGACGTTTGGTGTATTTTTGCACCAGAATAAGTTCCGTTAGCATTACGACGAACGATTGGCGTGCATAATATTGGAGTAGCCCCCGCTTCTTCAGCAATTTTAACGTAGTATTCGTATAAGTGATACTTGAACGAAGTAGGATCAGTTACGTCACCGTTTGGGTTGGTATAACGTGCTTCTTCATCTTTTTGGTCGTTGTGTCCAAAACCGATAATAAGGTAATCGCCTTCTTTAATTGAATCTTTAAAAGTAGTATAATTCTTTTCCTTTAAGAAACTTTTTGAACTTCTACCAGAGACTGCAAGGTTGCTAATAGTAACTTTATCGTTAAGATATTCGCCAAGTCTCATACCGTAGCCGTTACGCATTATATATCTACTTGATTCTCCAGATGCAGTGTAATTGCAAACCGTCGAGTCGCCTACGAGAAATAGCGTCGTTTCGGTAGTCGCTTCTTCATAGTTCGTTTCAGGTTGAGTGAAATTATGAATATACGGAACGAACTCTTGCGGAGTAAATACCTGAACTGAAGAAGTTGGGGTTGAAGTAGGATTTGAACTGTTTGTTGTCGTGCTTGCTTCAACACTTGAATTTACGGTCGAGTTTTGGGTTGACGAATTACTTTCTGATGAAGGAGTTTCCGTTTCACCGCACGCAACGAGTGAAAGCATTGCGATAATTGCAAGCAAAAATACTGACAATTTTTTCATTAAATTTTTCATTTTATCACCTTTTATTTTATTTACACAAATATTTTAACACAATAAGTTTAATTTTTCAAGAAAAATTACTCTTTCTTTTTCTTTTTAAACAAAACTAGGCAAAAAGCCGTAAGTGCTAGCATAAACAACGCAGTGTTTTGCCCGTCGATTTCAGAAGAGCAACCCGATTTAGTTTCGCCGTCACCACCACCGCTAGCCGAATTTCTTGGTGGTCTTATGACAACTTTTGAAGATTCGTTTTCAGTTTTGTTTGACTTTTTGCTTGAACTTGACGAAACGTTTGAGTTTTTATTCTCAGAATTTTCAGCGTTTGAACTTTTATCTTGAGAAGATTGTTCAATACTAGAACCGTTATTTTTTGAAGTTTCGACTACGCTAGTTGCACTACTATTTTTAGACGATTGATCTTTGCTTGAACTATTATTTTTAGAACTGTCAACTGTGCTGGAATTGCCTGTCGAACTATTGTTTTGTCCAGCGACGATTTTAAAACTTCCTAAGTAGTTTGCGTTAAGATTTTCGTTGTAAATATTTTTGTTTGCAAAAGAAATATATCTTAAACTGTCGCCCGATTGATTTTTACCGCTAAGTCTTAAATAAACCTTGTAATCCCCGACTGCAAGTGAACTGTTTAGCGAGATAGTCGCGCTATACGCCACTGTTTTAGTACTTAAGAAAGATTGAGCATCAATACTTGTAAGCGCAGAATAGACTTCATTTTTGTTCGCGTCTTCAATAACTAAGTATGCGTTTTGCTGTCTTGGAATATTACCAAAACCAACGTTTTCAACTTTACCGGTAACCGTTAAGTTGCCACCTTTTGCTACCGATTTAGAAAGTTTACTTTCTTTCAAAACTAAGCGATAGCCTAGGTGATTTAAAACGTAGGTAAAACTTGACGTTTTTCCTTTGTAAACGCTGTCTTTTCCGTTATAAGTTTCTTTTTCCCAGTTCTTAATTACTTTTTCATAGTCCCATTGATAGTTTAAAAACGAAGTGTGAGTTTTAAACGCTTCAACTTCTAAAAAAGAAATTCTATTATAACTATTAAGTCCGCTTGCATCCGAGCAAACTTCCCCGCCGTACGGTGCGTAAGTTTGACTTTCTAGCCACGCAACTTCAGCCGTTCTATCAACGTAGGTATCCCAGTCGGTTTTATCCGCAAGATAACCGTCGTTATAGCAACCAATTCTGTATTCAGGCGTACCCTTTTTACAAATGATTTGATTTATATTTGAAGTAGTGTAATTCTTAAAGTATTTTACGTTGTACCAATGTACGAAAAAGCGAGTTCTACGCACTAATATCCACATATCGCTAGGAGTTACGGAAAGCCACTTATCAATCATATAAAAGTAGTTATTAGCGTTATTATAGTCGCTTACCGAAGTGGTGTGTTGCTCGCCCCAAGGTCCGAACATACCCGACTGAACAGCCGTAATAATTCCGTTATACTCAGATAAGATAGGACCTAACTGCTGGATATGTTTAAGCATCAAATCCATACTAGGTTCACAATCCTTTTTCGTGTCGTAAGTTTTTCCTAAAAGGTCGTAACAAAAACGAACGATTACGCTAGCCCCTGCTTTTTCGGCTTCATCTAACGTATTTTTAATATAAGTAAGCGCGTTTTGGGTAAGTTCTATATCCGAGCCACCTGCTTTCTTAGAAAAATATTCTAAACCAAAACTTAAAACGAAAGTAGTCGTTCCTTTTGGATAGTCGTAACTTCCGTTCAAAAACTTTTCAAAATCGGGCGCGGTGAGTCTGCCTGAAACTTTAGTGCCTTGCAAAACTTCACCTTGCTTTGCGTCATCTTTAACGTAAATTTGATAAAGATAAAACATACCGCGGTCAGGATTAGATAAGACGTCAAGCGATTCTGAATAGTCAATTCCACTATCGACAAGTTCGTCAGCATAAACCGTTTTAGTAGGCACAGCGAAAACGACGGCAAGTAACAACGCACCTACTATGAGCATACATAAAAGTTTTTTCATTGTCTCTCCAATCTTAAGTTAAAATATTACAAAACTAATTGATAAACCAACTAGCGCAAATACTAATGAAACGACGGTTACGAGCGAGCCGTACTTTATAAACTCAACAAACCCAAATTTTTGACCGTGACGCTTTAGAACGCTTGTAAACATTATGCCTGCAAGCGCGCCGACAGGTGTTAATAACGCCCCTAAATTCGAGCCAATAACCGTGCTATACACCGCTTTTTGCATAGCCACGCCCGAAAGTGAGTTAGTTACGAACGAGAAAAACACACTCATCGGGATATTGTTTAAAACGTTTGACAGTAAAGTAGATAATGTGCCGTATTTTACTATTACAAAGTCGTCACCTAAAAGCTCTGAAAACGATTTTGTAATTCCACTTTGGTTTAGCGCAAGTACTATTACGAACATACCTAAAACGGTTGGAATAAGTTTATACGGCAACCTTTTTAACGTTTCAAATAAAATGGTTGGTCTTTGTTTGTTGCAAATTCTTACAACTAATACACACAAAAACAAACTAGTTGCAAATATAAGCGATACAACCCACATTTCAATAGATACGTACGAAGATATTGCTAAAAAGATTGTGCATAACGCAAGGTGTACTAAGCCTATTATTGAAAGCGTTTTATTTTGCAATTTCAACGATTGACAATCCGTTTCAAGCGGTTTTTTAAGCTTATACCTAAATAATAAATATAATAAACCAAAACCAGCAAATCCAGCAAAAAAAGTTGGAATTAACATTATTTTGAAATATTCTAAAAATCCTATTCCCTGCGCTGACGATAAGTAAATATTAGTCGGATTACCTATTACAAACAACATACTCCAAGTGTTTGCACCGACAAATTCAGATACTATGTACGGAGTTGCTTCGATTTTTGCGTGCTTGCAAAATTTACAAATAAACGGTGTAAACGTCAAAATTACGATATCGTTTGACGTAAACACGGTCAAAAGAGATACGGTAAAATAAAATATAACGAAAAGTCTTTTTTGCGATGATTTTGCTTTTTTTACGGTAACCGTTGCGAGGTATTCGAAAAAACCCGTTTCGTCGAGATATACTGACAACATACTCATTGCAAAGAACAAAATCAAAACTTTTATCGGATTCGTTGCGCTGTTTGACAAAAAACTGTTTAATAAATCGCTAAAAGCAACTTTTTGCAAAATTATAAGTATAAGTGCGCCTATAAGAGGGATAATCCAATAAATTTCAAATTCTTTATTATGTATTTTAACACTCGGCTTTACTAAAATTACGAACATTAGTAATAGGCACGTAAGTATTGATATCGTTAAAGTAATAGCCATAATTTAAGCAAGTTCTTTCGTAAGTTTATCTAAAATAGAAGCAAATTCAAAATTATTTCTTTCAACGAACGTTGAAAATTCTTCTGCGTGGTCTTTCGTGTCTGAAACGACTTTTATAAAAAGCGCAGGAACACCGTTGTGCAAAGAAGTTATCAAAATACCTGCGCTTTCCATTTCGCAAACGTGTGCGCCAAACTCGCGATTTAAATCGTTCTTTATCTTTTCGTCTGCGATAAATTTATCACCCGAAGCGCAAACGACTTTTTTAATCGACGGACAAATTTTTAAGCATAAATTCACAAGATTTTCGTCTGTTTTTATCACGCAAGACGGAAATCTTTCGTATCTTCCCCTTTTTACAGGATCTAACGCCGACAAATCAAAGTCGTAATGAACTACGCCCTCTAATATACACATTTCGGATAAACCAAAATTAACGAGTGAACCGCACAAACCAAAATTTATAATTAAGTCAACTTTATATAAAGATATTAAAAGTTGAGTTGCGCCTGAGGCTAAAATCTCACCAACGCCTGAATTTATAAGATAAATCTCACAATCGTTTTTTATAAACGATTTTACTGAAAAACTGCCGTATAGGTCGGTTTTTATTGGATTTCCTAGCCAATCAACCACCTTTTCACTTTCTACAAGCATTGCGGCAATCATACCGATTTTTTTCATTTTTGTCACCTATTTAAATATAGCAATTAATTCTTTAGTAGTTTTCGTTCTTTCTAATTGATCTATCAAGTTAATAACTCCGCTTATGTCTTTTACGGATCTGCGGATTTTTATTGAAAGTTCATATTCGTCTTTTGAAAGGAGTAGTTCTTCTTTTCTTGTTGACGACTTTTTGATATCGATTGCTGGGAACACTCTGTTTTCGCTAAGTTCTCTAGATAAAATTATTTCCATATTGCCAGTTCCCTTGAACTCTTCAAAAATAACTTCGTCCATTTTGCTACCCGTCTCAACTAGGGCGGTTGCAAGCACTGTTAAACTTCCGTTTGCGGTATTTCTTGCCGATCCAAACAACCGTTTTGGGAAAGTAAACGAAGCAGGATCTATTCCACCTGACAAAGTTTTTCCCGTTGAAGGAACTATTAAGTTGTATGCACGCGTGAGTTTTGTGATAGAATCCATCAAAATAAACACGTTCTCCCCTTCTTCGCACAAGCGCATTGCGCGAGATAGCGCAAGTTCGCAAACCTTAGTGTGGTGTTCGGGAGATTCGTCAAAAGTTGAACTTATAACTTCACCGCGCTTTATATACGACTTAAAATCAGTCACTTCTTCAGGGCGTTCGTCGACAAGTAGTACGATCAAATGAACGTCTTTATGGTTGTTTTCAATAGAGTAGGCAACCTTTTTTAAAAGCGTCGTTTTACCTGCTTTTGGTGGAGCAACGATTAACCCCCTTTGACCAAAACCTATCGGACACAACAAATCTATAATTTTTAACGAAGCGTCGACATTATTTTTTGCTAAGGTTATGCGCTTATCAGGATAAGTTGCGACTAAAGTTTCAAATTTAACCCTTTTAGCGTCTTTAAACGGTTTATCGTTAACTTTATAAACTTCGGTAAGTTCAGGAAGTTCGTTTTCGCGCTTTCTTTCAATTTTACCGTAAACCTTATCGCCTTTTAAAATATTATAAGTCCTTACCGTTGGTCTTGCGACGAAAGCGTCTTTCGGGCTTGGGGAAAAATTTTCAACTCTTAAAAAGCCGTAACCGTCGGGACAAGGCTCAAAAATACCAGTGATTTCCGTTCCGTAATCAAATTGATTTTCGTGGTCTAAAACTTTTACTTTTCCATCGCTATCTATAATTCGATTTTTCTCTTCGTTTCTCGGTCTACCGCGATTTGACTTTGTTGGTTTAATTTCCCCACTTTGAATCTTTAATATTTCTTCGATAATCTCGTTTTTATTTTTCGTACCAGGCACACCGCTAAGGTCAATTAAAATGTGTTTTAACTTTGATAAATTGCAATTTGATTCTAAATATTCTCTGTTATACGCCACAATCATACTCCTATTAATAAATACTTGCGTCTGGAAGATAAATAAGTGTTTCTTCGTTCATTGGTTTTTCTATTTCAAATTCGGTAGGAACCTTTTCGACTTTATAAGTGTTAATATTTAAAAATTCGGATATAGGTTTTATATCTATATTCGATTTAGTCGTTTTATAGTGCATAGGAATTGCAATCTTTGGTTTAACGTATTCGATAACCTTTAACGCACCGACTTCGTCAATAGTATATTTACCGCCAACCGGCAAAAACAACACGTCAATTTTACCAACGCGGTCAGAAATTTCTGGGGTAACGTTTTCACCAAAATCACCCAAATGACAAAAGGTAATATCATCAATAACGAACTTATAGAGAGAGTTTTCACCCCTTTTAGCACCTTTTTCGTTATCGTGATAACTTTTTATGATCTTAAGAGAAATCTTTTCCGTGCCTTCTTCATACTCGCCAAAAACAGTAACAGCGCTTTTAACTAAGTGACAAGCGCTATGGTCAAAATGCTTATGCGAGCACAAGCAAAAATCAACCGTCTGAGGTTCAAAATCATAACCAATTTTGTCAAACGGATCAAGACAAACAGAATAATTTCCACCTAATAAAAAAGCAGAATGTCCTAAATATTTAATTTTCATAAAACCACCCGAGATAAAAAGTAATAAGTAAAAGTTAAAAAGTAAAAAGTAAAAAAAATAAAACGTAAAAAAATAGTTAAAAATATATATTACATTATATACTAAAATTTATAAAAAATCAATAATTTAGGTTAAAATATCTTCGACGATTTTTTCAAAAACTTTAATTCCGTCAATCGCCGCACTCATTATACCGCCTGCGTAACCACAACCTTCACCACAAGGATATAAACCTTTTACGCTTACGCTTTGCAAATTTTCACCACGCAAAATTCTAATAGGCGACGACGTGCGCGATTCAACGCCTGTAAGCACAGCCCCTAAACTAGCGATACCCTTTATTTTATTATCCATATCTTTTAAACCGAGTTTAAGTGCGTCAGTTATTGATTTTGGGAATATCTCTTCTAAGTTACAAAACTCAAATCCACGGCTATAAGACGGTAAAACGCTAGATAGTCGAGTTGTTTTAACCCCGCGTAAGAAATCTTCGCCAAGTTGAACGGGCGCTTTATAGTCTCCGCCTGCAATAGAAAAAGCCCTTCTTTCTAGCATGCGTTGAAAGTCGACGCCACTAAGCGGATTACTTGAAACAAAGTCAGATTTTCTAACCTGACAAACGATTGCTGAATTTGCGTTAGTTTCATTACGCAAAAAATTGCTCATACCGTTCGTTACCACACCGCCTTCTTCGCTTGCAGACGGAATAACGACACCGCCAGGACACATACAGAAGGTGAAAACTCCCCTGTCGTGAGCGTGGCTTACAAGCTTATAGTCAGCCGACTTTAATTTTGGATGATTAGCAAATTTACCATACTGATTTTCGTTTATAACGCTTTGTAATTGTTCCGTTCTAAAACCGACTGCAAACTCCTTTTGCTCGACTAAAACGGACTTTTTATAAAGCAATTCAAAAGTATCTCTTGCGCTGTGTCCAATAGCTAGAACTAAATAGTCGCAAGGGTATTTATTAATATCCGTTTCAACTTCAAAAATCTTGCCGTTTTTTACGGTAAAATCTATAAGCTTTTCAGAAAAATGAACTTCTCCACCAAGTCTTATTATTTCGTTCCTTAAGTTCTTTACAACCTTTTTTAAATTGTCACTGCCTATATGTGGCTTTGCAATATATTCTATCTCGCTTGGCGCGCCAAAACGCACAAAATCGCGCAAAACTTCGCCTATAAGTCGATTATTTACACCAGTATTAAGTTTTCCGTCCGAAAAAGTACCTGCGCCACCTTCACCAAACTGAACGTTACTGTCTTCGTCAAGTGATTGTCCGGATAAAAAACCGCCAACCTTTTTGGTTCTTTTATCGACTTCTTCACCACGCTCTAAAACGAGCGGTTTAAGTCCACGACGTGCTAGGTTTAACGCACAAAAAAGCCCCGCAGGGCCTAAGCCTACGACGACGACCTTCTTATCCGTTTTTATCTCGTCAAAAAAGACTTCTTTTTCGGTTTCAAGTTCTGTAAAAACTTCAACGGTATACACAAAACGGATATCGTTTTTTTTGCGAGCATCAACAGATTTTTTAACGATTTTTATATTTTTTATCGCGCTTTTATCTATCTTTAAAAGTCGAGCGCATTTTTTTAATAAAACACTCTCGTCTTCGTCTAATGATAGAGTAATATTACTTAATTTTTGCATTTAAACTCTCCGCAAGACACATTGCGCTTGAAAACGCCCATTGAAGATTAAATCCACCGCAATCGCCGTCAATATCTAAAAGTTCGCCTATTGCGTAAAGGTTTTCAACGATTTTACTTTCAAAGGTTTTTTCGTCAAATTCTTTGGTTAAAATTCCACCGTGAGTTACTTGGGAATAATCAAAACCTAAAGTACCCGATATATTTATATCAAAACTCTTAATAATTTTAGCAATCTTTAAAATTTCTGCGTGCGTTAAATCTTTGATAAGTTTAGCGTTAGTTACTGATTTTAGTATATTTTTTCCTATCTGCTTATGAATAATTCCGTTTAAAATTTCAGAAGATGGTATATTAGGAAAACACTGTTTTTTATACAAAAGATGGTCTATAAGTCGATTTTCGGTTATTTCGGGTATAAATTCAACCCTTACGACAGGATTTATAGTTTCACCTAAATAACTTGACAGATAAAACGTTGCGTTACCGCTTATACCGCTGTCGGTAAAAAGTAAATCTCCTATCGTTGACTTAATTTCTTTACCGCAAGATAAAAGCGTAACTTTAGCGTTCGAGCGTATTCCCTTAAGCCCTTTTATAATCTCGTCGCGACTGCGCATCTGAACGAGTGACGGATAAAGTTCAGTAACGGTGTGTCCTAAACATTTCACAATAGAAAAAGCCGAGCCGTCAGTCCCGAACTGCTTTTGCGAACTTCCACCAAACGCCAGAACGACGTTTTCAGATAAAACGGTTTTGCCATTAGATAAAGTTATCAAAAAGTCGTTCGATTGCTTTTTAACGTTCTTTACTTCGCTGTTTAACCATACGTCAACGCCAGAATTTTCAAGGTTAAATCTAAGTGCATCTAAAATGCTGTTAGCCTGCATGCTGGCAGGATAAATTCTATCGTCTTCAGTGACGAACATTAGACCGAGATTTGCGAAAAAACTTCTTATAGCAAAATTGTCGTATCTTTTAATTGCATATTCGCAAAACTCAGGACTAGCACCGTGATAATATTCTACACCTAAATATTTGTTTGTAATATTTCCACGACCGTTACCCGTTGATAGAATTTTTTTACCAACTCTGTCGAGTTTTTCAAAGATTGCGACTTTTTTATTTTTAAGTTTTAAAGCGTTTGCTAGAACTAGCGACGAAAAGCCACCGCCTACAATAACCAAATCAAATTTTTCCATAAATTCATTTTAACATATATTTTGTAAAAATTCCACATTTTTGACAAATTATTTGACTATTATTCATAAATATATTAGAATAAAACAAAAAGGAGAAAATTATGGACGCCATTTTACAATACTTTAAAGACAACCCTAAACTGGTTTTAGTAAGCGCAATTTCGCTTGCGGTTTGCATAATTTTTGCTATCGCTATAATAATTGCAAAAAAAGCAGTAAATAAAAAGAGAACTGATAAGAAAACTGAAAATGAATCCAAAGCACCTAGCGCGCAAACTTTAGACGAACAACACGTCGAACAAGTCGAAGAAAACGCTGAAAAAGTCGAAGAAGTGATAGATGAAACAACCAAAGAGCAAGAAGAAACTTTAAATGAAGAAACGGTCGTTGCGGAAAACGAAAGCGACGAAAAGGTTGAAAACGTTGAAAAGAAAGTTGAAACTAAGTCCGAAAAGCCTTTAAATAGCACGGTTACTAAACAAAACGACGACAAAAAGGCTGACACGAGATATTCTGGTAAATGGGTAATTATCGAAGAAGGAAAACGATTCTCGGCTGAACTTAGAGCGTCTAATGCAGAAATTTTATTAAGGACTGAAAGTTACACCGCTTTAAGCGGAATAAAAAGCGGAATTGAAACGGTTAAAAATAACGTTGAGAAAAATAATTTCGCAGTATCAATGGACAAGAACGGAAATTTCTTTTTCAAACTATACTCGTCTTCAACTAGACTTTTGTGCGTAAGCGAAGGCTATTCTACGAAAGCCGCTTGCGAACGTGCGATTGAATCTGTTAAACGTTTTTCTAAAACGGCAGTTATCGTGCGCGAGAAAAAAGACGACGACGATAAATAAAAAATATCCGCGTTTGCAAAATGCAAACGCGGTTTTTATCGCTTTATTACAAGATATCCAAATTCTTTTTGAATATTCTCTTGAAGTCTTGATCTGCGGTCAAGGCTTCTTTAATTTCTAAAGACGCATCACCGTCAAGCGTAGTCTTCATAATTACAGAGTCACCTAAAACGTCGCAACTTATTTCAGTAACACAAGACGACATACTTCTGTCTAAACTTTCGGCGATTCGCAAAATGATACCGAGTTTTCTAATAATTTCGACGTCGCTTTCAGTAATGAATTCTTTGAACTTGATAAGTTCGTTTTGAGAAAAGTCGTCGTTTTTATACACGGAAATTACAAGTGCTGCAAGCACGATATCGCGCTGACTAATACCGTAAAGAGCGGAATTTAAGCAAATGTAACTTGAGTGTTTTTGATAATCGTAATATTTAATACTAGCGCCTGAGTCGTGAAGCATTGCGGCAACTTTTAAAACCTTAAGCACTTGGCGTGGGAATTTATGCAATACTCTAAGTTGCTTGAAAAGTTGAACGGATAGTGATAGAACTTGTTCTACGTGCTTTTCGTTACACTTATAGTATTTAACCAAAGTCTTTAAACTGTAAGTTAAAACGTCGCTAACTGGTTTTTCTAAGGTACTTGGTAAGACGTGGTTAAACATTATACCTTCTCTCAAACCACCACCAGCGATAACGAGTTCGTTAAAACCGCAGTAATTTCTAAAAGTATTGACAACGGCAAGCGCACTTGGCAAAATGTCTGCACGAGATGACGATACACCCTTTATGCGCTTTTTCTTATCGAGATCCATTTTCTTAAGTTTATCGTAGATAACGTCAAAATCGCCAACAGGCATTACGTAGTTGTGAACGATAGGATACGGACTCTTTTTCAAAAGTTTTGAAATTCTTCCTAAACTTCTGAACGAACCACCAACCAAAATAAGTTGAGTTTCTGGATCAATTTCCTTAATCCACGGAAGTTCTTTTAGTTGCTCTATAAAGAATTCTTCAATTTTTTCAACTTGTTCGCTTGGTGAAATACCGTCGTTTGAATAAAGTTCTGTCAAAGTGATTGCGCCAAACGGCAAAGTTGCAAAGTTTAGCAAGTTTCTACGGTTGTAGTAGATAATTTTCGTGCTACCGCCACTAACTTCCAAAATAAGACCTTTAGGCACGTCCATAGTGTTTATAATACCGCGGTAAACGTACATAGCCTCTTCTTCAGCAGATAAAACCTTTAACTTTATGCCACAAGTAGTCGCAACTTCGTCTAGGAAACTACGTTGATTTTTTGCACGACGAACAGCCGCCGTAGCAACGGCGACGATACGTTCAATTTGATGCGCGTCGCAAAGTTTGCGGAACATCTTAAGCGTTTTAATAGTTTCAGCAACGCGTTGTGGTTTTAAAAAACCGTCACGCTCCATATCCTTACCTAAACGAACGCTTTCTTTAAGTTGGTCAACGACCATGAAATGACCTTCGCCAAGAACTTGAACGATAACAAGTCTTGCTGAATTTGAACCAAGGTCAATAATACCGATTTTTTCCAAAATCTT
The DNA here is from genome assembly GCA_045534605.1 of Christensenellaceae bacterium. Lineage (GTDB taxonomy): Bacteria > Bacillota > Clostridia > Christensenellales > Borkfalkiaceae > UBA4636. The sequence goes on along the minus strand of JAZSKA010000004.1, from coordinate 82,547 downwards.
TACTCCTTAACCCTTAACGGGCTACAAAAATTGCTTTAATTTTTTACTTTAATATTTATCGTGTAGATTATACCACAGAAAACTTGATTTTACCATAGAATTTTTTAATTTTTGGGCAATTTTTATTAAATAAGGTCGAAATTTACTTAAACTTAATAATAATCACGACATTAGCAAATTTTATTGAATACTAATTTTCCGCATTTTATCATTTATTTTAAGATTTAACTTAAAAATTTAACATACAAAAAACGGTTTGTGCAAGTTGCACAAACCGCTAGCAAAAAATTGCTGTTTTTAGGGAATTTTTTAAGGTTGCTAAAGGTATCGTTTTTACTTTTTAGTAAAAAACTGAAAACCCGACAAAATAAGCAAAAATGCGCCGAAAATCTTTTTTAAAATTTTGCCGTCTATGCCTTTTGCCACGAAACTTAACGCGCATCCTAATATTACCGCTGGTATAATAATTAGCCAAAGTTTTTCTTTTTTGACAAGTCCGTTCTTAATATGAACGACCAGCGCACAAATTGACATTGGCACGAAACTTATTAAATTTACCGCTTGCGAAGTGTGTTGCCCGATTGAAAAGAAAATGGTTAAGATTGGAATTAAAATTGTTCCGCCACCCATACCCATACCGCCTAAAATTCCGGCAACCGCTCCTGAAAGACCTAAAAGTATTAATCTAAGCATATGTACAGGTGTAAATGCACTTAAAAATTCGCAAAAGTCAGCCTTTAGCGCGATTATTGACAATTTTTACACCAACAACTAAAAATCTTAAAAGAATAAAAGTTTCCCGCCTGCAACGAGCATTACCAGCGCAAAAATCTTCGAAACCCACTTTGCACTTAATTTTTTAAGCAGTAACGCCCCCGCTATTCCTCCTATAAGTGCGCCTATCGTAACGGATATTCCGATAGTAAAATCGAATTGTTTATTAATGATATAAGTTATACCACTTACAATCGAGACGGGAAGAATTATAGCAAGCGCAGTCGCGTGGGCAACTTTAGTTTCATATTTTAAAAGTTTGCATAGCATTGGCACGACTATCATACCACCGCCGCCCCCGAAAAAGCCGTTTACAGCACCGCACACAGCGCCCGTGATTATTAAAAATGCGTTCTCTTTAAAATGTTTCACAAAATTATTATGTATAAATTCTAAGAAAATATCAAAAAAAACGAAAATTTGGCAAAATTGCTCGTTAAATAGGTTGCAAATTCAGTTTAGTTATAGTATAATCATTTGGTAAAAGTATTTTATTATTAATAATAAATACTTAAAGACTAGTTTGAAAAAATTTTTTATAGGTGGTTATATGAACAAGACTAAAAGGTTTGACCTAAAGACAATTTTGACTTTGATTACCGTCTTAGTTTTATCGCTATCCGTGCTATTTACTGCAGGATGTGGCAAAACTGACGACAGTTCGTCATCTTCATCATCGTCAAGTTCAACTACACAAAAAGAAAGCATCAAGGATTATCAAACGATAACCAACGGCGACTTTGAGTTTGGAACTGACGACGAAACAAAAGCGACTGATTACCCAGTAAACGCGGGGATCAACTGGTCGAGATCAAACGATTCTCTCGCGACTTCTGCAGTTACTAGCGATTACGCATCAGGTATTATTGATACCGACGAAGAAGTTTACAAAGAAATCGCAAGCAACCAAGCGTTCCCTATCGCAAGTGGCGAAGGCGACAGTGCAGTTTATTTCAACCCACGCACGCCTTACTACTACGGCTTAGTTGAAAACAGTTACGTTTACGATAAAGACGTTGAAAACGAAGACGGATTACCAACAACCGGCTCTAAGATTTTAATGATTCACAACAAAATCAAATCTGAAGACGGTCGCGGAACTGCTCAAAAATTTACTTCGTCAAAAACTATTGATATCGCTGCTGACAGTTACAACAAAGTTAGCCTTTGGGTATTGACTAAAGACCTTAAGACTTTACAAGATACTGAAGATTTCGGCGCTTACGTTGCTTTAAACACAACTGTAAGTTCTGCCAAAAATCCACTCGTAATCAACAATATTAATACGGACGGAAACTGGGCGCAAATCAACTTCTATATCGAAGGTAGTTCACTCCTTACCACAAGTTACAAACTCGTTCTTGGTTTAGGAACTGGTTCAAGAAAGGTAAAGGACGGCTACGTTGAAGGTTTTGCTTACTTTGATAACGTTACTATCGAAACTCTTACCAAAAAAGAATATGACGAAGCGACTGAGGCTATTACGGCAGAAAACAAATATTCACTATTTGTAAGCGACGCTGATAACGCAGGTTTCTATAAAGACGCTACGAAATCTGAACTTCAAGCAAGTTTAACAGGTACAACCTACCTTTCAAACGGCGAAGCTTCAGAATCTTACGACGCTTCTAAAACTTTCACTAAGATTGATTATTCGTTAAGTTTTGAAATTCCATCTTTAAGTGAAACGAACGTTTTTGAATCTAGCAAAGCAAACGTTGACGTATATCCTAACGGCGGCAGCAATTTCTGCCAAAACTCTGAAATTGGTCAAGACGCTTTCTCTGCAATTTCATCTAAACTTGACGGCGTAAAAAATCCACTTGGTGACGACGCTCAAACCGTTTATATGATTTATCCAGAAGTTGCAAGCCACACTCTTAATACTATTCCATACAGTTTAAAAGACGGCGAAGCAATGCTCCTAACCTTCTTTACTAAGGTTAAGACTGAAAACGCTCAAAACGCTGTTACTGTAAGCGTAGTTGATAAAGGTACTACCACCACCCCTATCGACGAAGCAAAGATTATAGCAACTTCTTACAACACTAACGACTACGAAAATGAAGAAACCGAAAACTGGGCTAAATTCTTCATCTACGTTTCAAACGATATCGGTGACGGACTTGATAGAGAATTCTCTTTAAAGATTGACTTCGGTCCAACGGACCCAACTACTGAATACTTCGCTCTTCCTGTAGGATACGCATTGTTCACTGGTTTTGAAACTACAAAACTTACACCTGAACAATTTGAAATCGGCAAAAACTTTGGCGACTACACTGGAAATATTTCTTTAGGTGCTGACCTTATCAACGGACCTAAGGACGATGAAGATAGCAAAGACGTTTACCCTTTAAATTACGCAACGAGTGATAATTACAAGATTGAATCTAACCTTTCTTCAACCGTCGTTGGCTTTACAGGCGTCGTTGGCGGTCACACTATGGTTGGCGGAGAAAGCACTGCTTACTCTCAAGACGCTACAAAAACAGGCTTATTTAATACTAAATATATTGATAACTACACTACTACGCTTTCTGCAAGCGAAATCGAAAGTTTAAAAGCACTTGAGAAATACGGTGAAAACGAATACGTTCAAGCGTTATTAATCAACAACACTTCAGCAACAAGTTACGGTTACTTAGGTTCTTCTAACACCATTTCCGCATCTTCAACTTCAACGATTGCAGTTAAGTTAAAAGTATTCGGTGATGCTAAAGCGTACGTTTACCTTACTAACTCTAACCCACTTGAAGGCTTCGACGTTTTAGGTTTAACCGCTCCTAAGTGGACTTTTGCAAACGACGAAATAACTTATTCTGATAACGAATATCTCGTTGATAAGAAATACGTTCAAACGGTTACTGCAAGCGAGTGCGAAAATGGCTGGATTACCGTTTACTTCAAAGTTACTGCTGGTATCAACGCTATCAACTACCGCGTAGAAGTTTGGAACGGTTCAAGAGACGGTGCTAACAAATCTCAAGGTATGGTTGCTATCGAAAGCATTTCAACTTCTGCATCGTTATCTGACGCTAAACTTCTAGCAGATAACGAAGGTGGCGAAGTAAACGAAATCGAATATAAGAGAGCGCCTACTAAAGTTGCCTACACTACTGACGACGGTAAAGAATCTACTAAGTTCCAACAATACAACTCTGAAGTAGTATTTACTGAATACACTAAAGCAAAAGCAATTATTGCAACTCACCAAACGGTTGATGCTGAATCTTCTCTAGACGAAACGACTGACAAAGAAGAAGACTTAATACCTGAAGAAGAAACTGAATCTAACACCAACTGGTGGTTACAAGTTATGTCTTTAATTATCGCAATAGTATTAATAGTTGCTATTATCGCTGTTGCCGTTAGACTCTTTAAAAAGAGAGTTGAAGTAAAAGAAACGGTTATCAACGAAGGTTACAGCCGTAACACCCGCGATATCGCTAACAGAAAAATTGCTGAAAATAAGAGAAGAAAAGCAGAAGAAGCCGAAAGACTTGCTCGCGAAGAAGCAAACGCTCAAGCAAAAGCAAGCGAAGAAACTTCAAACGAAGGCAACGAAGAAACTGAAGAATCTCTTCCTGAATACGACTATGACAATATGGAAAACAACGTATTGCCAGAAGAAAACGCTGACGCTACGGCAGAAACACCTGCTGAAAGCGGAGAAGTTGCAGAAACACCTGCTACTGAAAATGCAGAAACTATAGAAGAAACTACTTCAGAAACTACTGATGCCGACGATAACGGCGACAAAAACGACTAATAACTAAAACGCGACCGCAATTACGCGGTCGCGTTTTTTAATGAATTGAAAACCGTTGGTTTTCATAAATTGCGCAAGAGCACATAAATTGCAGTAAACTGCATGAATTGCAAAAACAAGTTTTTGCATATATTCTTTATATGCAACCGCAGGTTGCAATTTATGAACGCACAGTGTTCAATTTATGACGGCGAAAGCCGTCAATTTATGCAAGCACCGCTTGCAATTTATCAATTAAAAAAGGCTTAGCAAAATCTTGCTAAACCTTTTTTAATTTAAAATTAATTGACGTAATTTGCTAAGCCGAACAATCTTCCAATTGCGTTTACGGTTTCGGAAACGTTTTCGTCGGTCGTTCCATCATATTTACTGAGCGCACTTTGTATCGAACTCTTTTCTTCTTCAGTAGTCTTAATGTTCCCAGTACTAAATTCTTCATAACTCTTAACAGCGTCACTAAGCGCGGTAGACGCTACGATAGAGTCAACAAGTTCTTCTTCGGTTACACTAGGCGTAGACGTTCCGTCTTGTTCGGTCTGGTGCTCTTTAGAATAAGCCAAAAATTTGTTTATAGCGTCTGCCTCAGCGTCCTTTTGTCCGTCAGGAAGAGTTGAAATATTTTGGATTGTTGCACTTATAATATCTGTTAATATCGGCGTGTTTTCTTCAGGTACGCCAGATGTAGAAAGAATTTCGTCAGTTATAGCATCTTTTAATATATCAACGTTGTTTTGGTTGATAGAGTTTACAAAATTAGTTACGTTATCTTCTAAATCATTCATAGACGCGTCAGGGTCTGCTAAACTGATTGCGTATTTATACGCCTTTACGGTGTCGGAAAATCTTTGTAAGTCGTTAATAATGGTCCTTTCGTTGGTAGTTTTGAAATCTTCGATATTTTTATCGAGTGCGTTTTCAAAACCTTCTGGTAAACTTTCTTTTACGTTAATATTTAAAAACTCTCTTGACGGCTCGTCACCCCAAGCATTACCAGCATCTTTAAGTAGCGCGGCAACGACTTTTTTAACAAGATTGTCCGAACCTATTTTTTCAATAATTTCGTCAAGTTCTGCGGTGTCAAACGTCTGATAATCATCAAAATTAATATTTGATACGTTACTGCTTAATTCACCAAATACGCGAACTCCATCAGAAAGTGCTCTCAAATCGTTACAAACGGTTGCGCCTTGAGTCGTCTTAAATTCAGCAAACAAGACTTTAAGCGCGCTGTGGAAATCTTCAGGGACGCTTTCTAATAAATTCAACCCTAAAAACTGCTCGTCATTGTCCCACTTCGTTGCACCACTTTTTAAAAGTTCGGCAAGGATTTGCTGAATTTTATCTGAAGTTTCAACTATGTCGATCGTTTGATTAAACTTTTCAGTATCAATTTTTGTTATATCATTAAATTTAATATCATTTAAACTTACAATAACATCAACTATAATGTCAAAATTCGTTACTAGATTGTTAATATCTGCCTTTACCGTATTTTTACTTGTGTTTTTAAAATCTTCTAGCACGATATCTAAGGTCGAGTGAATATCCGCCGTCACCACTTGCTTAAGGTTAAACCCAAAAATTGCTTCGTTATTCGACCATTTTTTACTTCCGTTAGACAAAACTTCTGCTAAAATTTGCTTGTAAACTTCTCTTTTTGTAGCAGTGTCTACTAAAGTTTTTATATCGTCTAGGTTAATATTCGTTATGTCGCTATAATCGTTTTTAGCGACCACCATTACGTCTTTGTAAATAGCAATTACCGTATCAACTTCTTGATTTATCGTTTTAGATTCGTAATTAGTTCTTACCTTTGAAACACTACTAAATAGCGGTTTTGAAACGGACGATTGATATTTAATAAATTTACCGTTTGCGAACTTATCAATTTCATCTACTATCTCTTGGTCGCTCTCGTTTATCTTAATAACGGCTTCTTCTTGCAAAGTCTCGAAAATTTCATAACCCATACCTATATAACCTGTAATCGGCATAAACAAGCACGCCATTACGGAAAACGCACAAACTAGCCCCAGTGCACCACCTCCGAGCCTGTTTAATAGTGGCTTATCAAGTTTTCCTTCCGTAAGTCTTAATATAAGTTTATTCAATATCGCCGCAGGAATTTTCATAATTAAACTTAATATCAAGAATACTACGACAAAAACTATCGGCGAAACCAGCGCGAGTGCAAGCGAATATACGTAATGAAGCAACGTTGGCGAGACGCTCGTCGCATCAGATACGTACCCTGCAACGTCACCACTTACGTTATTATTTATTAAGTTTAGCACTTGCGATTCAATAAGCGGTTCAAGCGCTTTTACAATAAGAACTGTAAAAAGCATTGAAATTAGCACGGTTACCCCTAAAAATGCTAGCCTTACACACGTTTTTTTCCAGCCTTTAAGTAAACCTATTAGTAAGTAAATGGCAAATACGACTAACGTTATTATAATCATAGCCTTTTCGACAATACTTAAAATTTTTGCGAGTATTTTTATATCCATACTTCTAACCACCCTTTTTTAATTTGGTAATATCTATAATTTTTGTATCTTCTCTAATATCTCCAAGCCTGTGCGAAATGTTTATGACCGTACGCATCTTGCTTGCCTTTTTTATAGCGTCGGTAATTTCTCTCTCAGTCTCAGAGTCTAGGTTTGCCGTAATCTCGTCCAAAAGCAAAATTTTCGGATTTTTTACTATTGCCCTTGCAACGGATAAAAGTTGAAGTTGACCTTGAGAAAACAATCCGTCGTGACAATCGGTATCAACACCCCTATCAAAACTTTTAACGGTTTCGTAAAGACCAACCATCTCAAGCGCACTTATTATATCGCTATCTAAAATACTTTCGTCACCTAAAGAAATTTGGTCTTTTACAGTACCTGAGATAAGCCTTATTCCTTGCTCGACATAACCAAAAAGCGAACGCTTTAAATCGTCTGAAATTTGGTCTGCATCTTCGCCAAAAATCTTAACCGAGCCTTCATTTTGAGTAAAAAGCCCTAGGATAAGTCGATAAACAGTAGTTTTTCCCGCGCCAGTCCGTCCGACAAGCGCAACACTCTCGCCCGTTTTTACCGAGAAAGTAACTTTATCTAAAACGACTTTTTCACCGTACGAAAAAGTAACGTCAGAAAACTCGATAGCAGGCTTTGAAAAATCGAACTTTGAAAAATCTGTAAAAGTTTGTTCCTTTTTCTCGCTTTCAGAGAAAAATTCGTTCACGCGTTTACAACCTGCAAGCGCAGACTGAACGTTTTGAATTTCCATACCTAAGTTTTCTATCGGCGAAAAGATTTTTGAAACTAAGCCTATTACCGCAACCGCGGTTGAAACGTGCATACCAAAAAAGTTTTGTACCCAGCCACCAAGCGCGGATAGCGTCATTAAAATCGCAATAATTATTACGCTAATTTCGTTTATAATCGGAGTGTATACCGCTTCGTAAAAATAAGTTCTTTCAAACGCGTCAAAACTTTCGTTCACGTACCTGCGGAAACGGTTTTTCATATAGTTTTCTTTTTTAAGCGTTCGAATAGTTCTTGCATTTTGCACCGTCTCAGGGATATGATTGTTAATTTTCCCAATAGCGCGCCTATTATCCATTTGCGCTTTGTGCATGCGGTTTTTAAAATGCCACGAAACGGAAAATACTATCGGCGTTGCAACGACGAGTAAAACTCCAAGCCCCAAACTCTTAGTGAACACGGTAACCAAAATAAATACGATTTTGAATAAATCTACCACCATACTTATTACACCGCTTTTAAAAAGTGTGTCAATAGCATCAATATCGCCAATAAAACGCGACAAAGTCTTTCCCGATTCGTTATTGATAAAATACCCCGCTGGAAGATCAGACAGTTTTTTCATCATTAGTATTCTTAAATTAGCCGTCGTCTTTTGCCCGAACGACAAAATAAGTGCCGACCTTAGCGCATCGCAAAATCCGCCGACTGCGATAAGTACAAAATAGATAAGCCCGTGATAGATATTAATTTCGCCTAAATCTGTCAAAGAATATACTATTTTCTCAAGTTCTAGCGCAGGCAGTACGCTAAGCAGTACCGAGCCAACTATCGAAATAAGAAGTAAAAGAGTTAAGAAAATATTTGATTTTATAGTTTTGAATACGCAAGATATTATAGGTCGTTTATACATCTTTAAGCCCCCTTTGAATATCGTAGAGAGCGCGGTATTCTTCGACGCTTTGATATAATTCGTCGTGCGTAGAATCTGTTACTTTTCCACCATCTATCCATAAAACCCTGTCGAGCGACGAAAAAGCAGTAATTCTGTGCGATATTAAAATTATTAATCTGTCGGAAAATTCTTTTCTAATATCCGATAAAATTTGAGATTCCGTCTTCTTGTCAACGGCAGAGAACGGATCGTCTAATATTATTATGTTTTTTGCGTGACAAAGCGTTCTAGCAAGCGCAACGCGCGCTTTTTGTCCGCCCGAAAGCCTATTTCCGTCACTTCCGATATTAGTATTTACGCCGTTAGCCATTTCGCCAACTTCATCAGAGATTTTAACAAGGTCAAGAAAATGCGCTAAATCAATATCCTTACCCATTGCGACGTTTTCTGAAATGGTGTCTGAAAAAAGTTCTGGATTATGCCCTAGGTATGATATGTAAGTCGCCTTTTCAACGTCAGTTAAATCTCTCAATTCTTTATCGAACAAAGTTATCGAGCCGTTATATTCAAGTTCGCCAAGTAGCAGTTTCCCAAGCGTAGATTTCCCACTTGCAACCGCACCCGTCACACCAATTACTTGACCGCTTGAGGCTGAAAAACTTACGCCGTCGAGTATAGTTTTTCCGTATTTGTACGAGCAATTAACGCCGTTAACCGTCAAATAGACGGGTTTTTGATTATATTCGAGTTCGTTTTGTAAAAATCCACCGTCATCTAAAATCAAAAGATTTTTAAGCCGTTTCCACGAAACTTGCGACTTTTGCACGCTGTTGAAAAGCCTTGCAACTTTTGAACTTTTATCCGCAACTTTTGTATAACAACTTATAAAAGTCGTAAATATTGCTATATCCCAAACTCTAAAGCCGACGCCAAGAAAATTGCGACCACCAAGATAGATTATAAATATAACGCCTATCATTGCTATTACGTTGTAGATAGGTTGCAAAGTATTTTCCCAAACGTTTGATAAAACCGACTTTTTCTCGTAATCTTTTACGTATTTTTCATACTCTGCGTTTTTAATTTTGTCCGAACCGTAAACCCTATATAGGCTTGCGTTCGTAATTCGATCGTAGGTTGCGTTCGATAACGTTTCTTGACTTAATTTATATAAAGATACGTGTTTATAAACGACTTTTTTCAAAATTTCCGCTATAACGCAGGCTATCGGTGTAAAAAACAAAGCAATTAACGCGATAATCCAATCGTATATAAACATAGTTATTGCAAACGAAATAAGCAATACGCCCGTATCAAAAATTTCAGTCAGAGTTTTTCTCGTTCCTTCTGCAACGATTTCAACGTCCATTGACGCGCGAGTTACAAGTTGACCGACGTCAGATCTTGAAAGCGACTTTTTTAATATTCCCACGTACAACTTGTCGCGCATACGAACGACCATATTGTTTGCAATCTTTCTGACGTACTTTCTCTTTAAATAGCGCGTAATCTGAACTACAATCATCGCTAAAAGATAATATAGAACGAGTCTAAGCATATCGAGAAAGACTTTATTTTCCCCGAAAATGTCAAACAAGCATTGAACGAGCCAGCCTTCAAACACTGGAATTAGCACAAGCCCAATATTGAAAATCGTCCCCGTTAGCGCAAGCAAAAATAAAAGTCCTTTGTCTGGCTTTAAAAAGTACCAAAGTTTTATATTTAGTTGTCCGTCTTTGACTTTTTTAGCCATTTTAACCCCTAAAAACCACTCTATAACGCGGTTTTTCGCTATTTTATGCTTTTTAAATATTGTTCGTAGTAAGGTAAATTCTGTTTAGAATTTTCAAGCATTTCATTAAACAAACTTCTTGCATCTTTAAAATCTAGGTCAACGAGCGAGTCGGAAATTAACGCTTTAAAAGCGTTTTCATAGTCACCGTGAAAGCCTGCTAAAAACGCAAGTTCTTCTTCTGCGTACGCTTTATATACTAGCGCTTGCACTTCGCTTTTAAGTCCGCCCGCGTACATAGGTTTAGTACAGTCTTTAGTAAATTTTACGTTAGTTTCAACTATTGCGCCAAGTGGCATACCTTCCATCTGCCCACGATTAGGCATATTTGCGTTTACAACGTAATCAGAGAGTCCTAAAAGCGCTTCAATTTGTCTAACGAGTTCTTCAAATATTTCTTCGCACTCATTTTCAAGGTCGCGTTCAAGCCCCCACTCTTTTACGGTCTCGAGATTTTTTAAATACCAGTTTTTAGGCAAAAATTCAACGATTTTTCTATCGCAAGTTGCAGGTAGCACGCCAAAACGCAAAAATAAGTCGTACCTTACGCGGTTTGCGCCTTTATCGTAATTGTTTTTAGCAAATTCTTTTAATTTTGGTAAAACGTTTTCACCCCCACAAGTTGCTTGCGTTAAAAAGGTAAAGTTGTTAATACCTAAAACGTTAACTTTTATATCTTGCCAATCTTTTTCGTTTCGACCTAATATAGAATTTATAAGTTGACGCGTTTTTGAAACTTCATAAGACACGCCGTACGCTTTAATCTCGGGAAAAGTTTTATGTAAAGTCTTAACCGAAACGCTTAACGGATTAGTAAAATTAATTACCCACGCGTTTGGGCAGAACTCTTTTATTTTTTCTGCAATATATTTAATCTTAGGAACTATTCTTAAGGTGCGCATTATTCCTAAAGGTCCTACCGTGTCACCTACAGTCTGATAGATACCGTATTTTTCAGCCGTAAGAATATCAGAGCCCATTTCATCTATGGTTTCAGAGAGTGAAATAATAACGAAATCTGCGTCTATAAGCGCGTTATCAATGGTTTTTACCGTTTTATAAGTCGTTTCGCTTTCATTTAAAGTTTTGTCAAAATCATAAAAATAGACGGTGGCACTAATCTTATTTTCTTTTTGAATAAGCGTTGTAAAATTTCTTAAACCCGAGCCACCAATAAAGGCAATTTTAATATCTTTCATACTTCGCCCCTTTTTACATACCTATACATATTATATGATACCACTAATAGCCTTTTTTGTAAAGAATAAAAATTAAATCTTTTAATTAAATTTATTGTATAAATTTGCTTGCTTTTTTAAATTAAAGGACTATAATTAAGTAGTTGTAAATAAATTTTTATTAAGGTTAAAAATATGGACAGTTTATTAAGTCTCTCGATTGCAGTAATTTGCGGATTACTTTTATCAAGACTTGCAAAAAAACTTAATCTTCCAGCAGTAACAGCCTATCTTGTTGCGGGCATTTTAGTAGGTCCGTTCGTCTTGGGAAAAATTGGAGTACCAGGTCTAGGCTTTACAAGCCACGAAAACGTAAAGTCTTTTTCGCTTTTATGTGACGTCGCGCTCGGCTTTATCGCGTTTGATATCGGAAACGAGTTCAGAATCTCTTCCCTTAGACAAATCGGTAGACAAGCAACGATTATCGCGCTATTTCAAGCCATAGCAACCACTATCGTAGTTGACGCAGTATTGATAATGCTACATATCATTTTTCCAGAGTTAATTTCTCTACCGTGCGCGATAATTTTAGGCGCAATCGCAACCGCTACTGCGCCGGCAGCAACTTTGATGGTAGTTCGCCAGTATAAAGCGCAAGGACCGCTTACTAAAATACTTTTACCTATCGTCGCACTTGACGACGCTATCGGTCTTGTCGTGTTTGCTATATCCTTCGGTATTGCTCGCGCGCTTTTATCGGGCGGAATAAGTATCGTTTCAGTTTTAGTCGAGCCGTTACTTGAAGTTATCTTATCTATAACTCTTGGTGCGATAATGGGCTTTATCCTATCTATATTAGAAAAATTCTTCCACTCAAACAGTAAAAGATTATCAATAGTTATTGCGCTCGTTTTACTAACGGTTGCACTTTCTATGCTAAAATTCGAAGTATTCGGCGTTCATATCGGCTTTTCTTCGCTTCTTGTATGTATGATGCTCGGCACGGTTTTTTGCAACGTGTGCGATTTTTCAGAAGATATGATGAACAGAGCTAACAAATGGACTGCCCCACTTTTCGTTCTCTTTTTCGTTTTAAGTGGTGCAGAACTTGATTTAAGCGTATTTACTCAACTTTCAGTCGTTATAATCGGTATCGTTTATATAATCTCGCGCTCGGCTGGTAAATGCGTCGGCGCAAGCGTTTCGGCAAAACTTACAAAATGCGATAGTAATATCTGTAAATACTTAGGAATTACGTTACTTCCACAAGCAGGCGTTGCACTCGGTATGAGTTTGACCGTTTCTGAAAGTTTTGGAGACGTTGGCTCGATTGTAAGAAATATAACCTTATTTGCCGTTCTTATCTACGAACTTGTTGGTCCACTTCTAACTAAGATTGCCCTAACGAAAGCAGGCGAAATTTCCGAAAAACCAGAAATTATCAAAATCCCAAACAAAGATTAACATAAAAACGGCAGAAGCCCAAAATCTTATCACAAACAAAACGAGAGAACAAATCGGTTTGCAACTGAAATGTTCTCTCGTTTTATATCTATATAAAAGTGTTATTATCAAAAATAAAATAATTCTTCAAATTTTTTTTCAAGCGCGATACATAGTATTAGTGCAAGCTTTGCGGTAGGACAAAATTGACCTGTTTCTATAGAACTTATCGTGTTTCTAGACACGCCTACAATCTCGGCAAGCCTTGCTTGAGATATGCCTTTTTCTGCCCGCGTCTCTGCCAAGCGATTTTTTAATACAAGCTTATCATCCATAACTTCACCATATCATTTTAAATTAAGGCAACCAAATAAATAATTAAGCAAATTATAAACAAAATCAAGGCAACAGAAGCAAAAACAACACCAATTATATCTCCGCGCCTTTTATTTTTAATTGCAAGGAATCCGTATAACGTAGTCTGCATAGCCAGTTGCGTAATCATCATAAAATAACCTAAAAGAGTGAATCTTGAATTTATGATTAAATCAACAATAATTCCAATAACGCATATACACAAGCCTACTATCATTGCGATTTGCGCGCCTTTGCGATAGAGATGGTTATACATCTCATCTCCATACTTATTCTCTTTTTGAGCCTTTTCTAAAACATCTTTCTTATCCATAAATCAATTTCCTTTGCCAAGTTTTCTTTGCAAAGTTATTGTACCATTACCAAGTATACTTGTCAAGCATTTTTTGAAAAATTTTATAACGAAATATAATAACACAGAAATCAATGGGGCACGTCTTTGGCGAAGGAACTAACAGAAAAAGAGCAGACATACAAGATTTTCCGTCTTGCATGTTTGCTCTTTCTGCCGTTTTACACAAATTAATTAGTGATATTTTCTCCACCAATCATATCGGGAACGCCTATCGTATAATCGTAGTATTTATCCCCTACTTTAATGACGTTTTTATTGATATTTTTTTGTTCACATTGAACCACAACTTCTTCTATAACATAAGTTTCAGCCGATTTTGTATGAATTTCTAAAGTATGACTGTTTAAAATATCAACCGTATCGCTAGGTTCAAAATTGAATTGAACTTCTAATATAATTATTCGGTCTAAATAACTTATTAGTTTAGATATATTATCTATGTCAGTAAATTTTATTGTATCGCACTCGTTTTCGCCTGAGCCGTTAGAATATATCAATCTGTTAAAATATTCTATGTCGTTTGAGTTAAGCGATTTTGTAAACGGTAAAACTGAACTCGTACAATCGTTCAAATAGAAAATTGCATAGACGTTTTTTCCACTTGTTTTTTGTCCTAATATACATTTTCCTAACTTTACGTTATCAATTTTTATAAAATTAAAATCGCTGTCTAAGTCGTAATAATTGAACTTACCGTCTTTGTCAAGTGTTAAATTTGGCGATAAACCGTCAGAATAAGTAAAAGTATAAACGCCGTTTTCTTCTTTTATCTCACCAACGTTAAAAACTTGATCTGAATAAGAATAAGTTAAATTTAAATCGTCAAAAATATTTTTTAATTTTTCTTTTAAGAAAGTGGTTTTTTCATTTCTTAAGAATATTTGGTCTTTCTCGTTCGTAAAAACGTACTTAATGCCATTATAAGTTATCTCGCATTTATCAAAACCATAACCCGAAACACTATACCCAGTCGCACTACTTCCGTCGTTAAAAGTTATATTAATTTCCGTTTCGTGGTCTTTATTTTTAAGTTTATAACTTCCAGTTAATTTTTGACCTTTTAAATTAAACTCGCAATTCCCGTTTTCAAACTTTATTGTATAATCGTCACAATATAAGTTATCCGCTACGCTTAAAAGACTATCAGATAACGAAATAACTTCTCCGTCTTTTTCAATTTCTTTTATATACCAAACCTCGGTAGTTGAAGGATCTAAACCACAACCCGAAACAAATAAACAAAACGTTAAAAGCAGTCCAAAAACTAAACTTAATGAAAATAATTTCTTCATAATTTTTCTCCCTAAAATTATGATAGCCTATAAATAGTTTTTTGTCAATATCAATTAAGAAAAATATCCATTTTGTATAAGTATCTAAATTAATTATAATATGATAGTATTTTACAAGAATAATTGTATAAATAGTATTGAAACTTACATAAATTTATGCTAAAATTGTTTATATCAAGTTTAGGAAAAGGATTATGGCTAAATTTATTTTTGAAAAAATTAAAATCGGAAATCTTAACGAAGAATATTCTTATATCAACTCGATAAGCGGTATCGAATTTGACGACGGCGAAAAAGTCGTGGTACTGCCCGAAAAAATTAACGGCGAAGTGGTTACACACTTTAACTATACGCAAATTTTTGAAGAAGGGTACGAACGATGGCACGACTGGCATCATCCGGCTCAAGGAAAAGAATATATACCCGCAAGATACGGAAAAACTTCGTCAAGCATCGTTATTCCAAAATGGGTTGAAAAAATCGTAGTCCCTAAAACGATTATTGATATTGCCACTAACGGATTGAAAATTCACGATAATTTCATTTTTGAAATTGATAGTGAAAACCCACGCTACAAAGTTAAAAACGACGCGCTTTATTTTAAAAACTACGACGTTAAAGTTTTAGCCTTAAAAAGAAAAAATTAAATTATTAAAAAGAGCAAGAAAGAAATTTTCATCTTTCTTGCTCTTTGATTTTTAATCTATTCTTCCCCGTTAAGAATTTTTCTAACGGCTAGTCTTGGATCGTAATAATTGGTTTCATCCATAAGTTTTACCGCTTTTTCCCTAATACGAAGCGCCGACTGTATCGTATCCGACGCGAGTAGGATCGCTGTATCCCCAAATAGAAAAATAAAGTTTCATAACGGGTTCTCCTATATTACAATTTTAAAAAATTGATAAGGTTTTTTGAAAGTATCATTTCTCTTTCTTCATTGGTTAAGTCAAGTGCAAAAAATCTTTCAAGTTCTTCGCTTGCGTCCCACATTGGATAGTCAGTTCCAAAAAAGAATTTATCCGCACCAAATTCTCTTATAATTTCAACCGCCTTTTCTTTATCTAAGGTGTATAAAGACGAGCAAGTGTCGAAATAGGCATTATCAAGCCCCTTGTAGCAAGAAAGGTCTTCCCACTCGCTCCAACCGCCAAAATGCGCGCAAATCATATTTTGGTTTGGGTGCATTTTTAGTGCGTTTGAAACACGGCTAGGTTTTGAAAAGTCATAGCGATAATCGCCTGCGTGAACGAGTATTGGAAGCCTACCGTCTACCGCTTGATAAATTTTTTCTGCCCTTTTACCGTCAATATGAAATCTTTGAAAATCGGGGTGAAGTTTTATACCTTTAAAACCGTTTTCGATACCGAACTCAACTTCCTTTTTCATATCTTCAATTTCCATATCCGGATGTAGTGACATAAAACCAATAAATTCAGGATGAGCGGTAATTTCGCTTAGTAAAAACAAGTTAATTCTGTGCACTTGTTCTGCCGTCGTTGCGACAGAGTGCACTAAAAATCGACTTATACCGCCACTTTTACCTTCTTCAAGAAGTTCTTTTGTCGAGCCGTGATGAAGCATTTCGATATCGTAAAACTTACTTATTGCGTCACTTGCTTTTTCTGCTATTTTTTGGGGATAGATATGCGCGTGAGAATCAATAATTTCAAAGTCTTTAGTTTTTGTTTTTCTTTTTGTCATTTTCTCTTATCTCTACGCGTCTGATTTTTCCTGCAAAAGTTTTTGGAAGCGCGTCAACAAACTCAACGACTCTTGGATATTTATAAGGCGCAGTATTTTCTTTTACGTAATTTTGTAATTCTTTTATAAGTTCGTCGCTTGGCGCAAATCCCGCTTGTAAAACGATAGTAGCTTTTACGTTAAATCCCCTTACAGGATCTGGAACGCCAGTTACGGCAACTTCAGAAACTGCTGGGTGTTCAAGAAGTACGCTTTCAACTTCGAAAGGTCCAATTCTGTAACCTGACGACTTAATTACGTCGTCGTTTCTACCAACGTAAATTATGTAGCCTTGTTCGTCGCGATACGCAGTATCGCCCGTGTGATAAAGTTCTTGTCTCCACGTAAAAGCGTTTGACTCGTCGTCGTTAAAGTAACCAAACGTAAGTCCGCACGGACGGTTAGTTCTTGACGCTCTAACGCAAATTTCACCCGTTTCACCAGGTAAAACTTCTTGACCTTTTTCGTCTACGACGATTAAGTCGTAGCCAGGACTTGGAAGACCAATACTGCCTGAGTGCGGTTTATTAAAGCCCTTTATAGTAGAAATACAAACGGTCGTTTCCGTTTGACCGAAACCTTCGTGAATTTCTAAGCCGGTTGCATTTTTCCATTGTTTGAAAATTTCAGGGTTTAACGCTTCGCCTGCGCTACAGCAATGCGTAAGTGACGATAAATCGTACTTTGCGACGTCGTTTTTCAAAATCATACGGTACATAGTTGGCGGAACGCAGAAAGTAGTAACTTTATATTTTTCTAAAACTTTTAATATCTTTTCTCCGTCAAACTTGTTAAAGTCGAACACGAGCACCGCAGATTCTCCAAGCCATTGTCCGTAGAATTTACCCCATAAACTCTTTAGCCAGCCAGTGTCGGAAATCGTAAAGTGAAGTCCGCCATCAACGACTCTGTGCCAAAAAACACCAGTTGCGATATGACCTAAAGGATAGGTAAAATCGTGCATAATCGTCTTTGGATAGCCGGTAGTTCCCGACGAGAAACTAAGCATCATCGTATCGCTTGCTTTAGTCCCGTTTTTGCCCGTAGGACGAGCAAATTCATAGCCGTATTTTTCTACTTCTTCTTCAAAATCAATCCAGCCGTCAACCTTTTTGTGCTTTGTAGTAAAACGAAGTTTTACGCTTGGACAATCTTGATATGCTTCGTCAAAACGTTCGGTACAATCGTCGTCACCAGTGATAAAAACTGCTTTAATAAGCACTTTATTACAACGGTAAACGTAGTCTTTTTTCATAAGCATATGCGTTGCTTGAACGGCTATTGCACCAATTTTATGAATAGCAAGAAGTATCACCCAAAACCAATAACTGCGCTTTAAGACAAGAAGTATTCTGTCGCCTTTTTTAATGCCTTTTGCCGTCAAATAATTGGCTACTTGGTTAGACTTTTGCATCATATCTTTAAACGTAAAGCGAATTTCTTCGGTCAAGTCGTCGTTAAGGTATAAAAGCGCGAGTTTATCTGGCTTAGTTTTTCCAAGTTCGTCAATAACGTCGTAGGCAAAGTTAAAGTTGCTTTTATACGTTATTGAATATTCTTCCATTAATTCTTTATAATTTTTGAAAGAATCTCTGTCTCTTCCTATAAATTTTTGATATATCGTCTTATTTTCCATTGTTTATAACTACCGCTACGAATTTAAGTGGTTTATCTCCTAAGCATTTTTCTGCGTGTGGGATAGACGCGTCGAAATAAACGCTATCCCCTTTTGAAAGCGTGTAAACTATGTCGTCGATAAAGAATTGCATCTTACCGCTTGTTACATAGTTAAATTCTTGACCGTCGTGAGAGTGGAACTTCGGAACTTCCCCTTCGTCCGGTTCAACGGTAACTAAAAACGGATCGCCAGCTTTTCCCTTGAAAGTGTACGCAAGTGGTTTATATTCGTAATGACCTTCTTTTTTAATGTTAAGACCTTTACCGCTACGAACTATTGAGCAGGCGGATAGTTTTGGCGACTGACCGCTCATAATATTAGAAACGTCAACTTCCAAAATTTGCGCCACGTTATATAAAAAACTGAACGAAAAGTCGTTTTCACCGCTTTCGTGCGCAATATATTCGTCTTCGGTAATTTCTAATTGCTTAGAAATATCTTCAACGCTAATGCCTTTAATTTTACGAATTTCACTAAGTCTTTTTCCAATTTCTATTAATTGATCGTTCATATCGCACTCCTATAGCCGAAAGTGGCGCGGATTAACCCTTACGGCGTATTTGTTAACTTATTATTTTATCGACTTAAAATTGCATAGCAACGTTAAGTGTGTTAATTTTTGATATTCCGTAAGGGCAAGTTTAACTCTCGCCACTTACGGCTTAATTTTTTAGTAATTAAATCCTAGTTCTAACGCTTTGATGTTCTTTTCTAAAAGTTCAGGTTTTTTAGATGATACTAACTTTTTCATAGCGTCGAAAACTTGTTCTTTTGTAAACACACCGCTCTCTTTAACGCTTTTACCTAAGATAATCATGTTCGCTAGTCCTGGTAAATCGTTGTCAGACGCTAGGCGCGTTGCAGGAATTTCAAAAACTTTAACTTTGTCGTTAGATGAAAATTCCGTGCTGATTAGCGAACTATCGTATACGATAATCGCGTTATCCGACGTGCTTTCGCAGTATTTATCAAAAGAAGGTTGGTTCATAGCGATAAGTAAATCAGGCTCAGAAACGATTGGCGAGCCTATTTGTTCGTTAGATACCGTAACCGAGCAGTTTGCCGTACCGCCACGCATTTCAGGACCGTAAGACGGTAACCAACTTACTTCCTTATCAAGCGTTAAACCCGTGTATGCTAAAACTTTACCGGAAAACAAAACGCCTTGTCCACCGAAACCTGCGATTAAAATTTTACAAGTAGACATAATTATTCATCCCCCTTAGTTCTATCTTTAAACACACCGAGTGGATAGTTTTTCTTCATATTTTCTTCAAGCCATAAAAGAGAATCTTTAGGGCTCTTACCCCAGTTCGTAGGACAAGTTGAAAGAACTTCTATAAGCGAGAAACCTTTCTTGTCGATTTGGTTTTGGAAAGCCTTTTTGATTGCCTTTTTAGCGTTTTTAATATTCTTAACGTTATCAACTGCAACGCGTTCGATATAAGTTGCGCCTTCTACTTGAGATAGCATTTCACTTACCTTAATTGGGTAACCAACAAGCGTTACGTCACGACCGTAAGGTGAAGTTTGAGTTACTTGGTTAGGTAGTGACGTTGGTGCCATTTGACCGCCAGTCATACCGTAAATCGCGTTATTGACGAAGATTACGGTTATATTTTCGTTTCTTGCAGCAGCGTGAACAGTTTCAGCCGTACCGATAGCGGCAAGGTCGCCGTCGCCTTGATAAGTAAATACGATATTATCAGGCATAGAACGCTTTGCGCCGGTTGCAACCGCTGGTGCTCTACCGTGTGCGGCTTGAATTGCATCGCAGTTAAAGTAGTTATAAGAAAATACTGAACAACCTACTGAAGCGATAGCAATACTTCTATCAAGTACGCCGAGTTCTTCTAAAACTTCGGCAACGAGTCTATGTATTATACCGTGCGTACAACCTGGACAATAATGAAAAGGCGCGTCCGTTAAGCCGTTAGTCTTTTTGAAAACTTCCATTATTCGTTACCTCCGTTTGCTTTAATGATTGATGCTAAAACTTCTTCTGGTGACATAATCATACCACCAGTTCTGTTGCATAGATATACTGGTTTAGAACACTCGATTGCAAGACGAACGTCGTCAATCATTTGTCCCATATTAAGTTCTACTGAAATAAACGCTTTGCACTTTTCAGACGCTTTTTTAAGCACTTTTTCAGGGAACGGCCAAAGCGTGATAGGTCTAATCATACCAACCTTTATACCTTTAGCGCGCGCTTGATTTATTGCGTTTTTAGATACGCGAGAAGCAATACCGAACGCAACGATACAAATTTCAGCATCGTCCATTAAATATTCTTCGTACATTACGTCATTTTCTTGTGCAATTTTATATCTGTCGTAGCGACGGTGATTCCAAACTTCAAGTTCTTCTGGGTTTAGTGAAAGTGAGTTGACTACGTTTCTACCTTCGTGATTTCCAGTTCCAGTCGTTGCCCAAGATTTGTCGTAAGTTTTGATTTCGCCTTGATTTAATAAAACTGGCTCCATCATTTGTCCCATAGTACCGTCGCAAAGAAGCATTGCAGGCATTCTGTACTTTTCGGCAAGGTCAAAGCCCTTGAAAGTTAAATCAACCATTTCTTGAACTGAGTTTGGCGCAAGAACTATAAGTTTATAGTCGCCGTGACCGCCACCCTTAGTTGCTTGATAGTAGTCGCTTTGTGAAGGTTGAATACCGCCAAGTCCTGGACCACCGCGTTGAACGTTTACGATAAGCGCAGGAAGTTCGCAACCTGCAAGGTATGAAATACCTTCACTCTTTAAAGAGATACCAGGGCTTGAACTTGAAGTCATAGCGCGCTTACCCGTTGCGGCAACGCCGATAACCATATTGATAGCAGAAACTTCGCTTTCTGCTTGTAAAAATACACCGCCAACTTTAGGCATTTTCTTTGCCATATAAGCAGCAACTTCCGTTTGTGGCGTGATAGGATAACCGAAATAGTGCTTGCAACCAGCCATGATAGCGGCTTCTGCTAACGCTTCGTTACCTTTCATTAAAACTTTTTCACTCATAATACACCTCTTACTTCTCAACCGTAATAACTAAGTCAGGACAACTCGTTGCGCAGAACGCACAACCTATACAAGCGTCTTGATCAGTAATGATTGCAGGATGATAACCTTTTTGGTTGATTCTGTCTTTTGCAAGAACAACGATTTTCTTAGGGCAAGCGATTTCGCACAAACCGCAACCCTTACATCTTTCTTCTCTAAACGTTACTTTAGCCATTTTTATTTTCTCCTTTACGCCTTAACTAAAAATTAAGATAATTGATAAGTTCTAAGCGCAAAATATTATTTATATCAAAATTTTCTTTATCTAAAAGTTCGCCCCAAACCCCAGTCATAACGACGGGAAGACCAACTTTTTTTGCAAACTCTTTAGAAAACTCTAAGCCTTCTAAAACGTCTGATTTAGTAGTTTCTTTACCTAAATTTCCGTTCGACATTATCGCCGTGAATTTGATTTTGCAAGCGTTTTCAATCTCGTTAAACACTTCAAATGCGCTTTCTATATCGCGCGTTTCGGGACGGAATTTGTTCAAAACGTAAATAAATTCGTAATCGTTTTCTGCCTTGATTTCTTCTGAAAACCTTCCAAGAACGAGCGCGCCCCTATCGTCGCCACCTATATCTACGACGGCGTATCGGGACTTATCGTGTATCATAGCGTAAGACTCTGCACTAACGCTAGGAAGGTCAACGTTAGAATTGGCAAAACCCGAAACGACCAGATGTACACCTTCAGCGTTTAATCTGTCTTTTGCGTCAAGCGTGCGGTAGTATGGATTTACGATATCCATATCGTAAACGGAAACTTTTTTACCGCTTTTTGCCAAAGATACGGCAAAATTTACGCTTGCGTTAGTTTTTCCACTTCCGTAGTGACCGGAAAATAAAGTAATTCTTTTCATAATTATTTTTAAATTATAACACAACGAAACGATTTTGTCACTAAAATTATTTATTAAATAATTTCCAGCACATAATTTTATTACGGACTGTTTCAATATTTAATAAAATCCATAATAAAAATTTTATGTTATTCACGGAACGCGCTAGCCCTAGCGCTAGCGTTCACGACCACAACGCAATTTGTAAAAATTGCATATCGAGCAACCTTTAGGTTGCATATCGAGTTGCTTTAGCAACATATCGCGTGCGAACTAAAAGTTCGCGCATATCGCAACGGCAAACTTGCCGTTATATTTCAACCGTCCATCCTTTCTCATCTTTAATCTTGCCCCATTGAATTGAAGTAAGATTGTCGTAAAGTTTTTGAGTTACTGGTCCGATTTTGTTGTCGTTGATTTTGTATTCTACACCGTCAATAAATAAGTAACCGATTGGAGATACTACTGCAGCAGTTCCAGTTCCCCACGCTTCTTCTAAAGTTCCAGATTTAACGGCAGTGATAAGTTCGTCAATAGAAATTTGGCGTTCGGTAACCTTCATACCCCAATCGCGCATAAGTTCAAGGCTTGATTTTCTCGTAATACCAGGTAAAATCGAGCCTGAAAGCATAGGAGTTACGACTTCGCCGTTAATTTTGAACATAACGTTCATAGCGCCAACTTCTTCGATATACTTTCTTTCGACGCCGTCAAGCCATAAAACTTGAGAATAGCCTTTCTTTTCAGCCTTTTCACCAGCGCGAACGCTAGCAGCGTAGTTACCACCGCATTTAGCGTAACCAGTACCACCACGAACGGCACGAACGTCAGCCGTTTCAATACAAATTTTAACAGGGTTTAAACCTTCAGCGTAATACGCGCCAACCGGTGATAAAATTACCACTAGTTTTGCAGCGTGGATAGAGTGAACGCCCAAGGTTTCGTCGTTACCGAACATAAAAGGTCTAATGTAAAGTGAAGTTCCTTCTTCGTGTGGTACCCAGTCTATATCAATTTCAACGAGTTTTTTGATAAGTTCAACGCACTCGTTTTCGTCAATTTGTGGAAGTCCTAAACGCTCTGCAGACGTATTTAATCTTCTTGCGTTTTCAATAGGTCTGAAAAGTTGAACCTTTCCGTCTTTTCTGCGGTACGCTTTAAGACCTTCGAAGATTTCCGAACCGTAGTGTAAAACTGTTGACGCTGGGTGAATAGAAAGATTGCCAAACGGCTTAATTTCCGCGTTATACCAACCTTTTTCACGAGTGTAACTAACTTCAAGCATATGGTCGGTAAAGAATTTACCGAAACCAAGTTTTGATTCGTCAGGTTTATTTTTAAGCGTAGTCGCTTTAGTTATTTTTAATTCCATAATTTTATCCCCCGATTATTTTTTTCCGTTTTTAATTTTTTCTTCTGCCATCTCGCGCATTTTGTACTTTAAGATTTTACCTGCTGCGTTTGATGGGAACGACTCGCATAGTTCAATATAGCGTGGTATTTTATGTTTTGCGATTCTATCTTTCATATACTCGCGAAGTTCACTTTCAGTTAAGTCTTCGCCTTCTTTAGCGATAACGTAGGCGTAAACTTCTTCACCGTATCTTTCGTCTTTAACACCGACGACTTGAACGTCGTGAACCTTTGGATGAGTGTAGATAAAATCTTCTATTTCCTTAGGGTAGATATTTTCGCCACCGCGAATAATCATATCCTTAAGTCTACCGGTGATTTTATAGTTTCCGTCGCTCGTTCTAAGTGCAAGGTCGCCCGTGTGAAGCCAGCCGTCTTTATCAATCGTTTGCGCCGTTTCTTTAGGCATTTTGTAATAGCCTTTCATAATGTTGTAACCGCGTGCAACGAACTCGCCAATCTCGTTATCAGGTAAATCTCTACCCGTTTCAGGATCGACGATTTTACACTCGATATTAGGAAGCGGTCTGCCGACGGTAGTTACTCTTACTTCGACACTATCTTCAGTGCTACTCATCGTACAGCCTGGCGATGCTTCCGTCTGACCGTAAACGATAGTAATTTCGCGCATGTTCATTTTGTTTAAAACTTCTTGCATAATAGGCTCTGGACAAGGGCTACCTGCCATAATACCAGTACGCATATACGAAAAGTCAGTTTTAACAAAGTCTTCGTGGTTAAGTAGGGCTATAAACATAGTCGGAACGCCGTGGAAACACGTTATTCTTTCTTGATTTATGCACATAAGCGCAGGCTTTGGTGAAAAGTACGGAATTGGACAAAGCGTTGCCCCATGCGTCATTGCCGCAGTCATCGCTAGTACCATACCAAAACAGTGGAACATAGGAACTTGAATCATCATCCTATCTGCGGTGGATAAATCCATTCTGTCGCCTATGCACTTACCGTTGTTTACGATATTGTGATGCGTAAGCATAACGCCTTTAGGAAAACCTGTCGTTCCCGAAGTGTATTGCATATTCGCAACGTCGTCTTTTTGAGTTTGCGACATCCTTTTTAAAACTTCTTTAAGCGGAACTTTTTTGCTTAAAGCCATCGCTTCTTCAAAAGTAAGCGAACCTGGTTGCTTAAATCCAACCGTTATTACGTTTCTCAAAAACGGCAAGCGTTTTGCGTGAAGTGGGGCGCCTTTTTGAGTATTTTTAAGTTCTGGACAAATTTCGTTGATGGTTTGGGCGTAGTTACAATCGCGCCAGCCGTCAATCAAAATTAGCGTATGAGTGTCCGATTGCTTTAACAAATATTCAACTTCGCTTATTTTATAAGCGGTGTTTACGGTAACTAAAATCGCACCAATTTTGGTGGTTGCCCAAAACGATATATACCACTCTGGAACGTTTGTTGCCCAAACTGCAACTTTATCCCCTTTTTTAACGCCGAGCGCGATAAGCGAGCGCGCAAAAGTGTCAACGTCATCTCTAAATTCCGTGTACGAACGAGTATAATCGAGCGTTGTAAACTTAAACGCAAGTTGGTCTGGAAATTCTTTTACTACCCTGTCTAAAAGCTGAGGGAAAGTGTGGTCGATAAGTTTTTCTTTTTCAAAAATGTATTTTCCAGTTTTCGTCTTGTTATCGTATAAACTGTTTTTCCAAACTGGCGGTTGTTCTAATCCGTTCATAAAACTAGCAAATTGCGCAAAGACGATTTCAGGATCGTCAAAATCTTTAAGCCAGCCTTGTTGCATTTCAAGTGAAATAAAACCGTCATAGTTTACCGAGCGGAGTGCAAGATAAACTTCTTTAAGTTTGATATCACCTATTCCCAAAAGAGTATATTTTATTTCTCCACTATCGTCTAAAACGCTGTCTTTTAAGTGAACGTGCTTTACGAACGCACCTAAATTTTTAATAGTTTCTTCTGGCAATTCTTTGCCGTAGCGGTGTGTGTGGTGAACGTCCCAAAGTGCACCGAAATTATCGTCAGCGTAAGTGTTTAATAAGTCTTGTAGCTTCTTGGTGTCAGAGTAAACGCCTTTCGACTCCATAAGTAACGTCACGCCATACTGACGAGCAATCGGTAAAACCTTGTCGATAATCGCCATACACGAAGACTTATTCTCAATATCCCCCGCATAAAGACGGATATTCGCGCAGTTAATAAGTTTTGCAGTTTTTATAAGCCAAGTGATTTGTTCTTTTGCACTTTCAAAATTTTCTTCACGAGAAATATCAATGGTGCAGTCGATACAACTAACTTCTATTGCGTTCCTTAAAAGTTCTCTTACGGTATCTTTTACTCCGTAGTCAGATAGCGGTGAACTTTCACCGACGGAAAGTCTTTTCGCGTCGTGAATTTCTATTCCGTTTGCCCCCAAATCGGACGCAAACGAAATGAATTCGTTAAAATCCATTTGCCATCCGTTATTTGAAAATGAAAGTTTCATAATTATTTTTCCTCGTAAATAATCTTGTTAAGCGCAGACAAATACGCCCTGATGCTTGCGCCGATAATGTCGGTTGAAATACCAACGCCAGAGTAAAGTTTTCCGTTAAATCTTAATTTTACAATCGCTTCGCCGATTGCTTCTCTACCTTCGGTGATAGAGCCGATAGAAAACTCGTCAAGTTCGTAGTGAGTTCCAACGATACTTTCAATCGCCCTAAAAGACGCGTCAATAGGTCCGTCACCAGCGGATAGTCCACTAAAAGTCATACCGTCGCGCTCGAGTGTTAAACTCGTGGTGGCGGTTATGATATTACCGCTGTTTGTTACGTAGTTTATAAGTTGATAAGTTTCAGGAACTTGCTGAGAAACGGTGGCAACGATAACGTCAAGTTCTTTGCTACCGACGATTTTCTTTTTGCGTAAGTTTTGGTAAGTTTCAAAAACTTTTTCCAAGTCTTCACTAGATAAATCGTATCCACTTTGCTTTAAAATTTTCTCTAAACTTTCAACGCTATTAATTTCAATCTCTTTATTTTCTTCTTTTACGACTTGCTTTTTATTATTTTCATAAGAAGTCATAATTTTTCTTACGTCAGTTGCAGATAGATTGATAGAAATACCGTGCTTATCACCGATTTCTCTTACCATATCGAATATGGCAACTATATCTGTTGCACTTTCTGCCGATTTTTCAGTCTTTATACCGCACGCACCGCTTGAAATTCCGCCAAGCGCAACAGCCATAGACATTTTAAAGCGGTTAGTTGCTTGAATATATAAATCAACCGTTGATAATTTTTCAATGTTTTTATAAAGGTCGCTAACGAAAATCTCGAACTCGTCAGGCGTTAAATTGCCGGCGTTATCAACTAAAGTTATAGCCGTTACCCCTTCAGAAATTGCAACCGAAATTAACTCGTTTAAAATCTTAGGCTCGCTTCTAGTTGCGTCAAATAAAGAAAGTTCTATATCGTCGCACTCAAGTTTAGCGTAAGAAACGAGTTCTTTTGCCATATCGATAAGACCTTGTGGCTTTAGGTGAAGATTATATTCAATTTGAACGATAGAGCATGGCAAACTTATTTGAATACGCTTTTTTTGTGCGTTTTCCAAACTTAGAACCGCTTCGTCAATCTCGTTTTTATTCGTTGCTACGCAAGTTATCGCAGAATTTTGTAAAAACGAGCACATAGTCTTAATCAGCACGCTTTCAGTGCTGTCAACGATAGGACCAACTTCGATATAGTCTGCTTTAATTCTATCTAGTCGCTTCGCTAAATCTAGTCGTTCTCTAAAACTTAAATTTTGAGAATATGCACCCGTTAGCGTTACGTCACTGATTAATACTTTTTTCATAATGTCCACCTTTTAAATATTTTTTAAAACGAAAAGCCCCTAAGGACAAAGCCTTAGGGACGAATAAAATCCGCGTTACCACCCTATTTATTGAAAATAAATTTTCAATCTCTCAATTAAAAACCTTTCTAAGTCGCAGTTTTTATTGCGGAACGACTACCTACCTATACGGTTATCGCAGTTCATACTTCGGAGTGAGACGAAAATAACCCATCTTACGGTTTTCACCAACCACCGATTCTCTAAAAGACGAAAATTACTTTCTTAATTCCATCAACGTATACTTATATTTTAATAATGAAAATATTTTAAAACTTCTAAAATAACTTGTCAAGCAAATTTTACGCGTTTTTTCGACTTTTACTCTTTTTTTGCTTAAAATTTACTTTCTTATTATATAATGCTTTCGGAACGCCCTCTAGCCTTCCCCTTGAGGGGAAGGTGTCACGAAGTGACGGATGAGGTGTAAATTATGATGATTTGCAAGCGTTGCTTGCATGATTTGCTAACTTGTCAGTTAGCATTATTTGCAACATTCGTTGCATGATTTGAAAAAACAAGTTTTTTCATTTCGGTCGCGAAGGCTTTGCCTTCCGTAATTAACATATAATTTTTTCTAAGGAATACTTAATTATATAAATTTGACGGCGTTTTAGAAAACGCTCGACAACAATGCAAATCTCAGATTTGCAAATCATGAAAGTCTACTTTCAAATCACGAACGGCGTGCCGTTCAAATCATGAAGACTCTGCCTTCAAATCATCTGCGAAGGCTACATATCGAGCAAAACAAAGTTTTGCACATTAAAGTTCAAACGGCGTTACTTGATATACGTAGTAATTTAACCAGTTCGTGTAAAGCAAATTCGCAGTGCTTATCCACTTCATATCAACAGAAGTTAAACTATCGTCAACGAAATAGTTCTTTGGCGGTTTTATATCTAAACCTTTATTTTTGTCGCGAAGATATTCGTTTTTAAGCGTATCTCTATCGTATTCAGAGTGACCTGTTAAAAAGATTTTTTTGTTATCTTTCGATTTTAAAATTGAACAGCCCGCGTCAACAGACGACGCCAAAACTTCTAAGTCTTTACAAGCGTAGATATCTTCGTCAAAAACCTTCGTATGACGAGAGTGCGGAATATAAAAATTATCGTCAACTCCCTTTAAAAGTGGGTCTATAGCACACTTTTTGTGCGAAAAGATACCAAAAAGTTTTTCGTCAAGCGGGTGTTTTTGAATACCGTAATGATAGTAAAGTCCCGCTTGAGCGCCCCAACAAATGTATATGGTACTAGTAACGTTTTTATCCGCAAAATCGAAAATTTGCGTAAGTTCCTTCCAGTAATCAACGTCTTCAAACGGCATATGTTCAACGGGCGCGCCGGTGACTATCATACCGTCGAATTTTCTGTCCTTAATTTCGTCGAAAGTTTTGTAAAACTTGTCAAGGTGCGATTTTGAAACGTTTTTACTCTCGTGCGTTGCAGTATTTATAAGCGTCACGTTAATCTGAAGTGGCGAGTTTGATAAAAGCCTTAAAAGTTGAGTTTCAGTTTCAACTTTAGTCGGCATTAAATTGACTATCGCAATCTCGATAGGACGAATATCCTGCGTTATTGCCCTAGCTCTTGCCATTACGAAGATATTTTCTTCTTTTAAAATGGAAAAGGCAGGTATGTCTTTAGGTATAATAATAGGCATGTTAAATTCCTTTTAAATTAAATTTTTTCAATCGCTTGCTTGATATCTTGTAAGATATCGTCGATATGTTCAATACCGATAGATAAACGGATAAGATTTTCAGGAACGCCTGCTTCAATCAAGCCTTCGCTAGATAACTGGCGGTGAGTCGTTGACGCTGGGTGAATTACTGAACTTCTAAGGTCGGCTACGTGTGTTACAAGTGCGAGAAGTTGAAGGTTAGAAATAAACTTTTCGCAAGCGTCTCTTCCGCCTTTTAGTCCGAAAGAAATCATACCGCCTGCACCACCTTTTAGGTATTTTACAGCAGTGTTATACTCTTTATCCCCAATAAGGTACGGATATTTAACGAACTCAATCTTGTCGCTACCTTTCAAAAATTCTGCAACTTTTAGAGCGTTAGACGAAGTTCTTTCCATTCTTAAGTGCAAAGTCTCCGTTCCGAGATTTGTTAAAAATGCGTTCATCGGACTCATCATCATACCAGTATCGCGAATAAGTTGTACGCGCGCTTTAACCGTAAACGGAGCAGTCTCAATATCTGCGTAAACTAAGCCGTGATAACTATCATCTGGCTCGTTAAACGTCTTATAGCGTGGGTTATTCTTAAAATTGAACTTGCCTTCAACGATAATTCCGCCAACGCTGGTTGCGTGACCGTCCATATATTTAGTGGTAGAGTGCGTTACGATATTTGCACCTAACTCGAGCGGTCTTGCGTGGATTGGAGTTGCCAAAGTGTTATCAACTATAAACAAAATCCCGTACTTTTTAGCAACGAACGCGTATTCTTCAAAATTTAAAACGGTAATTGCTGGGTTTGCAATCGTTTCACCAAAAATAACTTTGGTATTATCTTGAATTGCGTTTTCTAATTCTTCGATAGTTGCGTCAGGCTTTACAAAAGTAATATCAACGCCCATACGCTTTAAGGTAACCGAGAAAAGATTGCTAGTTCCGCCGTAAATCGTTCTTGAACAAACTATATGGTCGCCACTTGAGCAAACGTTTAAAATTGCAGTCATATTAGCAGATTGACCGCTTGACGTACAAAGTGCGCCTACCCCACCTTCGAGCGCGCAAACTTTATCTTCTAAAACACCGCAAGTCGGGTTTCCTAAACGAGAGTAAAAATATCCGTTATCTTTTAAGTCGAATAAATTTGCAAGTTGTTCTGCTTCTTCATAGTAAAACGTCGTCGACTGAACGATTGGTGCAACGCGAGGTTCGCCCACCTTTGGCGTATAGCCTGCTTGCACGCATAAAGTTTCGATTTTGTCAGTTTTGCAATTCTTTTTCATACCCATCTCCAACAAAGTTAATATATTATCTTATAGTATTCTAACATAAACCGCACTTATTTTGCAACTTTTTTACATAGTAAAATTAAGTTAGAAGAATAATTAATGTATAAAACAGATTACACTTTCTAGAGAGACGATGATTTGCAAGCGATGCTTGCATGATTTGCTAACTTGTGTTAGCATGATTTGCAATCTGTGATTGCATGATTTGAAAAAACAAGTTTTTTCATTTTGGTCGTGACCGCTTCGCGTTCCGAATTGATTATATATTTTTACGGCAGTTTTTTAAAAAACTGCTCGACCATAATGCAAATCTTAGATTTGCAAATCATGAAAGTTTACTTTCAAATCACGAACGGCTTGCCGTTCAAATCATGAAGATGAAATCTTCAAATCATTTTTAGCTCATAAAAAACAAACCTTCAAAATTTAGAAATTACTCTTGACAATACGAAGAATTTATTCTATAATTGTTTTAACAAATTTTTCGGAGGAAAAACATGGCTAAAAAGAAAAAAGAAGGCGGATTTTGGGCTGACTTTAAAAAGTTCATATCTCGCGGAAACGTAATCGACATGGCTGTCGGCGTTGTTATTGGTGGCGCTTTCGGTAAAATCGTTACAGGTTTTGTAAACTACATCATCAACCCATTTATCGGTATTTTCATCAAAGGTGGAAGTTTAGACACTATTAAAACTATCATCACACCTGAAGAAATCGATCCTGCGACTTTAGAAGTAATTCAAAAAGAAGTTGCAATACTTTGGGGTACTTGGCTACAAACGATTATCGACTTTATAATCGTTGCACTCTGCATCTTTATCGTTATTAGAATTATCGCTAAACTTCAAAATAAGGTTAAAGAAAAAGAACTTCAAGAAAAAGCAGAAGCAGACAGAATTGCCGCTGAAAAAGCAGAAGCGGACGCTAAGGCTCAAGCAGAAAAAGACGCGCTTAAAGCCGAAGAAGAAAAGGCTTTCCGTGCATCTATTATGGCTCAGGAAGAACTGCTTAAAGGCATTTTAACCGAACTTAAAAAAGACTAATTAAACTAAAAATCGCGTGATAACCGTGTTATCGCGCGATTTTTTATTATTTCGTTAAAAAAGTTGCAAAATTAAAAAAATAGTGTTATACTGTTTTTCAATAGGAAAATTTGTATGGAAAACAAAGATAAAACAAACGAAAATTTTAATAACGAAAATCTGACAAATTCAAATAATTTCAACTTTGATAATTTAATAAACGCAAAAGAGATTACGACCGTTGACGTTGAAACTTTGCCCCACGCAGATTTAGAAGAAGTTATCGCAACCAATAAAACGGACGATAATACGGCTAAACTACTATTTACGTTCTCCCTTTTTTGGTCGATTGCTTTTTTGATTTGCACACCGCTCGGCGCGTTTTTTAGTGGCGAAGGATTAAATTTATTCAAAGATTATTGGTACATACTTATAACCCCGTCAAAACTCGTTACCGACTACTTTAATATCGGCGGACTTGGTAGCAGTATGCTAAACGCTGCAATTTGTGGTTTTTTCTGTAACGCGGTAATACTTATTACCAAAAAGAAGATGACTCCAACTCTACTTGCGGCGTACTTTTTAGTCGTTGCACACTGTTTTTACGGTCTGAATATTCTCAACTTTTTACCACCATTTATCGGCGTATTAGTCTATTCATTAATAAGAAAGCAAAAGTTTGGCGACAATTTACATATTGCAATGTTTGCAACTTCTCTTGCGCCGTTCGTGAGCGAATTTTTATTCCGCTACCCAAACAGAACTTTTATATTCGGCGAGTTTAGCGTTACCGCGCTTGGCGTGGTTTTAGCCATCACTTTCGGGCTTATCGCAGGATTTATAGTCCCAGCACTCCTTCCAGGAACGACGCGCATGCACAAAGGCTATAACCTTTATAAAGCAGGTATTGCAATCGGCATTTTTGGACTTTTCGTGCACGCCCTATTTTTTAAAACTTTCGGAATTGAATCTCCAAGCGTAGTTTACCACGAAAACTTGTTATACCATAAAAACCAAGATATCTACAATATTTTTATGAATATCTTCTTTGCGACGGTTTTCATAATAACGCTAATTTTCGGGTTTATCTTAAACGGTAAAAACTTCAAAGGCTATCTCAAACTTTTAAAAGACTCTGGTCACGACGTCGATTTTCCTAAAGAATACGGTATCGGTCTTACTTTTATAAATATAGGTATATACGGTCTTATGATTCTACTTTATATGAACGCTATTATCCTATTTACCGACGGAGTTAATTTCACTGGTGCAACGGTCGGCGTAATTATTGCAGCAATCACTTTTACCGCTTGCGGTCAACACCCTAAAAACGTATTTCCTATAATCGTAGGCTACGTTGTGTACTACTTGATTGCGTTTGCAATTTCTAAAATTGGCGGTTTCACGCTCGGCTGGTCGTTATCTAGCCAAAGTTACATAAACGGTCTTGCGTTCGCCACGGGACTTTGTCCGTTTGCTGGAAGATACGGCTTTAAAATCGGTGTTCTTTCGGGGTTTGTTTGTGCGATAATTTGCTCGTCAACGTCGGCAATGCACGGTGGATTCGTTTTATATAACGGCGGATTCTCAGCAGGTTTAACCGCAATGGTACTCGTCCCTATTTTAGACTTTTTCAACGTCAAAAAAGTCAACGAATTCTAAAAAATATATTCAAAAACATCAAAAAACCGTGCTAAGGGCATGTCCCTTAGGGATTTTTAGTCCTTAACAAAAGTATAGCACACTATACTTCGCATTAAGCGAAATGTAGTGTGCTTTTCTTATCCACAAAAGATGAAGTTATTAAGTTATATTTTTAGCCTTGTGGCTAAAAGTGATATGCAAAACAAGTTTTGCGTGATATTTTGACTTGTAGTCAAAGTTATATTAAATAAATCCAAAACTTGCCATTAGGCGAATATAACTGCCGTTAGGCAATATAACTTGTCGTTAGACAAATATCACAAATCCGCAAGGATTTATTTAGTTGTCGCAATTCCCTGAGGGAAGAGCGACTATAGCGCGGTTTTTCTATTATAGACAGTCTTTTAAGATTTTTTCAACGTCACTAGGCTCAAGTTTAATAAAGCCGTTTATCGCTTTAAAGTTACAAGCCTTTTTAGCCATAATTTCAAAATGAGTTTCGTCAATTCCAATCTCGGTTAAAGTGCTTTGAAGATTTAGCGTTTTAAACAAGAATTCTTCCATTTTCGAAATAGTTTTTTCAGCCATTTCCATATCGCTTAAATTCTTATCTAAGCCGAAAACGTTTTCACCGATTCCACGGTAACGCCAAGCCGTTTTTTCGCTTAGACAGTATTTCATCCATCTAGGCGTTACGATTGCAAGCCCTAAACCGTGGGTAATATCGTAGAACGCTGAAAGTTCGTGTTCGATTGGGTGGCAACTCCAACCGCCTTGTTTTCCGCCACGAATAAAGCCGTTTAACGCCCAAGTCGAAGCCCACATAAGGTTTGCGCGCGCTTCGTAATTAGTCGGATCTTTTATTGCAATCGGCGCAAATTTAACGACCGTTTTAATAAGCCCTTCCATAACCGTATCAAGCATATAAAGGTCAGGGTTAAGGTTAAAATAAACTTCAAAAATATGGCTTATAATGTCTGCTGCGCCACAAGCGGTGTGGTATGCGTTTACAGAATAAGTAACCGTCGGGTCTAAGAACGAAACCTTAGGTCTTGAAACTAAGCCCTTCGTTCCAAATTTATCGTTCGTTTCGGGGTTAGAAACAACGCTGTTTACGTTCATTTCAGAGCCCGTTGCCGAATTAGTCAAAATACAAACGATAGGAAGTCCGTCTTCAATCTTTTCTTCGCCCGTATAGAAAAGCCAAGGATCAAAATCGACTTTCGCGCCTGCGCCTATCCCTTTGGTTGCGTCAATCGTCGAACCGCCACCAACCGCAAGTAACACGTCGATATTTTTTTCTTTACAAATTTTTGCGCCTTCTCTTACTGACGCGATTTTCGGGTTTGGCTCGATACCAGATAGTTCGTAAAGTTCTAGTCCGCTATTTTTTATTTCGTTTACGACTTTATCGTAAAGACCAATCTTTTTGATAGAGCCACCGCCGTAAGTCATCAAAACGCGCGTTCCGAACTTTTTCAATTCTTCGCCTAAATACTTTAACTGATTTTCACCAAAATACACCTTAACAGGTACGTCGTAAATAAATTCGTTCATTGTTTTATTCCCCTTTTATTTTATAATTGCAAAAATTAAAATTGCAAGACCAAGCACGGTAAGCACCACGCCAGTAATTCTATTAAGCATTTTTGCATCTTGCTTGTTCGCAATAAGTGCGGCAATTCTTGCCCAAATAAACGTAAAAACTACGCACAAAATAAGCGTTAGAATATCAGGTGCACCGCCTGCTATAAAGTGCGTTACCGAGCCTATAAGCGCGGTAAACGTCATAATAAACACGCTTGTTCCTACCGCAGTTTTAAGTTCGTAGTTTAAAACGCTCGTAAGTAGCAGTAGCATCATCATACCGCCACCTGCGCCTACAAAGCCACAGATAAAGCCGACCATAGTTCCGCTTATAACCGATTGAATTATTTGTTTCTTGCGCGAAACGGACAGCCTTTTTTCTTTTGTGGTCATAACGGGTTTTACGATAAACTTTATACCTAAAATAAGCGTCATAACCATTGAAAAATTGCCCATTGTAGTTGACGGCAAAAGTTTTGCAACTAAACTTCCGATAACGGTGAAAGTCAGCACTAAAACCATCATCACAAGCCCGTTTTTTATATCAAGGTTTTTGTTTTTTCCGTAAGTGTAGGCAGAAACTGCGCTTGCCAAAACGTCAGATGCAAGGGCAATTCCGACCGCAGTATACGGCTCTACACCCAAAAACACCGTCAGCATTGGCGCAATAACTGCAGCCGCACTCATCCCAGCAAAGCCTGTCCCAAGCCCAGCGCCCGCGCCTGCTAAAAACGTTATTAATATCGTAAACAAAATATCCTGCAAAATATCACCTATTCAGTTTCTTCTTTAATAAGCCCGGATGCTTTTTGCCACTTGCCTGAAAGTAGTCTAACGCCGAAAAGAATTCCACGAAGTATCCAGTCTGCTATCATACCCCACCAAAGCCCGTACGCGCCTATTTGGATAGGCAAAAGGTCGGTGGTTAAGATAAAGCAAAGCCCAACTCGCATAAGTAGCATTGAAATGATAGATACGACCATTACGTATTTAACGTCGGAGTTCGCCTTTAGCATCGAGCACGCGCCAAAGGACATTGGATAAGTAAACAGTTGAAATGCAAAGCATAAGTTTAGACAACCGCGCCCAATTTCAAGCGCTTCTTTACTTACGCCGTAAAGTTTCATAAGAAGTGGCGAAAGCGACCAAAATACCGCGATAGAAAGCGCGTTTCCTATATAGGAAATTGCAAGCATTTTCTTCATATAGTGCTTGACTTGTGCAAGTATTCCCGTGCCTACTGCCTGCCCGATAACGGTTAGCATACTCGTGTTAATGCCGTTACCGACGATACAACCTAGAGTGTTGATACTCATAGCGACAGAGTTTGCCGAAGAGTGCACGTTTACAGTCTGTCCGTTTACGATAAGATTGTAACACTTAAGCGAAATGAACGATAAAACCAAAATTTTTCCAAGTTGGAAAAAGGTGTTTTCTACTCCACCGGGGATTGCAAGTTTTGCAATCTTTTTAGTCATTTCAAAGTCAATTTTCGGTTTTTCAAAAATTTTAACGCTTATTAAGTTTCCTTTCTTAGAAAGTAGATAAGTCAAAAATACAGGTGGGAATATTCTCGCAATTAGTGTTCCGAGCGCAGCGCCTATTACCCCCAATTCAAATACGTAAATAAATAGCGCGTTAAGTCCAATGTTTAAAATAAAACTGAAAAATGCGCTCGTCATTGTGTTAAGACTCTTTCTCTGCGCCCTAAGTAACGCCGCACACGCGTAGAAAATGGATAAAAGCGGATAAGATAACGCCGTTACGTAAAAATATTGATAGGCAAAATTAAGAGTAATTTCGTCAAGTTCACCAAAAAATAAATTGATTATTTGATGATTAAAAATTAAACTCAAGCCCATTATCACAAGCGAGAACAAAAACATTAAAATTATAAGTTGTTTCGCGCTTTTGTTCGCATCGTCAATATTTTTCGCGCCTATGTATTGCGAAGTTATTACCGCCCCGCCTACGCCGAACGCTGAAAATAACTGTATTATTAAGTTTGATATCTGGTCAACGTAATTTACCGCCGTAAGTGGCGCATCCCCACTCGTTCCCTTTATGTGCGAAACCATAATTCCGTCAAAGAACCCAAGCGACATATTAAGCGCAGATTCAACGACTATCGGAACGATTAAAAGTATAAGCGCCTTAGCCGTAAACAGCGTCCACCTATTTCTTACTCTTTCCATATATAATAACCCTTACCATATATTATAATTGAAATCCCCCAAAAAAGCAATCTATTAAGATATAATAATTATTTATTAAATCAAATAATCTTTGCTTGCTTGCGGAAGTTGGCAGGTTGAAATCCTAAACGCACCAAAAAAGACACACCGAGTGGTGTGTCTTTTTTGTAACGGGCGGACAAAAAATATTTTGGCTTTTAACCGATGGATTTGAACCTGTGCGTTCTTAATCACGCCAAAAGGTGTGGATGGAATCCGCAACTTGTTGCGGTATGGAATTGATTGCAAAGCAATCGTATGGAATCAAGCCGCAGGAAAATACACCCTTGGTGATGCCATACGCCTACGGCGATTACATACACGCTGACGCGTGATTCCATACCAAGCCTGTGGCTTGGATAAAAAAATTCGACAAGTCGAAGCTTGTCAAATTTTTTGGTGCACGTAACAGGATTTGCAGATATTTTGGAAAACACTATGTGTTTTGGGCTTCGCCACCAAAAATCATTAATTATATAATTTTGCTTGCTTGCGCAAGTTGGCAGGTTCAATTCCTGTACGCACCAAAAAAGGCACACCGAGTGGTGTGCCTTTTTTGGTGCACGTAACAGGATTTGAACCTGCATGAAATTGCTTTCATTAGAATCTGAATCTAACGCGTCTGCCGGTTTCGCCATACGTGCTTAAAAAATATGAAAACCGCGCTATGGCACGGTTTATTCGTTAGTTTTTAATCTTTGTATAAGTTCTTCTAGGTTAAAAATGTCTTT
Source organism: Christensenellaceae bacterium (assembly GCA_045534605.1). Lineage (GTDB taxonomy): Bacteria > Bacillota > Clostridia > Christensenellales > Borkfalkiaceae > UBA4636. Next base: position 44,631 of record JAZSKA010000004.1, on the reverse strand, counting down.
GTTTAATCGGTTTACAGAAGTCTTAATACACTCGCCACTAGCTTGGTAGTTATTAAGCGTTAGACAAATTTCTTCAAGGAGCGCGATATCCGAATTTTCTGCGCCGACCAAAATTAAACTTTCAATAGCGTTTGCGTTTCTGTATCCGTTTTTAGCAAACTTGAGTGCTTTTTCGCAAAGAACTTTATCTTCATAGAGTTCTAGCGCGTAGCAACTTTTTATATATTCGCTAGTTAAAAAGTCGTAATAGTTATCGCGTGTAACGAGAGTTTGTAAATAATCGTTAAAACTTTCGTGTAAAATTAGTTCACCAACGCGCGTATTAATTTTTTCGTTATCTTCAAGTTTTATTGAAAGGTTTGCAAGTCTAACCAAATTTTCGACGCTGTCGTCTTTTTCGTAAGCCCTTTCGGCGTAAACGTAAGCGCGACTGTTCACCCCTATATTTTCGTAAGTTTTAGAAAGTTGAGAAGGCGCGAAAACAGCCATGCCCATAATCACGAAACAAACTGCGACTATGGCGCAAAGCAAGGTTATAGCAACAACTTTTAAGCCGTGTTTAAACATACTGCGCCCCCTTTTTTTGTTTATTTTACCACAAACCGCCGTTTTTTTCAATATATTTATAATAATTTTTTTGTATTTTATTAAAATAAATCAAAATCTTTCATTAATCGAAAAGATAGAAAATATATTGTTAATAACTTAAACATTAAGGTGGTAAAAAATGAAAAAAGTTGTATTATTTCTTACGTTAATTTTGTCGATTACGGCACTTTTCGGCTGTAAAAGTCAAAAAGATTTCAACGAGTACATAAGTCAGTTACGGTATGACGTACTTTTTGCAGAAAACGATTTATGTTCAGTTTCGTGCTATTTAGAAACGCGCGAAAGTCCGTTCGTTTCCGATGGTATTGTAAACGCAAAGGAAAACCTTGTAATTTTAAAGCTTTCACCTAAAAACGACGAATTGAAAGATTTCGGAGTATCTTTCACGACAGACAAAACCTACACCGAAAACTTTTCTTTCGAGCCAAGATTTAATTGTTACGTCGCAACCGTTTCAGTTGAAATGTTACCAAGTAAAAATCTAAAAGTAACGCTTTCTGACGAGAACGGAAATAGCGATATAACGCTAACTTCAAAAAAGCAAAGCTCGACTATATCTTACGACAAAGCGTTATCTTTCGTTTATTCTCAAAACAAAGAAAAAATCGACAATCTAATATCTAGTGACGATAATTTCGAGATTAACCTTAGACTTATCTCTGAAAAACAAGATTTTTGGTTTGTCGGAATTACTACGAGCGAAAACAGTTTTTGCTTTTTAGTTGACGGAAAAAGTGGTAAAATTATCGCGCAAAAAAACATAAACAACATATAAAACATATAATTAATCGACTTATAGCGCGATTAAACAAATAAAATAATTAAGGCGACTGAATTTTTCAGTCGCCTATCTTTTTAGTTTAAAACGTTTGCAATAGTTTGCACGACGTTAGTGTTTAACAAGATTTCGTTAAGTGGATTTTTCTCGTAAATTAAATTTGAGATTGGGCAAGCCCTTAAAACTTCGTCACATCCGTTTAGCATACCGTTTGATGCAAACGAATAAATTATCGCAAACGCACCGAGTATTACACCTACGCAAAGCGCTGTGTTTATAAGCACACCTACCGTGCTATCTGCTACTCTAAAGAAGATATTATCTCTGCAATTATCGGTAAATTCTAAAAACTTATTATGAATTAAAAGCATAATTGGATAAGAAATTATAAACGCGACGATAGCAATCAAGCCGAGAGCGATATAGTAAGCCACCTGCTCGCTCGTTACGTTGAGTTTTGCAAACAAGCCGTTCGTTTCGCCAATAACTTTTACGATAGCCAATTTTAAACTGTCGATAACGCCAAACTTGTAGAAAAGCAAAACGATTACCGCTGATAGCGCCACAGAAAAAGCAATGACTAAAAGCGAGCCAATAATGCCGTATGAAGTTTGGAAAAAGCCTTTTTTAATACCGCGCCACACCGCAATAAAGAGGAGCAATATGACGGCTAAGTCAACTAATAGATACATATTTCACCTACTAAAGATTATATGTTTTATATAATTATTATATAAAAACAATTTTAATTTGTCAATAGTTTTAAAGAAAACTATTTTTTAAAACTATCTTTTAAAGATACGATTTCAGAAAGGATAATTTTTCCGCCGTCTACCATTTTCTTATAGTAGCCAGTTCTAAGCATTTGGAAGCAACTGCCCGTTTCAACGCTTTCGATATATTTTTCGCAAACGCCTTGATAAATAGTACGGCTATTTTCGTTAATACGCTCGGAAAAATCTTGACCTGGGTATTCGGCGTCTTTTAAAAGGTAATCGTACTTACGAATTTCGCAAGGAACGAAACTTTCTGCGCTTACCCAATGAATTGTTCCTTTACATTTTACACCGGAAGTGTCGTTACCGCTTTTTGAATTTTCAACGATTGAAACGTGAACTTCTTTAACGCTACCGTCGTCGTTTAATACGGCGCTTTCGTACTTGACGATATACGCGCCTTTAAGTCTAACTACGCCGTCAGGTTTAAGACGGAAGTATTTTGGCGGTGGATTTAAAGAAAAGTCGGTTTGTTCGATATAAATTTCTTTAGTAAAGAGTACGTTTCTCTTACCAAGTTCCGAGTTATTAGGGTTAATCTCGACTTCGACTTCTTCGCTACCGTCAAAATTGTCGATAACGACTTTGAGCGGTTCAACTACAGCCATAGCGCGTTCTGCGTTTTGGTTCAAGTTGTCGCGAATAAAGTGTTCAAGATAGGAAATTTCAATTTCAGAGTTAGATTTTGCAACGCCAATCTCGTCGCAGAATTTTTTGAGTGCGTCGCTTGGCACACCGCGATTTCTTAAGCCTGTTAGGGTTGGCATACGCGGATCTGACCAGCCGTCAACTGAACTTTCTTCAACGAGTTTTTTAAGATAGCGCTTACTCATTACTAAGTTAGTAACGTTAAGTCTAGCAAACTCGATTTGGCGCGGTTTATGTTCAACGCCCGTATTTTCAACCGTCCAGTTATAAAGTGGGCGGTGATCTTCAAACTCTAAAGTGCAGAGAGAGTGCGTAACCTTTTGCATAGAGTCGCAGATAGGATGAGCAAAGTCGTACATAGGATAGATGCACCACTTATTTCCCGTGCGGTGATGTTCTGCGTGTAAAACGCGATAAATTACAGGGTCGCGCATATTGATATTAGGCGACTTCATATCTATCTTAGCGCGCAAAACTTTTTCGCCGTCAGCGTACTTTCCGTCACGCATTTCTCTAAAGAGTTTAAGGTTTTCTTCAACCGTTCTGTTTCTGTACGGACTTTCTTTGCCAGGTTCTGTAAGCGTTCCGCGAAGAGCGCGGATTTCATCACCCGACAAATCGCAAACGAAGGCTTTACCGTCTAGAATAAGTTTTTCTGCTAAAGAGTAAATTACGTCAAAATAGTCTGACGCATAGTGTATTTCAGCCCACTCAAAGCCAAGCCACTTGATATCTTCTTTGATAGCGTCAACGTACTCCGTCTTTTCTTTTGAAGGGTTGGTGTCGTCAAAGAAAAGATTACACTTTCCCCCGAACTTTTTAGCAACGCCAAAATTTAGGCATAAACTTTTAGCGTGTCCAATATGCAAATAGCCGTTAGGTTCTGGCGGAAAACGCGTTTGTACTGCGCTTACCTTCCCTTCTGAAAGTTCTTTTTCAATAATTTCTTCAATAAAGTTTTCGCAAATCATTTTACTGTCCTTGCTCGCGACTTTCGTGCGCGCGTTAGATTAATTATTAACATTTTAGCATTATTTTTACAAATAATCAATCAAATTGACAGATTTTAGCGCAATTACTTGACAATATAGCGATATTTTAATAAAATATCAAGGAAATTAAAATTTAGAAGGTAGAATTATGTCAAACAATCAAGTTACGATGGATAAAATTGTTAATCTTTGCAAATCGCGCGGTATCATTTTCCCTGGTAGTGAAATTTACGGCGGTATGGGTAATACTTGGGACTATGGTCCAATCGGCGTAGAAATCAAAAACAACATTAAAAAATGCTGGTGGAAGAAATTCGTTCAAGAAAGCGAAAATTCTTACGGCGTTGACGCTGCAATTTTGATGAACGCACGAGTTTGGGACGCTAGCGGTCACACTGCATCTTTCTCAGACCCTAAAATGGACTGTAAAGAGTGCAAGACTCGCCACCGTGCCGATAACTTAATCGAAGCGCACTCTAAAGGAACGGTGAACGCAGACTTACTTTCAAACGAAGAAATGGAACAATATATTAAAGACAACAACGTTTGCTGTCCAAGATGCGGTAAGTCTAACTTTACGCCAATACGTCAGTTCAATCTTATGTTTGAAACTTCACGCGGTGTAACTGAAGAAGGACAAAACAAAATTTACCTTCGTCCAGAAACTGCTCAAGGCGAGTTCGTAAACTTTTTAAACGTTCAAAGAACGACTCGCGCAAAAGTTCCGTTCGGTATTGCTCAAATCGGTAAAGCCTTCCGTAACGAAGTTACGCCTGGTAACTTTATCTTTAGAACTATCGAGTTTGAACAAATGGAACACCAATTCTTCTGCAAAGAAGGTCAAGACCAAGAATATTACGAAACTTATAAAAATCTTGCGTGGGACTTTTTAAAATCTATCGGTATTGACGAAAGCCACATCCGCTTTAAAGACCACGACAAGCTTGCCCACTACGCAAAAGCGGCGTGCGATATTCAATATCTATTCCCTATCGGCTGGTCGGAACTTAACGGTATTCACAACCGCACTAATTACGACCTATCTCGCCACCAAGAATATTCTGGAAAGAGTATGCTTTACGTAGATCCGTTCACAAACGAAAAGTATATTCCGTACGTTATCGAATACTCAATCGGTGCAGACAGACTTATGCTTGCGGTGCTTTCTGAAGCGTACGAAGAAGAAACTCTCGAAAATGGTGAAACCCGTCAAGTTATGCACTTCCACCCTGCAATCGCTGCGTATAAAGTTGCTGTTTTACCACTTCAGAAAAATCTTTCTGAAAAAGCGCGCGAAGTACAAAAAATGCTTGCAAAACGCTTTATGGTTACTTACGACGAAGCAGGTTCTATCGGTAAGCGTTATCGCCGTCAAGACGAAATCGGAACGCCGTACTCAGTCACTATCGACTTTGACACGATGGAAAACGACACCGTTACCGTTCGCGACCGCGACACGATGGAACAAATCAGAATTAAAATTAGTGAACTTTGCGACTATATCGCAGAAAAAATCGCTTATTAATCGACTTATAGCCTAATTTTTGCCGTTTTGAAGGTTTTCAAAACGGCAATTTTATTTTTCGTTTTGTAAAAATTTGAAAGCGATAAATTAATCCACACGAAAACAACTTAAAGTTTTCGCTAAAATAACACTCAGATTTTACAAAATTTGGTTGACTTTAAATGATTTATCATTTAATATATTATTAACTAATTCTCGACGGGTAGTTTATGAACAAAATTTTACTTGACAAATTAAAAGAATCGCTATTATCTGTACTTCCAGTCACGGTAATAATTTTAGTCTTAAACTATATTTTACCTGACCCGTTGCCTTTTTATGAGATTTTAAAGTTTGCAATCGGCGCGACTATGCTGTTTTTTGGTATGGTTTTGTACAACTTAGGAAGCGAAACGGCTCTCGGCCCTATCGGTGAAACTATCGGAAACAGAATTACGGGTACGAAGAAAATTCCTATTATTTTGCTCGTCGGTTTTATCATTGGTTTTATCGTCACTATTGCAGAGCCTGACTTAATAGTTCTTGGCGACCAACTCGGTTCAATTAAATGGACTTTAATTATAACGATCGCAATCGGAGTTGGACTATTTTTAGTGCTTGCGCTTACGAGAATAATTAAAAAATTAAGCCTAAATCTCGTTTTAATCGTGCTATACGGCGTTTTATTCGCGCTTGTAATATTTACTGAACAAAGATATATACCGCTCGCGTTCGACTCTGGCGGGGTAACGACTGGACCTATAACTGTTCCGTTTATCCTAGCGCTCGGTATCGGTATTGCTTCGGTTTTAGGCGGTAAAAACAAAAAAGAAGACAGTTTTGGTATAGTTGCACTTTGCTCTATCGGTCCAATAATTTCGGTAATACTTCTTTCAATGATTTTTAAACCTGAAATTGACTCGAGCATTACGACTCTATCGTCAGATAGCGTACTTGGCGTATTAAAACTTTTCGGAACTAATATGCCAACCTTTTTAAAAGACGTATTTATCGCGCTACTTCCTATTACTCTATTTTATTTTATACTTGATTTCTTTCTTATAAAAACGCCTAAGCGCAGACTTAAAAAGATTGTAATCGGTCTACTTTACACCTACGTTGGGCTTTCGCTGTTTTTGGCGGGTGTAAACGTCGGCTTTATGTCGGCAGGATTAAATCTTGGTCAAAGAATTGCGTCACTTAGCAACAATTACGTTATTATTCCAGTTGGTATGATAATTGGTTGCGTTCTCGTTTTAGCAGAACCTGCCGTTCAAGTTTTATCTAAGCAAGTTGAAGAAATTTCAAACGGTAATATAAAGAAGAAAACTATCGTAATTACTTTATGCGTTTCTATGGCGGTAGCCGTTGGACTTTCTATGCTTAGAGTAATATTCCAGTTTTCAGTATTATATTATTTAATTCCGGGCTATTTAGTCGCGCTAGGGCTAACGTTTATATCGCCTAAAGTTTATACGGCTATTGCGTTCGACTCGGGCGGAGTTGTGTCCGGTCCTATGACTACGGCGTTTATGTTACCGCTTGCAATCGGCGCTTCAACTGCAATTAGCGGTGCTAGTGGCGTACTTTTAAATGCGTACGGCGTAGTTGCACTCGTTGCGCTTACCCCACTTATCACAATTCAAATTTTTGGTATAATAACCAAACAAAAATCGAAAAAGAAAACTATCGTTCTACCGAAAAATATCGTTACGCTGTTTGAAGGCGATATCATTGAACTTGACGTAAAAAGATAGGAGATTATATGAAAAATAAAACCGAACTTGAACTACTGGTTATAATCGCACCGCGCGGTTATAGTGATAAAATTACAGAATCTATCGAGATTTTGGCGCACTTTCCAGCGATAGTAAGAAGTAAGGGAACTGCCCCGAACGATATTTTAAGCACGCTAGGTATTGGCGAGCCTGAAAAAGATTTACTTCTTTCATTTTGCGAAAGAAAAAACGTTGATTATATTTATCAAATGCTTGAAGAGCAGTTTGAATTAAAGTCTAAACAACGCGGTATCGCATTTACTATCCCCGTTTCTGCAGTCGGCGGAAACGTAACGCTACAAATACTTCTCGGCAAAACGAGAAATCTAATTTAAGGAGAACGGCTATGAACGAATTAATCGTAGTAATAGTAAATCAAGGCTTTGAAGAAGAAGTTATGGAATCGGCGCGCGCCGCAGGTGCGCGTGGCGGTACGATTTTCAACGCGCGCGGAACGGCTAACGCCCAAGACGAAGTTAAGTTCTTAGGCGTAACCCTACACCCCGACAAAGAAATCGTTTTTATCCTTACCGACAGCGATAGCAGAAACACTATAATGACTGCAATTAAGGAAAACACGGGACTGACTACCCCTGGCGCAGGAATTATCTTTTCGCTTCCCGTTGACAGCGTTATGGGTATCGGTAAAACTTCAAACGACGACGAAACGGACGGAACAAATTCTTAATTTATAGCATATTTTGTATAAAATAATCGGCTATAAGTCGATTAATCGAACATTTTTTTAACAGGAGGAGATGATATGAAATTATTTAAAAAATTTTTTATCGTGTTATCCGTTTTAATATTTATACTAACGGTTTCTGCCTGTACTATAAGCGAAAACGCTTTAGAAGGTTTTATTAACCAAATAAACTCTGTCTCTACAATAAAAAGCACGACACCTTCTAAAAGCAATTTTTCATCAAACAAGCAAACATCAAGTAAGTCACCGATTTCAAAAGATAGCAAATACGTTCCTACGTCTGAAATTCCAGCAGTAAGCACACAAACGACGCCAAATTCAGTTAAAAGTGATAGCAAAAATTTCGCAAATTCTTCAAGTTTAGACACTTTTACGTCAACAACTCAGAACGTTAGTTATGAACTTATTTTTAATTATATTAATTCTAGCGACTTTTTCACTTTGTGTCCTGAATTAATAGATAAGTCCAGTTCTGGAAAAATTGCCCGCGACGGTTGGTTAAGCGGATTTGTTTTTGTAGATTATAAACAATCAAAAAAAACTAGCAACCCTATTTTTGGAATTAACGGAATTATTTTTACCATAAACTCGCCGGCAAGAGTTACTGTATACGCAACACGAGGATCCACTTATTCCGTTGACGGCGATTTAGCAATAATCAATGAAAAAAGTGAAATTATTTCAATGATTAACCCAACGGCGGAACTATCTTGTTACGAAATGACTATTTACCCGCCAGGCACTTATCAATTATGCACGGCATCTGAAAGATCGTCAATTAATATTTTTGCAGTTAAAGTTGAACTTTATTAATAATAAAAACCGCAACTTGCTTGATCGCAAGTTGCGGTTTTGTTTTCACGATGAAATGAAAAGTATTAAACTTTTCATGAAATGATTTTTTCAAAATCATGAAATGAATATGAGATATTCATGAAATGCAAGCGTTGCTTGCATTATGGTCGCGAACGCCTATGGCGTTCCGACGATTTTATATAAAATACACGGCGTTTTTTACAAAAAACGCACGACAATAATGCAAAATCTATTTTGCATTTCACGAACGACTTCAGTCGTTCATTTCATGACGGGTTTCCGTCATTTCACGAAAACCAAAGGTTTTCATTTCATTTAAATTCTTCGGGCACGAATTTATACAAACTTTCAATCGTTTCATTATCGCACTCTTTGGTGTTTTTAAGCGGAAAATCAATACCTAAATTATCATATTTAGACTTGCAGATATTCCTAAACGGCAAGAGTTCGATTTTTTGAAGATTTTTGTATCTTTTAGCAATTTCGACCACCCTTTTAACTGACTTTTCACTGTCAGTTAAGTTTGGGACGACTACGTGCCGTACCCAAAGTGGAACTTCTAATTTTTCCGAAAGTTTTAAAAATTCTTCTACCCTTTTTAAACTTCCGCGCGCATAAGTTTTATAGTCATCTTCTGTTATAAACTTAATATCGCACATAACAAGGTCACAATACTTTAATACGCGTTCTGCTTTTTCTAGGTCACAAATTCCCGAAGTGTCTATCGCGGTGTGAACGTTTTCAGCCTTTAAGAGTTTGAAAAGTTCTTCTATAAACTCTGGCTGAAGTAGCGGTTCACCACCTGATACGGTAACTCCACCGTGTTCGAAAAAATAAGGCTTATACCGCATTATCTTATTGAATAAGTCGATTACGCTAACTTTTGAGCCGTCTAAATCCCACGTATCGGGATTGTGGCAATACGCGCAACGAAGGTGGCAACCTTGCATAAACACGGTTACTCTTATCCCCGGTCCGTCAACCGCACCAAGGCTTTGAAAGGAATTGATAGTGCCAAACATAATTAAAGTTGTCCGTGGAAAGTTCTTGAAATTACTTCCTTTTGCTGTTCGCGTGAAAGTTTGTGGAAGTTTACGGCATATCCTGAAACTCTTATCGTAAGATTTGGATATTTTTCCGGATGATCCATAGCGTCAATCAACGTTTCGCGATTGAATACGTTTACGTTGATGTGTTGCGCTTTTTGGGCAAAGTAACCGTCGATAATATCGACTAAGTTTTTATATCTTTGCTCGTCGTCGTGACCTAACGCTTCAGGAATTATTGAGAAGGTATTAGAAATACCGTCTTTACAGATATCGTAAGAGAGTTTAGCAACGGAGTTAAGTGATGCAAGCGCGCCGTTTTTCTCTCTGTTGTGCATTGGGTTTGCACCCGGTGCAAAAGGTTCGCCAGCCTTTCTTCCGTCTGGAGTTGAGCCAGTCTTTTTACCGTATACTACGTTTGAAGTTATAGTAAGGATTGATAAAGTGTGTTCCGCGTCGCGATAAGTCGGATTTTTGCAAAGTTCTTTATAGAAAAGTTCGACTTGTTCTTTAGCGATGCTATCAACTCTGTCGTCGTCGTTACCAAACGCTGGAAATTCGCCTTCTGTGATAAAGTCGGTAATAAGCCCCGTTTCGTCGCGAATTACTTTAACTTTAGCGTACTTAATTGCAGAAAGTGAGTCGGCTAAAACTGATAAACCTGCAATACCGAACGCCATATAGCGGTGAACTTCGCTGTCGTGAAGTGACATTTGAACTTTTTCGTACGCGTATTTATCGTGCATATAGTGAATAATGTTCATTGCGGTAACGTAAGTTTTTGCAAGCCACGGACGGTACTTGTCCATAAGAGCAATTACCTTATCGTATTCTAAATATTCACCTTGATACGGCTCGCCCTTAGGTGCGACTTGGTCGCCCTTTTTCTCGTCACGACCGCCGTTAATCGACATAAGCAAGAGTTTTGCAAGGTTTGCACGCGCACCAAAAAATTGCATATCCTTACCAACGCGCATAGCAGATACACAGCATGCGATAGCGTAATCGTCGCCGTAAACTGGGCGCATTACGTCGTCGTTTTCATATTGAATAGCGTCTGTATCGCAAGAAACCTTCGTTGCATAGCGCTTAAACGCTTTTGGTAAGTTGCGCGACCATAAAACCGTTAAGTTAGGTTCTGCGCTCGAGCCAAGATTGTAAAGCGTGTGAAGTATTCTGAACGAGTTTTTCGTAACCAAAGTACGACCGTCTTCGCCCATACCGCCGATTGCTTCGGTAATCCACATAGGATCGCCCGCGAACAATTCGTTGTATTCTGGCGTTCTTAAGTGACGAGCCATGCGAAGTTTCATAACGAAATCGTCTATCATTTCTTGAATTTGACTTTCTGTATAAACACCATTTTCTAGGTCACGAGTAAAGTAAATATCTAGAAAAGTGCTTACTCTACCCAAACTCATAGCAGCACCGTTTTGTTCTTTGATTGCTGCAAGGTATGCAAAATAGAGCCATTGAACTGCTTCTTTAGAGTCGGTTGCAGGGTTTGATATATCAAATCCGTAACTTGATGCCATTTTCTTAAGGTCGTCAAGCACTAGAATTTGTTCGTGAAGTTCTTCGACGTTTCGAATATCTTCTGCGCTTACGATACTTTGCGAATATTTCTTTTTGTCCTTTTTCTTTTCTTCAATCAAAAAGTCTACGCCGTATAAAGCAACTCTACGATAGTCACCGATAATTCTTCCACGACCGTACGCGTCAGGAAGACCTGTGATAATACCAGAGTGGCGGGCTGCACGAATATCTTCGTTGTACGCACGGAAAACACCGTCGTTATGAGTCGTACGGTAAATAAACTTTTCTTCTACCTTGTCAGATAGTTTATAGTTGTACGCAATACACGCTTTTCTAGTCATGTTAAGACCGCCGAACGGGTTTACACCGCGCTTTAACGGCTCGTCAGTCTGAATACCAACGATAATTTCATTTTCGCGGTCTAAATATCCCGGTGCATGCGAAGTCGGAGTGATAACAGTTTCCGTATCAACCTTTAAAATACCACCGTTTTTGGCTTCTTCTTTAAATAACTCGTTGAGTTTTGCCATTAAAGAAGTCGTTCTTTCGGTAGCTGGGGCTAAAAACTTTTCATCACCTTCGTACGGTGTATAGTTGTCTTGAATAAAAGAGCGAACGTCAATTTGATTTTTCCAAGCATCGCCTTTAAAACCTTTCCAAGCATTTATGAATCTTTCCATACTCTCTCCTTCCACATGCCTAGCATGCGTTATTTTTAGTTTTTTATGTAATCTTTAATCGTAATTTCCTTTTTGCTAATTTAATATACCATATATAGGTATATTATGTCAATACTTTTTCAAAACAAACACAATATATTGTGATAAATTTTTTATCAAAACACAAAATGTTCGACAAATTAATATCCGCCCTTTTATCAAAGTAGCGGATATGTTAAGTTAAAATCAATCTTTTTTATCGTCATGGATAGACAAATATAATTCGTCAAGTTGTTTCTTTTCAACCTTAGACGGTGCTTCACTCATAACGCAAGAAGCGTTTTGAACTTTAGGGAACGCGATAACGTCTTTAATAGACTCAGTTTTTGCAAGAAGCATCGTAAGTCTGTCAAGCCCGAACGCAAGACCGCCGTGTGGTGGAGTTCCGTATTTGAACGCGTTGACGAAAAATCCGAATTTCTTTTCGATATCTTCGTCGCTAAACTTTAAGATATTGAAAATCTTTGCTTGAAGTTCGCGAGAATAAATTCTAATTGAACCGCCACCTGCTTCTTGACCGTTGATAACAAGGTCGTAAGCTTTTGCGCGCATCTTTGTCGGGTCGCTATCTAACAAGTGTAAATCTTCGTCTTTTGGTGCGGTGAACGGATGGTGCATAGCAACGTATCTTTGTTCTTCTTCGCTGTACTCGAACATCGGGAAATCTACAACCCATAAGACGTCGTATCTATCTTTATCGAATAAATTAAACTTTTCCGCAAGGTGTAATCTTAGTCCGCCAAGAGTGTTGAAAACGACCGTATCTTTATCCGCAGAAATAAACACTGCGTCGCCGTCAGCAATATCTAAACGCGCAGAAAGTGCGTCTATAAGTTCGTTATTTAAGAATTTATTGAAAGAAGACTTAACTTCTCCATTGTTTTTAACAAGCCAGCATAGACCTTTTGCGCCTAAAGTTTTTGCAAACTCTGAAAGAGCGTCTAAGTCTTTTCTTGAAAGGTTTTTAGCACCTGACTTAAAGTTGATTGCCCTAACGCTACCGCCTGAAGAGATAGCAGATGAGAATACCACGAACTCAGAATCTTTAACGATATCGGAAATATCTTTAAGTTCCATTTCAAAACGGGTGTCAGGCTTGTCCGAGCCGTAGCGATTCATAGCCTCTTCATAACTAAGCGTTCTAAAATGGTCGCTACCTAAGTCGATATTAACAGCATCTTTAAAGATTTTCTTAACCAAACCTTCAACCGTATACATAACGTCAGTTTCTTTTTCAACGAAACTCATTTCAAGGTCGATTTGAGTAAATTCCGGTTGACGGTTAGCGCGCAAATCTTCGTCGCGGAAACATTTAGCAATTTGATAGTATCTGTCGTAGCCTGCAATCATTAAAAGTTGTTTATAAAGTTGTGGAGATTGCGGTAAAGCGTAAAAACAACCTTCGTGAATTCTTGACGGAACGAGATAGTCGCGCGCGCCTTCTGGGGTAGATTTACCCAAAAACGGCGTTTCAATTTCCATAAATCCTAAGTCGTAAAGATATTGTCTTGCACTCATAGCGATTTGCGAGCGAATTTTAAGGTTGTTTTGCAACACCGGACGGCGCAAATCTAAATATCTGTATTTAAGTCGCAAAGTCTCGTTTACTTGCGTGTCGTCGATAATTTCAAACGGAGTAAGTTCGGCTTCAGACAAAATTTTGATATCTTCAGCCAAAATTTCAACTTCGCCAGTCGCGATTTTATCAGTTTTTGAACTTCTTTCGCGAACGGTTCCCGTAACGGCTAAAACGTATTCAGAACGAACGGATTCCGCCTTTTCAAAGAGAGCCTTTTCAGATACAGTTTCGTCAAGCACGATTTGAACGATACCCGTTCTATCGCGTAAGTCGATAAAAATAAGACTTCCCAAACTTCTACGGCGTTGTACCCAACCCGTTACTACCGCTTTTTCGCCCACGTTAGAAATTCTAAAACTTCCGCAGTACGCTGTTCTTTTTAGACCGTTCATAGATTCAGACATAAATTTCCTTCACTTTCGCGCTAAAAATTATGCGCGCGTATTATTAACTTTATTAATTTTACATAAAATGTAAATTAAAGTCAATGAAATACGCGCGCAATTTCAAAAAACCGCCGTCAAATTATATAATTAAGTATTCCTTAAAAAAATAAGTTAATCACGGACGCAATCCATACGCAAAAAGTAGGATTGCACTTCATGCTAACTGACAAGTTAGCACATCATGCAAGCAACGCTTGCACATCATAATAACTACTCGATATGCTAGTTTTCGTCTTACGTAAAGGTCGTGAACGCTCTCCGCGTTCGTTAATATATAGAATGTTGCTAACGCAACGCGATATGCAACCAAAAGGTTGCGCGATATACAAAACTGTAGTTTCGTGCGATATGTTGCTTGCGCAACGCGATATGCAAGTTTTTAACTTGCGTTGTGGTCGAGAACGCTATGCGTTCCGAAATATTATATAATAATTTCAGTCCTTAGAGAAAATTATATGTTAAGCTGGCAATTTTTTCAGAGAAAAAATCTGCGCGACCACAATGTAATTTGCTCGCAAATTACACATCATGCAATCCGTACGCAAAAAGTAGGATTGCGCTTCATGCTAACTGACAAGTTAGCACATCATGCAAGCAACGCTTGCACATCATTTAACTTTTATCTCGCGTATACGCTAATTAACGTATTTTGTGGGTAAACAAAATTTCCGTTCGCATCTAAAAAACTTAACCTGATGTTATTGATTGAAGTTTGACCGAGATTTTTGCCTACGTTAGAATAAGCGTCTATTGCGGTAGAATCTCCTATATTAAAATAAGCAACTTGCTTGTCGACTTTTGCATAAATACCGCACATTTCAATTCTAAAAGACATATGACAAGTACCGCTATAGAGCGATAAATCGCTATTTTGCGAGTCGCAAATCGGATAAAAGTTTGTGCCTATCTTCGTTTCTACTCGCGTGCGAATATCTACGTTTGTAAGCGCAGTGTTGTAAGGAAATTCTGCAAAAATAAATACTTCTTTATATTCTCCGCCAAGATTAATATCCATCAACGAATTATTTGGGTAAGCCGAACTTAAAATTTGATTCCACTCTTTACTAAGCGAATCGGATTTTTTAAAGTAAGTTTGTGAAATGACGTTTCCATCTGCGTCGCACTCTGCTTTCTTCGAAGTATAATTGCCGTTTTTAACCTTGTCAATCTCAATATTTAGTTCATTTTTAGTTGGTGCTCCTATCGAATTTGGCGTTATATCAATATCTCCAGACAAACCGTTTACACTACTTACTATTTTTGAATTTAAAAGTTCGTCCATTTCGTCGATTTTTTGATTAGCCCCATCAATCAATTCGTTCATTTTATCGATTTTTTGGTTTGCTTGGTCTATTTTTTCATTAGCCCTTTTAACCAAGATTTCAACTTGAGAACTACCGCCAAGCGACAGCATAGTCGAGTTAATCGAGTTTTTAATTTCGATATTGAAAACTTCCGAATTTAAGACGACTGTACCACCTTCGTTTTCAAACAAAATCTGGGCGTCGCAAACGCCTGCGACTTGAGTGTTTTTACCGTCAACCGTCCACGAAAGCAAAAGCTTGTTTTCGTCAGTATTAGGTTTTTGCGTCAATTTGATAACGTCGCCACTATCGTCTGGATAAGTTAATTTAATATACGCAGAAAGTTTTGATAAATCGAGTTCGTTATAAAATTTATCAAACTCAAACTCGAAAGTTTCAACACCGCTATCCCCTTGAAAAAGCGGTTTTTTTACGACTTTTACTTTTCTTTGATTATACATAATCCCCCTTAACCTTAAATTCCCCTAATCGAATTATATCCCAACTTTTAATTATGTCAATAGCCGTCTGCCACTGAATTTTTCGCATAAAAAAGTGAGTTCGACAAAACTTTCGAACTCACTTTATTTATTCTAAAAAATTACGCTTTCTTCTTTTTCAATGCAACTACTAAAATTACTGCTAAAGTTGCAACGAAGAATATACCGCTTTCAGCGCTTGCGTTTGATTTACAACCACCAGCACTAGGTTCTTCGTTTTGGCTAGGCTCTTTGCCAGGTCTAGTAATAGGCGCTTGTGAAGTTTCTGACTTATTCGTATTGTTATTTCCACCAGCAATTGAAGTTTGTGGCTTATTTGTATTATCGCCACCACCAACTGAAGTTTCTTGTTTAGAGTTAGTCGCTTCGCCTATAGAAGTTTCAGGCTTGGAGTTAGGTGTTTCGTCTTTTGAAGTTTCTGGATTAGTTGGAGTAATATTACCGCCACCAGTCATATAATCGACTCTAATACTACCAACGAGTAAAAGTTCTGTTGTCTTTTCATCGTCATCCATAAGTTTAAAGACAGGCTTTTCACCGTTAGTAGCGTAATCGTCTGTAGCAATTGCAAATCCTTCATAGTTATTGCCTGTTTTTACAGTGCTTGCAGGCTTAACTTGAGTAATGCTAGGTGTATTTGCACCGTTAAATACTAATTGAGCACTTAAATTTTTCTTGCCGTTATCCGTTGCAACCCACAAAACGTCTTGCGATACGTCGTAATCAAGCGCCATCGCTTCACCAAGTTTTGTGTCTATATCGGCTATTTGTACTGCTGTTTCGTCCTTATTTAAAATGTACGCATATACGTGACCGTTATCTTCTAACGCAACGAAGAACACGCCGTTTGCAACTTGGTTTGGATAGTTACTGCTTTTGAATAAGCCACCTTTATTTTTATCGTAAAGTTTACCTTCAAGTTCGCTGTTAGAAACCCACTCAACTGCCTCGAGTCCTGCGTTAGAATCGTCTACTTCTGGTAATTTAAAAGAATCTAAATTCCACTCTTGAATAGCAACCAAAGTATCTCCACTTGCTTTTGGATCCACCTTTAAAACCGTGTTTTTACTTTTCTTTTTATCATTAGCGTTATCTCTTTCAGTACAAAGGTAAACGAAACCTTCTTCGTCAACCGTTATACCTTCAGTATCAGGTTCAGAACTACTTGGATTAGTTTTAAATTTAATTTTCTTTCCCTTACTTTTGCTATATCCACTAGCAAAAGTTAAAGTGCCGTTTTTTGCTACGTCTAAAACCCACATCGTTCCTTTTTTGTTTTCAACGACGAATAGTTGACCATTATGGAAATCTAAACCTGACGAATCAAAAGAAAACATTTCAACGTTCTTGTCGTAAGCAGTAGTTGTACTACTTCCTGGCCAGTTTATTTCATCTATTTCAGTCGCAGCAAATGCTACTACGCTATTTGCACAAAAAATTAGTGCAAACATAAAACAAAAAGAAATTAATAATTTGTTAATTTTCATAACATCCCCCTAATTTTTCTTTCCGCGACAATTATATAATAGCACCCCTAGTTTCGTCAACTTTATTACAAAAATCTACCGAAATAGATATAAACTAAACCAAAAAAGATATTTGCAAAAACTTTTTATTTAATTAGTTAACGAAATAAAAAACGGCAAAAACCGACTTATAGGTCGGTTTTTGCCTAAAAAGTTATTCTTCTTCGCTATCACAAGTTATTTCGTTTTGACAGCCTATCGGCTCGTTCTTAAGCCGTACTAAAACGGCGTCGTCACCAATTTTTTCTACGCAACAAAGATTTACTAAAAACTCGTCTGAAGGAAGTATAGATTTTTTAGAAACAATAAACGCAAGCACTCTTCCTTCAGGAAAAGTAAACACTAAATCGGTTACTTTCCCAAGGTCTTTACCGTCGTCAAGGTTGACGACTTTTTTCTTTTTTAAACTACTATAATTTAATTCCATACACCACCGTCTACGGTATATGTTATTCTGTCAAACGCATTTATATTCAACAAATTTTATTTTTGATAATTTTCAATGCGGTTTTTTCTAAGCGAGAAACTTGTGCTTGCGAAAGCCCTATCTCGTCGGAAATTTCCGTTTGAGTTTTTCCTTCGTAGTAGCGAAGGTACAGTATCTTTCTTTCTCTGTCGCCTAGTTTTTTAATAGCTTCGGTAAGCGCAACCTTTTCCGTCCAGTTTTCTTCGGTATTTTTCTCGTCAGCAATCTGGTCAAGAAGTAGTAGCGTATCCCCTTGCTTATTATATACGGGGTCGTAAAGTGAAACGGGGTCGGAAATAGCGTCGAGCGCGTAAACGACTTCTCTTTCTCGAATAGCAAGGCGTTTTGCGATATTCTCGGTCGTTGGCTCGCCGTCTTCTGCTTCGATTTCACTTCTAGTTTTTAAAACCTGGTACGCAGTGTCGCGAATACTTCTTGAAACGCGCAAACTGTTCTTTGCACGAAGATATCTTTTAACTTCGCCAAGTATCATAGGAACTGCGTAAGTTGAAAACTTGACACCAACTTGCGTATCGAAATTATCCGTCGCCTTAATAAGCCCAATGCACCCTGCTTGAAACAAGTCGTCAACCGAAACTTTAGAAGACGAAAAACGCTTAATCACAGACAACACTAGGCGCATATTCCCCAAAATAAATTTTTCTTTTGCCAAGCGATCCCCACCTTTTATTTTTAAAAGTAAGTCGTTACAATCTTTAGAGCCAAGGCGTGGAAGCTCTGAAGTATTTATCCCGCAAATTTCAACTTTTTGTGCCATAACCTTTCCTTTTTTGCTGTTTTTTATATAGAAAAGCCAGCCTATAGCACTATTATCGGCTATTTTTGGTTTTTTATTCCAGTTTTGAGAAAGTTTTAAAATAGAAAAAATTTAGCGAAAAATCATATCTTATTTGTTGACATTAATTATTAATTATAATATAATATTTTCTAGTATGTATAGTGATTTGTTTGTTTGCATACGGCGGACAGGCATTTCAAAAGAAAAATAAGCATAACAATCTACTAAAGGAGGGCTGATATGGCTCATTTACAAGAGAATGCTGTCAAAAAGATTGTAGAAATCTGCGACAGATACGCTCAAGAAAGAACCCCACTTATGATGATTTTAAGCGATATTCAAAAGGAATACGGCTATATTCCGCTTGAAGTTCAGGAAATCGTTTCAGAAAAGACTGGTATTTCGGTTGCTGAAATTTACGGCGTCGTTACTTTCTATTCTTTCTTCTCTTTAAAACCAAAGGGGAAATACGTAATTGGTTGCTGTCTTGGAACGGCTTGCTACGTTAAAGGCGCACAACAAGTAGTTGACAAATTTTCTGAAATTATCGGTATTAAACCTGGTGAAACTTCTGAAGACGGTTTATTTACCTTAGACGCACTCCGTTGTATCGGCGCTTGCGGTATTGCCCCTGCCGTTACTATTAACGGTAAGGTTTACCCAAAACTTTCCGTTGACCTTGTGCCTAAGATTGTTGAAGAATACAGAGCGTTGGAGGCAAACTAATGATTAAAAATTTTGAAGAACTCAATCAATTAAGCGCAAAATGCGCAAACTGTCTTGACGCAAAGTTTACAGGCAGTGACGGAAAAAGACATATCGTTTTATGTGGCGGTACTGGTTGTCTTTCTTCTAATTCTGACGAAATTACTCAAGAATTTAGAAAGTTAGTTGCAGAAAAGAACATTGAAGACAAGGTTACTATCAACCAAGTTGGATGCTTTGGTTTCTGCTCTCAAGGACCGTTCGTTAAGATTTATCCAGAAGATACGCTTTATAGACTCGTTCAAATTGACGACGTTTTAGAAATCGTTGAAAAAGATATTATCGGCGGTGAAGTCGTTGACAGATTATTATACGTTGATCCAAAAACGGCTGAAAAAGTAACTAAGCAAGAAGATATTAACTTCTACAAAAAGCAAGTCCGCGTTGCACTTCACGGTTGCGGAAGCATTAACCCTGAAGACATCAACGAAAGTATCGGCGCTGGCGCATTTAAAGGTTTAGCACGCGCACTTACTATGGACAGACAAGACGTTATCAACGAAATTTTAGAATCTGGTCTTCGCGGTCGTGGCGGTGGTGGCTTCCCTACCGGAAGAAAGTGGCAATTTGCTTACGCTCAACCAGACGGCGAAAAGTACGTCGTATGTAACGGTGACGAAGGTGACCCAGGTGCGTTCATGGATAGATCAATCCTTGAAGGTAACCCACTTGCAGTTATCGAAGGTATGATGATCGCAGGTTACGCTATCGGCGCACAAAACGGTTACTTCTACGTTCGTGCTGAATACCCTATCGCTGTAAACAGATTAAAACTTGCAATTAAGCAAGCAGAAGAACTCGGTCTTTTAGGAAATAATATCTTAGGTACTGACTTTAGTTTCAACGTACATATCAGACTTGGCGCAGGCGCGTTCGTTTGCGGTGAAGAAACTGCACTTTTAAACTCTATCGAAGGTCAAAGAGGTATGCCAAGACCTCGTCCACCGTTCCCAGCGGTTAAAGGTCTTTGGGATAAGCCTTCTATCATCAATAACGTTGAAACGCTTGCGTGCGTTCCTTATATTCTAAGAGAAGGTAAAGACGCGTTCGCTAGCCACGGTACTGAAAAGTCTAAGGGAACTAAGGTTTTCGCACTCGGCGGAAAGATCAACAACGTAGGCTTAGTTGAAGTTCCTATGGGAACTACTTTACGCGAGCTTATCTACGATATTGGCGGTGGCGTTCCTAACGACAAAAAGTTTAAAGCAATTCAAACGGGCGGTCCTTCAGGCGGATGCTTAACGGCAGCTGACCTTGACGCTGAAATCGACTTTGACAACCTTGTTGCTAAAGGCTCGATGATGGGCTCAGGCGGTGCTATCGTTATGGACGAAGACAACTGTATGGTTGACGTTGCTAAGTTCTATATGGAATTTATCTGCGACGAATCTTGCGGTAAATGTACTCCTTGCCGTATCGGTACTAAGAGAATGCTTGAAATCCTTACTAAAATTACTGACGGTAAGGCTACTATGGACGACTTAGCAGAACTTGAAGAACTTGCAGAAAACATCAAGAGTAACTCTCTCTGCGGTCTCGGTCAAACTGCTCCAAACCCTGTTTTATCTACGTTAAAACATTTCAGAGACGAATATATCGCTCACATAGTTGACAAGAAATGCCCTGCTCATACTTGTAAGAACCTTATGATTTACGATATCGAAGCCGACAAGTGTAAAAAGTGTAGCCTTTGCGCTCGCAAGTGCCCTGTCAACGCTATTTCCGGCGTCGTTGGTAAAGAACCTTTCGTTATCGACCAATCTAAATGTATTAAGTGCGGTATGTGTATTGCTTCTTGTAAGTTCAATGCTATCGTTAAAAAATAAGTGGAGGAATTACAATGTCTAAAGTAAATATTAAAATTGAAGGCATACCTTTCGAGGTAGAAGCCGGTCAAACGATTTTAGAAGCAGCCAAGGCTTGCGGTTTTGAAATCCCTTCGCTTTGCGCTTTTAATCACGGAGAATGTTCAAAAGGCTCTTGCCGTGTTTGTCTTGTTGAAGCAACCGGCGCTAGAGGCTTAGTTGCATCTTGCGTTTACCCTGTTAGCGAAGGTATGGAAATTACTATTTCTTCACCAAAAGCGACCGCTGCAAGAAGAACTTCTGTCGAACTTTTATTATCTAACCACAATAAAAACTGCCAACAATGTGAAAAGAACGGCAAATGCGAACTTTTACACGTTGCTAAAATAACCGGTGCTAGAGACGATATGTATCAAGGCGAACAAACCCCTACTACTATCGACCGTCTCACTCCTTCTATCGTTAGAGATACGTCTAAATGTATCCTTTGCGGTAGATGCGTTGAAAGATGTAAAAACGCACACGGCTTAGGTATTTTAGGCTTTGAAAAGCGCGGTTTCAACACTATCGTTTCCCCTGCTGAAAACAGAAGTTTCGCTAACTCTCCTTGTATCCTTTGCGGTCAATGCGTAAGCGTTTGCCCAACGGGTGCTTTAATGGAAGTTTCTGAAATCGACAAGGTTGACGCAGCGTTCAAGGCTGGTAAATACGTAGTCGTTCAAACTGCTCCTGCAGTTAGAGCGGCGCTCGGCGAAGAATTTGATATGCCTATCGGCTCGCTAGTTACTGGCAAAATGGTTTCTGCTTTAAAGCGTCTTGGCTTTAAGAAGGTATTTGATACTAACTTTGCCGCAGACCTTACTATTATGGAAGAAGCAACCGAACTTCTTGACAGAATCAATAACGGTGGCGTTCTCCCTATGATTACTTCTTGTTCTCCAGGCTGGGTAAACTACGCTGAAATTAACTACGGCGAACTTTTACCACACCTTTCAAGCTGTAAGTCACCACACGAAATGTTCGGTGCTATCTTGAAAAATTACTACGCTGAAAAGAACGGCATTAAGCCTGAAGATATGTTCGTCGTTTCTATCATGCCTTGTACTGCTAAAAAGTACGAAAAAGATAGACCAGAACTTTCTGTAAACGGTCTTAAAGACGTTGACGCAGTTTTAACTACGAGAGAACTTGGTAAACTTATCAAGCGTTCTGGTATAAACTTTACTAAACTTCCTGACTCTGAATTTGATAACGATATCGTTGGCGAATACTCAGGTGCAGGCGTTATCTTCGGAACGACCGGTGGCGTTATGGAAGCGGCTCTTCGTACTGCTTACTACACTTTAACCGGTAAAGAACTTGAAAAAGTTGAACTTACCGAAGTTCGCGGTTTCGAAGGTATCAAAGAAGCATCTTACAACCTAGCTGGAAAAGAAGTTAGAATTGCAGTTGCTCACGGTATGAAAAACGCTAAAGTTTTACTTGACCAAATTAAAGACGGCACAAGCAAATATCACTTTATCGAGATTATGGGCTGTCCTGGTGGCTGTATCGCTGGTGGCGGACAACCGTACGTAAAACCTTGCTTCTTGCCAAACGAAGACGCTGACATTTTAGATACTTACAAGCAAAAGAGAGCAAGCGCGCTTTATTCTGAAGACGAATCAAAACAAATCAGAGTTTCTCACAAGAACCCACAAATCATTGACCTTTACAAAAACTTCCTTGGAAAGCCAAACTCTCACAAGGCTCACGAACTTCTTCACACTACTTACACAAAAAGAGAAAAGTTCACGAAGTAATAAAAAATTACAAAGGGTAGTCCGAACTTGGACTACCCTTTTTTTGCTTTAATCGTTCTATAAGTCGATTATTACACTTTTTATAGATTTATTTTCTTTTTTAAAACCCTTGCTTGATAGAAAAATCCTAAAATAGAGCCACCTATAAGAAATACCGTTCCAAACAGCGTCGTTAAAAAGTTTACCGTTTCGTTTGATAAGAAATCATAAATATAATTCGTCGAAACGTTTACGTTTATAAACCAACCGAAAAAGACTTCAAGCGTTATAATCGTTATAACTATAGACAACGCTTTAAATAGCCCTGATTTATTTCTGAAAAAGCACACTAGCGCGTTATCGGCAACTATAATAAAAGCAACCATAAAAATTACGTTTATCCATTTAATAATTATAGATGCTTTTCTAAGCCCGCAAAGTCCAGCGAAATTTTGGACGCCAAAGACGTTTTCTACCCCACCAAAAAGTAGCGAAAGGAAAATTCCTAAGATTATCAAAACCACTGAAATTAAGTTTAACGTAACCGAAACTATATGCTTTGCTAAAAGATGTTCTTCAATCGTTGCTGGCACGCTTAACATAATGTATCCGTGCGAACCGAAAAAGCATTTTTTAAATCTGTTTGAAGTTTTTATGCTCATCATAAAAAGTAGCGTACCGCCGATACCTACAAAAAGCATAATTGAGAAAATTAGCGATAGTTGTGCGTTGTAATACCCCATAGATTCAGTGTCTAAATTTTTCATTAGCGACGCTGAACTGCAAGTTGAAATTATTGCAGTAACAAGTATTACGAGCAAGATTAAATAAGTCGTAAAAATCGGTTTAATTTCATACTTTAATAGTTTTTTAAGAACGTATCCGCGCACTTTTTTGACGTTTCCGTTTTTATCGTAATCAGAGACAGGAACGCTGAACGGACTGTCTACCATAACTTTTTCTTCTACGCCCATCTGAACACCTCCCTAAAAAGTTCGTCAATACTTTTTCCCTTCTCGGCGCGAATTTCTTCGGTCTTTCCAGAAAGCACGATTTCACCGTTTTTAATAAACAAAATATGGTCGAAATAGTTTTCAATCTCGCTTATTAAGTGAGTACTGATAATAAGCGTTGCATTTTCATTTTTCATCTTGATTATCGTCTCGAGTATGTAATCGCGCGCGGCAGGATCGACGCCGGCGATAGGCTCGTCTAAAATATAAAGTTTAGCATCTCTAGATAAGGTTAAAATAAGTGCAAGTTTTTCTTTAGTACCTTTAGATAAGGTATTAATTTTAAGCGCTGGATTAATTTGAAGTTCTATTAGCATTTTCTCTGCTTTAGACTTGTTAAAGTCGTAGAAAAAATCTTCGTAAAACTGCATTTGCTCGTTAACCGTAAAATGGTTAAAAAGCGAATACGCATCGGATAGATACGAAACGGCAGATTTCGTTTCTACACCGCGCTCTTTACCAAGTATTTTAATACTGCCAACCGTCGGGGTTAAAAGCCCAGCAATAAGTTTAATCAAAGTAGTCTTGCCACTGCCGTTAGGACCTAAAAGGCCCACTATAGCACCGTTATCTTCAAGTTTTAGGTTAACGTTAGACAAAGCAAGATTATCTTTGTACATTTTCGTAAGGTTTTCACATTCTAAAATATATTCCAATTTTACCCACCTCCTTGCTAATATTATACTACTTATAGATGTCCGTGTCAATACCCAAAATAAAACACCGAATTTCTCGGCGCTTATTCTTGTTCTGCTTTTTTAATTTCTTTTCTTAACCTTGCAACAATCTTTTTTTCAAGGCGTGATATATACGACTGTGAGATACCTAAAAGGTCTGCAACTTCTTTTTGAGTAAGTTCTTTTCCGCCACCTAAACCAAACCTTAAATTCATTATTTGTCTTTCGCGTGGGTTTAACTTTAAAATCGCGTTTTTAAGTTGCTCGTGCTCGGCAGAAATTTCCAAATTTTTTGAAACGACGTCAGAGTCCGTTCCTAATACGTCGGATAGAAGCAATTCGTTACCCTCCCAATCGACGTTTAACGGCTCGTCAAACGAAACTTCGCCTTTTATCTTTGAAACGCGCCTTAAGTGCATCAAAATCTCGTTTTCAATACAGCGCGAAGCGTAAGTTGCAAGTTTAATCTTCTTTTCCGCGTCAAACGAATTTATCGCCTTAATAAGCCCAATCGTACCGACTGAAATAAGATCGTCAAGTTCAATCCCCGTGTTATCAAATTTTCTCGCTATGTATACTACAAGTCGCAAATTTCTCTCGATTAAAAGTTTTTTAACTTCGCTATCACCGTCCGCGAGAAGTTTAATTTTCTCTTGTTCTTCTTCGCTATCAAGTGGCTCGGGCAAAGTTTCTGCCCCCGACATATAATGAATATATTGCGGTTTACGAAATAGTTTTAAGACTAGTTTTTTAATTTTTTCAAACAATTTTTTCATACTTACCCCCCCTAATAACCGTGTTATAGCCTAATTTATAGAAAGAACGCACCAATTATTATTTCTGCGCTTTGGCAAAGTTTATTTGCGCTTTTACTAAAACCTAAAACCGCGTCAAACACGCGCGTCGTTCCGTTTATAGAAATAGTTACGCTATCGATATCGTATAAAGCAAGGTCACCTATTCCGCTAGCCGTCGTTATCGGCATAAATCTTGACGCACTTTTTCCGTTAAACAATTTATCAATCACCACGCTTTCGCAAACGAGAACGGGAAGATTTGTTTTAGCGTCAACTAAAGTGTTTCCACTATCGACAAAAGCCGTAAATTTTTTGCGTATTCCATTAACTTCAAGCGTTATTTCGCACTCGAAATTTTTGTTTAGCTTGTTAATTTTTGATAGAGTAACTTTTTTTATTATCTTATAGCAAATAAAAGCGACTAGAAAGTTTACGCCAACTGGAAGTACACCTGCACTTTTAACCCCTTCAGTTGAATAGTCAATACCTAGCAAACTTAAAACGCCTATTATCGTACCGCCAACCGCAAAAGTTAACAGAATAAAAACGTTTAAAAATTTTAGGTAGTTAAAAACGGTCTTATGCTCGCACGAGATTAAAGTTATAAGCATTGCAAGTATTATTTTTATTAAAAATGATATACCGTCGTTAAGATTAAACAGCGGAATAACTACAGCGATAATTGTTCCTACGATTGCGCCAATCGCCAGTCTGAAAAAAGTAGAACGCGTTTTCGTAAGTTTCGCCGTTCCCTTAAGTAGAAGGTAGTCCATTATTAAGTTATCAATAATAGCATATTCAAGATAAACTTCCATAATACTACTTTATATAAATTGAACTTAAAAATTATAACTAACTTTGTTACATAATAAATAATTTTGTCAAAACTAAAAACAACTCAATTTTTACCTTAACGCATAAATTATAACAGACAAAAAAAGGCGTTTTAAGGGGTGCGGGGAGAATCAGCCACTTGCCGCGTTTTTGTTTCTTTTTGCTACAAAAAGAAAAGGCAAATTAAAACATTTACCCTTAAGTTTATCAAAAATCTTTATTAAAAATACTTAACGCTCGGCAGAAATTTTCTGCCGAGCGTTTTTTAATTAAAATTCTAAAAGTTTTAAATATTCGTTTTTGTCAACGGCAGCAAGGAACAAGTATAATCTTGGACCTTGATCGCTACCGATTAATAAGTTATAGAACACTTTAAAGAACTTTTGTTGACGAGCCATGTTTTCTTTCTTCGTCAAGTTTACGTCGTTTATTATAGTGTATAAATTACTTTGAATATCTTTATCAGTAAAACCTTCGGTGTTTTTAACGTATTCGTAAAGGTTTTTAACCGCAAGTTTTTCTTCTTCGTCGCAAGCGTCGTAAAACTCTTGATTTTTATTTTCTAAAAGTTTATACATCTTTGACGGTTGGTGATTTGTAATCCAGTTCTTAACGCGCGTAAGTCTTGATTCGTCAGCCTTATCAAACTCGATACCGATTTTACCAAGTAACGCTTTAACAGCATCTGGCTTAAAGTCAACTACCGTTGCAATGCTTGCTAGAACGCCGAACGGAACTTTTGACTTAGTCTTATCTCCGTCAATTAAACTAAATTCGTAAACCGTTTGATTAAATTCGTCACTAGTGCCGTTTTTAACTGCTTCTAAGCCCTTATCAAACTCGCTATAATGGCGAATAATAGTGTCGTCAAAATTGAACGCAAACGGTGCTTTAGGCTCGTATTTTGCAAAGAGCCATCTAATCATATCAGGCTCGTACACCTTTAAGAGTGTAGCAGGCGTAATGTTGTTACCTGTAGAACTGTGCATATCGCCAAGTCCAGCGATAGAAAGCCAGCCGTAACCTTGGAAAAGCGGTGGTTCAACCCCTAAAACGTTTTTAGCAATATCGCTTGCTACGACGTAACTACCACTTGAAGCGGCGTGGTCAATACCACCTGGTTCAAAGTCAACCCCTTCAACGCCCCAACGCATTGGCCAGTCAACCTTCCAAACAAGCTTGATAAGATTATATTCGCGAATTTTAACCGTCTTAGTTTGACCACACTTTTTGCATCTGAAAGTAATTTCTTCGCAGTCGTCAGAAACGGATAAAACTTCGGTAAAGTCTTTCATTTCGCAGTCGCAGTAAACGTTTAACGGATAGTAATTATCTCTGTCGTCTTCGCTCGCGTCTTGAGTTTTATAACTCATTAAAATGTCGTAAATTTCTTTACGCTTTTTAAGAGCAAAAATTATACCGTCAGCGTATCTTCCCGATGTATATTCTTTTGCTTGATATCTATAATCTGCACTGATACCGAGTTCATTAAGAGAATTTTCAAATTCCTTTTCGTTATATTCAGCATACGACGAATAAACGCCGTACGGATCTGGTATATAAGCATAAGGCATACCGATATATTTTTCAAAATCAGGACAAATTTTTACAATGTTTGAAGGCGCTTTTCTAAGTCTATCAAACTCGTCCCACGAAAATAATAATTTTGCTTTTTTACCCATTTTTTCAAGAGCCTTGCAAACGTAGAAACTCGTTGCAACGTCTCTGAAATTTCCAATGTGAACAGATCCGCTCGGACTAATACCCGCAGCGCAAACGTACACGTCTTTATTAGGTTTTCTTGCTATAAGTTCTTCAGCAATTTTCTCTGCCCAATGCATAATTCCACCTCTAAATTTGGTATGTTTTATTGATTTAATCGACTTATACGCCGATTTATTTGTTTTCTAACCCTTTTTAACTCTCTCTTCGATAGCCTTTGCGACTTCTTCAGGAGTAAGGTTTGTCGTATCAATTACGCAGTCGTAATTTTCTAGGTTTAAAATATCTAAACCGTAAAAGTTTTTATATCTTAACGCTTCGCTTTTTCTTCGCGCGGTAAGTTTATCAAGTGCCTCGTCTACGCTTTTATACCCTTCGTCAGCGCGACCTGCGTTGAACACTCTTTCTGCTGCAACGCGCGGATCGACTTTAAGGTAAAAACTCAAGGTTGACGGAACGAAATGCCACGCAAGGCGCGAATCAAAGATAAAATTACCGTCTACGCTTTCGTAACTTGCTAAATAGTCGTCAATCTTTTTGTCGTACGCTGGATTTCCTTCGATATGGCGGTTAAATTCTTCTATTGTCATACCTTCATCAAGCGCGAGTTTTCGTAAAATTACACCCGTTGAAACTCGAGTTACTTCGTGACGAGAAGAAAGTATGCCCATAACGGTACTTTTACCGCTACCTAAATCTCCAGTTATCGAAATTCTGAATTTTTCCATATCACACCTATAAACTTTAATAAGTATATATTATTTAACTAATATAGTCAACAAAAATACAAGTTGAATTTTATAAAACTTAAACCGAAATATTCTGTTTCTCTAAAAATGCGATAATCGGTTTAGTCAACAACTCAAACTGTAAAGTATCGTTTGGATAAACCGCGCTAAAAGTCTTTTTAAGTCCGTCAAATAAAATTTTAGTTCTCGAAGTTTTTTCTCTTACGTCTAAAACTACCGTAACCATAAAAATTTGCGGTACTTCCATAAGTTTGGTTTTTGCCGATTGAGATAGCGCAAATAAACTTTTTGCTCTATCAAAAAGATTTCCGAACCAAGAAATTTCAAGCGCAAACTGCAAATTATTTTCGTTTGCATTTTCACCTTTAGAAAGTTCTACGGCAATAAAGAGTGCTTGCAAATATTCGTTTACCGACTTAAGCATCTCGGCGCGATTAAAACTTATTTTGTTTTTCTGCGCTTTGAAATATTCGTAAAACTCGGTAGCGTCTTCAAAGAATTTTTTAGCCGTCTTTTTAGCGAACTTATAGTTCTGTTTTTCAACGCCTAATTCTGAAAACATATCCATTTGACTTTCCCCCGCCTCAAGGTCAGCCCTTTCCCGAACAAAGGGCTGACCGTTTTTGGGGAATTTTTCAACCTTTAGTGAAGGTTTAGGTATATTTACGTTTTCTTGAATTTTATCTTCTTTTTTGGCAACCGATTTTTCAGATTTTTCGTTGCTTAATTTTTCTTTCTTTATAGATTTCTTTTCTTTAGATTCAGATTTTATCGTTTTATCGACGTATAGCGCGACTTTTTCGTTTTCTTTGCGCTCTTTAAGGTCGACGGTTTCACCATCAAAAAGACCTTTATCGTAAAACTTAATCTTTACTGTGCCTGGCAAACAAATAGGTAAACTCAGGTAAAATCGTGCCGATATTTTTGATAGGTTTACCCTTTGTAGTTCTTGCTTCTCTTACTATTTGGTCGGTGTCAGAATAGTATTCAACACCCATTCTATCTACTATATAAACGCCCTTAGTTTCGTCGCCTGCAAGGCTATCTGCAAACAAGACTTTTTCGTTGAGTTTGCTATCGCCAAGTTCAAAAATCTTAACGCCCTTTCTCGCTCTAGCAAGGCGTGAAATTGACGAGATTGCAACGACTTTATATTCGCCAGTAGTTGCACCGAGTGCTATTTTGTCAGTTTCGTCGTTGACTTGTTTGCTAAATACGACCTTATCACCTTCGTATAGGTCTACGCCCTTAACGCCACCGGCAACTCTGCCTTGTTCTGGAAGTTTGTCTTTTTCAGCGTTTAAGCACATACCTTTTTCGGTAACGAAGAACATCGTAGTGTTTTCTTTTTCTTGTTCAACCCAAATAAGTTCGTCGCCGTCTTTGAGTTTAATTGCTTGATAAATACCCTTTTGAACGGTGTATTCCTTCCAATCGGTAAGTTTAACCATACCTTGTTTCGTGTAGAACATAAGTTTTCCGTCTGGAACTTCAATACCTTTAACCGCGAAGAAACTTACAGGCATTTCGCCTTTTTCCGCTTCAGGGAACAGCGTTTCAAAACTTACGCCGTCAACCAAAGTTCCTTTAGACTCTGAAAGTAGTTCCATATCAATCTTATAGCAGTTACCAAGGTTAGTAAACGCGTAAACGAACTGGTCGGAACGGGCGTCAACCGTAAATTTAAACACGTCGCGTGCGTTAGGCTCGCCGTCAGACTCGATACGCTTGAACGTCGCAGGCTTAATTTTTCTAATTTTACCCTTAGAGTTGAGACCTACTACGAAGTTTTCGACAGGTACGGCATCCGTCGATTTTGGAATTACGATATCGCTTGCATTTTCAACGATTTGCGATCTTCTGTCGTCGCGATATTTCTTTTTTATAACGAGCATTTCTGCTTCAACGACTTGCATTTGCTTAGCCTTGGAGTCGATTATCGCGTTATATTCCTTAATTTTAGCCTGCAATTCTTTAAGCTCGTTTTTAAGATTATCAATCTCAAGTTTAGTAAGTCTTGCAAGTCTTAAGTCAAGTATTGCGTTCGCTTGTTTATCAGTTAGCGAGAACGCTTTTTTAAGATTTTGACGAGCGGTTGACGTATCTTGAGAAGTCTTGATTATTCTAATTACTTCGTCGATATTAGTTACCGCAACGATTAAGCCTTCTAAAATGTGGGCTCGTTCTTTAGCCTTTTCAAGGTCGTATTTCGTTCTTCTTAAAATGACGTTTCTTTGATATTCAACGTAGTGACGGTAAATATCCAAAAGTCCAAGTTGTTGCGGTTTGCCTTCAGCGATTGCAACGATATTAATACCGAACGAACACTCAAGGTTAGTCATTTTATAAAGCGCGGCAAGAATTTTATCTACGTTTGCGTCTTTCTTAAGTCTGATAACGGCACGCATACCTTTACGGTCAGATTCGTCGTTTACCGATTGAATACCGCCGAAAATTTCCTTTTTCTCGTCGCACAAGTCGTCAATCTTCTTTAAAAGTTGCGCTTTGTTAACTTGGTAAGGAATTTCAGTGATAACAAGGCTTTGTCTATCGCCGTCACCAACTTCGATATGAATTTTTGCGCGGAGCGTAATTTTACCCCTACCCGTTTGGTACGCCTTTTTAAGTTCAGTACCAGTAATTATATAACCGCCCGTAGGAAAATCGGGACCCTTGACGATTTTCATCATTTCGTCAAGTGTAATTTTAGGGTTGTGCATATATGCAATTGCGCCGTCGATAACTTCAGCAAGGTTATGCGTTGGAATATTAGTCGCAAGACCTACCGCAATACCAGTTGCGCCGTTAACCAAAAGGTTAGGATATCTACCAGGCAAGATGTCAGGTTCTTTTAACGAATCGTCAAAGTTAGGATTCCATCTGACGGTGTTTTTCTCAATATCTTTTAATAACTCTAACGCAAGCGGTTGCATTTTAACTTCCGTATAACGCATTGCAGCCGCAGGGTCGCCGTCGATTGAACCGAAGTTTCCTTGACCTTCAACAAGTGGCATACGCATATTGTATGGTTGCGCCAAACGCACCATCGCGTCGTACAC
This sequence comes from Christensenellaceae bacterium, assembly GCA_045534605.1. Lineage (GTDB taxonomy): Bacteria > Bacillota > Clostridia > Christensenellales > Borkfalkiaceae > UBA4636. Next base: position 12,901 of record JAZSKA010000004.1, on the reverse strand, counting down.
CGACGAGTCGCCGTGTGGGTGGTATTTCGCCAAGCAGTCACCGACTACTCTCGCGCTCTTTTTAAAGCCTTTGTCAGGAAACATACCTTGTTCGTACATAGAATATAAAATTCTTCTTTGAACTGGTTTTAAACCGTCTTCGACTCTTGGCAAGGCTCTATCGAGTATAACGTGTTCTGCGTACGGAATCATTGACGAGTGCAGAACTTCTTCCATTGTGTTGGTTATTATTGATTCTCTTTTTACTACTTCCATTGTTTAAAATCTCCAAATACCCTTAATAATCGACTTATTGACCGACTAATCTCTGTTTCTAACTTCAAAGTCGTCAACTTTGTTGAAGTCTGCATATTTTTGAATATAAGCCTTTCTTTCTTCTAAGCCGTCACCCATTAAGATGGTGATAAGTCTTTCGGCTTCAGCCGCATCTTCAATGCTTACGCGCATTAAAATTCTCGTTTGCGGGTTCATAGTAGTTTCCCAAAGTTGGCTAGGGTTCATTTCGCCAAGCCCTTTATAGCGTTGAAGTTGATAACCGCGACCGACGATTTCAATCTTCTTTTTAAGTTCTTTATCGTCGTAAGCGTACTCAACCACGTCTTTTTTATAGACCTTGTATAGCGGTGGCATACCGATATAGACGTGACCTTCTTGGATAAGTTCGCGCATGTATCTAAAGAAGAAGGTTAAAAGAATTGCTCTTATGTGCGCGCCGTCTTGGTCAGCATCTGATAAGATTATAACTTTATCGTATCTTAAATCTTTCATAGAAAAGTCACTGCCAATACCCGTTCCGAGTGCGCTTATAATAGTTCTAATTTCTTCGTTTTTCAAAACTTCTTCAATGCGCTTTTTCTCGGTATTAAGCGGTTTACCCCTAAGCGGTAAAATCGCTTGGTGTTGACGGTCGCGACCTTGTTTTGCGCTACCGCCTGCCGAGTCACCTTCTACGATAAACACTTCGTTAAGTTCTGCTTTCCTTGACGAGCAGTCTGCAAGTTTACCAACGAGTTTTGCACCGTCTGCGCTATTTTTTGCCCTTGCAACTTCTTTAGCTTTTCTAGCCGCCGTTCTTGCTTTTTCTGCAGCAAGCGCCTTTTCCATCATTTTTTCTAAAATTTCAGTTTTCTTCTTGTCTTTACCTAAGATAGAAAGTTCTGAAATCGTAACGCTTTCAACCGCAGGTTTAACTTCTGGGTTGCCGAGTTTGGTCTTAGTTTGACCTTCAAACTCGACGTTTTTCATTTTTATAGAAATAATCGCAGTCATACCTTCGCGGAAGTCTTCGCCGATAAGATTTTGGTCTTTCGCCTTCAAGAAACCACGCTCTCTTGCGATATCGTTCATAATACGCGTTACACCCGACTTAAAACCGACTTCGTGCATACCACCTTCTGGCGTTGGAATATTGTTTACGAACGAATAAATACTTTCGGTGTAAGCGTCAGTGTGCTGAATAGCAAACTCGATCTTAATATCGTCTTTTTCTTTGCAAACGTAAATAGGCTCGCCGTAAAGCGTGGTTTTTCCTTCGTTGAGATATTTAACGAAGTCGATAATACCGCCGTCATAGCAAAATTCTTCGGTTACAGGGTTTTCGCTTCTTTTGTCGGTGAAGGTAATTTTTACACCCTTATTTAAAAACGCAAGTTCTTTTAAGCGCTTTGAGATAATTTCCGCTTTAAACTCGACCGTCTCAAAAATGGTCGCATCCGGCTTAAAGCGAACGAACGAGCCGTGCTTATTGGTTTTTTCTTTGGTGTTTTCAAGTTCGCCTTGCGGAATACCCGCATAGATTTTCCCGTTGCGCTTGTCCACCCAACTTTTAAAGTCCATTTTATAAATCGTCTTTTTATAGACTTCGACCTTAAGCCACTCGCTTAGCGCGTTCGTAACGGATGCACCAACGCCGTGAAGACCACCCGAGAATTTATAATTATCGTTATTAAACTTACCACCTGCGTGAAGTTGGGTAAATACGACTTGAACACCGCTGACTTTAGCCTTAGGGTGAATATCGGTAGGAATACCGCGTCCGTTATCTTCAACCGACGCGCTACCGTCTTTATATAATATTACTGAAACGGTATCAGCATAGCCGTTTGCCGCTTCGTCAATAGCGTTGTCGACTATTTCCCACAAAATATGATGAAGCCCCTTTACACCGGTACTTCCGATATACATACCAGGTCTAACTCTTACCGCCTCAAGACCTTCTAAGATATCAATATCGCCTGAACTATATCCGTTTGTTGCCATAACTACTCCTTAATATATCGTATATTGTATTTTTTATCTAAAATTGAATTAATCGAACTATTTAAAGGCTTTTTTTATTCTGACTTTTTACTTAAAGTTTTTAAAACCCTTAAACCGTTTTCTACCCTTTCGAGATAGCCGTACTTTAGCATCTCGTTTTTAATAAGAATAAATTCGTCGAAAACGTCGGCAATTATAAGATGAACTTCTTTATCCGAATAAATTCTGTTCTTTTTAAACTTTTTCGCAATCTCGCCCAAAACGACTTCTCGCTTTTTAATCTGAACTGGAAGTGCCAAAAGTTTTCCGTCTAAAAAACACTCGTCTAAAACTTCTTTATTAAAAGCGTTTTTATGAATTTCTCTGTTTTCTTTAATAATATCTTTCAGCGACTTATCGAGCGAGTGTGGATTTAGCGAATACGTTTGATAGTATTGTTCTTTTTTAGACACGACAAAACCAACCGCCTGCAACTTTTTCAAGTGAAAACTTGCGGTTGATACCGTGATATTTAATTCCATTGCAATCTCTTCTACGAACTTAGGCTTTTCCATTAAAGAAGACAAAATTTTTAAGCGCGTGGAATCGGCAACGGCTTTTAAGAACAATTCTGCACTCATCTTGATTTTATAACCGTCGAATTATTTTTTCTAATTTAATATTATACTTATAAAAACAAATTTGTCAAGTTATTTTTAAGAAAATTTAAAAATTTTCAATAAAAAACGCTCATATTTTTTGATAAATACAAGCGTTTTTTGTTTTTTATTCAATTATTAATTGACCTATAAAAAGATTGTCGACTTTGTTTTTTAGTTTCAAACTTTCTATTTCATTTTTCGATTTTGTTTTAAGATAATCGTCTGTCAACATAAAACTTTCTCCGCGCGAGATAATAACCAGCGCGTCGCCTTGGCGCGGTTCTTTTTTTAACGAATTATCCAGTATTATAAACTGCGGTGTAGTTTTAAACTTTTCAGAAATTTCAAGCACCGTTTCGTTTTGACCGACAAAATACACGGTTTTTTTAAAAATATTAATTGGGGTTAATAACTTCATACTAATACGAATATATTTTTGTATAAGCATTTTTATTACAAACTACGGGGTGATACTATAAAAAAAGTTTTTAAGACCGTTGCGCTCGTAACCGTTTTTTCTTGTTTCGAGCGTTTCTTAGGTTTCCTTTACAGAATATTCTTATCTAGAAAACTTGGCGCAGAAGGGATTGGTATGTACCAAATTACTTTGTCGGTCGTTGGAGTGCTCGTAACGCTTACCGCAAGCGGAACGCCCATTACCGTTTCAAGACTTATGCTAAAAGCGCGCGCAAAAAACAATCCACAAACCGAGCGCGACGTAATTTCAGCCGGCATATTCACAAGCCTTTTAATAAGCCTTCCGATAACGATAGCGCTATATGTCTTTAAAGATAAATTAAGCTTTATTTTTGCCGATCCACGATGCTACGATTTACTTTTAGTAATCTTACCGAGCATAGTCTTAACAAGCGTTTACGCAGTTATACGCGGGGTTTTTTGGGGAAACAAGAGTTTTTTAACCTATTCTTTAATCGAACTTATAGAAGAAATCGTAATGATTGTTTTCGGCTTTTTCTTAGTGTCAAAAATGACTTCTATCTACGACGGAACGGTGCGCGCAGGCTATTCAATCTTTATATCTTACGTTGTGTCTTTCGTCATCTCGACAACCGTCTTTATCGTTCAAGGCGGAAAATTAACGAACCCCGTAAAGCAGTTCTTGCCACTAATAGAGTCGTCACTTCCCATAACCTTAATGCGAACGGGAACTTCGCTTATATCAAGTTTAGTTGCAATAATATTACCTATGCGACTTATCGCAACGGGGCTAACTTCAAGCGATGCGCTCGCACTCTACGGCGAACTTAGCGGTATGACTTTGCCTCTTCTTTTTATTCCGTCAACGCTTATCGGCTCGATAGCACTCGTTCTCGTTCCGGATATATCCGAAAATTTTTATAAAAATAATATTGAAATTCTAAAAAATAAAATCTCCGGCGCGATAAAATGTTCGGTTTTAATATCATGCTTAATCTTTCCCACTTTTATTGCTTGCGGTAGAGAAATTGGCGTTTTAATATACTCTAACTTAAACGCAGGAATTATGCTTTCAGCGTCGGCCATTATGATGCTTCCTATGAGTATAACGATGATTACAAACAGCGTCCTAAATTCTATGAATATGGAAAAGAAAACGCTTTTATTCTATCTTATAGGCGCGTGTTTTTTGCTTGCGTTCGTTTGGTTTTTACCGTCGATTTGTGGCGTTTACGCGCTTATTTGGGGACATATTGCAAGTTACGTAATTACGACAGTGCTAAATCTAGTTACTCTCGAACTGACTTTTTACAGAAAAATATCTTATAAAAAACATCTTGCGCTATCTTTTCTGTCTGCGCTACTTTCGACCTTTTTCGGCGTGTTTATAAACGGCATTTTGTCGAACTTTTTCGGAAATATTTTAGTGCTTATAATATCGACTTTAGCAGTTTTGATATTCGACTTTATTCTTATGAAGATTTTTTCCGTTTTCGAATTTTTAAAAAGAGTTAATTAACGCTTGACAATTAATATATATTGTTATATATTATTTTCACAAATGCAGAGTAGGATTACCGCGTTAAGTGTTGCAAAACGGGATGTTGTTTGCAAACGAAAGACGTTGTCTGCGATGGTTGTCCGCGTCCGTTGCAAATATGCAATCAGGTTCTCTACTTTTTGTGGAGAATTTTTGCTTTTTACGGAACTCTATTAAGGAGTTTTTATTATGTTTAATTTACTCGCACCAAGCGCCTTTGATTTTAAGTCAATTTTTGCCAACGTTTTATCTGAGTGGTACTATTACGTTATACTTTTATTATTCGTAGGACTGATAATTTGTTTAGCGATAGAGTTTAAGCCACAACAAAAAGTCGAACTTAAGAAAACGCACAAACTATCAATAATTGCAATACTTTCCGCGCTTTGCGTTATTGCAAATATATTCTCTTTCGGCTCGGATTTTGTAAAGTTTTCGTTTGTAAGCGTGGTGTGCTTTATTGCAGGTTTTACGCTTGGCCCAATCGGAGGACTTGCGGTCGGTTTTATTGGCGACTTTTTGGCGGGAATAATCTTTCCGTTTGGCGTTTATAACCCGATAATCGCGCTCGGTAGCGCCTTATTTGGTTTTATACCAGGTGTTATATTCAATTATTTTAAAGGAAATAATATCGTAAAAACGGTTATATCTTTTATATTATGCTATGCAATTTGCTCGGTTTTCTTAAACACGACGGCAACCTATTTTATGTACTTATACGGAAATTCAGCAAAGTATCAAACGGTATTTGCCTACCTTGTTGCAAGAATGCCAACTACTGCAATTACTCAAGGCATTAACCTAGTAATTTCAATCTTACTACTTCCAGCCCTTAACAAAATTAAAAATTCGCTTATGAAAAAATAAAAAATCGCGGTTATCAAAACAGTTTTGATAACCGCGTTATTTTATTTAATTTTTTCTATAAACTTTCTTATTCTTTCGAGTGCTTTTTCAATATCTTTTATGCTGTAAGCGTAACTTATACGAACAAAATTTTTGCCAGAATTACCGAACGCGCTACCAGGAACAACAGCCACCCACTCGCTATCGAGCAATTTTTGCGCAAATTCGTCGCCGTCCATACCAAAAGATTCGACGGAAGCAAAAACGTAAAACGCACCGCGCGGTGGAATACATTTAAATCCCATATCTTCGAGTTCGTTCACGAGATACCTTCTTCGCATATCGTATTCGTCGCGCATATCGTTGATAACTGAAAAGTCGTTTTCAAAGCAATCTTTCAAACACGCAACGCCTGCGTACTGACTTATAGTCGGCGCGCACATAATTGCGTATTGGTGAATTTTGATAAGTACGCTACAAATTTCTTTTGGAGCAAGAACGTAGCCAAGTCGCCAGCCAGTCATAGCAAAAAACTTAGAAAAACCGTTAATAACGACTGTGCGTTCTTTAAGTCCAGCGATATTTGCAGGAGATACGTGAACGCCTTCGTAAGTTAATTCGCTATAAATCTCGTCGCTTATAACGATAAGGTCGTTTTCGATAATAAGTGGGGCTATAAGTTCGTAATCTTCCTTATTCATAGTTGCGCCAGTCGGGTTATTCGGGTAAGAAAGAATTATTGCCTTAGTCTTTTTGGTTATACACTTTCTAAGATTTTCCGGCGTTACCTTAAACTCTGTCTCCTTTTCGCACGGAATAGGAACGGCAACGCCACTTTGAAGTTCGACGCACGGCGCGTAGGATACGTAACTTGGATCAAGCACCAAAACTTCGTCGCCAGGATTAATAAGTCCGCGCAAAGTCATATCGACTGCTTCAGATGCGCCAATAGTTACTATAACTTCGTTTTTAGGATCGTAATCAAGGTTATATTTAGTGCTGTAAAAACGCGAGATAAGTTCTCTAAGTTCGTCAAGCCCCCAGTTTGAAGTGTAGTGAGTATAACCTTTTCTAATTGCGTTCATAGCAAAATTACGCCCACTCCAAGGCGTGTCAAAGTCAGGCTCGCCAACACCTAAGGAAATAGCGTTTTCATTTTTCCTTACGATATCGAAAAATTTTCTGATACCGGAAGGCTTTATTTCTTTTGCTTTTTTGGAAAAATATTTATCGTAATCCATTTTATTCGTGTATGCTAATTCTCTTAGACTTTTTGGTATTGCCTAATAAAATTCCGCCTTCCTTATATTTTTTCAAGATAAAATGCGTGGTAACGCTCGTAACGCAGTCGATACCGGAAAGTCTTTCACTGATAAAGAGTGCAACGTCGCGCATAGTAGTTCCTTCTAAGGTAATAGAAAAATCGTAAGTACCGCTCATAAGATAAACGGACTTAACTTCAGGGAAACTTGAAAGGTCTTCTGCAATCTTTTCAAAGCCCGCGCGCGCTTGCGGTGTAACTTTAACTTCAACTAGCGCATCAACTAGTTCTTCCCCCGTTTTTTCGTGGTTGATAACGGCGGTATATTTTACGATTACACCGTCTTTTTCAAGTTCTGAGATAACTTTTTCAATCTCTTTTTCTTCCACGCCAAACATAACGCCAAGTTTTTTAGGCGTATAGCGCGCGTCGTCTTGCAATGCGTTTAAGACTTTTTTCTTTAAATCCATAAAAATATCCGTCCTTTATCGTTATATTTTTTATTGTTAATGAGAATAATACAATTATATTTTTTCAGAATATTATATTTATAGGAGAACTAATATGTTGTTATTAAGTATCGGTTTAGTTATAGGCGCAAACTTAGGTTTATTTTTCTTTGCGCTGATAAATGCGTCTAAAAAAGATTAGTATCTTAAAAGTTCTACGCTTTTATCTTTTATAGTCATTTGAACGTTACAAATATCTTTTGCGACCATCTTGTGCGAGATAATAATTAGCGTCGTGTCCTTTCCAAGTTTTTCTTTAATAGACTTTAGAACTTTTATTTCCGTTTCTTCGTCTAACGCGCTGGTTGCTTCGTCGAGTAAAATAATTGGCTTTTTGCTAAGTAGCGCACGGCAGATTGCAACGCGTTGACCTTGCCCTTCGCTAAGCCCTTGACCGTTTTCGCCTATCACGGTATCAAGACCGTTTGGTAAACTATCTAAAAAGTCCATACAACTAATTTCGGCTACCAACTTTATTTCATCTTCTGTTGCGCTATCGTTTAAAAAACAAACGTTTTCGCGAATGGTTCCAGAAAAGAGCATATTCCCTTGCGGAACGAAGGCAAACAACGACCTATCCGACGACGTAATTTTTCTATTAGAATTTTCCGTTTCAAAATACAATTCGCCTTGATAATCGTCATATACGCCGAGTAATAGTTTAAACAGCGTACTTTTCCCAATTCCTGAAATACCTTTTATTAAACAGAAATCGCCCTTTTTGATTTCAAAGTTTGCGTTATCTATTACCTTTTCGCGACCGTAAGAAAAAGTTAAATTTTTCGCGTTTATTGAACGAATATCAGAATAATTTATTATATCTGTTTCGCTTGATTTTTGCTCGTCTTTAACGTCGATAACTTCCAAAATTCTTTCAGCCGAAGATAGCATTTCATAGTAAACCGTAAAAATTTGAGTAAAGTTCATAAACGGCGCTTGAAGTTGATTTACAAGTTGAATCATTGCAGTGATTAAACCAAAAGTCACACCGCTACTACCGTTTAATAAATTTACAGCCCCCCAAACGACCGTTGCGATATAGAAAAACGAAAAAGCAAAACTTAACGCACTTGTGAGTAATGACGCTATATAGCGTTGTTTTTTAGCAGTTTTTAAATATTCGTCAAACTTTTTACCGCCGAGCGCGGAAACTTTATACTCTACCGAAAAGACTTTCACCGCCAAAAGGTTTGACGTGTTTTCCGTCAAGTAAGACAAAACTTCGCTTTCCTTTTCGCGGGTTTTTCTGTGAAGCTTTTTAAACAGTTTTCTTACCAAAAAAGACGCGCCAACGATTACAAGTCCGCCAAAAACCAAAAACAACGTAAATATCGGTTGGTAGTAAAGTAGCACCCCGACAGCCAAAACGACTTTTACAATCATTGCAACAAACGCAGGAAGTATTTGCGAATATCCGCGCGCAATTATCTGCGAATCCGTCGTAATTCTGCCGACCAAGTCACCAGTTTTATACTCTGAAATTTTTGCGTAGTCTTTGTTTAAAAGTTTAGAAAAAACTTCTTTTTTGAGATTTACTTCGCAAGTTAGTCTGCACTTTTCAATCATAATTTTATCGAGAACTGAAAATAAAAATGCAAAAATCAATAAAATTACAGAAATTCCAGCGCGGAATAGAACGGTTTTTAGTTCGCTACTATCGTTTAGCGCAGAATTGATTAGGTCTTTCGTCGACAACGCAAAAAAGACCATAAGCGCAGACTGAACCCCGCTCACAAGCACCGTTAAAAGATATATGAATTTTGTTTTTTCAGTATTCTTTTTTATAAACTGCGTTGCTTTACTTTTCATAACTTTACCAAAACTTACTAACTTATTGTTTATTGTACCATTAATTGACTATTAAGTCAATTATTTTTAAAAAATAAACGCCGTTATAAAAATAACAGCGTTTTTTGTTAAACTAGGCTTGCGCCATTTCGTACCACTTTTCTGCATGGTGAACAGCTAGCCCAAAGCTCTCGTCTACCATACTTTTTAAAAGTTCCATTTCGCTAAGCATTACGCTTTCGCCTTCTTCCCAAAACGAAACGTTGTCACCTTCTGTCGAATAAGTCTCAATACCCATAAAAACCGACTTATTGACCGACTTTGCGTAATTTATCTCTTCGCTTGATACGCTGTAAATTCCGTCTGCGGTGTCGCGATAACTCATTAAAAATACTCTGTCGCAAATATCAATCATCGCTTCATAAGCAAGTCTTTTTTCGTTGTTATAAGTTATCTCATAATCAAGCCAGAACGGAATATCATAAGAAAATTCGATATCAGGAAAATCAGTTTTCACTTTTACTGCAACGTCTATTAGTTCTTGTACAAGAGTTACCCTTATAGGGCTTTCTTTATCCGTACCCTTCCACGACGGGTTTTGGTGCGGTTCAATATCTAAATGAACGCCCGAAAATTGAGAATTTGGAAATTCTTGTTGATACGCTAAATATTTATTAAGTTTAGTATACAAATTTGTGCTATCTTGCGCCCAGCCGTATTCTCCACCAAGCCAATACACACGAATATTCTTTTCTTTTGCTTTTTCGATAAAAGTTGCTGTATCAACAGAAAACTCACTCGAACAGTAATAAATTTCATTGACACCGCGCGTTGCTACAAAATCTAAATATTCGTCGCCTAAACTCTTTTTCCACCACCAAACGCCTAAAACGCGCTCCTTTTTTTCATTTTCAGAATTACCAATAGAAATTTCAATGCTTTCCGATAGTGATAAACTAGTTAAACTTTCCAAGTTGTTTGACGAATTTATCGAGTTAATCGACTTATACAGCGATTTTTCGCTTAAACTTTCTGCTTTACTCGTAGAAGATTGCTGGCTTGTTTCAGTTTTACTTAAAGTACAAGAAACCAAAAAAGTTAACGCAAAAACCACAAAAACAATTATAAATTTTCTCATAGATTTTTAAAATTACCCACCGCTAAAAAGCGGTGGGATAAAATTTTAATTATTTCTTATCGATCATATGAACGTCAATTTGATTGAATGGAACGGTAATGCCGTTATTATCAAACGCTTTCTTAACGTCGTCAATCATAGTAAAGTATACAGTCCAATAATCTTCGTTTTTACACCATGCTCTAACGGTGATATCAATACCCGAAGAAGCGCACGCTGAAATTTTTACAAAAGATTCTGGATCTTTTAATACCAACTCGTTATTTGCAAGAACTTCTTCAACAAGACGAATTGCTTTTCCAGCGTCGTCACCGTAAGAAATTTGGAAAACATTATCAACTCTGCGTAAGTCTTTCATAGAGTAGTTAGTAATGTTTCCGTTAGCAAGCGCGCCGTTAGGAAGCATAACTACTTTATTGTCAACCGTTACGATATAAGTATAGAAAAGTCTGATATCTTCAACGGTACCCGTTTCGCCTTGAGCAGTAATAAAATCGCCAATCTTAAAAGGTCTCATAATAATGATTACGAACCAACCTGCAAGGTTAGCAAGCGAGCCTTGAACGGCTAAGCCGATAGCAACTGAAACAGATGCGATAATCGTACCAATACCAGCAGTATCAATACCAACGTAACCTAAGAAGATTACAAAAAGTACGAGTTTCAAACCTACTTTAATAAGTTTGTAAACTACGTTGGTAATCGTCTTATCTCTACCCTTTTTCTCCATACGCTTTTTAACTCTCTTTGCGATAAAGTTAACGACAGAGAAAAGAATAAATAGAACGATTAAACCGATTAAGAGTTTTAAACCGCTAGTTTGAATCCAGTCGATACACTTTTGGAAAAATGCTGACCAACTCCAAGTAGCAGCAGTTTCACCAGCAGTCCCTGCTGATTCTACTGTTTCTGCAAACAATTTAAACATTTATTCACCTCAAAAATTTATTGTGTAAATAAATAATATCAAGTATGATAATAAAAGTCAATTATTAATATAAACTATTTATTATTTCACAAAATTTTTCTTTAAATTTTAAAATATTTTTGATTTTTACTTCTCGGTTTTTCTGGGTTAGTCATACCGATAAGCCCTGCTTCAAGCGCCGGAATAATATAATTTTTACGGAAAGTATCCCTTGACTTAAGCCCCACCTTTTGCATAAGTTCAGTAAGCGACATAGGATAAGTTTCTATAACCGCCATAAGCGCGGTTATTTGATTATTTATATGGCTATAATGCTTTCTTGAATCTTTAATTATATCGAAAAGTGCAGATTTTATAACGCCAAGCATAAATAAAATAAACTTGTTTGACTTACCTTCCGAAGTAGAAAGACTTATCGCTTTATAGTACTGTTCTTGGTTATCTTTTATTATACTTTCAATCGGTATCCATTTAAATATTGGTTTCCAGATTGCTAGAAGTGCCGTCTGCCAAAGCCTACCCATTCTACCATTTCCGTCAAGGAAAGGGTGAATAAATTCAAATTCATAATGAAAAACGCTTGATTTTATAAGCATTTGAGTTTTACTTGTCGCTAGCCAATCGAATAATTGTAAAAGTTGTCCTTTTACCATTTGGTAAGGCGGAGCAACGTGTATTACGTCCCCATTTTGATTGATTACGCCAACGGAAGAAGTTCTGATTTTACCTGCTTGATCTACAAGATCTTTCATCATAATCTTGTGCATTTTTGTTAAATCTTCTATCGAAAAGGGATTGACTTCGTCAATCGCTTTATAAGTTTCAAAAGCGTTCTTTACTGCAATAATATCGTCTTGTGGACCTAAAACTCGCTTACCTTCTATTACGTCAGTTACTTGTTGTAACGAAAGTGTATTATTTTCTATAGCAAGTGAAGAGTGTATAGATTTTATACGACTAACTCTTCTTAATCTCGGAAGTTTTTCAAGTTCGTTAACGTTTTTTAATTCGCCCAAAAGTTCCATAATTTCAGAAGTCAACTCTAGCATTTCTTCAGTGATATCATAAGGTGGAATATATTTATCCATAGCACGCTCCTTCTCGAAATGATTTTAGCATATTCTGATTATATTGTCAACAACTTGCACGAAATCATACACGAAATCATACACGATTGGGCGTATGCCATACGGCTACGCAGTGAAATCCGATTAACATCGGGTGAAATTGCAACCTGTCGGTTGCAGTGAAATTTTTACTTGCTTTTTGCGCAAGTAAAAGTGAAATTTAACTTTTTGCAAAAGTTGAGTTATTGTCGTGCAATTTTGCACAAAGCAAAATTGCCAACATAACATATAGTTTTTTCTAAGGATTTTAATAATTATAAATGCACCATAAATGGTGCGCGATATGTTGCTAGCGCAACGCGATATGCGAAATATATTTCGCGCGATATTTTGCACCACTTTTTGCGTGGTGCAAAGCGATATGCAAAAACTAAGTTTTTGCGTTAAACACCTCATCCGTCGCTTTGCGACACCTTCCCCTCAAGG
>JAZSKA010000006.1:0-51623 GCA_045534605.1 Christensenellaceae bacterium | reverse complement strand
AATAGTCTAGGTTCAATTTCTTCAATGCTTATTCCGCAATCTGGACAAGCGTATTTTGTTGAATAAAGAGTGTCGATATCGTTACACGAAATAACAACTAAGCCATCGCTTAACTTTACAGCCGTTTCTAAGCTATCGGTAAGTCTTTGCGAAATGCCGTCTTTTACGACAAGTCTATCTACTACCACTGAGATATTGTGTTTTATATTCTTTTCAAGCTTAATTTCTTCGCTTAAATCGTAAACAATTCCGTCGATTTCAACGCGAACGAAACCGCTTTTTCTAAAGCCTTCTATTTCTTTTGTAAACTCACCTTTTCTACCGCGAACGACGGGCGATTTAACTAAAATTTTACTGCCAGAACCTAATTCCATTACTTTATCTGCAATTTGATCTACTGTCTGCCTTGCTATAGGTTTACCACAATTAGGACAATGTGGAACGCCAATTCTTGCAAATAAGAGTCTTAAATAGTCGTAAATCTCAGTAACCGTTCCAACGGTTGATCTCGGATTGTTAGAAGTCGTTTTTTGGTCGATTGAAATTGCTGGTGATAGTCCGTCGATCTTCTCAACGTCAGGCTTTGCCATCTGTCCTAAGAATAACCGAGCGTAACTTGATAAACTTTCGACGTATCTTCTTTGACCTTCGGCAAAAATAGTGTCAAACGCAAGAGTTGACTTACCACTTCCAGAAAGTCCAGTAAAAACGACTAATTTCTCTCTAGGAATATCTATATCTATATTTTTTAAATTGTTTTCTTTTGCACCTTTTACGGTAATGTAATTTTGCATATTATTTTCTCATCTTTTTCTTCAATTCTGCAATAGTATCTCTAATTTCAATACACTTTTCAAACTCAAAATTAGCCGAGAAAATCTTAAGCATTGCTTTGAGTTTTTCAATTTCTTCAGGGATATCCTTAAGTTTGATATCTGAAACTTTAGAGACTTTTTTAGTGATATTAAGCGTACTTTTAATTTCTTTTATAATAGTCGTAGGAACGATTCCATGCTCGCTATTATACTCCATTTGAATTTGTCTACGACGGTTAGTTTCGTCAATCGCACGTTTCATACTTCCCGTTATAGTGTCAGCGTACATTATAACGCGCCCTTCAGAGTTTCTTGCCGTTCTACCAACCGTTTGAATAAGCGCAGTATCACTTCTTAAGAACCCTTCTTTGTCCGCGTCAAGTATCGCAACGAGTTTAACTTCAGGCATATCAAGTCCTTCTCTTAGTAGGTTAATACCTACTAAAACGTCAATCTCACCACTTCTTAATTCGTTTATAATATCAATTCTTTCAAGCGTGTCAATCTCGCTGTGCATATACCTTACTTTGTGACCGTGTTCTTTTAGATAATCAGTAAGGCTTTCACTCATTTTCTTGGTTAAAGTCGTAACGAGAACTCGCCCTTTATTTTCGATAACCTTAACGATTTCGTTCATAAGGTCGTCGATTTGCCCTTCAGTTTTTCTAACTTCAATAATTGGATCTAATAGTCCAGTCGGGCGAATAAGTTGTTCAACCGTTTGGTCAGATAGTTCTAATTCGTAGTTTTGTGGTGTTGCCGAAACGCAAATCCATTGATTGATTCTTTCTTCAAACTCTTGAAATTGTAAAGGTCTATTATCGTAAGCAGATTTAAGTCTGAATCCGTAATCAACGAGATTTTTCTTTCTTGATCTATCCCCGTTATACATTGCTCGAAGTTGCGGTATAGTCATATGACTTTCGTCAACAAAAACCAAGAAATCGTCTGGAAAATAGTCTAAAAGTGTAAACGGTGGCTCCCCAATTTCTCTTTTATCAAAATATCTTGAATAGTTTTCAACTCCACTGCAATATCCAATTTCCGACATCATTTCAATATCGTACGCAGTGCGCTGTGAAAGGCGTTGCGCTTCAATTAAACGGTCGTTTTCCTTATGCTCGCGAACTTCGTCGTGCATATCGTTTTCAATGTTTTTAAGCGCGTCTTTTAATATATCCGTGCCAACTGCATAGTGGCTTGCTGGGAAAATTGCGGCGTGCTTAAGTTCTGAAATAACCTTGCCAGTTACTGCTTCCGTTTCGCAAATTCTGTCAATCTCGTCACCAAAAAACTCTACCCTTATCCCCCTTTCAGAGTTTGACGCCGGGAAAATTTCAACTACGTCACCGCGAACTCTAAAATTTGAACGAGTAAACTCTATGTCGTTTCTAGTGTACTGAATAGAAACTAATTTTCTAAGCAGTTCGTCTCTTTCCATCTTCATGCCTGGTCGAAGTGAAATCGACAAACTATAATATTCTTCAGGCGCGCCTAAACCGTAAATACAAGAAACTGATGCAACGACGATAACGTCTCTGCGTTCGCATAGCGCGCAAGTTGCACTGTGGCGCAATTTATCTATTTCGTCATTAATTTTTAAATCTTTTTCAATGTATGTATCTGTCTGTGGCAGATAAGATTCAGGTTGGTAATAATCGTAATAAGAAACGAAATATTCTACTCTATTTTCAGGGAAAAACTCTCTGAACTC
Organism: Christensenellaceae bacterium; assembly: GCA_045534605.1. GTDB lineage: Bacteria > Bacillota > Clostridia > Christensenellales > Borkfalkiaceae > UBA4636. The sequence goes on along the minus strand of JAZSKA010000006.1, from coordinate 49,094 downwards.
GTTGCAAAGTTGGGCTGCAAGCGTTTTGTTATGTGCAATTACTAAAGTAGGACGGTTGCAATTTGCGATAACGTTAGCCATAGTAAAAGTCTTACCGCTTCCGGTAACGCCGACTAAAACTTGCGTTCTAAGCCCGTCTTTTACCCCTTCGGTAAGTTTTTCAATCGCTTCGGGTTGATGCCCCGTAGGCTTGTATTTAGAGTGTAAAATAAATTTATCCATATAACCCTTAAGTGAAAAAGAAAAATAAAATCCTACCGACGATAAAAGTAGCAACCGCACTCATACCAGCAAGTAGCAGACGAATAAAAATCATACGGCGAAGTTGAACGATCTCGCGCCTAAACGACAAACCTTTTGAATGTAAATTAATACATAAAACAGGCTCGCCACGGCGCTCGGAATTAACCACTTCAAAATAGTCGTCAAGTTCTAATAAATGCACGACTTTTTCTATGTTTTCTTTAGTCATTTTTCTGTTTTTTGAAAGTTTTTTGTAAATTTCATCAACCGATATTAGACAACAGGTACCGCTTTTGCATTTATTATAAATGACGTTCATCACTGCTCTTTCTTTTTTGTTTAGCATAGTCCACCAATAAGTTTAAGCAAAAAACCTGCCAAAAAAGTGCCTAAAAAAACGCATAATAAAATGAAAAGATAGCCTAGATAATCGCGATTTTTCGGCTCGTTAAATTTTTCTTCTTGCTTTTTTGCACTTTCGATATATTCCCTACCTTTAGGGGTTGGAGAAATGCAAAACTCGTCGTCTTTATCAAACTTGACGGAAATAAAATTAACGCTCGAAAGTGCGGTAATCATAAGTTTTATAAGGTCAGAATCCGCCTTATAAAAACTAGGAAATTCTTTCACAAGTTCGTCAATAGCAAGAACCTTATAACTGCCTTCAGCGCATTTTTCATTTATAATTTTAAGCAAACAAACTGTTCTTTCGTCTAACATATTATATCTGTATTTTGTGATTTTTTCGGCGTTTTAATACAGAAATAATAAAATTGAAATCGTTTAAATAATTAGCAACATATATGCATAGTCGGGATTTGCAATTTCCATCATAGCGATAAAAATTGATAATGAAATGGTAAATACCACGTTCATAATAATTCCGAGTAACCCAAGATTTTTTGCCCAAAGTAACGATTGACTTTTAATTTTTTTGTATTTTACTGTTGCAAGTATAAACCCTACTAATGAAAGCGGTAAACCAGAACCGCAAAAAAGTGACAAAATTAAGCCAAATAGCGAAAGAACAAGTGGAACTTTCATACCGCGCTTTTGTGCTTTTATTTTATCGTCGAGCGACGTTTTCTCTTCTTTTAAATGCTCAGAATTTAGAGTTTGTTGCTCGTTTTCAGTGTCAATAGTTTCGTCGTTTTCGTTAATATTTAATTCATTTTCTAAATTTTCATTGTCAAAATTTAAATTGTTTTGGTCCATATTAGCCCTATTTTCGGTTAAAAATTGTATTTTTAACTCGAAACTATAAATTTAGTAGAAATATCATAACATATTTTTTTATTTTTATCAAATACTTTGTAAAAATTCTTGACAAGCAAATAAAAATTTTGTAAAATAAACGAGCATTGAATTTGTCGGGGTGGCGGAATCGGCAGACGCGTACGTTTGAGGGGCGTATGGTTAACCCGTGTGAGTTCAAGTCTCATCCTCGACACCAGAAAAAAGCACACAATGTTTCGGACATTGTGTGCTTTTTTCAATGATGTTTGCCTTCAGCAAATGATGTAGAACCAAATTCAATTATGTCGTTACACTTATGATGTCGGCTTCGCCTTATTTTATGGCAAACATTACATCATTTTGAACCATAGTTCAATACATCATTATGCACAGTATAACATCATTTGCGCCTAAGCGCAACATCATTCTATAATATTTCACTTTATAAACATTAAAGTGTTCAACCATAAAATCGTATTTGAACGAAATTTACCTATTGACACGTAATTAAATTTTTGATATAATACAACAAAGTTATTAACATTGACAAAATAAATTTCTTATGGAGAATTATTATGCGCGGAAAAAAACTTGCTAAAGATGAAAAAACGTTAAAAGTTGCAGATTTTAACTTTTTATGCTTAATTTTACCTGTCGTTGTTACGGTTTTAGGTTTGATAGGAGCAATCGTACTTACGATGATTGGAAGTATGTATACAATAAAATACTTATACTTTGGGTGGCTTTTATGGATTATATTTTGTGTTTACCCACTCTATCGTAAAATAAGAATTTTCAACAGTAACAAATTACAAGTTACTAATCGCAGGCTTACCGGTGTTTCAGGCAGATTAGAAACCAAAACCGTTGATATTCCACTCGATCAAATTTCAGGAATTTACATAAGCGTAACTTTTTGGGGAAAAGTTTTTAACTACTACAATATACACTTTAATTCAACCGGTTTAAACAGTATCGTATTTAGTGGTGTATCAAATGCTTTTGCATTTAGAAACGCAGTTTTAGAAGCGATTGAAACACATCACGAAGAAGCAAGAATAGCACTTGCCAAAAGTATTGCAGAAGAAATTTCTAAAAATAGTTAAATAAAAAAACAAGCGTTTAACCGCAAACTGTGGTTAGACGCTTAATTTTTTAATAAATAAACTTATTCTGCAAAATTGCCTAAAAAAGCAAGAGTTTTAGGATTTTGAGATTTTTCAAAAATTTGCTCGGTAGTTCCCATTTCTTCAATCAAGCCGTCAGCCATAAAAATAACTTTATCAGAAACTTCTTTTGCAAATTTCATTTCGTGAGTAACTATAATCATTGCAATTTCAGGGCTTTTAAGTTCTTTTATAACCCTTAAAACTTCGCCGGTAAGTTCTGGGTCTAATGCACTCGTCGGCTCGTCAAAACACAAAATTTTAGGTTTTAGTGACAGCGCGCGAGCAATAGCAACACGCTGTTGTTGCCCACCTGAAAGTTGGCAAGGATAAAAATCTATTTTATCACTCAAACCAACCTTATCTAAAATGCTTTTTGCATACTCGATATTTTCTTTTTTGACGTCTTTCATCAATTTTTTTCTTTGAAAATAGCCTACTTTTTGTTCTTTTAACTCATTTTCAGCCTTAACGTCAAGTGCAAGTGTTACGTTTTGCAACGCGGTGTATTGCGGGAACAGATTAAAACTTTGAAAAACTAAACCAATATCGTGTTGAATTTTTGTAAGTTCCTTATCGGTATATTTTTTATCTGCTGAAAAAATTTCTTCGCCGTCAAGTGAGATAGTACCAACGCTAGCAATTTCTAAGAAATTGATACATCTAAGAAGAGTAGTTTTTCCGTTACCTGACGAGCCGATTATCGACAAAACTTCACCGCGTTCAAGGTCGAAATCGATCCCCTTTAAAACAACGAGATCGCCAAATTGTTTATGTATGTTTCTAACTTCTAAAAATGCCATAAACTACTCCTTATAGAACGAGAGTTTTTTCTCGATAAAGCCAAAAAGTATAGTTAAAACGCCAACGAAAATCAAATAGTAAATCGCGGTGTAAAATAGTGGCCAAATCAAGCCTTTTGCGGTAAAATCTTGTGCAACTTTTAAAATTTCAGTAACGACGATAACGCGCGCTAAAGACGTATCTTTAACGAGCGTAATGATTTCGTTAGACATAGGCGCAACTATTCTTTTGATAACTTGTAAAAGAATAATTTTGCTAAATATTTGAAATTTATTAAGCCCAAGCACCCTGCCAGCTTCTGATTGACCTTTCGGAATTGCTTCTATGCCACCCCTAAAAATCTCAGAGAAATAGCAAGAATAATTTATAACGAAAGCAACCATAACTGCAATAAATCTCGGGAGCATACCAATACCTTCAAAAAGCAATGCAGGACCGTAATAAACGGCAATAACCTGCAACATTAAAGGCGTACCGCGAATTATCCAAACGAAAGTTTTTACCACTGCTTTAAGGGGCTTAAACTTACTCATAGCACCAAAGGCAATAATAAGACCTAGTGGTAAAGAGAATAAAAGTGTAAGCCCAAAAAGTTCTAAAGTGGTAACGAAACCTTCTAAAAGTTGTAAGGTAACAGTTATAAAATTCATGATTATGAGTAATATTTTGCTAAGAGTTCGTCAAATTTTCCGTTTTCTTTTAATTGGTTGATTGCATCGTTTACCAAATCTCTAGTTTTAGTATCTTTCTTTCTAAAACCAATACCAAAGTATTCGATTGGGAAATCAACGTCAACGTAGTCAAGGTCTGGATTTGCAGAATTTGGTCCAACTAAAACTTTAGCCATTAGCATATCAATAATACCAATTTTTGATGATGAAGTTTTAACTTCAAGTATAGTGTTTCTTTGCGCTTCTAAAGTTAATAATTTTGAAGTATCAAAACCAGTAACTTCTTTTGCAACGCTTTCACCTGCAGAGCCTGCTTCTACTAATACTTCGCTAGCGTTGTTAATGCTTTCTTTTGAAGTGTAATTATCTTTTACACCTGATTGACAAATAACAACTTGCTTATTTTCTAAGTAAGCATCAGTGATAGCCATTGCTTTTTGCAATTCTTCAGTAATAGTCATACCGTTCCAAACGCAATCAATTTCGTAAGTGTTTAATGCGGTAACTTTATTATCCCAAACGATTTCTTTAAATTCGATTTCGACTTCTAAAATCTTACCTACTTCTTTAGCAAGTTCAGTATCGAAACCAACGAAAACGCTTTTAGCATCGTCTTCAAAATAGTTCATTGGTGGGTAAATCGTGTAGCCAACGGTCAAGACACCGTCGTCTAAAGATGGCTTAACGTTACATCCGCTAAACATAAATAAACAAGATAGCGAAAGAACGAAAACAGAAATAAGTGTAATAATCTTTTTCATATTTGTCTCCTTTTATTTTAATACTTTAGTTAAGTAAAGCGTTAATACTTTAACATTATACTAAATTTATAGATTTAAGTAAAGCAAAAAACGCTCGACTTTTTAAAAAGTGTGAAAAGATAAATTTTTATAATTATACGGCTTTATGTAATTTTTATAAATGTATAATTTTATTTAAAAATTAATATTATTAAATTAAAAATTTTCATAAAAAATTGGGTATTGACATATAATTTTTATTATGTTATAATATTTTTAGTTTAAAAATAAATATTTTAATATTCAAGGAGAAACCCTAAATGAACAAACTTGATGAAATTTTACAAAATTTTGTAAACAGTTCTCGCGAAGAACTTTATGTAGTTGCCGCAAACGCTATGTCTGTAGTTTTACCGTATTTTACTGAAAATTGTAATAACGAAGATAAAGCCGCTGAACTTTTAGCAGGATTTATTTTTACCGTTGTTGCAGTAGACGGCAAGCTTTCTAAAGAAGAACTTCAATTTATTAAAGACGTTTTCAAAAGTTTTTCTGAAGAAGATCTTGTTAATATGGTTAAAGCACACAGAAATGAAGAAATGGTTAATTTATTTGACGATGTCGTTGATAGTATGCCAAATAACATTAAAAGCGAACTTCTCAATCTTTGCACGGCAACTATTGCAGTAGACCATAACATCAATAACGTTGAATACTCTTATCTAATCAAATTGATTAAATAATTAATTAAAAACCAAAAAAACGCACCGCTAATTCGCGGTGCGTTTTTAAACTTTTAAATTAGATTTTAAAGCATTTTTGAATATTTTTGTCGCTACCTAAAACCAATATTCTATCACCTTCTTTAAACATAGAAAGTGGCGTAATAGCAAGATTAAGCGTGCCTTCGTGCTTAAGAGCAAGTAAGTTGATATTATACTTTTTACGAATATCGAGTTCTACAACCGTTTTTCCAGCCCAAGACTTAGGAACTTCAACTTCGAATATCGAATACCCTTCGGCAAGTTTAATATAGTCGAATACGCGGTTAGAACTGTATCTAATAGCAACCCAGTCGGCAAGTTCTTTTTCAGGATAAACTACTTCGTCAGCGCCGTTTCTTAATAAGAATTTAGCGTGTACGCCACGCGCTGCACGCGATACTACAAATTTTGCACCAAGTTCTTTCAAAAGAGAAGTCGTTTCAAGCGAACTTTGGAAATCGTCACCGATAGCAACGATACAAACGTCAAAGTCGCGAACGCCTAAACTATTTAAAAACTCTCTTTTAGTGCTATCGCCAATCTGCGCGCTAGTAACGAACGACAATACGGAATTTACGCGCTCCTCGTTGTTATCAACTGCCATTACGTGGTGACCAAGTTCATGCACTTTATTTGCAATATGTCTACCAAATCTACCTAAACCTACAATTAATATTGATTTCATAAATCACCTTTTAAATTTTAACCAACGTTAATACTTTCTGCAGGAAGTCTTGCGCCGTCCTGCTTATTACCTGAAGTCGCAAAGATAAGCGTTAAGCCACCAACACGACCAAAGAACATTAAGAATATTAGTATCAATTTCGAATAAATCGAAAGTGAAGTCGTTATACCTAAAGTAAGACCAACAGTACCAATAGCAGAAGCCACTTCAAACATACATTGCATCATCGAAAGCCCTTCTATCGCACCAATTGCCACGCTTGAAACAAAAAATAGCACTAAATACATCATAAGTATCGTTGAGGCATTTTTAACGGTATCGTCTGCTATTCTTCTACCGTAGCAATTTGCATCAGATCTTCTTCTAAATACTGAAGCAGTAGTTGCTAATAAAACGGCAATAGTCGTAGTTTTCATACCACCAGCGGTCGAGCCAGGCGCGCCACCAATAAGCATTAACACGATAATTACGATAAGCGAAGTTTCACTCATATCACCAAGCGAAACGGTGTTAAACCCTGCAGTTCTTGGCGTTACCGCCTGAAATAGAGATGCAAGTATTTTGTCTAACACACTAAATTCCGACCAAACGGGACGAGAAAACTCATAAAAATAGAAGAACACCGCAGGAATAAAGATCAACCAAAATACCATTGCAAGTATTACTCTACTTTGCATACGATATCGCTTGATTCTAAGTTTATTCGTTCTTATATCATCCCAAGTCGAAAAACCTAGACCACCGATTATGATAAGTAGCATAATAACAGTATTTACAACGATATTAGAGTTAAATAAAACTAGCGACGAAAACTGCTCGCGAGTACCCATCAAGTCAAATCCCGCATTACAAAATGCTGAAATCGAAGTAAATATAGCACGCCAAACACCGCCAAAAAAGCCGAATTCCATAATCATTGTTGGCGCTAAACAAACCGCACCTATAACTTCGATAATTAACGTCGTTCTTATGATAAAGTTCGTAAGTCGCATTATTCCACCGACTTGCGGTGCGGAAATTGCTGCTTGCATTGTGTTTCGTTGCATAAGACCGATTTTTCTACCGAATCTCATAGCAAAACCAACTACTACCGTAACTACGCCAAGACCACCTATTTGGATAAGTATCAAAATTATAAGTTGTCCAAACCAAGTCCAATAAGTTGCGGTATCTTTAACGATTAGTCCCGTAACGCATACGGCACTCGTTGCAGTAAACAGCGCGTCTTGAAAAGATGCCGATCCACTTGTAGTAGACGAAAACGGCAACATTAGTAGTAGCGTCCCAATCAACACAAGTCCAACGAAACCTAATACGATTATTTGGAAAGGCGAAAGCCTTTTTTTAATTTTTATTTTTCTTTTAACCTTTTCTTCTTTCATATCTAAATATTATAGTTAATATATAACTACAACTAATAATTTCATACATTATACTACATTTTAATAAACTTGACAATCTTTTTTTGCAATTTTTCAATTTTTAGCATTTTATTGATTGTTAAAAATTTAATATATTTTAAAAAAATACCTACTTTTATACAAAAAATCAAAAATCGAATTATGCATATTTATTCATTATTTCAAAAAAATAAGGTTAAAATTCAAAAAAACAAAAAAAATAAATAACTTAAAATAAAAAATAAACGATAAAATCGCTCGTAAACTCTAACTCGTGATGACATATCACTCCTTCACAATGGATAAAAAAACGACAGGTACAAACCTGTCGTTTTTTTTCTGGAGCTGATGACGGGACTTGAACCCGTGACCGCCGCCTTACCAAGGCGGTGCGCTACCGTCTGTGCCACATCAGCGCTTATTAGCATTGTAATTGTATATTAAAAAAAATTAAAAGTCAAGAAAAAAGATAGGTAATTTTAAATTTTTCAAATTTCAACAAAATAAAATATATATTGAAAATTTTATTAAAAAATCGTTGCAATAATAATTAATTTGTGTTACAATTATATGGCTTTGATGCTACTGTGGCTCAGTTGGTAGAGCAGCTGACCCGTAATCAGCAGGTCACCGGTTCAAATCCGGTCAGTAGCTCCAAGACGAAACGGTAATTTTGACTTTAGATAAAGTTAGGGTTGCCGTTTTTTATTTTGTAAAACAAAAATACAGTTTTAATATTCAAATACTCGTTTTAATTAAATTTTGAAATTAGTTTTCTACTAACTAAAAAAAATATATGTAAAAATATGGCTAGGCGCGTTTAATTTAGTTGTAAAATGAAATCGCTTTTGATATAATGTTCAAGGATTGTTTTTTCAATCTCGTTCAGTTTTGAAAAATTTATAGAAATTAACTAACACGTTAATTTTAAGGAGTATAAAGAAATGGATTATCAAGGAACTATTTCTAGGGGTATCAGAGCACCTATCATCCGTCAAGGCGACGACCTAGTTCAAATTACTGCAGATTGCGTTGTAAACGCATCAAAAAACGGCGGTTTCGAACTTCAAGACAAAGACGTCGTTGCGGTAACCGAAGCAGTTCTTGCCCGCGCACAAGGCAACTACGCAACCGTTGAACAAATTGCTAAAGACGTTGCAAACAAATTTGGCGATAACACAGTTGGTCTAATCTTCCCAATTTTATCGAGAAACCGTTTTTCAATGATTTTAAAGGGTATTGCAATGGGCGTTAAAAAACTCGTTATTATGCTCTCTTATCCATCTGACGAAGTTGGAAACAGTTTCGTTTCTATGGAACAAATTTTAGAAAAGAACGTAAATCCGTACAGCGACGTATTCACTTCTGAAGAATTTTATAAAATCTTTGGTGACGTACGCCACACTTTTACTGGTGTTGACTATATTCAATATTATAAAGAAATGGGAAATTGCGAAGTAATTTTAGCAACAAACCCAACGGAAATTTTAAAGCACACTAAATTTGTAATCAACGCAGATATTCACAGCAGAAAGAGAACGAAAAAAATTCTTTTAAACGCTGGTGCTGAAAAAGTTGTTTCACTTGACGAAATTTTAACGACTTCAGTTGACGGAAGCGGTTATAACCCAAGTTACGGCGTTTTAGGTAGCAACCTAGCAACCGAAAATAGCGTTAAACTTTTCCCGAGAGACGCACAAAAATTCGTTGAAGAACTTCAAAAAGAATTACAAAAACGCACTGGCAAATTAATCGAATGTATGGTCTACGGTGACGGCGCGTTTAAAGACCCTGTAGGTGGTATTTGGGAACTAGCGGATCCTGTTGCTTCCCCTGCGTTCACTGAAGGTCTTAAGGGTAAACCAAACGAAATTAAACTTAAATATCTTGCTGACAACGATCTTGCTAACCTTTCTGGTGAAGAAGCGATTGAAGCAATGAAACAAGCAATTCGTTCAAAAGAAGACGATTTAGTTAACAATATGAAAAGTCAAGGCACTACCCCACGTCAAATCACCGACTTACTTGCAAGTCTAGCAGACCTTACAAGCGGTAGCGGTGATAAAGGTACGCCTATTATCCTTATTCAAAACTACTTTAAAAACTTCTCAATGTAATCAAATATGCGGTGGCTTTAAAAGAAGTCACCGCTTTTATTTTTATAAAAATTAATAGTTAAAATTACTTGAAAAAAAGAGAAAATTTTTATATAATTAATATAAGTTTAAATTACTTTTTCAGGGGGAATTATGAAAGTATTAATTATAAACGGCTCGCCAAAATCAAAAAACAGCGAAACACTTAAACTTGCAAAAACATTTGTAAGCGGTATGGACGAAAAAGCAAAAGAAATTGAAACTATTAATTGCGATATCCGTCCTTGTATGAGTTGTTATAAATGCTGGAAAAAAGAGTCAAGAAAGTGTTGTATAAACGACGACGTGCATAAAATTTTACGCAAAATGAAGGATAGCGACGTAATTATCTGGTCAACTCCACTATTTTGCTATTCAGTTCCGTCAACTATGAAAGCCTTGCTTGATAGGATGACATCATTTTTAGCACCTGAAATCGTCGAACTTTCCGACGGTTCTAAATCATACCCTGCGATTGATGCTTTCAACGCTAAACACGTTCTTATCTCTGGTAGTCCGCTACCTGAGGCAGAAAACTGTTTTGACGCGCTTAAATTCCAATTTAAACATATGTTTGGCGAAGATATTGAAATGATTCTATGTTCAGAAAACAAACTTTTTAATATTACAGGAGCACAAACTGTTGCTAACGAATATTTAAAAACGATTGAAAAGGCTGGTAAAGAGTTTGTAGAGTTTGGACATATTTTACGCGAAACACACGAAAAACTTGCCGAGCCAATGCTCCCTACTGATATTTATATCGAAAGTGTTAATTCAAACGCAAACTCAGATACTGACAACTAATCTATATAAAGAAAAAATCGACCGATACGGTCGATTTTTTATTATACAGAACCTGCAATTAGTAAATAAGTTAAAGTTGAAAACATTGCAAAAACCGCAACTGAAATTCCACTCGTAAATTCTAGTGCTTTTTTAACTTTTATATTATTTATATATTTCAAATCGCTAATTGCTATACCTAAAATTAATGCACCTGCAAAAATTAGCGGACTTACGTATCTTATATTCATCGTACAGTGATGCGGATGAGTAAAACAGAATATATAATAGAAAATCAAAGTTGAAAAATATAGCACCGATAAAGAAACCTTAAACAGCAAGTTTTCTTTATACTTAACCGCGTTTATAAGCATATAAACAAGTGCGATAACTGAAAGAATAACGACGAGCAAATTCGACCAAAATAGTACGTCTGCAAAAACCTTTATCGCTGGGTACGAGTGCGCATTGATAAATTCTCCAAAAAGTGAAGTTTTCAAAAGTGAAACCATAGGATTGAATTCGTTATATAACCCATCCCCCTTACTTATCCACTGGTCAAAGACACTGTAAAACCCAGCATATTCTTTTGGTTTAATCATAAAAATTCTTTGTAAGAAAGTATAATTTCCGACGAACTGCCAACTGTCGTCTGGAAGCCGCTGAACGTATGCAATAGGAACTTGATAGTTTATTAAATTTCTTACCGACCAAAAGAGCGCTAATGGCGCGCAAACGACTAAAAACAACCCAAAATTAATAGAATATTTTTTAACACTTTCTTCTTGATTAACTTTTGAGTCTTTAAAAAATCTAACAAGGAAGATAATCGCTATCGGAATACAAATCATATACGCTGAAAGTTTCGTCATCATGCCAAGACCTATTAAAAGTCCGCAAATTAAGATATCTTTCAGTTTACCCAAATTATACCACTTGAGTGCAAAGTAGAACGCCGAAAGCATAAACGTAATCGACAAAATATCGTTATTGATGCTACCTGCAAAGATAATAAACGTTGGATGGAACGCCATCACTGAAAACGCAATAACCTTTCCTACGCCCGAAACCTTAAACATATCTAAAGTTTTGCAAGTTATTATCAAACAAACTGAAGAATAAAAGAGAGTTAAAGTTTGAATATTTTCTTGCGCGTAACTGTCAACAATACCAAGGAGTGACTGTGCTTTCCACCAAAGCGCTGCAATAAAGTAATGAAGTGGCGGATGGTAAAATTGATCTCTTAAAGTCGGATCAAAGTTCGGCAATCGAAAGTTGCTATAAAAGAAATAACTTATATACCCCCCGTGCCCGTCGCAATTATTATCGAACAAAACTTCTTCGCCGTAAAAGCCGTAAAAATCGTGCTGATGCTCGTAAATAGAATTTGATAAAACGTAGGTAAGTCTTAACAAAAAGCCGATTAAGAACAACACAAAAAGCGTATTTTCAATGGTCGCTTTCTTAGTTAAAACTAAATAAGCGTAATATGCTAGTATCAATGCGAAAAAAGTAATAAATAAATAAACTGCACGCGTTTGAGAATTATGAAGTCCAACGAGCCAGCCCCAACTTGCGATACAAAGCGCAATGCAAATTATAGTCGAAACTACGTTGTTTAGAGAAAATCTATTATGAATAAAAAATGCAATTATTATCGAGATAACGCAAAATATTCCCGTAGCAATAAATAAATTACCGGGATCTAGCGATTCTTGTCGCATAAAAGAGAACGTGGAAAAAAACACGCACAATATAAAAGTTAATAATATTGCGTGTTTTTTCACAAATTCAGAATAATTTTGTTTTTCGCACTTAAAATAACGACTTAAACTCATTTATTTTCTTCTTTACTCTCGTGATAACTCTTTTCAGTATTTACAGACCAAATGGCAGACTTATCTCCACCCTTTTCAATAATTTCTGCAGCGTTAATTGCCGTAAGCATTGAGTGGTCCATATTATTATAACGGTGTTGCCCGTTTCTACCAACGAAATAGATATTTTCAAACTCGTTAAGATATGTTTGAAGTTTATCGAACTCGTTATAAGTATCAAAGTATGCAGGGTAAGCCTTTTTAATCTTTTCACGGTGACTGTCAAGAACCTTAGTATCTTCAGCGATAACGCCAATCTTTTTAAGTTCGCTGATAGCCTGACTTACCGTTTCTTCTTCCGACATATTCCAGAATTCGTCACCTTCAGTGCAGAAATACTCTAGTCCAATCCAAACCGTTTCGTCAGGATTTTTAACCATGTACGGTGACCAGTTATTAAAAATCTGAATTCTGCCAAGTTTTACGCCCGTATCTTGAACGTAAATCCAGCAGTCGGGAACGATATCCCCTAAAGTCTTAATTTTAGTTTTATTTACAAGTTTAAGTTTGTCCACTAAAAGTCCAACGGTTACGAAATCGCGGAAAGGAAGACCTTTTGCGATGCGAGTAATATCTTCTGGGACTTCTGCGTTGATTGATGCAACTAAATCGTTAAGTGGCATTGAAGAAATAATATTATCCGCTTCAAAAGTTACTTCACCGCTTTCTGTTTCGCAAACGAGAGAAGTAATTTTTTTGCCGTCAAGATTAATTCCTTTAACCTTGTGACCGTGTAAAATTTTACCGCCGTTTTCTTCAAAACGCTTACCAACGAGTTCCCAAAGTTGGCCTGGTCCGTACTTAGGATACCAAAATTCTTCAATTAAAGAAGTTTCAACTTTTCTGTTCTTTTTCTTGAAGATTTTTCCGAAAATATCTTTAATGAGTGCGCGAATAGAAAGTCCTTTAACGCGTTGGGCACCCCAGTCAGCGGAAATTTCGCTTGGATGTCTACCCCAAAGTTTTTCGGTGTACCCTTCAAAGAACATACCGTAAAGCACTTTACCAAAGCGGTTTATATAGAAATTTTCGAGCGACGTTTCCTTCTTTTTAAAAATTGACGCCCAAATATAACTAAAGCCAGCCCTAACGGTTGTGAAAAATCCCATATTTTTAATAGTTGAGAAATTCATCGTTACTGGGTAATCAAAGAAATGCTTTTTATAATAAATTCTTGAAACTCTGTGACGGACGAGCATAACCTCGTCTTGCGTTTCGGGATCCGGACCGCCTTCAGAAAGTTTAGAGTCTCTTTCAAGTTTTTTATCGTCGTAAGACGGTGAGCCTTGAACGGGAAGCATGTCCTTCCACCAATTCATAATGACGTCGTCTTTCGAGAAAAATCTGTGACCACCGATATCCATACGGTTACCGTTATATCTGACAGTTTGAGAAATACCCCCTAAAACTTGACTTTCTTCTAAGATGATAACTTCGTTATCTTTATTTTTTGATAACTCGTACCCCGCAGTAAGACCTGCAGGTCCCCCACCGATAATTAAAATTTTACTCATTTTTTCCTCCGAGTAGTTTCTTATATGTAAATATTTTCTTAATAATTTCCAACCTGATTTTCTTTAATAACAACTAAACCACTTGCTCCAACGCCAGATTTTTCTACAAGATTATTTGAATTTCTTGAAGGTTCGCTGTATGCGTTTAAAGTAATACCAGTCATATCGATATCTTTATCACTTTCAGAAGCATAAAGTTTGTTTGCAAAAGCAATATTTCCACTACTTGTCAAATTATCAAACGGTTTATTTATCCTAAGCCCAGCAATATTTGAATTGTAAATTAAGTTGTCAATAACAGAAATATCTTTCGATGCGTATTCGTATTTTCCGCAGAACATAATACTTTGCTGACAATCAACTAAAGTATTATTTTTAACCAAGCAATTATACGCAGTCCATTGTGCGTTAATAGTCGGTGTTTCAGTAACTTTATTAACACCAGAGTGAACGACGATACCGCCACGCGTATTCGACGACGAGCGTTGACCTTCGACGTAGTTATTAACTACGATATGTCCGCCGTCATACATACGAATTCCACCTGAATTTTCAATAGTGTTACAAAGGAATACGTTGTTTTTAGCAAGGTTATTTTTGCCGTGTCTAAAAGTTATATGACCTTCACAAGAAACGAAAGTATTATTTCTTAAAATATTTCTACCGCTTTTAACAGAAACCATCTCAACTTCGCCGTTACACGCTTCGAAATAGTTGTTTTCGACTAAACAATAAGCATCACTTTGCGACATCTTAGAGTCGCCTAGTCTTATAGTTTCAAAGCCGTTTTTTCCACCGCCTGACGCGTAGTTTTTAAACACGTTGTGATGTATGTGGTGATGTTGTGCACTATTATCGTTTCTCCAAACGGTTAAAAGCGCACCTTCGGTTGACTTTCCGTCGAAAACGTTATGATCAACTTCGTTATATTTTCCGCTGAGTGACAGCCATTTATAAGCGTTTCCGTCGCAGTAGTTGTATATTTTACAGTTTGTAACTCGAGAATAATCTCCGCTAAAAATTAAGCAACCTTTGTCTTCTTTTGGTGCACCACTAGAAAAATTCAAGCCACTAACAACTATATAGTCACCGCTAAATTTAAGTGAAGTTGAACCAGTAAAGACTGCTTTTTGTGGGTTTTTAGCAATTATAAATATAGGATTATTCTTTGTTCCGCTAGAAGATAGCGTAGCGCTAACACCAGAATAATTTCCGTCGTTTAAAATTATCGCGTCCCCCGCTTTTGCAGATGAAAAGGCAGATTTTAATTCGTTTGTGCTACTTACGGTTATCTTTTTTAAAATTCTATTATCGTTTTCAGTAATATTAACGCTATCTTCTTTTTTAGGAAGTACGGTTACCGTATAAGTTTGTTTTTTGATATATTCGCCGTAAGAAAAATATGCGACTAAATCTACCGCTTGGTTTTTATCAGTTTGATAAACGACACCGTCGTTATCAATAATATTTTCGTTTTGAGATTGCCAACTTATATAAGAAATACCGTCACCCGATACGCGCGGTAAAATTATCAAATCGTTTTCGACTTTGTTATCGGTAATTAAAGTAGTTGACGAAATTGACGCGTTTAAAACACTTTCTGCTTGTGGAGTTAGTGGCATTAAATTTTCATTTACGCTAGTTGATTTTATACTTTCTTTTTCAAAACTGTTATTCTCACTGGAAAAAGTGCTATTTACACTATTTTCAGTTGAATTATTTAAAGTCGTGCTATTTGTTTTTGAATTTTCACTATCAAAACTGTATACTCGACTTTTCTCCGTTGAACTCTTTGTCAAACTTGTTCCTACTTCGCCGTTTCCGCACGCGGTGATTAATAACAAGCATAAAACCGTCGCAAAAAATAACGATAAAATTTTTTTCATTACTTTCCTATAAATTAGACTTTATTTTTAGAGAAAAAGGGACTAATTATGAAATGTAATCACTCTTTTTCTTAGGTGCATTTATTAGTTCTTTTTTCTTTTCTTCGTAACCTTTCTTATTAAAGATTGCGTAAGTTGCGTTTTTGCCCGCTTCAACACCCGGTTGATTGTAAGTATTTACGTCGAGCATACCGCCAGCGTAACCCGTTGCAAGTTCAAGCATAAACATAAATTCGCCCAAAGTAAACGCGTTAATTTCAGGTAAAATTATTTCGTTATTCATCTTACCGTGAGTTGAAAGTGCGTACGCGGTAGAAAACTGTTCAGTTTGAATAAGTTCGTTCAAAGTATGACCGCTTAAAAAACTTACGTCTGGGAACTGTTCTAGTCCGTGTGGAATTTCAACCGTAGTTCTGAAATTTTCAACGTTTAAGAAAGTTACAACCTTGTCTGACGGACCTTCAACGTAAAGTTGAACCTGACTGTGTTGATCAGTTACGCCGAGTGCTTTTACAGGAGTTTGACCGACGCTTACACCGCTAGCGTTGATTTTACCTAAACTTTCTGCCCAAAGTTGAGCGTACCAGTCGGACATAAACTTTAATCCGTCGCTATACGGCATCATAACTGAAATATTTCTGCCCTTTTGCATTGCAAGATATTGTGTAACTGCAAACATAAGCGCTGGGTTTGTACTATCTGCATTTTTGCAAACTTCGTCCATAAACTTAGCGCCTTCTAAAATTTCGCAAATATCGATATCTAAGATTGCAAGCGACAATAGTCCAACTGGGCAAAGTTCAGAAAATCTTCCGCCAACGCCGTCAGGAATATAGAAGCACTTGTAGTTTTCTTCTTTAGCGATTTTAATAAGATTACCGCTATCTTTTGAAGTCGTGCAAACAATATGATCCCCTAAATCTTTTCCAAGTTTTTTCTTTAAAACGTCGAAAATAATTAGGTATTGAGCCATAGTTTCACTTGTAGCGCCACTTTTTGAAACGACGTTGAAAAGTGTCTTTTCAGGCTCGATAATATCAAAAAGCGCACTCATTCTTTCAGGATCGATATTATCTTCAACGTAAAACTTAGGGCCACCGCGTTTTTCTTTAGGTAAATCGTTATAGTGAAGGTGCTTTAAAGCCTGAAATACTGCGATAGGACCTAGCGCGCTACCCCCGATACCTAAAACCACGAAATATTCAAATTTACCTTTTACAGCATTTGCATACTCGTTGATATCTTTAACAACTTGGTCTTGGTTATACGGTAGTTCCGTCCAACCGACCATACCCGTTCCGCGTGATGCGTTAAGTAGATCGAAAGACTTTTTAGCAAGTGGCATACAAGATTCGATTTCTTCCTTCGTTAATCCTTCTTTGCCGATAAATTCTTGCATCATATTATTGTAGTCGAATTTTACGCGCATAGAATTTTTCCAGTTTTTGTCAAGATAATTTTTCATTTACCAAACACCTCACGTTTAAGATTTCTCAAATATTCTAACGACTCGACGACTTCGTCATAGTCAGAAAAACTTTCTTTATAAACTTCAATCAACATATTTCCGTTAAAGCCGACGTCGTTTAATCTATTAAACAACTCTCTAAAATCGAATTTACCTTTTCCAGGAAGCAAAATTCTACCTTTTTCGTCGTGGTCGGATAAATGAACGGTATTGATTGAATTTCCCATATCACAAATATAATCGCGATAGTCGTATCCGCTTATTCTTGCTTGTTTTATATCAAGACACGACTTTAAATCGGGCGCAAACTCTTTTACACCTTTAAAAAAGCCAACCTTTCCATAAAACGCCCACTCTACGTTTTCAATACAAAGTTCAACCCCGTATTTTTTACATAAATCGGTCAAATACGAAAAATATTTACCGTACTCAGAAAAATTGTTAAAGTCAGTGCCCTTTTTTATGCGAATTCTGCCGTGCATAGTATAGTTTTTCGCACCTAAAATTTGGGCGCACTTTAAAACTTCTTCGAAAATCAAAAGCGCATCGTCGTAAGCGCGTTTATTGACACTAAAAAGTTGTGGCTCGAAGTGGGTATTTAAAGTATGAACGGAGTGAACTTTCAAGTCGCCAAGCGTTTCAAGCAATTTCCTAGCATATTCAGTTTTATATTCGCAAAAACTTTCCAAAAATATTTCCGTAACGCGCGAATTGATTTTATTTAAAATCGTAAGCGCAGTTTCGTTATATTCTCTACCGAAAAGCGTTGCGGTTGATACACCTATTTCCATGATACAAAATTAATATTTTTTCACAAATGAAAGACTGTCGCCGTTTCTTTGGGCAACGACTTTGTCGCCCCTTTTAATTTCGCCCGCGATAATTTTTTCGCTGATAGCATCTTCAATGAGTTTTTGAATAGTGCGTCTAAGCGGACGCGCGCCGTATTCGTTATCGTAACCTTTTTCTAATATAAGTTCTTTAGCACTCTCAGAAATGATAAGATAGATATCTTGTTCGAGCAAACGATTTTTAAGGTTTTCGCAAAGAATATCTGCAATTTGCCCACACTCGCCCCTAGTTAACTTGTTGAACACGATAATGTCGTCAACTCTGTTTAAAAACTCAGGTTTAAACTGCTTTTTAAGTGCGGAAAGCATCTTTTCTTTTGCGTTTTCGCGACTGTCGGTCTCACCAAAACCGAACGATTTTGATTCGCTTGCTTCTTGTGCGCCAGCGTTTGAAGTCATAATGATAATCGTATTTTTAAAGTTTACAAGCCGTCCTTTACTGTCGGTAAGTCTACCGTCGTCAAGAATTTGTAACATTAAGTTAAATACGTCAATATGCGCTTTTTCTATCTCGTCAAATAAGACTACAGAAAACGGCTTTCTTCTCACCTTTTCGGTAAGTTGACCTTCTTCGTCGTAACCGACGTACCCAGGTGGCGCACCAATAAGTTTAGAAACGCTCGCCTTTTCCATATACTCGCTCATATCGACGCGAACGAGCATTTTTTCGTCGCCAAAAACGGCTTCAGCAAGTGCTTTCGTAAGTTCCGTTTTACCAACGCCGGTAGGACCTACGAATATAAACGAGCCGATAGGTCTTGACGCATCTTTAACGCACGCGCGCGCACGCCTAATCGCTTTAGAAACGGCAGAAACCGCTTCTTCTTGACCGATAACGCGTTTATGCAACTCGCTTTCAAGTTTTAAAAGTCTTTCAGATTCCGTTTCAGTAAGTTTAGCGATAGGAATATCAGTAATTACTGAAATAATTTTAGCGACGTCTTCAGCACCGATAGATTCGCAATCGTTACTTTGCTTTAAAAGTTCAAGTTCGTAAAGTTCGTCAAGGTCTTTTGCAAGTTTTTTAATTTTTTCGTCAAGCACCGTTACCGATTTACCAAGACGGAACGCATAATCTCGTTCGTTTTCAAGTCTTTCAACTTCGCTTTCTTTTCTTCTGACTTCTTCAGCAGGCGTGCACAAAATCAAGCGTTTATGCGCCGCTGCTTCGTCTATTAAGTCAATCGCCTTGTCCGGCAAAAATCTGTCAGTGATATATCTTTCAGATAAAGTAACAGCAGCTTCAATCGCTTCGTCAGTTATTCTTACGCCGTGATGCGTTTCAAAACTTTCCCTTATACCCTTTATAATCTCAATACAGTCACTTTCTGACGGTGGATCGAGCATAATAGTTTGAAATCTTCTCTCAAGCGCAGGATCTTTTTCAATATATTTTCTATATTCGTTAATGGTAGTTGCGCCGATTATTCTTAACTCGCCACGAGAAAGCGAAGGTTTTAGCATTTCGGTGGCTTGAACGTCACCACCCTTTCCAACCCCCATAAGGGTATGTATTTCGTCAATAAATAAAACGATATTTTCGTTATCTTTACAATATTCTATTGCGTTTTTAAAGTTTTGCTCAAACTCGCCACGATATTTCGAACTAGCAACGATTGACGCTAGGTCTATCGAAATTATACAAACGTCTTGCAAACTCATCGGAACGTCACCAGAAACGATCTTTTGCGCAAGCCCTTCGATAACCGCACTCTTACCAATACCAGGCTCGCCAATAAGCATAGGATTGCTTTTAATGCGTCTTGAAAGAGTTTGAATTATTCTTGAAATTTCTTGATCTCTACCAATTACAGGATCTAATTTACCTTGCCTTGCTTTAGCAGTTAAATCAACGCCAAATTTATCAAGTGGCGAAGTTGAAATATCAAAAGTCACTTTTTTAGAATAACTTCGAACTTGAGTATCCGCGCCCTTATAAGAAGGTTCAACTATTTGTTTGGGTTCGGAAAGACTTGACACTGCTTCAAAAGTCTCTTGCTTAAGCATTTCAAAATCGGTTGCGTTACTTTTTAAAAGCGCGTAAGCAATCGTTTGTTTTACGCTTACCATAGCATATAGCAAGTGTTCCGTAGCCGTAAAATTACATCCAGAGTCAAGAGCAAAATTTTGTGCTAAGTCTAAAACCTTTTGGGCGTTCAGCGAAAACTTTTTCTCAACTTCGCGCGAATAAATGCTGTTTTCTTTTACTTTTGGAACTATTTTTTGTAAATTAACCCCGTATTTTGCAAGTATCCGCTTTGCGACGCAGTCACAAGACAATACACCTATAAGCAAAAGTTCGGTAGTCATCTCTTTTATTTTATTTTTAACTTGAAATTCATTAGCATACTTGATAATATTACGCATGCCGTCAGTCAATTTATTTTGAATAATCATAATTTATTCTCGGTAAGCCTTATATTATTTTAAACGCGCTTTTAACGTAGTTTGCGCGCGCTATGTACTCGTTTTCTTCGTTGTCACTTATAAACTTTAAAGTGGCAGGTCTAACGGTTACAATCAAGTCGTCAAGCGCGCTTGGGTTTTTGAGTTCTAAAACACCAACTGAACTTGCAAACTTAACTTTTGCAATAAGTTTAATACACTCTTCATACGAAAGCAAGTGGCAGTTTGTAAGTATTCCGTAAGCACGCATACACTCGTCAATGATTTCGTGTTCAAAATCACTTAAAAGTCGATACCTTTCGTCGTTTTCTTCGTCGCAAACTGATAAAACGAAGTTACTGACCTTTTCTACAAGGCTGTCGACCGTACCAAGAGTGCGCGAATTGCTTACCTGATACCAAAAACCTTCTGCAAAACTTCCTTCACCGAACGCACCCCTGAAAGTTATTCCTTCCGACTTAGCGTCGTCCATAATTTTACCTATCTTGTCCGTGTAAACAAGTGCAGGTAAAAAAAGCATTACCGACGCCCGCATACCCGTTCCTAGATTTGACGGGCACGCGGTATAGTAAAAATCGTTTTCTTTAGCAAAACGAAAATTTCTGTTAAGCAAATTATCTATCGGCATAATTTTTTCAATTGCGCCCTTTAAGTCAAACCCACTTAAAATACACTGCTCTCTTATGTGGTCTTCTTCGTTGACCATAACGGAAATTTCGTTGTTTTTACTTACGCAAACTAAACCGTACGGGTTATTCGCTAGATTTTTTGAAATTAAATACCTTTCAATCAAAGAATTTTTTTCATCAAGCGAGAGATTTTTCATGCTTATTACTTCGTATCCGCCAAGTTTAAAAAACAAATCGCTGACGAACGCACCAATCTCTCTTTCTTTACTACTTCTCGATATTAAAGACGGAAAAAAGTATCCGTCAAAATTTCTTGCAAGCCTAATTCTAGTTGAAACGGCAACTTGAGTATTATTAATTTTCATCTGTTCCTATTCCCTGTAACCGATTAATCATAGGCTTGAGTTCTATCCCGAATTCTCTATAACACATCTTACAGCCAACTAGCAAAGTGTTTTCTATCTCACTAAGTTTTCTACCGCAATTTCGACACGCTTTATCTGGCTGAGAAATGAAGGTATAAAAAAAGCCTTCTTTATCTAAAGTCAAAGCAACGTTTAAACAGTCGTCGCACACCTGTCCTGAAACTTGCGCTCCGCTGAATTTTCTAGTTACTATTTTCGTTGCTTCTTTCTTATGACAAATCGGGCAAATCATATAAGCGAATACCACTCTTATAAATAAATATATATTTTATTATATTATAACATCATTTTTTAATTTGTAAATACCATTTCAAGCACTTTTTTCAAAATTTACCATTTTTCATAAAAAAAATTGTCGCTTGAAATAATTTCAAACGACAAAATTCTCTATTTTTATTATTTTACAATTTTTTTGCTAAGTCGAGTATGTATTCTTTAAAGCCGTCGTGCAAATCTTTATCCCTTAAACCGTATTCAACGTTAGCCTTTAAAAATCCAAGTCTATCACCAAGGTCGTATCGAGTTCCTTCAAACTCGTACGCATACACTCCGTTTTTCTGAGAATCAATTTCAAAGGCAGAAGTAATACAGTATTCACCCGTTCTTGGGTCCGGTTCTAAAGTTTCGATAATATCCATAACCGTTGGTGCTAAAACGTATCTGCCAAGTGGCGAGATATCACTTTTAACTTCTTCTAGTGGCGGTTTTTCAACGATTTTAGTCATATGATAAAGCCTACCGTCTTTCGTATCATACTCAACAGACGCATACTTAGGAACGTCTTTATGCGGTACGGTTTTTACGCCAATAATAGTTTTTCCCGTCTTATCGTACGCTTCAATGAGTTGCTTGATAACCGGTTTTTCTTCGTTATAAATTAAATCGTCACCAAATAAGACGGCAAACGGTTCGTCTTTTACAAAATCTTTAGCAACTGCAATAGCGTCAGCCGTTCCGCGTTGATTTTCCTGCACCGCAAAAGTAATTTTTGCCATCGTTTCAGGGAACTTTATCGCATTATAAAACTCAGTTTTGTTCTTATCAAGCAACACTTTTTCAAGTTCGACAAACGGTGAAAAATGCGATTCAATAATCTCTTTTTTGTGCCCAACGACAAACATAATTTCTTCAATGCCCGCGTCAGACGCTTCTTTTGCAATAAGTTGTATTGCAGGAACGTTTACAACCGGCAACATTGGCTTTGGTACAGCCTTTGTGTACGGTAAAAGTCTTGTTCCGTATCCAGCAACTGGAATAACTGCTTTTCTAACTTTTTTCATAATAACACCTTTATACAAAAAAATGAATATTTATAATTTATATATTAATTAAAATTAATTTCTAGTTTTTTGTGAATTTTCAATTAAAGTAATTTTTTCAACTCTTTTTTGGTGGCGACCACCTTCAAATTGAGTAGATAAAAAGACCGAAACGATTTGTTTCATTTTTTCAACGTCAATAACTCTTGCGCCAAGTGAAATCATATTTGCGTTATTGTGTTTTCTTGATAGTTCTGCAACGAACGCATCGTTACATAACGCACATCTTATTCCGTTTACTTTGTTTGCACAAATTCCGATACCAACGCCTGTTCCGCAAATTAAAATCCCACGGTCGCACTCATTAAAACAAACTGCTTTAGCAACTGGGAACGCAATGTCGGGATAATCGCACGATTCTGTAGTGTTCGTGCCGAAATCTTTGACTTCAAACCCTTGATTTTCTAAAAATTTTACAAGTTCGTTTTTGCAATCAACGCCAGCGTGATCACAACCTATAGCAATTTTCATATCTTCAATTCTTCCTTTATTAATTTTAGTATATTTTGACAACTTAAAAACAGCATTTTCGCAGTTTCTAAATACGTTTCATAGTCTTTACCGTATGGATCTATAATATCGCCTGAAACACCACTAAGTTCTGATACAGTGTATAAGTTATTAAATCCTAAAAGCGCGTCTTTTTGATTTTTCGTCATGCAAATTATGGCATTATGCGATTTTAAAAGTTTTTCAGTAACTTGCTTAGGCAAAAATTTTCTTGGTTTTACCCCTAGTTCGTTAAGCGCCTTTCGTGCATAACTATTCATTTCATTTTCAGTTACGCTAAGCCCTGCCGAAGTAACTTTTACACCTTCGATTTTATTGTCTTTTATCAACTTTTTAAGTATGCACTCCGCCATTGCGCTACGGCAAGTGTTGCCAGTGCATACGAACATAATTTTCATCATTTACCAAAAGCCTTTAAAAATCTGTTATTTACACCGAGAAGAATTTCGTCGGTTATATCGAGTTCTACCCCGATAATAATGTCGGCTATTTTTTCCCCTTCGTGAAGCAAATAATAAAGCCTATTAGCCATTTGAGAACCGTTTGAGCCAAGATTTAATACGCTGTATCCGTCAAGCCTTTGCGAGATTTTATCTTCACACATAAAAACAGGCTTTTTACCGTCAATTTCTGCTTGTTTGTATGAAGCAATAGCGCTTTCTAAATCCTCACTTGAAAAAAGCATAGTTTGCGCTTTTGGCGCGTAGTGAAGATATTTCATACCAGGCGAACGAGTTTTTAAACTGCTGTCATCATTAGCGTACTCGCACTTACCTACGACAGATCTTATATCTTCAGCAGTGATAAGTCCTTTTCTTAAAATAATCGGATAGTCACCCGTTACGTCAACAACCGTTGACTCTATACCGCCGTCACACCTTCCACCATCTAAAATAAGTGGAACGTTATCTTTAAAATCTTCATAAACGTGCTCTGCCGTTACTGGGCTTGTATGCTTAGAAACGTTAGCGCTTGGCGCTGCGATAGGCAAATCTACGCACTCTAAAAATCTCTGCGCATCTTCGTGCGACGGAATACGCACTGCCAAAGTGCTAAGTCCACACGACACAAGCGGTGAAACTTTGTTTTTCGAGTTATAAACTAACGTAATCGGACCTGGACAAAACTTTTTCCTAATCTTTTTTGCTATTTCGTTATCAAAAACGAGTTCAGTTATATCGTAATCTTTATGTACATGAACTATAAGCGGATTATCAAGCGGTCTTTTTTTAGCGTCGTAAATGGCTTTTATAGCATCGTCGGAATATGCATTTGCACCAAGTCCGTAAACTGTTTCAGTTGGAAACGCGACCAAACTCCCCCCGCTTATCAGTTTTTTAGCAAGTTCTAACGAATAACCGTCAATTTTTCTTATCGTACTATCAATATTATCCATAATAAGCAAAACTAACCGCCTTATTCGTCGTCTTCGTCTGGTGGGACGAGATCGTTTACGTCAAAATCGTCGTCATCGTCATAAAGAGCGTCAACTTCAACTTTTTGTGTATTATTGTTTCCATATTCAGGCGCTTCACCGCTATAATTAGTAGCGCTGACAAACTTGACGTATTCACCTTTGAATATCAATTCAATTTCACCGCAAGTACCATTTCTGTTTTTAGCAATAATAAGTTCAGTGAGGTTTGGTTTTGCCTTTTTAACGTCTTCAGGATCTGCATCTTTATCAGGTCTATGAATAAACAATACTAAGTCCGCATCTTGTTCGATTGCGCCAGATTCTCTTAAGTCTGACAAAACAGGTTTTCCGCCTTTACGGGAAGTTACTTGTCTAGATAACTGCGAAAGTGCAATAACGGGAACGTCAAGTTCCTTTGCAATCATCTTAAGCCCCCTTGAGATATCGGTTACTTGTTGTTGCCGACTTTCAACGTTCTTTTTCGCTGAATCCATAAGTTGGATATGGTCGACGACGATTAAATCAAGCCCGTGTCTAAGTTTAAGTCTACGACACTTAGAAAGTATATCTTGTGGGGTTACTTGCGAACTTTCGTCAACGAAAATTTTCGCTTCGTCAATTTGTTTTTGGGCATCCCAAAGTCTTTTGTACGACTTAGGGTCTTTATCGGTAAGTTTACCTTTTAACGCATCGTCCATACTTACGTTACCAACAGAACAAAGCATTCTTTGCGCAAGTTCCTGCTTTGTCATTTCTAGCGCAAAAACGGCAACGGTTTTCTTTTCTTTTATCGCGATATGCTCAACGATATTCATTGCGAGCGTAGTTTTACCGATAGACGGACGAGCAGCCAAAATGATAAGATTGCCTTTATGTAAACCGTTAGTCATATAATCAAGACGATAAAACCCAGTTTTTAAACCGATAAAATAATCTTTATCCTTTTCAATTTGCTCGAACATTTCGATAACTGGTTGAGCGTAAGCACTAAGTCTATCAAGCCCGTGCTTTTCGTTGTCTTCCGAAATATCGAAAATAGTTTGTTCCGCAAAAGAGAGAGATTTTTTACTGTCTAAACTTTGCGTTGCATCTTCAATAATTTTGTTTGAGCCAGTAATTAGTCTACGCAAAACACCGTCGCGCTTAACGATATCAAGATATTGCGAATAGTTTGCTGACGACGGGATAATTCTCGTAAGTTCAGTAAGATATAAAATACCGCCAACTTTTTCTAAAACGGCATTTTTTTGCAAAATATCAGATAAAGTAACGAGATCTACTGGCACGTTTGAATTGTAGACGTCTTGAATTGCTTCAAAAATAAGCCTATGAGATTCCACCAAAAAATCGTCAACTTTAAGAGAAGTTATGATGTCGGGCTGAACTACTTGGTCAATTAAAATACAACCAAGTATGGATTGCTCAGCCTCGAGATTGTAAGGCATAGCATTATTTTTTGCCATATATTTCACCTATAGTTTATAGTTTTTCAAATTCTTCAAGTGCGTTTTTAAAAGAGTTCATAGCACTTTCAAAAGCGCAAGTTTTCGTTAAGTCAACGCCGGCAAGTTTTAAAAGTTCTACTGGACTGTCGCTTCCACCTGACGATAAAAATTTAAAATAATCTTCGACGGCTTTTTCGCCTTCAGAATAAATTCTTTCAGCAATAGAAATCGCACTAATTATTCCCGTTGCGTACTTGTAAACGTAGAACGCGCGATAAAAATGCGGAATTCTAGCCCACTCATACTTAATTTCGTCGTCACTTATTACTCCTTCCCCGTAATATTCTTGGTTAAGACCTAAGTAAATATCATTAAGAAGGTCTTTCGTAAGCGGAATATTTTGTTCTGCTAAACTGTGAACTTTGTACTCAAATTCTGCAAACATAGTTTGACGGAAAAGCGTTCCCTTAATCATATCCATATAGTACGAAAGCAAGAACTTTTTAAGCATAACGTCGTCGGTATTTTTTAATAAATACTTAAGTAGTAATACTTCGTTTACGGTACTAGCAACTTCTGCTACGAAAATCTTATAATCTGCTTTAGATTGCGGTTGATTTTTGCTAGAGAAATAACTGTGCATCGAGTGACCGAGTTCGTGTGCAATCGTAAATATATCATGCGTTGTTTTTTGGTAATTTAATAAAACGTACGGATGGTTAATGGCGTAAACGTGGATACTGTACGCGCCACTTCTTTTGTTTTCCGTCTCAAAAACGTCCATCCATCTTTCGTCAAACGCACGTTGTAACAAGTCTTGATATTCTTTTCCTAACGGCTCAAGCCCCTTTTTGACGAGTTTAAACGCGTCGACAAATTCAAGTTTTATGTCTTGATCTTCAACGATAGGAACGTACATATCGTACATATGCATTTCGTCAAGTTTAAGCGTTTTCTTTTTGTTTTCTACGTATTTATGCAAAATTGGCAGTGCCTTATTCGTTGCAGAAATTAAATTGTCGTAAACTACTTTGTCAACGTCTTCAGAAATAAGCGCGCGCTCTAAGCAAGAATTATAGTTTCTTGCTCGGGTTAAGAAAACGTTTTTATTTACGTTGCCGATATAAGTTGCAGAAATCGTATTAAGCAAGCCGTAGTACGCATTATAATAAGCCTTAAACGCTTTTTCGCGAACGGTTCTATCGCTAGACAGCAATAAAACGCTGTAAGTTCCGTGCGTGACTTTCACCTTTTCGCCGTCAATCTCAAGTTCTGGAAACGGTAGATCCGCATTATCGATCATTGAAAATATCGAGTGAAATCCTTGAAAAACTTGTCCACCGAGTGCAAGAACGCTTTCAGTTTCTTTCGATAAAACGTGTGGTTTTGACTTAATTATATTTTTTAATTCATAATCGTAATCAGAAAAACGCTCGTCTTTAATAAACGAATTCAGTTTATCTTCAGAAAGTGCTGTAAGTTCAGGCATAATAAACGCCGTATTCGAACTAAAAGTTACTTCTAGCGAATCAATCTGCGACATTTTGCCGTTATAGAAGGAATTTGCAGTATCTTCGTCGTGACGCATAAACGCATAAACACTGAGTTTTTCAAGTTTTAAAGCGACTCTGTCAAGTTCTTTAAAACACTCTAAAAGAGTATCTGCATCTGAAAGTTTTTGTTCGTACTTAGAAAAATCGAGTTCTTTGCTAACTTCTTGAAAAAGGTCGTCCCACTCTTTTTCAGTTGAGAAAATTTCTTCAATATTCCATTTATACTCAGATTTTACGTCAATTCTTTTCATAATTCCCCTTTCGAAAAGGCATGGATTAAACCTTTTCGTAGATTATTCTGTAATAAATAACACACCTAACGTATTTTTTCCACAGTGAGACGAAATAGTCGTTCCGGCTTTAGAGACGACTACTTGTTCGAACTCAAAAACTTCTTTAACCTTATTTAAGACCATTTCAACGTACGCGTCGTCAGCGTTGCAATGCGTAATAAAGACTATCGACTTGTCGTAAGAAGTGTATTCTGCCGCTAAATCGTTAACGTAACTATCAAGCGAACGTCTCATATTGCCTTGGTATTTTTTCTTAACTTTAAGCGCACCGTCAACCATAGATAGATGTGGGTGTAACTTTAGTAGTTTTGCTCCTATAAATTGCGCAAGAGAGCATCTTCCGCCCTTATGTAAGAAATCTAAGCGATCAACGACGAACGAAGTTTGAACTTTATCAACAAGTTTAGTAATTTCTTCGTACGTTTCCTTAACGCTTTTACCTTCGCTAAGCATTTTTGCAGCCTTTAAGATAAGTAAACCTTGTCCCGTTGAAAGTTGCTTAGAGTCAACTACGTAAACGTTTCCAAGTTCTTTACCTGCATTATTTGCGTTTTGGTTGCATGAAGAAAGTTTAGAAGAAATATTAAAGTGGATAACTTCTTTCCCTTCGTCAACGAAAGGTTTAAAAAATTCTTTATATTCTTCAATAGAAGTTGCTGCAGTTTTAGGAAGAGCACCGCCGTTATCGACGTGCGCCAACAACTGGTCAACGTTTATGTCAATATTATCTGAATATTCTTTACCATCTAAAACTATAGTAAGCGGTTTAATAATAATACCGTACTCAGCAATTTGTTCTTGAGTTAAATCGCAAGTTGAATCAGATGTAATTACGTATTTTTGCATAATGTTCTCCTTTGGTTATCAAAATTAAAATATTCTAAAAAGATACCTTAATACAGTTTCTTTATTATCAATTACGAATTGCGGAACGACGCCTAAAATCAAACGTTCGTCCACCATGCCGATAGTCCCGCGACTATCGTTAGAAACAGGTCTATTGTCCCCTAGCACAAAATAGTGATTTTTAGGAACTAGAGTGCCTTCTATATTATCTTGAAAGTCAAAAATTGAGTGCAAAGTATAAGTTTTCCCTAATGCATAAGGTTCGTCAAGTTCTGTTTTAATAAAACTATCGCCGTCAAAATAACCACGACTTACGACACCGTTTTCCCAATAAACAGTTTCACCTTCACACGCAATTATGCGCTTAATGTAAAAAGTTTTTTGTCCGTTTTCGTCAAGTTGATAATGAATATTCCCCTTTTCATCAAACGTCCCCGCGTAAAAAACGACAACGTCGCCGTGTTTTGGCTCGCTCAATTTATTAACAATCAGCAAATCTCCACTTTCAAGTGTGTTATTCATAGAAGTTCCGCTTACGATTACGGACGAAAACACGAATACTCTTAAAAGTATAAGGCAAGACAAAATTATGATAAAAGAAACGAAAAACAAATCCCACGAACGGGACGCTTCTCGCGTTTCTCTCATCTTTAGGTCTATTAAGTTTTCTTTAACCTTATACCACATATAAATTAAATCATCAAAATATTGTTAATAACGCATCTTGTTTCCGCTTCAATTCTGAACGCGCAAACGGTTGAATAATCTCTTATCGTTCTACCGAACACAGACTTAAAATCAGTTGCTTTAACTAAAATATTTTGCCAAACTTTCGCTCCGTAAATTATAATTCTAGCAAAGTATTCAGTTTCGTTACCACTTGAGTCTACCGACATAAACACAAGACAAAGTTCGGTATCTTCTTCGCAATAAACGTCCATCTTAACGAGCGAACTTTCGTCAAGTTTTAAATAATTTGGGTTAACTTTATAACTTATAAGTCCGTACTTAGACGAAACACCGTTAATCTCGTTAGGTCCTTGCACGGTTAAAATATAGTCTTCGTCGCAAAAATACAGACCTGAAGATGAATATTTTTTAACGTCAAACACGGAAAAACTGCTTAATTTATCTTTAGCAGAATAAACGAGTTTATTATCGCGCGAAATAATATTATCAATTTTTTTATACTGAATTTTTGAACAAACGGTTATGCCGTTTTTATATTCAACAAGCCCAAAACAAACCAAAAAATCTGCATTACCTTTAATTTTATAAACAAAATTCTTCTCTGTTTCAGTCGGACTTTTAAGTTCAGTCATCGTATTCCAATCGCGATACGCAGGATTAGGACAACCTTCACTAACGTAAACCGCAACGCGCTTCGTTCTTTTCGTGTCGGTAAAATTTATAGAAAGTTTTGCAGAAACTTCTTTTCCTTTAGATTCAATCGTAAGTTTTGGCTCGAACGGTATTGCTATTTTAAAATCAAGCAAATATTTCGCTAAGAACAAATCAACGTTTCTCATGCAAGACTTATCAAGAACGTTTCTAAGCCTTGGTGCATAACAGTTGTATCTTAGACAACCCGATGCTTCTATATCGTCAGAGTGCACTCTCAATAGTGTATCAACCGACCTATCAATATCAAAATCTGGACTATTAGTCGCCGTTTGGAAAAGTACGGGACAAAGTACGCTTTGGGCGTACGCTTGAACTTCAACACCCGCTAAAAATCTAATTCTTTCTTCGTCTTTTTCAATGTCGTCGTCGCTAGAATACTTAAACTTACCCTTGTACGCGCGCCACCCTGCACCAAAAAGCGAAACGAAACAACTAACTCTTAGATCCGTTCCACAAAGCATCCAACCAATATTCGAGCCGTTCTTTATGCCAAGCACACCTATTTTATCTACGTTTTCTTGCATTTTTAGATATGAAAGCGCGTATTTCATAACTGCAACCCACTCGTACCAACAAGTTTCTTTTGCAGTACTTTCAACTTTGTTTAAAGTGACGTCGCAATTTTCGAAAGTCGCAAAACTTACGTTTTCAGGATAAGTCGTATGATTTTCGCCATCACCTATACCGCCGTAATCAACGGTTAGCACGTTATAACCTTGCTTAAAATAAAGATTGATCAGTTCGTAATTGATAGGTTCGTAAATATCTTGAATAATCAATATCGTGCCTTTAGATTGTTTTTTGCCGTTTGTCTTATTGAAAGCGTAAGCACCATAAATAGAAACACGACCTTTCCCCGTGTCTCTACCCCAAAATTTTACCGTGCGGATAAAACCACTTCCAAAAGGTTCTTCACTTATGACAGAGTCCATAAGCGGAAGATCACTTTCAAAGTCTTTCCACAACATTTGCGGTGAATAAATAATAGTGCTTACTTCTTCCATAAAATCCCCGTAAAAATTAAATAACCGATAGCGTTGAACCGCCCGTCTCGCTTGCTGGGCTAACTAAAATTTTAGCATTTATACGCTCTTTCAAGCCTTCAACGTGTGATATCACGCCTATAATTAAACGCTCGTCTTTCAACTTATTCAAACAATCCATAACCGTTTCGACTAGGTCTTTATCAAGCGAACCAAAACCTTCGTCTAAAAAGAAAAACTCGATCGGTTTTTGTGATTTAGAATAAATACTTTTTGATAGCGCAAGCGCAAGAGAGAGTGACACAAGGAAAAGTTCACCACCTGATACGGTATCAACTTTTCTCACCTGACCACCTAAAACGTTATCTTCAACCATAAAATCGCCGTCGTAACGCAATCCAAACCTGCCGTCGGTTAACGTCAGTAGCGTTATTTTTGCAATCTGTGCTATTTCTTTAAGATATTCGTCACTAACAAACTCTAATAAGCCGTTAAAACTTAACGCTTTTGAAAGTTGCTCGTTTAGCGAATATTCTTTTTGCAACTTCTTAATACGTTTTTCTATTATACACCTTTTTTCAAAATTTTGCGACTTATTTTTATACGTTTTATTTAAATTATATAAAATATTATCAATATCTTTAATATTTTTTTCTAATTTTTCATAATTTTGACAAATTTCATTATATTTTTCTTCAGAAAAGTCTTCACCGTTTAAAGCGATTGTATATTCTTCAACTTGAGATTTGACAGAATACAACTCGTTGAAAAAGCTTTCAGTTTCAGTTTTTAAATGAGTTTCGTTGTTTCCAACAAGAACGGAAATCTTTTGAATTTCTGCTTCGCTTTCAAATTCTTTTGCGACTAACTCTTTATATTCTTTTTCATTTTCAAATAAAGATTTTTCAAATTGAGAAATGCTTGCTCTGCTTGCAGAGATTTTCGAAGTTAAATCGGTATTCTTCTCAAGGAGTTTATCTGAAAGATTTTTAATATTTAATTTTTCAGAGTTCAACTCGTTTTTACGAGTAATCAACTTCCGTTTATAATCTTCGTAATTTTTGCCAGATAAAATTTTATCGATTCTGCCTTGATATTTATCATATTCAGCCTTTAATTTTTGTCCTTGTTCTAAGACTGAATTTTTCTTTGATAACAGTCCACTACTTTTTAACGAAAGACTAGACTTTTCATTTTCAAGTTCTTGAATTTTTTTGTAATAATTATCACTTTCTTCGTACAAACTACTAAGTTCGTTTAACAAAGTTCTTAAATCAGACTTATCTAAACTTACCAGTCTTGTATTAACAAACTCAATACGTTCTAAAACTAAAGTTTTTGCGATACTTTCGGTCAGTGGTTCAAGAGATTTCAAAAATTCAAGTTCAGAAATTAGAAATTCGTCGCTAGCCGATTTTTCAATCTCAGTTAAAACTCGGGTAATATTTTCTTTAATCTTCTTATCTTCAAGTTCAGCGTTCAAGGATAGAAGTGACGAATTGACCTTATCTAAATCTGCATCAAGTTGACTAATTTCAGCGTTAAGGATTTTCAACTCAGATCTTAGTTCAACGATTTTCTTTTCTCTTAACGCGTTATCGTCAATATCTTCAATAAGACTGTCAAGCGACGATAAAGCAGTTTCAATAGAACTTAATTCACCGTCAATTTTTGGCAGATTAATTTCCCTTTCTTTCAACTTTTCAAACTCGCCTTCAAGTTTTTCTTGTTCAATTAAATAGCCTTGCAAAACTTGATTTTCATCTTTTAAACTTTCTTTAATTTTTTCAATTTTTAAAAATAAATCTTTTACATTTTTAACGACGTCAAACTTTTCTAAAGCGCGCTTTTTTATTTCCATACCAGATTTTAATTTTTCTAAATTTTCAAGGCGGAAATTAAGTTCTTCAAGTTTTTTATGCGTTTCGTAATTTATCTCATTTTTTCGCTTTTCTTCTTTGATTTTAGAAAAATTTACGTCAAGCGTATTTTTCTCGCTTTTCTTTAAATCAATATCATTTTGTATTCTTTCAAGTTCTACTTTCGTGTCTTCTATATACGCAGTTAAAAGCCTTTCATCAGAAGATATTTCAAGGTTTAATTCATCTAGTTTTTTCTTAACTTTTTTTCTAAGTCCGTCCCCGTATTTATCCAAATTAAAGAGACTGCTCATCATTAATAATCGCTTAGATTTTTGAAGTGTTACAAAAGAAGCAAACTCCCCTTGCGGAAGAATAATACATTTTTCAAAGTCATCCATTTTAAGACCGATAATTTCTTCCGTTTTTTCAGTTACTTTATCAGCCCCTTCTGCTAACGGACTTTTCACTCCGTCGCATATTTCACAAAATAACGCCTTATGTGAACCCGTTCTTCTTTCAGACTTTAACTTAAACTCTCTTGACACACAAAATACTTTATCGACACCGCTTGTTTTAATAGTAAAAGTAAATTCTACAAAACACTCTGAAAGGTTATAGTTGATAAAATCTGAAGCGGTCGTGGTTTTAGGTAATCTGCCGTAAAGGGCAAGCAACATACTATCTAAAACCGTACTTTTTCCACTACCCGTGTTTCCAAATATTCCAAAAATCCCTTCACGAGTGAGTTTTTCAAAGTCAATAACAGTTTTTTCGCTATAACTTTTTATTCCTTGAAATTCTAATCTAATCGGTCTCATCTTCTAATTCCACCTTATCTACAAGCGATAAAAACAGCCCTATAAGTTCTTCTTCCGGCTGGGAGCCATATTTGTTTTTATAAAACTCTATAAACAAATCTCTATCGTTCAAATCTCTTCTTGATTGCAAGAATTCTTGCTCCCCCAAAAATCGCAATTTTAAAAATGCGTTAGGGAATTTTTTGCAAAATTCTTTATGTTTCAAACTATCAAGTGGCTTGTCAATCTCTAAAGTTACTTCAACGTAACCGTCAACGTTTTCAAGTTTTTGTTCAGCGTCTTCTAGTGATGACGCTTTAAGTCTGAAAAGTTTAGTTCCTTTCTCTAAATTTACAACCTTTAAATTTTGCACTTTACAGTTTTGAACTTCAAAAACGGTAACACTTTTATCAATTTTCGTTTCGTCAAAAGAATATTGCAAAATCGAACCGCTATAAATTATATTTCTCTCTTTGTCGACAACTTGTCTTTTGTGTAAATGCCCAAGCGCCGTATAGATACAACTTTCAGGAATTAGACTTTTATCAATAATTCTTGCACCGCCTAGTTCGATACTTCTTTCCCCTTCGGTTTTAACGCCACCTAGCATAAATAAGTGAGATACAAAAATTTGCGGGTAATTATTTAAGTTATTTTTAAAGCAATTATTTATCCATCTTTGAACTTTATCAGAATAACTTTCGTCGTCGTTTATTTTTTCTTTTAATCTAAGTTCCGTAGGATATGAAAGCGCACCAATATAGACTGTTTCGTTTTTATCGCTTACGACGAAATATCCGTCGCCAACTTCTTGCATTTTTACGCCACTAGATAAAAATTCTTGGTTATAATCATCAATTTTACTATCGCTAAAATAGACGTCACTATTTACCGACAAAAGATTTGACGCGTTAAGTCTTACGCTGTCGTCGTGGTTACCGCTAACGATAATAACTATTCTTTTACCGCCAGAAAGTTTTGACGCTGTATCAAAAAACAATCGTTCGGCTTCTGCGCTTGGCATAAAGGTATCGTAAACGTCTCCAGCAATTAAAACGACTTGAACGTTTTCTCTTTCGCAGACGTCGACGATTTCGTCTAAAACCAATCTTTGTTCTTCAATTCTTACCTTAGTTTCAAGTTTTTTTCCGATATGCAAATCGGAAGTGTGCAATATTTTCATAACAGTCCCAAATTGTGGTTTAATAAAAAATTTGCCACAATATTTTGTGCAAAATAAATTAACTAAAAATTTATGTTGATTTTTAATTAATAATATAATATTATATTTTTATAATAAAATCAAGTATATTTTAAATTTTGGTGTATTTATGTCATTTTGTTCATTTACTAAAGATTTCTCGAAAAACGCAACGACGAATATCAGCAACAACTTTATAACTGAATACTTAACAGATGCAACTGGCGATGCTGTAAAGGTTTACCTTTACGGCTTGTATTTATGCGAAAATTCGGCTGAAGAAATAGATTTGTCGGCTTTTTCAAAGGCTTTATATATGGACGAAGAACTTGTAATGGAACTATTTTTATTTTGGGAAGATTACGGGCTTGTGTCAGTCATCTCGCGTGAACCTTTTACCGTAAAATACCTATCCCTTTCAAAAACTGGAAAACCAAGAAAGTTTAAACCTGAAAAATATACCGAATTCAACAAATCAATTCAAACTCTAATAACCGAAAGGATGATTTCAACGCAAGAATATTCAGAATATTTCTCTATTATGGAAGATTATTCTATAAAACCTGAAGCAATGCTTATGATAGTTAAATATTGTGTAGATTTAAAGGGCGCAAACATAGGATATCGTTACATCTCAACCGTTTGTCGCGATTTTTGCGAGCGTCAGATAACGACTGTTGATGCTATCGAGCAAGAACTTTCCGACTACATAACCAGAACTAGCGATATTCAAGCAATTTTAACTGCCCTTTCGATAAAAAGAAAGCCTGATATTGAAGATTTAAAATTATTCAACAAATGGCGTCAAGAAATGCAGTTTGAACTTGAATCAATAATTTTTGCCGCTAAAAAATCAAAACTTAAAAACGTTGAAAAATTTGACGGCTTTATGTCAGAACTTTACTTAAACAAGTGTTTTGG
Organism: Christensenellaceae bacterium; assembly: GCA_045534605.1. Classification (GTDB taxonomy): domain Bacteria; phylum Bacillota; class Clostridia; order Christensenellales; family Borkfalkiaceae; genus UBA4636. The sequence continues at coordinate 12,857 of JAZSKA010000006.1, read as the reverse complement.
CAAAAAAGAGATTGAAAACTATCTCACCTTAAAGAACGCTATAAAAGAAACCGCAATTAAAATTGCGAGCGAACTTTCAGTTTATTGCGAAGTTATTCAGCCTTATATCGACAATTACGTTTCACCGTGGATGACTAAAGGATACGACGAAGGCACTTTAATATTTATAGCAAACTACTGTTTCAGAAAAAAGCGCAAGTCGTTTGAAGAAATGGATGAAACCGTAAACAACTTATATTCTTTAGGGCTTGTAACTTTAGAAAGTATCGTCGCCTACACCAAAAACATCGCAAAAGACGACGAATTTATTAAAAAGATACTTGAATACTCTCTAAGCCAAAGAAAGCCAACCAAGTGGGACAGAGAAACACTTGCACACTGGCGCGAATGGGGCTTTACCGACGATATGATTTTACTTGCCGCTCGATACTCTGAAGGCAAAAACAACCCTATCTCGTACGTAAACGTAATTTTAAGCAACTGGAAGTCGAAAGGAATATTTACTCCTGATAAAGTTGAACAAGTCACCCCAGCTACAAAAACGAATAACACAGAATTTACCGCACCTACTTTTGGATATGAAAGAACCTACACAAAAGAAGATTACGACAATTTGTTTACAAACATTGAGGATATTGATATTTAATTATGATTAAGAATAAGCATCTTTACAATCAAGCACTTGCTACTTTTGAAACAAAACAAGCAAAAGTAAGCGAGCGCGAGTTTATAAAAGAACAAAAACTTTTACAAAATCAAGAATATTCAAAAGTTACTTACGAGTTAAAATCGACTATTATCGACCTTGAAAAGGCAATGTATTTTGGAAAAACGGAACAAGTCCAAAAGTTAGCCGAGAAAAAAGAAAGTCTTGAAAAGAAAAAAATCGAACTTTTAAAAAAACTTGTAAAAAATAACGACGATTTAGAATTTGAGTGCAAAAACTGCGCAGATAAAGGTCACTTACCTGACGGCTCGCTCTGCAGTTGTTTTTATCAAACTTTAACAAGCCTTGCATTAGATTTTATTGGTGGATCGAAGCACAAGCTTTCTTCGTTTTCACAAAACACCTTAAAACCCGACCAAAAAAATTATCTATTAATTGAAAAAATGAAAAAATATGCTAATGAGTTTAATCCAAACTCAAAAAGTTTTATTTTTACAGGTCAACCTGGAACTGGAAAAACTTTTATAGCAAGTTCTATTTTAAACGAAGTTTCAAAAAGAAATTTTAACGCACTTTACTTTACCGCTTGCGAGTTTAATCAAGTTTTACTTAACTATCACCTTGCTAGCGAATACGAAAAATCTGTGTTCTACGACATATTAACCACTTCAGACCTTATTGTGATTGACGATTTAGGCACAGAACCGATTTTGAAAAACGTAACACTCGAATACCTACTCTTTATAATTTCGGAGCGCATAAGCCAAAATAAGCCGTTTATCATTACGACAAACTTAACTTTTGAAAAGTTAGAGTCTAGATACGGACAGCGTTTATACAGCCGATTAACTGGCAAAGATACTATTAGAGTCGAATTAATTGGAAAGGATTTAAGATAATTATGACTGAACACGAATATCAATTTTACCTAAAAGCAGTAAGAAGTTATAAAATAGGAAGAAATTTCACACTACTTTTGATGGCGTTTACCCTAGGAAGTTTAATAACGACTTTCTTTGGTTTTCCGTGTATAGCAAACGTATTTTCTGCGACCGTATTTTTTATTACGGGACAAATCGCAAAGCAAAGCGTAATGGAAGTGCGTGGCGACGCCGTGCTCGCTAATTGCGGACTTGGGCTATTTATTTTTATAGGAATAGTTGTACTTGCTTTATTTTTTATATTTTTCAAACTATCGAGAAAAAAGCGCTGGGCATACATTGGTCTTATAGTATTATTCTCAATCGACCTACTTATCGTACTTCTACTGGAAATGTCTTTCACAAGTTATATATTTGATATAATTTTACACGTTATTTCACTTGTACTTCTTGTAAAAGGAGTCATCAATTCTAAGACGTTAGAAGATGATTTTGACGACGGCGTGGCAACGACAGAAGCCGACGTAACGGAAATTTACAATATTTTAAAACAACGTGAAAAAACACAAAATTCATAGAAATTTAAAACGGCAGACCGAAGTCTGCCGTTTAATTTTTCAAAATATTAAGCAACCAAATGAACTACTACGAATAAGATTATTGCAGAAATTAGCGCAATAATTTTAATTCCCATATTAGAAACGAGTGATTTACCAAACGATTTAAAGAAATTATTATTTTTATTATTTGACATAATCACACCTCCTTAGTCAATCAAATCTTGCCAATAGAACAACTTAAGTGTTTCTCTTAAAGTGTTAGTATCAACGTATCTGATAATCTTACCGCCTTTTGCGATAGAAATAATACCTGTTTCTTCAGAAACTATAATTGCAGTAACGTTTACGGTTTCAGTTAGACCAATACCTGCCCTATGGCGAGAGCCGAGTTCTTTTGAAAGGTTAATTTCTTGGGCAAGCGGTAAAAAGCAACCTGCAGACTGAATTTTGTTTTTATAAAGGATCATTGCTCCGTCGTGAAGAGCGGTTTTTGGAAAGAATATACTTTCGATAAGTTCAGAAGAAATATCCGCGTCAAGGTAAACACCGCTTTCTAAAACGCCGTTTGGAAGATTGCCGTTAGATAAAATAATAATCGCACCAATATCGTTTTTAGACATATTTTGAACGGCTTTAATAATTTCTTCAATGCTTTGTGACGCGTCGTTATTAAACTTACCGCTATCACCGTGCATCGACATAGCACTACGCCTATTCCAAATAGCGCGCTTAATTTCAGTAGCAAACAAAACGACTACCGCAACGACGAACAATAAAAGCAGTCCTATAAGATAATACGCGCCGTTAAACTGCGGTTTATTAAGTTTAACCGCGACTAGCGTTATCGCAGAAATTAAACCAAAAACACAAAAATAAATGATTACGCTTTTCGCTTTATTACTCTTAAGAACGATAAACGAAAAACAAATTAAAATGAAGTACGCAAATATTTCAATTAGGTTATACCATTTAAAATTGATAAATATTTGCGCAATTTTATCAAAAAGTTCAGCCATTTCTAACCCCATTATAGTTTATAAATATATCTTAGCACAAATATTTTGAAAAATAAAGCGTTTCTTTAAAAATTTATACTAAAATTTTTATAAAATTAAAAGACTTTCTATTTTTCGGTTAAAATTGTAAATACCGAGTTAAAAGTTGCGTTATCTAAAGAAATAACCCCCGATTTAAAGCCAGCGTCGTACTCAGTTAATTTTTGAGTAATTCTCATAAGTCTTTTTGGTGAAAATGCACGCGCTTGTTCCTTTGCCTTTTTTATAGCGTACTCTTTAACACCTAAAAACTGGGCAAGTTCAGCGTTTGGCTTATCACTTAAACTGACGTGTAAAAGCCGTCTGAAATGATAATAAAGCGACACGAGAAGCATTTGACCACTTCCACCGTCAGTCATTTCCTTAAGCACTTCATAGGCTTTGTCGTAGTTCTTTTCAGCGATAAAATTCACCGCTTCGTAGACTTTATAATCGGTTTCCTTTGCAACGAGTTCCTGAATCATTTTTTCTGTAATTTCATAGTCGTCTACGGCGTAACTTATAAGTTTTTGGATTTCCATAGAAATTCTATTCATATCGAACTGACAAAACTCAGAAAGAAGTTCACAACACGACCTTGAAATTATGATATTTTGCTTTTTACACTCGTTTTGAAGGTATTTTGAAATTAACGCTATATCACCCTTTTTACAGTCGACAACGCAAACAGACTTTTGTTTTTTCAAAGCGTCGCATTTAGATTTATTATTTATAATTACGATAGTTCCATTAATTTCGCTATTAAAAAACTCGCTAAGTTGCTTATTTTTAAAGTCGGTTAAAGTCGGATACCACTCGGTTATGGTGATAACTCTAAAATCAGACATAAACGGACACATCGAAACGGTGTTTAAAAGTTCGTCAAAATTTGCTTTAAGGGAGCTTCCGTCAATATTAGTCAAATTAAAATCAGGCTCGGAAAGATATTTCTTTTTTATCATTTCTTCACCGCGCGTTCTAAAAAAGGCATCTTCGCCTTCTAAAAGATAAATTTTTTTGACGTCACTTAGACTACTTTTTAATTCTGAAAAATTCATTTAAACCCCTACGATAAACAAAAAACTTGTGGATGCTATAATAGAAAAGAGTTTTACTCTTTTTGTAAAATTTAGTTTTTCGGTTGCAAATATAGCAAACGCGTAATACAAAAATATGATAATTGGTGAGAATTTGAAAAATAAGTTAAACTTTTCAAACTCGAAAAAGTTTGCAACGTATCTTATCAAAAACAAAATAACTTCAGGCGCTTTTAATAAAAACGCAAGTGGTTTTATAATAATGGCAAGAACTATAAAAATAAGCAAAAACGGATAAACTACGCCAACAACTGGAACGACGAGTAAATTAAGTAGCACTGATATTATCGAAGTATACCCAAAATAATAGCAAACTAAAGGACTTACGCCAAACTGAACGGATAAGCAAAGTGCAACTGAACTTCCTAGTTTTTCAGGCATAAATTTAAGCAAATTTTCAAATGTTTTATAAAATAAACAAATAGAAATTACGCACCCATACGATAAGACGAACCCCGTACTTAAAAGGTCGAAAGGATTAAACAGTAAAATAATTATCATACTGAGCGATATACCGTTAAGCATATCGTATTTTCTCCCTTTAGCCTTGGCAAAGAGTAATATCGCACTCATTACCGTCGCTCTTATTGACGACGGAGTAAATCCGCAAATTCCGCTATAAGAAAGCGCAATTAAAGTTACTAAAAAAGCCTTTTTCTCGCGTTTTATTTTTAAAAATTCAAAAAACGCACTAAGCAAACCTACTAAAAAGCCGATATGAAGCCCTGATACGGCAAAAATATGCGAAACACCCAAAAATCTGAAATTCGATAGTTCTTCGCTATTAATAAGTGACGAATCACCCGTTACAAGCGCAAGAGCAAACGGTGCTTGCTCGCCCATATGTTCAACTATTACGCTTTTTATTTTTAGATAGCATTTCTCAAACAGATTATTCGATTGACCAACTACTTCAATATCTTTCGCGTTTAGGGTAAACCCTACGTTATCAGTTAGAAACTTTGAATACTTATTTTTATCTATCGGATTAAGCGATGCGGTAAAACTTACTATATCCCCTTTTGATAGCACGCTTTCAGAAGTAAATTGAACGTTGCAATTAATTTTTTCGCCGTTATATTCGGGAGTTTTTATAATATACGAATAATATCCGCCGTAAGACTTAACCGAAACGACTTTACCAGACAGCACGCACTCGCTTGGATAGGCTTTTTCAACGCAATTATTTATATTAGCAATTTTAATCGACGATACGAGCGATACCGCGATAAAAAGTAGCGCCATAATTGACACCATCACCGAAAACTCTTTTGATTTTACAATAATCAATATTAAACCGATAATCACAAGCGCCAAAAACGGCAACAAAACGACTAAGAAACCAAAATTTACGGATAAAACGGTGCAAACCACACCTAAAACTGATGCAATCGAAAATAATACGAAAGGTCTTAAATTAAAATACCGTTGCGACGCCGTTTTATCTTTTGCCACCATTTAATTTCCCGTTTTTACAAAATACTACTTATATATTAACTCTTTAGCCATAATTTGTCAATTTTTATTTTGTTATACGCTTGATTTTAAAAGTATATAATGCTAAAATATAGTTACGAAAACGATTTCAGCCTGCAGTGTTCGAGTTAGGGTTTAATTAATCCACAATAAAAAATAGGGAATTTGCGTCCGTAAGCATAATGCACGCCTAAGGTTATTGTCTTTGAGCAGACCTATTAGTTAGGTAGCGAAACTGCTTAGGTAGAATACCCACCTGCTAAACGCGGGTTATATTTTTCCCTATACGGCACAGGCGGGTTAACAAAAACAAACGCGCGATACTTTGGCAAAAGTATCGCGCTATTTTATTTTAATCAATCATTAAACTTACGATATCTTCTGTAAGTTTAGTCGCGTCTTCAACTGCTAAGCCTTGAATAAGTCTAGACTGCTGGTAAAGTACGGATATAATTTTATTAAGTTTTTCTTCGTCTGAAGTTTCAAGCATTTTTTGGTAAATTGGGTGCTCGATATTTATCTCAAGAACTTTTTGTGCCTTTGTGCTTTCGTCGTTATCAGGCATAGACGCAAAAACCTTTTCCATTTCGATAGAAATTTCGCCTTCGCTCGAAAGACAAACCGCGTGATTTTTAAGCGACTTCGAGCCTTTAACCTTAACGATTTTACCGTCTAACACTTTCAATATTTTTTGTTCTAAATCTTTATCAATTTCAGCACTTTCAAGTTCTAAATCAAGTCCACTTTCTAAAGATTTAAATTCTTTTTCATTGAAAGTTCTAAGCATTTTTATACAAAACTCGTCAACGTCTTCTGTAAGACACAAAATATCGTAACCTTTTTCAAGTAAAATTTCCGTTTGTGGAAGCGCCTTTATACCATCAACGCTTTTTCCGGTTGCATAAATTATATGAGTTTGACCTTCCTTCATATTATCTACGTATTCTTGTAAGGTAGCGTATTTACCGGTAGATGCAAGTTTAAACAAAAGAAGGTCGCTTAGTTTTTCAGAATTTGCGCCAAAACTTGAATAAATGCCGTATTTAAGCGACAAACCAAAGTTTTTAAAGAAATGCTCGTAGTCAGTTCTTTCGTTTTTAAGCATTGATAAAAGTTCTGACTTAATCTTCTTTTCGATGCTTTGTGCAATAGCCTTTAACTGTCTGTTTTGCTGTACCGTTTCGCGTGAGATATTAAGCGTTAGTTGACTGTCGCAAACACCTTTTACAAAGTTAAAATAGTCTGGTAAAAGTTCTGCACACTTATCCGTTATAAGCACGCTATTAGTGTAGAGCATAAGCCCTTTTTCGTATGCTTTCGTATAATAATTATACGGCTTATTGCGCGGAATATACAAAAGTGCTTTATATTCCACAACACCTTCAACGCTTGCTGTGATAACTTTAATAGGATCGTCGTAATCGCTAAATTTATCTTTATAAAACTCGTTGTACTGCTCGTCACTAACTTCAGAGCGTTGCTTCTTCCATAGTGGCGTCATAGAGTTGAGTGTTTCAACTTCTGAGTACGGAACTTGCTTTTCGTCGTCACCTTCGCCTTCGGTTTTATACTTAGTTACTTCCATTTTAATTGGATAACGAACGTAGTCAGAATATTTCTTAATTAATTTTCTAATAGTCCACTCTTCTAAAAACTCGCCAAACTTTTCTTCTTCGCTATCGTCTTTAAGATAGAGTGTAATTTCAGTTCCAAAATCAGATTTTTCACACTCAGAAATCTCGTAACCTTCTGCGCCTTCGCTTTCCCACTTGAACGCCTTATCACTACCGACAGCTTTAGACACGACTTCAACGCGCTTAGCAATCATAAATGCAGAGTAAAAACCAACGCCAAATTGACCGATAATAGAGATATCGTCACTTTCAGCAAGTTTTTTCTTAAATTCGAGCGAACCGCTTTTTGCGATTGTTCCTAGGTTATTCTCAAGTTCGCTTTCAGTCATACCAATACCGTTATCAGTAATTTTAAAAATACGGTTTTCTTTATCTAAAATAATTTCGATAGCGTAATCTTCGCGCGTTTTTCCACTTTCACCCGAAGATAAACTTTTATAATACGCCTTGTCGATTGCATCGCTTGCGTTTGAAACGAGTTCTCTTATAAAAATTTCACGGTTTGTATAAATTGAATTAATCATTAAGTCAAGCATCTTTTTTGACTCAGTTTTAAACTTCTTCATATTTCACTCCAACACGTTTTTTATCATTATACAACCACAAATTAGCACTGTCAAGTAAAGAGTGCTAATTTTCAACATTTAACAAAATTTTCACATAAATTTAGTTTTGATTTTATCAAATAGTTTTGTCAGTGGTATAAAAAGCAATAGAAAGATTATCGCGTTTGAAATTATATGTATCAAATAGAAATAAATTCCCCTTGCATAATAAATACCAAAACGGTAAAAAAAGTCGGAAAAGCCTGCAAAACAAACGTCAAAAAAACTACTTAACACACCGAAAAACGCAGTCAGAATAATAGTAATTAAGAGGATAACGAATAAGTTATCAAACTTTTTTCTACCTAAAAAGCAAAAGATTACTGCAACCAATCCCCAAAATATGAGATAGTATATATTCCAGGGCGCAACGCCCCAAATTGCCATTTCAAGTAAAACGAAACCAAGAACTGAAAGTAGAACGATAGGTCCGAAAATATAAGCGTAGCAAGCGGTTAAAATTGTAACGACTTCAATGTTCGAAAACATTGAAAGTGCTTGTTTACCGACGAAAAGAGTAGCCGTCATAACCGCGCATAACGCTATTTTTTTAGCAGTCCACCCGATTTTCATCAATAGGATACCACTTTGAAATAGTAAACTGCATTATCTTCAACTGTCATTGAAGAAATGCCTAAACCGCTAGTCGTTAAACTTACGCCGTCAAAAGAGATAGTTTCGGCAAAGCTTGACACGTCAAAATCTTTTGAAACGCTTGTATATGTACATATGTACTCGCCACTATTCAGTGACAACACGCCCAATTCTTCTAATACTGCACCGTAAGGTCCGTCGCTATACACAAGGTTTAAATTTTCGTTATCTTTTAGATATTTTAAAACTGAAAGAACGCCTTCGGTAACTTCAACTTCCGACAAATCGACCGAGTATTCAGTCGCCGTCTCACCCATTATAACGACTCGGCAAAAGCCGTTTGCATCTTGCGTTTTACCACACGCAGAAAGTGCTAATATAAAAGTTAGCACAAGTAAAACACTTACAATTTTTTTCATAAAAAAATACCTCCAATTTTTTGAAGGCAAAGTATAAAAAAGCGAAATTTCGCTAAAAACAACCACCTTTGCCCATAGTTGCTTTTTATATAATAACGGGTAAGGTATTCCGACTTATGCAAAATTGGTTGCAACTTTTGCAATTACGGTAATGGCTGTTGCTGTGGATTTACACCACAATTCCCCTTATTTCCCAATTATTTTAAATATTTATTATTCTTTCTTATTTATTCTTTATTCTCAGTTATCTCGCACTCGCCACGACTGAATTCATCAATTATAATTTCGTCGATAGATTCGGCGATAATTCTGCCTATCGGATTTTTAACGCTTACGACGTCACCGCTAATTTTAGCGTCCACCGTCGAGTGTTCAAACGCTAAATCACAATAAGCCAAATTGCAGTCGATAAGCTTTAAATTTTGACAGTAGCAAAGCGGTTGAGTACCGATTATTTTGCAGTTTATTAAAGTTAAATTTTCCGAGTACCAGCCAAGGTATTCGCCTATAATAATACTGTCGACTATAGTTACGTTTTTAGCGTGCCAAAAAGCGTCTTTCGTGTCGATAACAGAATTTCTGATATTGCTATTTTTAACGTATTGAAAAGAATATTTACCAGTAAAATCAATTCCGTCAAGAGCCAAGCAAAAAGCGTTTAAAAAAGCGTATTCAGAGTTGATGTTACAGTCTCTTATTCTTAAAAATCTATTATTCCAACCAAATTCTTGAGAGTTTATTTCAGAATTTACTATCTGAACATTTTCACACTCTCTTACGGCTTTAACCGTGTCAAATTTAGAGTTTCCAATCTCCATACCGCTACAGTACCAAATAGGCGCGCGTGAGTTTTGTAAAAATTGACAACCGTCAACAAGCGTGTTTTTCGCATGCCAAAGCGGATATCTAAGATTAAAAGTGCAATTTTCAGCCGTAACCCTTAAAACTTCTTTAAGTGGCGATTCTCCGTCTAATTCCCCTTCAAATTTGCAATTTTGTAAATATGTATCCTTTATGCCGTAGAGCGCACGCTCTATATCAAAGGTTTTATCTTTAATCGTATTCATATTATAATAAGTATAACAAATAGCAGAAAAAAAGACAAACAAAAAATCGGCACTAAATATATAATGCCGATATTTTGTTTTTTTGATAATTAGTCAAGCCACCAGATGCTTCCCTTAATAATGATAAAGATTAAGTCAACAATCCATAAGAATGGAATACCAACGATAATCAATACAGCAGCCAAAACGATACCTAAGATATTCTTAGCAGCAATACTCTTTAAAAGTCTGTAAACTGTCCAGAAGATTGCAACGAAAGGAATACAAAGAAGAATTTTGACAATAAAAGGAAGACCATCTACCATGCTAAAAAATTTATCCATAATTTCTCCTTATTTGGCAATTACGCCTATAAAAAATTTCAATTAATTATTATGATTTCTTACCGAATAATGCTAAAACTGCGTTTATGATAAATACAACGCCTACGATAATGAACAATAAATCAATTGCTTTAAATTTACATACGATAAGTAAAATACCAACAGCAATCGTAATGATTGGCGAAAGCATTGCTTTAAGACCAGCACCAAAACTCTTGAAAAGATCTAAAACACCTTTTACGATAAGCAAGATACCAAATACTAATAAAACGATTTCAACAAACGCCCATCCTAAAATCAATATCGCAGCACCAATGGCTATTTCAATAATACCTTTAATTAAATCTTTCGATTTAATAATATCAATGATACCCATTACGATAAATAAAACGCCTGCAACAGTCATTACAATTCCCAATGAACCACTTTTAAAAATAATAAGTAACACACCGATAACTGCATAAATGATGCAAGTCAAAAGATTGCTCAAAAAAGAGCCTGAATTACTTTTTCCCATAATTACCTCCATGGTTAATTTATATAAATTAATTTTAATACTAAATTTATAAAAAATCAACAATAATTATACAATATGTCCACTAATTGAATAAAATTTCACAAAAAAAACACAAAAAACGTAATTTTTTTAGTCGTTTGCAAGTTTTTTGATTGCTTCAGATAAAAACTGAGCAGTGTCGAGCGCAGTCATTGATATATCGCCGTACTTTTCTTGAGCCATTTGACCTGCCAACCCGGTGATATAAGCGGAAAATGCTACCGAGCCTATATCTAAATTATTCCACCCTAAAACGCCCGTTAAAACACCGCTTAAAACGTCACCGCTACCAGCAGTAGCCATACCCGGCGCACCGCTATTTACTATATAGACAGTTTTTCCATCACTAATTACAGTGGCAGTTCCCTTTAATAAAACAGTCACGCTGTATTCTTTTGCAAAATTAAGCGATGCCGAAATAGGATTTTCGGTTATTTCTTTTACGGATAAACCTGAAATCCTACTCATTTCCATAATATGCGGAGTGACGACGATTTTACATTTAGCAGTTTTTAATAAATTTTTATCTATTTTAGATAAAGCGTTCAAACCGTCTGCATCAATAATAATTTTTCCTGCAAAAGTTTTAAGAATATATTCTAAAGTTTTACAAACTTCGTCGCTTTGCCCTATCCCCATACCGAAAGATAGAGAACTTACTTTATTAAGTGCATTGTCGATTGCTTCTTTATCAAACTTAACGCCACCGTCAACAGACGGAACGCCGAAATAAGTTGATAAAGTAATATTTGGTAAAATCGCATTTTTAATGCAGTCTGGCGTAATAATTTTTGAAACTCCAGCGCCCGACTTTAGCGCACAAAGCCCTAATGTTGCAAGTTTTGGCGCACCAACGTAATTTTCGCACCCACCAAAAACGGCTACGTAACCGTAATTTCCTTTATGAGAAAAGTTTTTTCTACTCTTTAAATAAGGCAAACAATCAGCGTCTTCAAATAAAAATACGTTCGTATCTACCGTTTTACCTATTTCGCAAGAAACAACTTTCTTTTGATAATCTTTTGCTTGGTTTAAAATGTTTCCAGTCTTTAACGCACCTACTGCCACCGTTAAGTCGCTTTCTACCGCTAAACTAGTAAGTCCACTATCGCCGTTTAAACCGCTAGGGATATCAACCGAAAGGATATATGCGTCAGTTTTGTTAATTTTTTCTATAACTTCTTTATATAAACCGCTAACTTCGCCGTGAAAGCCTATGCCGAAAATGCAATCGACAATCTGCGAATATGCTGAAAAATCAAAATCTTTATTGTATTTATAAATTTTTGCGTTAAAATTTTTAAGTTGGTTCAAATATATTGCGCCCGACGGTTTTATTTTATCTGAAAGAAGTAAAACCGAGACGTCTTGATTATCTTTTAAAAGTTTTAAAGAAATCCCCAAGCCGTCACCACCGTTATTTCCACCGCCAACGACGACTAAAGTTTTGACGCCTTTTTTAACGTGTGGATAAATTCCGTCGACTGCGGTTTCCATAAGATCAAACTCAGATATACCACATGAAAATATTAAATTTTCGCTGTCACGCATTTTACTAACAGTTAAAATTTTTTGCATAATTCACCCAAAAAAGCCCGATAAAATCGGGCTTTAGTTTATTAAAATAATCCGGTAATAACGCCGCTATCGTCAACGTCAATTTTCTCTGCTGCTGGAACTTTAGGAAGTCCTGGCATAGTCATAATTTCACCTGTTAGGACAACGATAAATCCTGCGCCTGCGCTAACTTTTACCTTTTTAACTTCTACGGTAAAGTTTGTTGGCGCGCCTAAAAGTAATGGGTTATCCGAGAAACTATATTGAGTTTTTGCCATACATACTGGGTAAGAACCAAAGCCGAGTTCGGTAAGTTTTTTAATTTGATTTTCTGCATCTTTTGAGTAAATAACCCCGTCACCGCCGTAAACTTTAGTAACAACTGCG
>JAZSKA010000019.1:0-4374 GCA_045534605.1 Christensenellaceae bacterium | reverse complement strand
TTTCTAAGAAAAAATCTGCGCGACAATAATGCAAAAATGAAATTTTTGCACATCATGAAAGTTTAGCGCAAAAAGCAAACTTTCACTTCATGAGTGACGACAGCCACTCACATCATGAAGGCTTTGCCTTCACTTCATTTTTACAAGTGGAGTACGCGTTCTTTAATCTCTTGCGTCCTACCTTGATTCCAGAATTGCGAACCGATATAACCACAAGTACGACGGGCAACGTTTAATTTATTTTGGTCGGTATTGCCACAGTGTGGGCATTTCCAGATAAGTTTTTTATCAACGTCTTCAACGATTTGAATTTCGCCGTCGTAGCCACAAACTTGGCAATAATCGCTTTTCGTGTTGAGTTCTGCGTACATAATATTCTCGTAGATAAACTTCATAACGTCTAAAACAGCGGTTAAGTTGTTTTGCATGTTAGGAACTTCAACGTAAGAGATAGCACCACCCGGGCTTAGGGCTTGGAACTTAGATTCGATTTCAAGTTTTTTGAACGCATCAATAGGTTCGGTTACGTGGATATGGTAGCTGTTAGTGATATAGTTTTTATCGGTAACGCCTTTAACGATTCCGAATTTCTTTTGTAAAAGTTTAGCAAACTTATAAGTCGTGCTTTCAAGCGGAGTGCCGTAGAGTGAATAGTCGATATTTTCATCTTTTTTCCACTTAGCGGTGTATTCGTTGAGTTTACGCATAATTTCTAAGCCTAACGCTTCACCTTCAGGCTCGGTAAGTTTTTTACCGTTCAAAGCGTAAACGCATTCCCAAAGTCCAGCAAAACCTAAAGAGATAGTCGAGTAACCGCCGTGGAGTAAACTGTCGATAGTTTGACCTTTCTTTAAGCGAGCGAGCGCACCGTATTGCCATAAAATTGGAGCAGCGTCACTCAAAGTTCCAGTAAGACGTTCGTGACGGGCTTGAAGAGCGCGGTGGCAAAGTTCCATGCGTTGGTCGAAAATACGCCAGAAAGTGTCCATATCGCCGTTTGCAGATAGACCTATATCAACTAGGTTAACGGTGACGACGCCTTGGTTAAATCTGCCGTAGTACTTAGGATTTCCGTCAGAATCGACGTACGGAGTCAAGAACGAACGACAGCCCATGCAGGTGTAGCAGTTTCCGTTACCGTTTTTGTCGATTTTGTTTTGGAGCATAACTTTTTCAGAGATATAGTCTGGAACCATGCGTTTTGCGGTACATTTTGCAGCAAGTTCAGTCAAGTACCAATATTTAGAATCTTCTTTGATATTATCTTCTTCTAAAACGTAGATAAGTTTAGGGAAGGCTGGAGTAACGTACACGCCCTTTTCGTTTTTAACACCGATATAGCGTTGATTTAAGGTTTCTTCAATAATCATCGCCAAGTCTTCTTTTTCGCTTTCAGAACGCGCTTCGTTAAGATACATAAAGACGGTAACAAACGGCGCTTGACCGTTAGTCGTAAGCAAAGTAACGACTTGATATTGAATAGTTTGAACGCCCTTTTTAATTTCTTCGCGCAAACGCTTTTCGGTAATTCTTGCGATATCGTCGCCAGTTGCGTTCATGCCGTCAAGTTCTTTAGTAACTTCTTTTCTAATCTTTTCACGGCTGATATTAACGAAAGGTGCTAAGTGAGTTAAACTTATACTTTGACCACCGTATTGGTTAGACGCAACTTGAGCGATAATTTGAGTAGCGATATTACAAGCAGTAGAAAAACTGTGCGGTTTTTCAATTAAAGTACCGCTAATAACCGTGCCGTTTTGAAGCATATCTTCAAGGTTTACAAGGTCGCAGTTATGCATATGCTGAGCAAAGTAGTCAGCATCGTGGAAGTGAATAAGACCTTGTTCGTGCGCTTCAACGATGTCAGGCGCAAGCAAAATACGCTTAGTAATATCCTTACTAACTTCGCCTGCCATATAGTCGCGTTGAACGCTGTTAACCGTTGGATTTTTATTAGAATTTTCTTGCTTAACTTCTTCGTTATTGCACTCGATTAAAGACAAAATTTGATCGTCAGTTGTGTTGGCTTTACGAACGAGCGCACGAGAATAACGATAAGTGATATATTTTCTTGCAACGGCAAAAGCGCGTTGAGCCATAATCTGATCTTCAACAATATCTTGAATTTCTTCAACGCCTAAAGAGCGCGTAACTTTACCGCAAATTTTTTCAATGTTTTCAGCAATGAGTTTAATTTGCGTATCACTCATTCTTTCAGCTTCTGCAACACTGTCGTTAGCAGCCTTGACAGCCGCAACTATTTTGTCAATGTCAAATATAACTTCTGCACCGTTTCTCTTAATAACCTTCATACCTTATCTCCTTAACTTCTCTTACGTTTCTATTATTTTACTCTCATTTTTCTTCGTTTAGGGGTGAATTTACGCGAGCCACCATATTTTGTGTCTCGCGTCTTACTTGTTAAGTCAATTATACCATATTTTGTGGAAGTTGCAAGTGTTTAACACAATATTCTGTGGTTTTTTAAAAGTTTGTCTTTAAGTGCAAAGTTGGAAAATTTTGCAAATAAATACACAAAATTTTTAAATTAAACAAAAACTTAAAACTTAGTTTTTACTAGGTTTTTGGCGAGAAAACAAACCGCCAGTATTTTGCATTATATTAAAAGGTTTTCACTTTATTCAAATATTTATAATTTGTTTTGCACAAAAAGACATTTTTAATCAAAATAAAAGCGCAATCTGCTAAAAATTGCAAATTGCGTTTTCGTTATTTTTTAATATCTTTTTATGTGTTAGTTCCGTCAGTTTGACTATCGACTTTTGTTAAATTTTCGCTACCCACTCTCTTTTTAAACTTCTTGAAAGTTATAATAAACAGAACGACTGCAAGTATTACCGCTAAGTAGTCGGTTATCGGCTGAGTTAAAACGAGCATATTCTCAGACTCTGTCAACGCGTTAATCAAAAGTAAAAGCGGAAGATAAATTATACCTTGTCTTGACGCGGAAAGTATGAGTGACGGAATCGCCGCCCCCATTGCCTGAAGCGCGTTTATCATTACAAACAGTAGCCCTAAAATCGGACCAGATATAACTAATATCTTAACGAACGCCGTTCCATAATCAACTTGCGACTGAACTTCTATAAACGCCCTTACAAGTGTTCCTGATAGTAAAAAACTAATAAGCGACATAACAATACTCATAATAAAGGCAACTACGACGGAAAACTTAATAACCGATTCAAACCGCTTGACGTTTCGCGCGCCGTAGCAATAGCCAAGTAACGGTTGAATACCCGTTCCTAACCCTATAAGCAACATTACGGTTATAGTGTTTACCTTAAACGCAATGCCTAATCCGCCAACGGCGTCGTCGCAGAACGCTTGCATAAAGTTGTTTGCAACTATGTTTGATACACTCATTAAAATATTGTTAAGTGACGCGGGAAGTCCAATTTTGAAAACGTTCGCAAAAATTCCGTTTTTGAACGCGTAGTCTTTTATCGAGATTGAAAAAATAGAATTTTTCGATACGATATGGCAAAAATAGAATACGGCGGCGGCTACGTTACCTAATACGGTGGCAATCGCTGCACCTGCAATACCCCAATCGAGTACGCTTATCATAATAGGATCTAGCACGACGTTTAGCATATTACCTATTATCATACCTATCATAGCTACGTTTGCTTTTCCTTCCGCGCGGATAATGTTACTGAACGAGTTTGATACGATTAAAAACGGTAGCGCTATCGCTACGATTGAAAAGTAAGTTTTCGTGTACGGCAAAGTTTGGTCGCTTGCACCGATTAAACGGCAAATTGGCTCGATAAATACCAAGATTACGACCATAAAGATAACGCCGAGCACGGCTCCCGTCCAGAAACAGAAAGACGATACTTTTTTGGCAATCTTTTCGTCACCTTCGCCAAGTTTTCTTGATATTAGCGACGTTCCACCTATACCAAACAGCAGACCTATCGCCATAAAAATGAAAAAGGCAGGCGTAACTAACGATACGGCGGTAACCATATCGCCAACACCCGTTCTACCGATAAAGAAGGTGTCGGCAAGGTTGTATATAAGCACCATTATCATGCTCACGATCGACGGTACTGCGTTTAAAAATACCGCCTTAGGAACAGGCGCGTCTTTAAAAACTTCAACTGAATTTGCTTTCATAATATACCCCCTAAATTTTTCGACTTGAACATTATAGCAATTTGAATTTAAATTTGCAAGTAATTTTTAATGATTTGAAGGCAAAGCCTTCATGATTTGAGCGACAAAGTCGCTCGTGATTTGAAAGTGATACTTTCATGATTTGCAAATCGTTCGATTTGCATTATGGTCTGGGCAGTTTTTACAAAAACTGCCAACAATTATATAATTAAGTATTCCTTAATGAAA
>JAZSKA010000018.1:0-68326 GCA_045534605.1 Christensenellaceae bacterium | reverse complement strand
TTTCTAAGAAAAAATCTGCGCGACAATAATGCAAAAATGAAATTTTTGCACATCATGAAAGTTTAGCGCAAAAAGCAAACTTTCACTTCATGAGTGACGACAGCCACTCACATCATGAAGGCTTTGCCTTCACTTCATTTTAAACTATTGACATATTTTAAAAACGGATATATAATACATATATAAAGGATGGTTTTTGCGTTATGAAAAATTTACAAAAACTTGTATTTGCACTTGCTGTTTGTATGCTTATTACAATGCTTAGCGGGTGCGTACTTACACAAAAAGATTATAACCCGACTGACGAAAACTTGTTTACTTTCACAGAAGTAGAAGGTGGATACGCAGTATCTAAAAAAGAAGGCGAAACTTTACCTTCTGACGTCGTTATTCCAAAGACGTATAACGGAAAAAACGTCGTTCAGATTGCTGACAAAGGTTTTTACCTTTCTGAAATTTCAACTATAAAAATTCCTGAGACTGTAAAGCATATCGGAAGCGTTGCTTTTTCAAGTTGTCCAAACCTTAAGAAAGTGACTATTTTAGAAGGTGGTCTTGAATCTATTGGCGATTATACTTTCTATTCTTGCTCGAAACTATCTAGCGTTCAGTTTCCTGAAAGTTTAGTGTCTATCGGAAAAAGTGCTTTCCAAGCGACTGCAATCAGCGATATTGATTTACTAAGAAACGTTGAAACAGTTGGCGCAAGTGCTTTTCGCGGTTGCGAAAATTTAGCGAGCGTTTATATCGGTATGAACGTTTCGTACATTGGTGAAAACGCGTTTGACGGATGCAATAGTTCAATTAAATTTTTCATATCTGAATCTAGTCCTTACTTTGAACTTGTTGAAGGTGTTCCTGTTAAAAAGTAATTTTAAATTTCAAATATAAAAAAGAAAAAAGGGAGAACTAATCGGTTATTATGCCGAAATGGTCTCTCTTTTTATGTTTGTGAAGTTTTTGTTAACGCAAAAGTGAAGTTGTGTTATACACAGTGAAGTTACTTGCCTTCGCTCGTAGTGAAGTTAAGTTTGCTAACTTCGCCGATAGGCGAAACTTCACTCGCAAGGTGAACTTCACTATCCAAGATAACTTCACTTGCCCGAAAAGGGCAAACTTAGTTTTAGCGTGTTCTCCATTAAGGATAACACGCTAATCTAAAACGTTGTCTGCTTTTATTGATTTTTGATATTCTGACGGAGTCATATCCGTAACAGACTTGAAAAGCCGTGTAAAGTAATGAACAGAAGAAAAACCGAGTTTTGTAGAAATTTCTGTGAAAGAATATTCTTTAAGGGATATAAGTCGTTTTGCTTCGTCGATTTTTAATCGGTTAAAATATTGAATAATACTTGTTCCGACGTATTTTTTAAAGACCGATTTAATATACGTTTTTGAAAAGTATAAGTCTTTTGCAATCTCGTCAAGATTGACGGTTGTGTGAACGCGACTTTCTAAGATTTCCAATATTCGTTTTACAATTTGTTCGGCGTGGCTTGAAACGTTTACGTAGTCTAATTTTTTATAAGACTTTTGTTCGGCGTTGTTTCTTATTATTGAAATTAATAAAAGTTCGATATTATTTTTAATAATCTGTTCAGTACCAAACGGAGCGTCTTCGCGCTTTTCCATTTTCTTTTGGTGGACTAGATTAAGTTTTCCTTTAAAACTTTTTTTGCCTTCAAAAACGACTTTTTGTAAAAGGTCTTTTTCATATGGGGTGAGTGTAAAGATTTTATCTTCAAAAAAACTCATCATACGCCCACTTGCTTCAAACGATAAAATAACAGAATTACAAAACTTGTCTTCGGTAAGTATCGTGTGCGAAACGTTAGGCTTGTGAAAAATCACTTGCGACTGAGTAAGTTTAAACTGTTTTTTATTAGAAACGGCAATCGCTTCGCCCGAATCAATGAAAACAAGTTCCCAAAAATTATGGCTTTCTTCTGGGAAATTAAAGTTTTTTCCGTATTTGAAGTAATGAATCGTAAAAATACCGTTCACCTTTAATACGTCGTGTAATTGATTGCAAAAAAATTCGTCAACGCTTTTCATATTATTAATTATATAACAAAAAGACTAAATTTTCAAGTATATAAGTCCTTTTATGCAACATTTTTTAAATTTCTTTATAGACAAAAGCGACTTCGTTTGATATAATTAGTATATATGCCCTTTTTCAATTTGAAAAAAGAGAAAAAATAGTTTTTAATGGAGTTTATTATGAAGTTTACGCCTAAGTTTGACAAAGAGTTTCAACCACTTTCAATCGTATTGAGAGATTATAAAGAAAAAGCAAAAAATATGGAAACGGAAAAATTGAAGGTTTGCGTTGAAAGAACCAAAGGGTACAATTATATTTACGAACTTGACGTAATTAAATCTGACGAATATAAAGACTTATCGTACAGACTTTGCGAGCGTATGGTTAAGACTATTTTATGGGTAGTCGGTGGATATAAAATTTATATTCAAGGTCCAAAATATATCTATGAAGGCATTAAAAAGGCGTATACACCTACTGGCGAGCGCGCTTTTGACTTTGATTTTATGTCGGGCGTTTACGAAAGTGATATGGAAGTTTTATACTGTGACGAAAGTAATTTTCCTAAACTTTCGACTTGCTCGCTTAAAATTGGTGGACATTTAGACGGATGCAGAATAGGTTTCGACGCAGGCGGAAGTGATAGAAAAGTAAGCGCAGTTATCGACGGGGAAGTCGTTTATTCTGAAGAAGTTGTATGGCATCCAAAAACTCAAACGGACTATAACTACCACTACCAAGGAATTAAAGACTCAATTTTGACCGCTGCATCTAAAATGCCAAGGGTTGACGCTATCGGCGTATCCAGTGCTGGCGTTTATATCGACAACAAAATAATGGTATCGTCGCTTTTTGTTAAAGTTCCAAAAGAATTTTATCACGAGCACGTAAAAACAATGTATATAGACATTGCAAAAGAATTAAATATTCCTATCGAAGTTGCTAACGACGGTGACGTTACTGCGCTAGCGGGCGCAATCGACTTAAACGATAACGGCGTTTTAGGTATCGCTATGGGAACGAGTGAAGCGGGCGGTTATATCAATTTAGACGGGGGACTTAACGGTTGGATAAGCGAACTTGCGTTCGTTCCTGTTGACTTTTCTCTTAATGCTATGCAAGACGAGTGGAGTGGTGATATCGGTTGTGGCGTTAAGTATTTCTCTCAAGACGCAGTTATAAAACTTGCCCAAAACTCGGGATTTAAATTCGAAGAAGGGCTTACTCCTGCGGAAAAACTTAACGTTGTTCAAGACCTTATGAAAGACGGCGACGAAATGGCAAAAACTATTTACGCGGATATCGGAATATATCTTGGCTACGCTATTCCTTTTTACGCTGAATTCTACGATATTAAGCACCTTTTACTTTTGGGTAGAGTAACGAGCGGTAAGGGCGGTAGTATTATTATGGAAAATGCTAATAAAGTTTTAAAAGAAGAATTCCCGCATCTTAATATCAATATTGAAATGCCTGACGAGAAGAATAAGCGCGTCGGTCAAAGTATTGCCGCTGCGTCTTTAACCGAAATAAAATAATTATGAAATTTATACTCGCAAGCGCATCGCCAAGGCGTAAAGAGATATTAGAAAAATACGGATATAGTTTTGATATAATTCCGTCACTTGAAGATGAAATAGTCGAAAAGGGCGTTTTACCGTGCTATATAGCGACTTCTTTAGGGACTCAGAAGGCGCGTTCCGTTTATAAAATACATAAAAGACCGACTTTAGGCGCAGATACTATCGTCGTTTTAGACGGTGAAATTTTAGGGAAACCGAAAAACAATAAGCACGCTAAAGAGATGCTTGAAAGGTTAAGCAGTAGAGCGCATCAAGTCATTACTGGGTTTTGCTTTATCGTAGGCGGTAAAGAGATTTCAGGATACGACGTATCGAACGTAATATTTAACAATTTATCGAAGGAAATAATCGACGAATACGTGGCGCTTGGGCTAGGGCTTGACAAGGCTGGCGGATATGGTATACAAGACCAATTTAATCTCGTTAAAAGTGTTGACGGAAGTTATTACAACGTCGTTGGACTTCCTATTGAAAAAATTGACGTTATATTAAAAAATCACGGGTTTAAACCTTAATATAATAAAGGGGATATACTAAAATGAAATCAAACGTAATTGCAGTTGATATGGGCTCGTCGTCTACGGCTATTTACCAGGTTGGTACGGGCGTAGTTTTGTACGAGCCGAGTGTCGTGGCACTTTCAACCGACTCTAAAAGAAAGGTTAAAGAAGTCGGTAAATCTGCAAAAAGTTTAATCGGCAGAACGAGCGATAGCACCGTTGTTTTAAGCCCTATATTTGAGTCGGAGATTGAAGACGAGTCGGCTGCAACTGCTATGTGCGAAAGATTTTTGAATAAAATTACGCTTAAAAAACTTAGCGCGCGCCCACAAGTCGTGTTCAGCGTGCCTTGCGGTATTGAACTTCCTGCAATTAGAAAGTTTGAAAAAATGCTTATTGCGTGCGACGTTTCTAACTATTCGTTTGTTGAAGCACCAATTCTTTCTGCTATCGGTATGCAAATTCCTATGGCGGATGCAACGCCTTGTTTCGTCGTTGATATCGGTGGCGGATCGACGGATATTGCAGCCGTTTCTTTAGACGGGGTTATCTGTGGCGTTAACGTCAATATGGGCGGTATAAGCATTGATGCTATGTTACAAACCTTCATTGAAGAAAGGTTTGGGCTTTTAATAGGTGCGCTAACTGCCGAAAGACTTAAAATTTCTATCGGAAGTTTGGTTGAAGGTGAAAATACTCAAATGGTAATTAACGGTCGCGACGTGGAAACGGGTAGGCCTCGTGCGCTCAAAGTCTCTGCTGGCGAAATTAGCGAGCCAATCTACATTTTCTTTGATAAAATCTTTCAAATTATGGGTATGGTTATGGCTAAACTACCTGCCGAAGTTTCAGCAGATATCAGAAAAAACGGTGTGTATTTTTCAGGTGGCGTTGCTAAAACCGTAGGTCTAGAAGAATATTTTAGGCTAAAAATGGGGATTAGGGCTAACATTGCAGAAAACCCAGAACTTTCCGTTATCGTAGGTGGCGGAACCGTCGCATCAAACAAAGAACTTTTAAAGAAATTAAGAATTAATAAAAGATAATAAAAGCGGACAAAATTTTGTCCGCTTTTAAAATTAAACCCGCTTGCAATTTTTGTTGCAAGCGGGTTTTTGAATTTTTATTAGTTGAATAAATCTTTATAAGTTTTGCTGAACTTAACTGAAGGTGATTTGCAAGCAGGGATAACGATTTTTTCTTTGTTCTTAGGGTTAACGCCTTCTCTTTCAGCCTTTTCTTTGATTTCGAAAGTAGCAAAGCCAGAGATGTGTACGTATTCGCCAGCCTTTAAGCAATCGGTTAAAGTTTCAACAAAAGCAGAGAAGCTTTGTTCAGCATCTTTAATGGTAACGCCTTGTTTGTCAGCGTATTTTCTGATAAATTCGTTCTTATTCATTTTAATCCTCCAAAATTCGTTTGACTTTTGTATCAAACCTTGATTAAGTGTATTATATCACAAAAAAAGTGACATTTCAATATGTTTTTTGAAAAAATTCTTCAAAAAACAACATTTTTTGTGAAAGTTTGGTGATATTTACACAAAAAGTCTTCTTTACAGTTTATTATTTGACTTTTTCAATAAAATATACTATTATTATTTTAAATAAAAAGCATTAAAGGGTGGAAGAAATGCTAACAAATCAGTTCGTAGACGCGCTCAGTTCAAAGCGTAAAGGCGCGCGTCTTAAGGCTTTGAAAAAACTCGCAAAAATTCGCGGTGAAAAAGAGTATTCTGACGACACGCTTTTGTCTATTCATACCGATTATTCATTTTCTCCGTATTCACCAAGTCTTGCGTGCTTTATGGCAGATAAATTCGGGTTAAGACTTGCTGGTGTTATGGATAATTATACTCTATCTGGGGCTGACGAATTTATTAAAGCGAGTAAAATTTTGGGCGTAACATATTCAACGGGCGTTCAAATCCGCGCAAAGTTCGATTTTTTGGGCGGTGCTTTTTATAACGTTTCCGTTATGGGTATTGCTTCCCGCTTTTTCAAAGACGTCGAAAAAAGACTTCTCCCGTTTCAGCAAAACCAATATTCAAACGTACTAAAAACGACCGAAGAGATTAACGCGCGTTTTGAAAAATACGGCGTTAGAGTTGACTTTAAGAAAGACGTTTTAAGTCAGGTTAAAAAGAGTAAGTCTAAGGTTTATTTAAGTAAATACGCTTACTTTTCGTTATCTAAAAAACTTAAAGAAAAATTTTCTAAAGAAAAAGTTGTCGATATTTTAAACGAGTTAGGGCTTAATTTATCTAACGAAGAAATAAAACTTTTGACTGTTGAAAATAACGTCTACTACGAATACGACCTTGCAAGCGCGCTGTTTTTACAAAAGTCAAAGTTTTCTGCAAAGAAAAATTACCAAAGCGCAGAAAGTGCCGTTTCTTTAAGCAAAGACGTTGGCGCAATCTGTTCGTTTGAGTATGAAACCCTTGAAAAACTTGAAGATAACGACGAAAATAGGCAAAAACTTTCTTCGCTTATTGAAAACTTGAAAAAACTCGGCTTTGACGGTTTTTCTTTTGACCCGTCAAAAATGGACGAAAGTTTAAGAAATGCAGTATTTGATAAACTTAAAGATCTTGAAATGTTGCCGTTTTTACTTTCGAGCATAGAATTTCCGCGCCAAGACTTTAAATTCCGTTTCCCTGATGAGAGAAGCGAAAATTTAATGAAGCAGTCTTGCTTTGTAGTCGTCGGTAGCGAAATGAGTCAAAACCAAACCGCAGAAGGATACGTTTTATCTTCTCTAAACGTTAATTTTGAAGATAAGGTTAGACTTTTTGCGAAAATCGGTAGGGGCGAGTAATGTCAGATAAAAATAATTTAAACGGCGTTTGTTTTTCAAACGCCGTAAAAGTTTGTAAAGAATTTCAAAAAGATTTAGGTGGAAGTGTTGCGCTTATCTCAAGAGATAGCGACTATTTTGCGCTTGCAAAAGAAATTAAAGACGATTTTGAAGATAGGGGCGTAACTTTAAAAAACATCGTTTTAGACGACAGTTTTTCACCTGAACCGAACACCTACTTGAAACTTTTTTGTTTTTCTGAAGACGTAAGTTTAATTATTGCGGTAGGAAACGCAGAACTTATTAATCTGGCAAGATTTTTCGCGACGATGTTTAAAATACAACTAATTGCAGTTCCGACAGAAATTGCTTTTATGACTATCTTTTCAAAATCGTGCTATCTAATAAATGAAAAACTACCAGAACTTTTCTCCGTTCAAGTCCCCGATCTTTGTGTTATCGACCTTCCTTTTTTAGCAGGGCTTAAAAAACAAGCCTTTGCAGACGCGTATTGCGAAGTTGCTTCTAAATCGATTGCATTTTTAGATTATAAGGTTGATTGCATTCTAAATAATCGCGACTCTAAAGAGATTGACGAAGTTTTTAATATATTAACAAGGCTTACAAAAATTGATTCTGAAGGTAACGCTTGCAAAATAAGTATTATCAATGCACAACTCTCAATGGGCTTGTTTTTAAAAACTTTTGGCGAGTTTTCGGCAAATGAAAAATCGCTAGCGTACATATTATCTACCCAAAAAGAAAACTCCCAGTGCGAGAACGCATTTTTTGTAAATAAGCCGTTAATCAAGTTATACGAACTCTTTTTGCGTGTGGATACGATAAAAACTAGGGTGTCGCCCGACTATAACGAACACGTTAGCGAACTTGCAAACTTATTAAATTCGTCAGAACTTGAGATTATTAAAAAGTATAAACCGCTAGAATTTGACGACCTTATTTCTAAAAGACAAGCCTTAATCGACAGCGGTTTTTTATCGCTTATAAGAAAGGTTTATAAACTTAACGAAAAACTCGAAGATAACTATAAATACGTATATAAAGGCAGACAAAAGCGCGCTGGTTTTAGCATAGCAGAACTTAAAACAGTTTTAAAATTATCTTCTTATATTTACGACGGTGGACTTTTAAAACTTTTAAATGACAGCGGTATGTTAGAGTGTCTTTAAAAAATAAGTATAAAAAATAAAACAACAGTCAATAATTCCCTTGAAAGTGATTTTCAGGGGAATTTTTTTATGCTTAAAAGGTTGGCGCTCGTTGTGGCAGTAATATTAGCGTTTTCACTCGTTGGTGAAAAATCTTTAATATTCAATATTGAAGGTGACTACACTTTTTATCTAGAAAGTTCAAGTTCAAACGCGAAGATAATTACCGTAGATTTTAATAGCGCAAAAGAAATTAAAAAGAGTTTGAAAAACGTATGCGGTGAAAGCGTTACGACTACTTCTAAAGAAAATATTGAAAAGGAAATTAATAGACTTAAGGCAGAACTCGTTTTTTCTGAAAAGGTGGATAATATTATTATAAATTATTACTATTCTGATAAAATCTCGGTGTATAAGACGATTAACGGGCATAAAATCAACGTGCAAACGGCAATAAACGACGATATTATAACTATAGGCTCGCCAATAATTTTCGGAAGTTTTTAAATTTTAAGTATAAAACAAAAAATAGGTGGCAATAATCTGGGTAGTCGAAAGGTTGTAGGTCGAACTAGCCCTTAAGGCGCAAAAATCATCTAATATAAGACATTGCTAGCAAGTTGCTAAATATAACATATGCCTTAAGGGTGCTCGCAATTTTAAGCGAGAAAATATTGTATATTTCAAGGCAAAGTCCGAAGTTCATACTTGCCGTATTAACAAGGGCTTTAACGCTGAAATAAGCAATATTAGCCACTTAAAATCTGGTTTGACTTCATCCTTTCGGCTACATAACACGGAGGTTTTATTATGGAACAAAAAACAAAAGGAATTTCAAAGAAGAACATATACTTAATTCTATTGTCACTAGCAATAGTTGCGGTAGTTATTGCAGTTACGATTGCAATAGCAAACTCATCGTCTTCGCAAGTTGACGCAAGTAAAAGTTCTTCAAAAAGCACTGTTACTTCAACGACGAAATCGACTGTAACTTCAAACTCGACTACTACTAATCCTTCTTCAAGTAAGGTAGAAACGAGTGCTCCAAATTCATCGGGAACGAGCGAAGACACCAAACCAACTGATGCACCGATTGTATTTGCTAGCCCAGTTAGCGGTGGTTATCTATTGACTGAATATACCGCGGCAAGCGTAGTTTACAATCAAACGCTTGGAATTTACACAGGACACATGGGCATTGATATTGCAGGGGAAGAAAACGCAAAAGTTTTTGCAGTTTACGACGGCGAAATTGAAAGTATTACCACAAGTTATTTAACCGGTACGACGGTTACGATTTCTCACGGCGACGGTCTTATGTCAGTTTATAATTCGATTGAAACAATTGACGGACTTAGCGAAGGACAAGCCGTTTCAAAAGGTCAAGAAATAGGCGTAATTTCAACGAACAACCGCCAAGAATATAAAGACGGCGCGCACCTTCACTTTGAAGTTAAAGAAAACGGAAAAAATATCGATCCGTTCAAATATCTTGACATTGACGGAAAATAATTTCAAAATTAATCATTTTTATAACCTTCTTACAGTATATTTTTGTAAGAGGGTTGTTCATTTTGAAAAAATTTTTATTGCTTTTACTTATCGTTTGTTTCGTGCCTTGTTTTGGGTGCAACAAGCAGGATTTAGAAAATTCTTGCTATAAAATTTACGCAGAATACCTTGATAACGGCGTTATAGGCGCACGTTTGTCGTTTGACTACGTTTGTAACGTAAAAGACGGAACGGATATTTTAAAGTTTAACCTTTTTACGAACGCGTTCAGAAAAGACGCTAAGATTACGCCAATTCAAGATGATATTTCCGTCTACGGTGAAACGGAAATTATATCCGTAAAAGAAAAGGGCGAAGACTTGAAATATGAGATTTGCGGAAGCGATAAAAATATATTAAAGGTCGAATTAGGAAAAATTATTTGCTACGGCGAAAAAATTACCGTTGATATTGACTTTGGCTTAGTTTTGCCAAGTGGGGATTTCAGATACTGTAAAGGTGAAAGCACCGTGAACCTAGGGAATTGGTTTCCAATGCTTTGCGTTTACGATAACGGGGCGTTTTACGAGTGCGAATATTACTCTCAAGGCGATCCGTTCTATTCTGAAGTTGCCGACTTTAAAGTGGAAATGCTCGTGCCGTCAAAAATGGTTGTGGCTAGCAGTGCAAAAGCAACTTCCTGTGACGTTAGCGGTGAAAAAACGCTGTATAGTTACGAACTTAAAAATGCACGCGACTTTGCGCTCGTTTTAAGTGAAAAGTTTAGCGTAATTTCTGAAAAGTCGGGCTCGGTGACGGTTAATTACTATTATTATGACGATTCTGAGCCGGAAAAAACTTTAGAAGTAACCAAAAAATCACTCGAATATTTTTCTGAAACTTTCGGTAAATATTCTTACGACGAGTTCAGTGTTTGTCAAAGCAACTTTTCAGAAGGCGGTATGGAATATCCGGGACTTGTGTATATAAACGATACGCTAAATCTAGCGAATAAGCTTTACACTGCAGTTCACGAAACGGCGCATCAATGGTGGTACGGCGTGGTGGGAAATAACCAGCTTACCGAAGCATACCTAGACGAAGGTCTTACAGAATACTCGACCGCGATATTTTTCGACGAGAATAAAGAATTTAATATCAGCAGTCAATTAATATTTGAAAACGCAAGAAAAAGTGCGTCTACGTACGGTGAAATATTACAATCGCTTGGAAAGGAAACCGACTATAAAATGGTTAAGCACCTAAAAGAGTTTTCGGGTAGTTTAGAATACGTCAATACTGCGTACAACAGACCGCTAACGATGATGAAAAGTTTAGAAGACGCTATCGGTAGAGAAAAGGTAAAGGCGGTTTTGAAAAAGTATTACGAAAAATATAAATTTAAGATTGTAACGACTGAAAAACTTTTGGAAAATTTCTCTTTAGCAAAAGGTATATTAAATTCTTATATTGAAGGAAAGGCAGTCGTCTAAAACGGGCGCTTGGCGAAAAAAATTTCGCCAAGCGCTTAATTTTTCAAAAAATATTCCTAAATTTTATAATTTTGTTCTTAATATATTAACATTATTTGAGTATTTTATTGACAAAAGCCATCCAAAATGATAAAATCATATAAGCATATTATAAAAACTATAAGCGTTATTCGATTAAGGAGTTTATATGAAAAGACTTATCAGCGCAATTTTAATACTAACTTTGGCTTTTGCGTGCCTAGCGTTGACTGCTTGCAACAACAAGGACAAAGAAGAAGCGAGCGAAGTTACGACCGGCTTTGTTTACGAAGTTAAGAAAGATGCAGACGGCAAAAAATACGCCGTTGCAACTAAGTACACACTATCAACTGAAGATTCAGAAAAAGTTTCTAAAGGCGATTATAGCGATTTAATGGTTGACGTAGTTATCAACGAATACGAAGTTGACGGCGAAAAGATTCCTGTTAAAGAAATTTCTGCAGGTGCATTTTCTAACCAACTTGTTTTAAGAAAAGTTACTATCGGTGAAAACGTTGAAAAGGTTGGCCTTGGTGCGTTCGCAGGCTGTGCAAACCTTAAAGAACTCGTTTTAAATTTCGTTGGTGAAACAAAGGATGCTGTAAACGAAAAAAGAACTTTAGGTTACCTTTTTGGTACGAGTTCGTTCACTGGCGGTACGGTTTCGTCAATGGTTTACGTAAGCGGTGGTTCAAGTACGGCTTATTATCTTCCAACCGCGTTAAAGAAAGTAACGGTTACTGGCGATACTTTGTCAGACTATGCTTTCAATAATACAAGCATTGAAACTGTTGAACTTAGTGGTGCAATCGAATATATCGGCGAAGGCGCGTTTATGGGTATGACTAAACTTACTCAAATCAAAATCCCTTCAACCGTAAAAGAAATTGGTAAATACGCTTTCAAAAACGCAACTGCTCTTTATAAAGTAGATTTTAGCGCAGCAACTGCTCTTACTACAATTTATCAAGAAGCGTTCGCAGGTTGCTCGATGCTTGGCTACGGTGCTAACACGGTGGCTTTACCGCAAAGTTTAGCAAAACTTTACGACGGCGCGTTTAAAAACTGCACGACTTTGACAAGCATTGACTTAACGGGAACTCAAATCACTCGTATCCCAACGGCTTGTTTCTATGGATGCGATAAACTTACTGAAGTTAAGTACAACGCTGGCGTTGAAGTTGGCAACGATGCAATTCCTGACAATAACTAAAAAACTCAAAGTCGCGCTAAGTTTAAGCGCGACTTATTTTAATAATTTTTAGCCAAGCAAAAATTTGCTTGGCTTTTTTGTAATATTTGGTAAAAGTTTTGCATATTAATTTATTGAAGTAATTAGTGAGGTGCAAGATATGTCAGGTGGCGAATACGCAGAAATGATTGAAATTCCCGTTTCTACTTGTGAAATGGTTGTTCTTCCGAAAAAACGCAAAAAAAAGAACCTTAGAAAAAGAGTAATTCAAAAAGTAAACAAAAGTCTAAAAAATGAAGATAACACGCTTATAGAGCAAGTAATCGAACCTGAAAACGTAAAAGAAGAAGAAAAAACCGAGCCAAAAAAGAAATTTTCTTTTGATATTATATCGGCGCAGGTTGTTGCAATTTTCGTTTTGATCGTAACCATTATGGTAACGAATATTTTCTGGGAAGACAGTGGTATTAACACTCTTTTAAAGGGCGTTTTTGCAAACGACGCTCAAACTGAAGACGCGAGAGAATACTACGAGTTCCAAGCGTTCGCTCCGTCTAAGGCTAGTCAAGTAGAAGTTGAAAAAGGCGTTATGACTGTTTCTAGCGGTGGCTCAATTTACGCACCGTGCTTAGGCGTTATCGAAGAAATTGTTGAAGGTGACGGAAAGTATACCGTAACCATTTCTCACAGCGACCGCTTTAAGACTATTATAAGAAATGCAGACTACGCTTACTTTGATATTGGCGAAACGGTATACGAAGCAGTTCCCGTATGTTTTTCGGGGGATAGTTGCGAAGTTTTAATGTATAACGATAATACTCTTTTGACAAATTACACTATAGCAGACGGTTCAATCGTATGGCAAAGCTAAAACCGATTATCCATCCGTTATTCTTTCTCTTTGGAATATACTTTGCTTTAATCGGCAAAGTATTTTCTTTTTTAATAATGTTCATATCCGCACTTCTTCACGAGTTCGGACACTTTTTGGTTTCCGAGCGTTACGGCTATAAACTCGACAAAATTCTTCTTATGCCTTACGGCGCGGTAATAAGCGGGGATATGGTAAGTCTTAGGTATAAAGACGAAATTTTTATAGCACTCGCAGGTCCAGTCACAAACTTACTTATCGTTATATTTTTTACCGCGCTTTGGTGGCTTATACCAGATATATACGCCTATACCGACGTTATCGTTTCAACTAATCTAGCGATTGCTTTTATCAACCTTTTACCTTGCTATCCGCTTGACGGGGGAAGGGTGCTGCTTGCTACGCTATCTTTGTATTTGAAAAGGTCGACTGCTTTAAAAATTTGTCGGATAATCGGCTTATTCTTAGGGATTTGCTTGTTTGGGCTGTTCGTTTATTCGTGTTTTACCGCATTTAACTTAAGTATTTTATTTTTCTCTCTGTTTATGATTTTCGGCGTGCTTACAAAGTCAAATACAAACAGTTATATCCGCATTTACAACGACTTTTCTTTAAAACGGTTTGATACGGGGGTAAGGGTGGAAACGGTGGCAATAAACGAGAATTCAAAAATTTTAGACGTTTATAGAGTGGTTGGCTCGAAAGATTGCGAAATAGTAGTTATTGACGATAACGGCAAAATTAAAACTCGGCTAGATATTGTAAAAACTCAAAAACTTTTATCGTCTGCAAATTTATACTCTACGCTAAAAAATGAAATAAAAAGATGATGATTTGCAAGCTTTGCGCTTGCATGATTTGCTAACTTGACAGTTAGCATGATTTGCAACTTTTAGTTGCATGATTTGAAAAAACAAGTTTTTTCATTGTGGTCGCGAACGCTTTTGCGTTCCGTGAATAACATATAAAATGTTAAGTTGGCAATTTTTCAAAGAAAAATCTGCCCGACCATAATGCAATTTGTTTTCAAATTGCAAATCATGAAAGCAAGGCTTTCAAATCACGAGCGACGACAGTCGCTCAAATCATGAAGATAAAATCTTCAAATCATTGCATTTAGCCGTAAATTATGATATACTAAGTATACCAAGGTTGGAGATGAAATAATGCTTAAAAAATATTTACGGCTATTTTTTGACTTTTTTAAAATAGGACTTTTTACCTTTGGCGGTGGTTACGCTATGATTTCAATGATTTCTACCGAACTTGTCGAAAAGCGTAACTACGTTTCTAGTGACGAGTTTTCTGATATAGTTGCAATCGCAGAATCTACGCCCGGTCCAGTTGCAATAAACAGCGCAACTTATATCGGGTTTAGGGTAGGCGGTGTTTTAGGCTCGATTGTTTCAAGCATAGCAGTATCTTTGCCGTCTTTTCTAATTATATATTTAATATCAGTATTGCTTCCTAAATTTTTAGAATACGAAATTGTAACTAAAGCCTTCAAGGGCGTTCAGTGTGCGGTTGTCGTTTTGATAATTTCTGCATCTATTAAGCTTTTCAAAAACGTAAAAAAATCGTGGCTTAGTTATTTGTTAATTATACTTTCTGCAACCGTTTTATTGCTACTTGATATATTCAGCAAAAACGTTTCGACTATCTACTTTATACTTATCGGTGGGGTTTTAGGGCTTTGCGCGTATTATCCAAAAATGCGTAAAGAAAGTAAAGAAAAACCTGCAAATAGCGCGATTAACGCTGAAAATGAAGAAATTAAAGATAAAAAGGAGAGTGAATAGTTATGACTTTTCTTGGTTATCTTAATTTGTTTTTTACCTTTTTCAAAATTGGCTTGTTCTCGTTCGGTGGTGGGTACGGTATGCTACCGCTTATGCAACAAGAAGCGACGAAACTTGGAATCTTAGAAGAACAGTTTTTAAACTTTTTGGCTATTTCAGAATCTACACCAGGTCCTATTGCCGTCAATATGGCTACCTTTATCGGAACGAGTCAAGGCGGTTTTTTGGGCGGTGTACTTTGTACGCTTGGCGCGATAACTCCGTCAATTATAATTATTCTTTTAATCGTTGCCGTATTTAAACGGTTTTTAGAATATAAAGCGGTCAGATGCGTTATGGACGGAATAAAGCCTGTAATCGTCGGCTTGATTTTCACGACGGGACTATTTTTAGCAGTTCAAAACTTTATTCCAAACGTGACGAGTTTTTCTCTTGACGGAATAAACTTTATATCGCTTGGTTTAATGATTGCTTTAGGCGCATTTGCGTTTATCTTCAAAAAAATAAGAAAGAAAAACGTTTCGCCTATAATTTTAATAATCATCTCTGCCGTTTTCGGCATAATATTATTTTAAAATTACGCCGTGCAAATTTTTGCACGGCGTAGAGTTTTTTTGTTAAAATTTGAAATTGAACTTATTTATCGTTTGATTTTTTCGTATAATATTCGTATAATGTATTTATAATTAATAAAATAGGAGTTTGTGTATGTTAGATCCAAGAATAAGCGTTTTGGCGCATAATTTAGTTAATTATTCGGTAAATGCCCAAAAAGGCGAAAAGGTGCTTATTGAAGCGTTTGGTGTTGATAACGCGCTTATAGGCGCACTTTGTGATGAAGTTTATAAGGTTGGGGCGTATCCGTTCGTATGGATTCGCGATCATCAGGTTATGCGCTCGCTTATAAAGAATACGTCGAAAGAACAAATGGAACTTTGGGCAAAGTACGACGGATATTTAATGGACGATATGGACTGCTATATCGGTATTCGCGGTGGGGCAAATTCTTACGAACTATCCGACGTACCAAGCGACAAAAACAAACTTTACTCTAGCATTTATTCCTTCCCAGTTCACCACGAAAAGAGAGTTAAAAATACTAAGTGGGTTGTTTTAAGATATCCAACTCCGTCGATGGCACAACTTTCCAGTATGAGTACGGAAAGTTTTGAAGATTTCTATTTTTCCGTTTGTAACCTTGATTACGGCAAGATGGATAAGGCTATGGATTCGCTTAAAGAACTTATGCTAAAGACGGACAAGGTGCGAATCGTTGCGCCTGAAACGGATATATCTTTCTCTATAAAAAATATCGGTTGCAAAAAGTGTTCGGGACATATGAATATTCCTGACGGCGAAGTGTATTCTGCGCCTATTAAAACAAGCGTAAACGGAACTATAAAATACAACACGCCAACGACTTATTCAGGCTATAAGTTTACCGACGTAAAACTTACGTTTAAAGACGGTAAAATTGTCGAAGCCACGGCAAATAACACTAAAAAACTCAACGAGATTTTGGATACTGACGCTGGGGCTAGATACGTGGGCGAGTTTGCGCTAGGCGTAAATCCATTTATAACAAGCCCTATGGGGGATATTTTATTCGACGAAAAAATTTCCGGCTCTATCCACTTTACGCCAGGCAGTTGCTACGACGATTGCGACAACGGCAATCAATCGGCAATCCACTGGGATTTAGTGCTTATTATGACTAAGGAATACGGCGGTGGCGAAATCTATTTTGACGACAGATTAATTCGTAAAGACGGTATATTCGTTATCGACGAACTCAAGTGCTTAAACCCAGAAAATTTGAAGTAATGAACTATAAATTTGCATTTTTGGACAAAATTAGACTTTTACGGCAAAAAAGTGCAAAAAAAGTTTGACGACTATCTAAAATGCTCGTAAAAAAAATTGACCAAAATTTTTAATTGATATATAATAATAGAAAAATTTATATGAATAAATAGGAGAAATTTATCATGGCAAATGTAAAAGTTGCAATCAACGGCTTTGGTAGAATTGGTCGTTTGGCTTTCAGACAAATGTTCGGTGCAGAAGGTTACGAAATCGTTGCTATCAACGACTTAACTAGCCCTAAAATGCTCGCTCATCTTCTTAAGTACGACTCTACTCAAGGAAACTACGCTTTAAATCACGAAGTAAGTTACAAAGATTCTGTTTTAGCAGAAGACGGTAAGACTGTTGTAACTCCTGGTTCTATCACTGTTGACGGAAAGGAAATTACTATCTATGCTTGCCCTAAGGCTAACGACCTTCCTTGGAAGGCTCTCGACGTTGACGTTGTTTTGGAATGTACTGGTTTCTATACTTCTAAGGCTAAATCTCAAGCACACATCGATGCTGGTGCTAAGAACGTTGTTATCTCTGCTCCTGCAGGTAACGACCTTCCTACTATCGTTTACAACGTAAACCACAAGACTTTAACTAAAGACGATCATATCATTTCTGCTGCATCTTGTACTACTAACTGCTTAGCACCTATGGCTAAAGCGTTAAACGATGCTTATCCTATCCAAAGCGGTATCATGACTACGGTTCACGCTTACACTGGCGACCAAATGATTTTAGACGGTCCACAAAGAAAGGGCGATTTAAGAAGATCACGCGCTGGCGCTATGAACATCGTTCCTAACTCAACTGGTGCTGCTAAGGCTATCGGTTTAGTTATCCCAGAACTTAACGGCAAACTTATCGGTTCTGCTCAACGCGTTCCTACTGCTACTGGTTCTACTACTATCTTAATCGCAGTCGTTAAGGGTAAAGATATCACTAAAGAAAGCATCAATGCTGCTATGAAGGCTCAAGCAACTGAATCTTTCGGTTACAATACTGACGAAATCGTTTCAAGCGATATCATCGGTTCTAAGTTCGGTTCAATCTTCGATGCTACTCAAACTATGGTTGCTAAAATCGACGACGATACTTACCAAGTTCAAGTTGTTTCTTGGTATGACAACGAAAATTCTTACACTTCTCAGATGGTAAGAACTATTAAGTATTTTGCACAAATCTAAAAGCCTTATAAACGGCGCAATAGTGCGTTTCTGCTAAGGTTTCCCAATTTGGATGACCGCAAAGGTCTATCCAAACCGCTAAACCTTAGCGAGCCTTCTCTTGCTTGTTTCTAAGTCTTTTAAGTTCGTTATAAAAAGATAAAAGCGTTCGTTTTCACGAGCGCTTTTAAAATTGTGTTGGAGTTAATCATAACCGATATGTAACACACTAATTAAAAAGTTTATTCTTATCTTTAACGCATAAACTTTTACGGACAAAAAAGGCGTTTTAAGGGGTGCGGGGAGCAAGGTAAAAGGTAAGAAGTAATAGTGAAGAAGTAAAACCTATTCACTTTTCACTATTCACTTTTCACTATACTATTTAGTTAGAATAAAATAGGAAATAAAATAGTAGGTTACGCCAATTACCATATTATAATCGGGTACGTCAAAAATAATGCCTTTTATAATAAAAGCAATAAAAAAGCAAATTACACTATTTATTATTCCAATTTTTATTGCAGGCTTTTTTTCAATGCTTTCGCCCTTTACTACTCTATAAATTATAGGAAACGCCAGATATAAGACTGCACTTATAAGAAATTCTAATAAAAACGTTGTAAATAAATCCATTTTTTATACTCCTTTATACGGTTTTAAGCCTTGTTTTAACTAAAAACTGTTATTTTTGCTCTTTATAAAAAATTAACTTAACCCACACAAATAACAAAAACAAATAACAAAAACAATTACAAATAATTACAACCAAAAATTATTGACGAATTTTTGTAATTAGTGTAAAATTTAAATATTACTAAAGGGGGCAAGGCTATGTTTGATAACACTAAATTAGTTTTAAACAAAATGCTAGCGGATATTAAACGAATTGGCTTTGCTTTTTCGATTGCTACTAATTTAATTAATATCTTCTATCTCTTTTACGCTTGCTTTACGCATAGGGGAATACTTTGGGTAAATATTCTGCTACTTGTCATTACCGTCGGCTATTTTATCGTGTTTTTGGCAACTTACTACAATAAAAATAAAATTGCTATCAAAGTAAAACTTAAAGCACGAACGATTACTAAATGGTCGAAAATAGTAATAAAAATGTTTACTCTGTTTGTTGCTATCTATGGAATTTATTCAACTTATGAAAACGTTTCTTTCTTTTCGTTACTGCTCGTTGCGTTTATGGTTATAGGTTGGTTTTTCCAAGTCGTAACGGAAATTTTAATTTATATAATAAGAAAACAAAAAGATATTCTTCTTTCTGCTTTCCAAAAGGATATCGAGCCGTTTTTAAAAGTCAGAGATGCGGTTGTCAAGCCTTTTAAAGTCGCAAGCGGTGTTAAAAGTAAAATAAAATCGTTTTTCTCAAGAAAGAAGAAAACCCCAGAACTAGAAAAAAATAAAGAACTTCTTTTAATCGAAGGTGATAAGCCGTTATCTAAAAAAGAACAAAGAAAATTAAAGAAACAATTAAAGAAAACATCTAAATAAAAAGGAAAATTTAAAGCGGTAATCGCGCTATAAGGCGATTACCGCTTGTTTTTTTAATGCCAAATGTAAATTAAAAGCAAGTGATATTGTTTGCATAGCAAACAGTTATATTTTTAGAGTAAATCTAAAAGTTATATTTTAACAAAGTTAAAGTTATATTATATTTGCCAACTTCCCGAAAGGGAAATAACACTTTTTATAAAAAATATAACTGCGAAAGCAATATAACTTGCCGTCAGGCAAATATAGTTGTAGTGTGGCACACTACTCTAATTCGTCTAAGGTTTTTTTGTAGGCTGGGATAAATTTGTCCATAAAATATTTAACTTCAGGACTGTCGAAAGATAGGATATCTTTTTCGATAGAAACTTTTGCTTTTTTAAATTCGCTGTTTCCTGCTTTCGTTTCTTCTAAGCATTTTATGTACGCTGAAATTCTGTCGGCGTACTTGACAATCTTCCACTCGTAAGTGTCGCTGTCTGGCAAGACTAATTCGCTATAAACTGGGATAAGTTCGTCGGGTAACATCTTTAAAAGTTTTTCGCAAGCGTTCTTTTCTAAGTCTTTATACGCCGAGCGAATATCTTCGTTAAAGTACTTAATAGGTGTTGGTAAATCGCCAGTAATTACTTCGCCACTTTCGTGATAAAGGGCGTATAGCACGGTTTTCTCGATATTTACCGAGCCACCGTAGTACGTATTTTTAATAACCGCAAGCGCGTGAGCAATTACCGCAACTTGCTGGGTGTGTTCCATAATGTTCTCGTCGGTTATAGAGTGCATCAAGCACCAACGACGAATATATTTCATACGGGATAGAAATGCAAAAAAGTCGTAATTCATAATTTTTTTCCTTATTTAGATATTAAACTTATACAAGAGCGCAAAACGTGCATTGCGTTTTCGCCTTGAACGAAAACTTTGCTTTTTGGGCTGTTGATAACGGCGCTGTCGCAAGAAGTCATAGTTTCGGTTACGTTTTGAAGATAAATTGCGTTTGGTTTTGCGTTTTCAAGTAGGTCGAGCGTAACTTTATAACTGTCACCAAAATCGTTTTCGTAAGCAAAGACGATATCGCTGGTCTTTATTGCTAAAGACAAATCTTCGCAAATTTCAATTTCTGCAAACTGTTTGACATAGTCGATAATATCGTCGCTTGGCGCTAGGTTTTTTGGGCAAACGAGTTTTATATCAATACCGCATTTAGCAAAAGTGTATAAAATCGACGGATAAGTCTTTGTAAAGTCGCCTATAACGGTTGCTTTTAAGCCTGCAAGTTTAGAAAAATGTTCCCAAACCGTCATAACAACGGAAAGTGCTTGGCAAGGTCCAGCCGTTTCGTTTGCGTTAACTACGGGAAGTGCGAGCGCTTTTGAAATAACTTCTGCATCCGTTATAACGTCAGTATCAACCGCACAGCAAGAAATGCCGTAGCGAGCGATAACTTTTAACGAGTAGTTGTTTGATAACACTTCTTCGATTTTATTTCCCGCAAGTGGGCTTACGATTGGGTTACCCGATAGCGAGCGGGTTGCAACTTCAAAAGAAATTCTAAATTTTGCTAGGTCGTGCTTTGTTAAAAGTAGTGCGTTTTTGCCTGCTAGGTCGTTAATTTTTTCGCCGAACTTAGTTCTCGTTTTTAAAATTTTTGCGTTATGTAAAATTTCAAACAAATCGTTTTGCGATAACTCGCGAATATAGATTATCGAATCCGATTCTAAAAAGTTTCTTACGCTGTATCCGTTTATATCCATAATAACCACCAAACTAAAGTTTTTATAAGTATAACATATTAATAACTTATTCGCAAGTAATTAGCCGTAAAATAAAAATGAAATATCTTTTCACAGTTTCAAAAATGGTTAATTAATTGACGTATACAAGGGCTTTTTATGCAATATTTACAAAAATTAACCAAAATTTAGGATA
The DNA here is from genome assembly GCA_045534605.1 of Christensenellaceae bacterium. Taxonomy (GTDB): domain Bacteria; phylum Bacillota; class Clostridia; order Christensenellales; family Borkfalkiaceae; genus UBA4636. The sequence goes on along the minus strand of JAZSKA010000018.1, from coordinate 46,912 downwards.
TTTTGCATATTGTATTTTTTTGCGTTTTATGATACAATATTTAGGTAATATATTTAGGGGACTTTTTATGGCTAATATTAAACTTATTGACGTTAAAAAAGCGTACGTTGAAGATAAGACTACGATAGAAAATTTTAACCTTGAAATCAACGACGGCGAGTTTGTGGTGCTTTTAGGACCGACTGGCTCGGGAAAGAGTGCGGTGCTTCGTTTAATCGCAGGTCTTGACACTATCGACGAAGGAAGTCTTTATATCGGTGATACTTTTTCAAACGAACTTATGCCAAAAGACAGAAATTTAGCGATGGTTTTCCAAAACCAACAACTTTTACCTGCGAACGTTTACGAAAATATCGCGTTTGGTCTAAAATTAAGAAAACTTTCGTATGAAGAAATTAATATCAAAGTGCGTGAAATTGCGCGTATTTTAGATATTGAAAACATTTTACAAAGAAAGCCTAAAACGCTTACCGCTCTCGAACGCCAACGCGTTACGCTTGCAAGGGCGCTTGTAAGAGATCCAAACGTTTGTCTTTTTGACGACGTTTTGGCAAGTTTGGACGACACGCTTACAAAACGCGTTCGCTCGGAACTTATAAAACTTCAATATAGACTTGGCGCAACTTTTATCTACGCAACTCGCGACCAAATTGACGCTATGACGATGGCTTCAAGACTTATCCTTTTAAACAACGGTAAAATCGAGCAAGACGGTACGCCAAAGGATATCTATCTTAACCCAAGAACCGTTTTCGTTGCAAGTTATATTGGCTCGCCAAATATTGCTCTAATTTCGGCTAACCTTGTAAAGACTGATAGCGGTGCAAGTTTAGAAATGCTTGGTAAAACTTTTGATTTGCCAACTAGCGTCGTTTCAAAAATTAAAGAAGTTAAGGATATGGAATTAACCGTTGGTATCCGCCCTGAAGATATGAAAATCGTATCTAGCGACGGCGATATTACTGCTATGGTTGACGGCGTTGATAATTACGGTGCGTATAAGGTTGCAACGCTAAAACTCGACCAAAAAACTTTAAACGATTTCAACGTGATAATTTCAGCAGAGACTGAAATCGATTCAAACGTTGAAGTTCAAGTTAAATTCAACTTCGACAAAATGCACTTGTTCGATAGAGAATCAGAAGAAACAATTTTTAATTAAACTAAAAACCGTTCTTAAAATAGAACGGTTTTTATAATATCGCGGTATAAGTCGATTATTTAGTCTTTTTTGTTGTTTAGTTCTTTCATTTCGCGGGCGTATTTTTCGATAGCGTCGTCAAAAAGGTGGTTTCTTTCTGGGTGGGTTATTGCAGATAACATTCTGTCTTTTGCTATCGGAATATCTTTTTTAATTTGATTTAGTAAATTTTTAATATACTCGCGCTGGGTGTGCTTGTCCGCTGGGCAAGGGTTGTAAAGGACTGGTTTGTCTTTAGAAAAAGCGCGGATATTTTTTTCTTCGATATAAATCATTGGTCTAATTACCGTCATGTTCGCGCGGGATAAATAGGTGATAGGCTCGAAAGTTGAAAGTCTACCTTCGTAAAATAACGACAAAAACAGCGTTTCGATAAGGTCGTCTGCGTGATGACCTAAAGCAAGTTTATTGCAACCAAGTTCAATCGCTTTAGTGTTAAGTGCGCCACGGCGCATTTTCGAGCAAAGACTGCACGGGCTTTTTTCTTTTCTTTCAACGAACAAAATTTGATAGATATCAGTAGGAACGATATGGTATTCTACGTCTAACTCTTTACATAAATTTTTTAAACTTTCAACTTCTTTTTGGTCGTAGTTAAGACCTAAGTCGATAGTGATTGCGACAAGTTCGAATTTTTTAGGGTAAAAGCGTTTAAGTCCTGCTAGAATATAAAGTAGCGTTACGCTATCTTTACCACCAGAAAGCCCGACGGCAATCTTGTCGCCGTCAGATATCATCTCGTAATCTTCAATCGCTTTTCTTGCAGGGGATAGTAGTTGTTGTAAATTCATAAAAAACCTTTGCTCTTTTTCGATTTTTGTGTTAATATAATCGTGTTAGATATATCATATATTAAAACTTGAAAAAAATCAAATTATTGGGGGCTTTATGGCAGATATAATAGTGAACTTTTTGCAGTCTTTTATAAAAAACGACTATCTCTTGGTTTTGCTTACGTCTTGTTTTCCGCTTATCGAACTTAAAGGCGCGATTCCTATCGGCACGAAACTTGGGCTTGAACTTTTACAGACTGCACCGCTAGCATACTTAGGCTCGACGCTTATTTGTATCCCGATTTTCTTTTTATTAGTTCCTATTTTCAACCTATTAAAGAAGATTAAATTCGTCGGTGGATTTATTGAAAAAGTAGAACTCGTTTTAAAGAATAAGGCGTTAAAAATTGCTAAAAAAGCAGATGGCGACGCAGAAAAAGCAGTAAAGAAAATTTATATGATAAGTCTGTTTATTTTCGTAGCCGTTCCTTTCCCTGTAACTGGTGTTTGGACGGGTACTGCAATGGCAGTATTTTTAGGGCTAAGGTTTCGCGAAAGCATTTTGCCACTTGCTGTTGGAAACTTAATTGCAGGTACTATCATTACACTTTTAACTTACTTTTTTGCTTCTTACGTCGACACGATAATTTTAATACTTTTCTTAATAGCAATCGTTATGCTTATCATCTTTATCGTTAAAGTTGCGACCGCAAAAAAAGATAATGCAGAAGAAAAAGCCGAATAATCGACTTATAGCGCGATTTTTTATAAAAAATGATTAATTATTTTGAAAAATTCAACGAAATTATAAAAAAGGAAAAAGAAGAAGGTAAAAAGAAAAAGTTGCTTCTTCACGCGTGCTGTGCGCCTTGCTCGACGACGGCACTCGAAAGACTTTCAGACGTTTTTTCGGTAACCGTGTTTTTCTATAATCCAAACATAACCGACGAAAAAGAATATAATTATAGACTTGATGAAATTCGTTCGTTTTTAGAAAAATTTTACCCAGAAATTCCGCTTTTTGAAGGTGAGTTTGAAAAAGATAAATTTTATCAAATTTCTAAAGATTTAGAAAGCGAGCCTGAGCGTGGTAAAAGGTGTTATAACTGCTATAAACTTCGTCTTGAAAAAACGGCAAACTTGGCGGATAAAAAATTCGATTATTTTGCAACGACTTTAACCTTAAGTCCGCATAAAAATTCTCAGTGGCTAAATGAAATCGGTGAAAGTTTGAAAACTTCGGCAATTTATCTTCCGACCGATTTTAAAAAGCAAGACGGGTACAAACGCTCGATAGAACTGTCAAGTAAGTTTGGTTTATACCGCCAAAACTACTGCGGTTGCGAGTTTTCTAAAAGATAATTATCGTAAAATATTTTAAAAGCGCCGGCACACTAAAGTTCACTAAAAGCGAAATTTAGTGTGTTTTTTTAACAATAAAATATTAAATAATTATTAGTTATATTTTTAGCCTTGTGGCTAAAAGTTATATTGTTTGCGCTAGCAAACAGTTTAACTGAGTGTAGCGAACGCCAACTGCGCAAGCAGTTATATTTTGGCTATGCCAAAGTTATATTAAATAAATTATAATTTGCCGTAAGGCAAATATCACTGCGCTAGGCAATATCACTCGTTGTTAGACGAATATAACAAATTTGCTTGCAAATTTATTTAGTTGCCGAAATCCCTCATAGGATTCGGCTAATACGCGCGTTTATTCTTTACAAAAAGTCTTATTTTGTATATAATAAGGGTATGCTTGAGATAAAAAATGTAGAAAAAGACGGGGTTGGGTTTGAAATTGGCTTGCGCCCTAAAGATAAAATCGTCGCGTTTGACGAGTTTAGCGTAGTCGATATTTTAGACTATGAATATTACGACGCGCAAGAATTTTTCGTTATGACCGTTTTGCGCGACGGCGAAGAATTTGAGTTTGAGATTGAAAAAGATTTTGACGAGACTTTAGGACTTGAATTTATAAGTGATAATCTTGATCTTAAAACTTGTCGAAATAATTGCGTTTTCTGCTTTATCGACCAAATGCCAAAAGGTATGCGCGATACGCTTTATATTAAAGACGACGACTATCGCCAAAGTTTTCTTTGCGGAAATTACGTAACGCTTACGAACGTAACGGATAGCGATATCGAAAGAATTATACGGCTAAACTTAAGCCCTTTATACGTATCCGTTCACGCAACGGACGAAAACACGAGAAAAACGCTTTTAAACAATCGCTTTGCGTGGAAAATCAACGAATATCTAAAAAGACTTAGCGACGGCGGAATTTCAATTCATACCCAAGTCGTATTAGTTAAAGGTTTAAACGACGGAAAAATTTTAGATAAAACTATGCAAGATTTATCTTCTCTTGACAGCGTTTTGTCGCTTGCAGTCGTTCCGTGCGGAATTACCGAGCATAGAGACGGGCTTTATCCTATCGAAGATATAGACGAAGATTATTCGAAAAAAGTTATAGAACAAATTGATAATTTTAACAAAAAACTTGGAAGAAATTTTGTGTTTTGCGCTGACGAATTTTATATTCGCGCTAAAATTGAAATGCCAAACGCCGACTTTTACGGAGAGTTTGGTCAACTTGAAAACGGGGTTGGCGGAATAAGACTTTTTGAAAAAGAATTTAACGAAGTTTGCGAAAAACGGTGTTATAGGCGCACTTTTTTAATAATTACGGGAAAGTCGGCTAAAAATTTTATCGAAAAGTTTGCTAAAAAGACAGAAGAACTCGTCGACGGTTTAAAGGTTTACGTTTTAGGTGCTGAGAACTTGTTTTTCGGAAAAACCGTAACGTGTGCTGGACTTTTGACGGGGCAAGATATCCTAAATGCAGTAAACTCTTTTTTAGGTGAGTTTGACGAACTTTTGATATCGAGCGTAATGCTTAAAAACGGCGAGCCACTCTTTATTGACGGCAAGACGCTAGAAGATCTTTCTAAAGAAATTAAAAAGCCTATAAGAGTTATCGAAAGTGACGGCGCAAGTTTTTTCAATTCGCTATCGAGCGATAATTACTATTTATTAGTTGAAGGTGGTGATTAATATGAAACCATTAGTGGCAATAGTCGGTAGACCAAACGTAGGAAAATCGACGTTTTTTAACAAGGTAACGGGCACTAAAATGGCTATCGTTGAAGATAGACCTGGCGTTACGCGTGACAGACTTTACTGTGACGTGGAGTGGTGCGGTCACTCGTTTACTCTTATTGATACTGGCGGTATTGAACTTAAAAGTGACGACGAAATGTGGGGACACATTAAAAAGCAAGCGGAAATAGCGATTGATACCGCTGACGTTATTATGTTTTTCTGTGACGCAAAAAGCGGTTTAACTTCAGCAGATAGAGACGTTGCCGAAAAACTTCGCAGAAGTAAAAAGCCTATCGTTTTAGTCGTTAATAAACTTGACAATTACAGACAGGAAGAACTATTTGAGTATTACGAGTTAGGACTTGGCGAGCCTTACGGCATTTCTGCCGAGCAGTCGAAAGGGCTTGGCGACGTTTTAGACGCCGTTTGCGAAGATTTTCCTAAAAATCTTTCTGAAGACGAAAACTCCGACGTTATAAAAGTTGCGGTGGTAGGTAAGCCTAACGCTGGAAAGTCAAGTTTAGTCAATAAACTTTTAGGGTACGAAAGAACGATCGTTTCAAACATTTCGGGAACTACTCGCGATGCAATCGACACGCCGTTTGAACTTGACGGTCAAAAATATTTATTGATTGATACTGCAGGTATCAGAAAGAAAAAGGCAGTTGAAGAAAACGTTGAGTATTACAGCGTTATTCGTGCGTTTAACTCTATTCGTAGAGCAGACGTTTGCTTGATGGTCGTCGACAGTAAAGAAGGGCTTACCGAGCAAGACGTTAAAATTTGCGGTTATATCCACGAACAAGGAAAGCCGTCAGTTATCGTTATGAATAAGTGGGACGCGGTTGATAAAGACACGCACACCATTGAAGAATATCGAAAAAAACTCGATTGTGATCTTGCATTTATGGATTATTATAAGGCAGTTTACATTTCTGCGCTAACTGGTCAAAGGGTTGATAAAGTGCTGAAAATCGCGCTAGAGAGCCTTGAAAGTGCTAGAAAGCGCATAACGACAGGAACGCTAAACGACGTTATCGGCGACGCTGTCAGAATGACTGAACCACCAACCAAACACGGTAGACGACTTAAGATTTATTACGCCGTTCAAGACGGTGTTTGTCCGCCAACTTTCGTAATTTTTGTAAACAATCAAGACCTTATGCACTTTTCGTACAAGCGTTATTTAGAGAACGTTTTAAGAAAAACTTTCGGGTTTGAAGGTACGCCAATTAGAATTTTCGTAAGAGAAAAGGGTGACGACTGATGACTTTTTCTGAACTTTGGTGGCGGTTTTTAATTGTTTTTGTTGCGTGCTATCTAGCAGGTAACTTTAACAGCGCCATAACTATATCAAAAATTAAAAGTAAAGATATTCGTAAAATGGGTAGCGGAAACCCGGGGACTATGAATATGAGTAGAAATTTTGGACTAAAAATCGGCATACTCGTTTTCGTTCTCGACGTTTTAAAAGGTGTAATTCCGACGCTTACGGTTAAACTTTTGTTTTTAAATCTTCACGCAAAAAGTATGATCGGCGAGCCACTTACGTTATGTGCGGAAAGTTTGGCGGGGCTATCCGTCGTGCTTGGTCACGTATTCCCAATATTTTACGGGTTTAAAGGTGGGAAAGGTATCGCGTCAACTATCGGTGCGCTACTTGTAATCAACTGGCAGTTTTCACTTATTTCATTGGTTTTAGCACTCGTTTTTATTTTCGCAACGAAAATGGGGGCTGTCGGCTCGTTTATAGCAACGACTCCGACCGTTATTGCAACGCTTATAAAACTTTATTACGACTATTTTGTAATAAGTAATATTTCAGGCTATTTTATCTTTTCTTGCATGCTTTTGTTTTTGTTTATTTTAGTAACGTGGCTTGCTCACAGAAGAAATATTAAACAACTTTTATCTTGTGAAGAACACGATACGAACTGGCTTCAAATGATAAAAAATATCAAATTTAAAAGCAAGCTAAAAAAGAGAGATATCGCTGAATAAGTCGATTATTTGATGTTTTAGGTGGGTTTATGGTTGAAAAAGACAAAAAAATAAAAGAAGTTAGTACAAGTTCGGCAGGGGTGTTTTATACCACTACCGTTCTTTGCTATATAATTTTGTCTATTTTTGTTTCAATCATCGTTACAATGTTATCTAAAGGAGAAAATCCCGACGGATTTTTATGGTATCAGTACCTATCTATTATAGCAACCGGTGTGATGCTATTTATTACTTTAATAGTAGGCAAAAAAGTGACGGGTGAAGATTTAAGACCGTGTATAGGCACGCTTAAGATTTCGCCAATTTTCTATATACTTTGTTTGCTGATTTTTTTCGGTATGTATTTCGGGCTTGGTGAAGCAAACAATTATTTTATAAGTTTTTTACAAAAACTCGGCTACGAGCCGTCAAGCGCGACTTTGCCAAATAAAAGCGCCGTATCCGTAATTTTGGTAACTATTTTCGTTTGCATAGCGCCAGCGTGTTTTGAAGAATTAATTTTCCGTGGCGTAATACTTGGCGGACTTAAAAAGCACGGTGAAATTTTTGCTATATTAATTTCTGCACTGCTTTTTTCAATATATCATATGAGTCCCGAAAAGACCGTTTATCAATTTTTAGCAGGCGTTTTGTTCGGGCTTATTGCGATAAAGTCAAAAAGTTTAATTCCGTCGATTATAATTCACTTTTTGAATAATTTTTTCGTCGTTATAAACTACTATTTCTTAAATTTAAGTTTTGAAAACTCAACCAAAATATTATTGACGGTTTTTGGCGTTATTGCGCTTGTTGTTTCAGTCGTAGTTTTATGTTTTACTAGAAAGTTTGAAAAAGGCACGAAAAAAGGCGTAAACGAATTTTTAATCGGCGCGCTCGGTGGAATTTTCGGGGCGTGTATAATGTGGGTGGTTGCACTCTTTTGATAAAAGAATAAAGAAGAAAGAATAATTATGGTAAAGGTAAATTTAGTTTGCGTTGGAAAAGTTAAAGAAAAATATTTTCAAGATGCAATAAATGAATACGCAAAAAGGCTTTCAAGATTTTGTGAATTAAAAATTATTGAAATTAAAGAAGAAAATTTCGTAACCGTTCCGTCAAGTGGTGAAAAGTTGAAAATTATTGAGCGCGAAGGCGAAGAAATTTTGAAAAAAGTAAAAGGTAGCGTTTTCGCAACCTGTATCGAAGGGAAAACTTTTTCAAGTGAAAAACTTGCCGAAAGTTTCAATTCCTTGATATCTTCAGGCGAAGAAATGACTTTCGTTATAGGCGGTTCGTACGGTTTATCGGACAAGGTTAAAAATATCGCAAAAGTAAAAATTTCTTTTTCTGAAATGACTTTTCCGCACACGCTTTTTCGCGTGATGTGCCTAGAGCAGATTTATCGCGCGTATATGATAAACGCTAAAACGGAGTATCATAAGTAAAATGGACGAATTACACCAAAAATATTTTATGGAAAAGGCGATTAATCAGGCTATAGCAGGGTTAAAGCGCGACGAAGTGCCAGTTGGCGCGGTTATCGTTAAAGACGGAAAGATTATTTCTCGGGCTTTTAATAACCGTGAAAAATCTCAAATGGCGACCTATCACGCCGAGATTATCGCAATAAACAGGGCGTGTAAAAAACTAAAAAGTTGGCGACTTGACGACTGCGAGATGTTCGTTACCTTAGAGCCTTGCGTTATGTGCGCAGGCGCAATTCTTAACGCGCGAATAAAAAAATTGTATTTTGGCGCGTACGAGCCTAAAGGCGGAGCGGTTGTAAGTAAGTATAAACTCTTAGACGAAAGTGGGCTTAATTGGTCGACTGAATACGAGGGCGGTGTGATGGAAAAAGAGTGCGCTAGCCTTTTAAAAGATTTTTTCAAAAATAAAAGACGATAATTTTCATTTTTTGATTGTTTTTAATTTGACTAAAATAAATAAATTATATATTATATATATGCTTAAATGCTTTTAAACACTTTTGTGATTTACTAGGAGGAAGAAGTTTTGATTACACACAGTACGGAAATTAAGGTTTTCAGTGGAAATTCTAACAAACCGCTCGCAGAAGCAATTTGCAAACACTTAGGCGTAAGTTTGTCAAGTATTGAAGTTGGACATTTCTCTGACGGGGAAACGAGCGTTCATATCAACGAAACCGTTCGTGGTAGAGACGTATTCTTAATTCAATCTACGTCTTGTCCGGTAAACGAAAGCCTTATGGAACTTTTGGTTATGATTGACGCGGCTAGAAGAGCAAGTGCGGGTAGAATTACCGCAGTTATTCCTTACTTTGGCTATGCTCGTCAAGACAGAAAGGCTAAGCCAAGAGATCCGATTACTGCTAAACTCGTAGCGGACTTAATTACTACCGCTGGGGCTGACCGTGTTTTGACGGTTGATCTTCACGCATCACAAATTCAAGGCTTTTTCAATATTCCGCTCGACCACTTAGTTGGCGGACCAAGTTTATATAGACACTTCAAAAACTACGCTAGCGAAGATTTCGTAGTAGTTTCTCCTGACCTTGGTAGCGTTGGTAGAGCAAGAGCGGCAGCAACTAAACTTAACTGCCCAATCGCTATTATCGACAAGCGTAGACCACGCGCTAACCAAGTTGAAATTATGAATATTATCGGTGACGTTAAAGGTAAAACTTGTCTATTAGTTGACGATATGATCGATACCGCAGGAACTATCGTTTTAGGTGCAGAAGCAATCAAGAAAAACGGCGCAGCTCACGTTTACGCTTGCTGTACTCACGCGGTACTTTCAGGCCCAGCGATTGAAAGAATTCAAAACTCTTGTATCGAAAAACTCGTTTGTTTAGACACTATTCAATTACCAGAAGATAAGAAAATTGATAAAATCGAAGTCTTGTCAGTTGCTAAACTTTTAGCAAAGGCTATCGAAAACATCTATCTCGACAGAAAGATGTCTGATATTTATAATTAATCTACTTGAGAGAAACTATCCTAAAATTAAAGGATAGTTTTTCAAATTTTAGGGTGTATTATGAAAATTATCGTAGGACTCGGAAATCCAGGCGCAAAATACGAAAATACGTACCATAACGTTGGATTTATTGCGGTTGATATGCTCGCTGACAAACTCGGCGCAAAATTTTTATTAAAGTCAAAAATGCTTGCGCTTATTGCAGAGTGTTTTATGGGTGGCGAAAAAGTAATCATCGTAAAACCGCAAACTTATATGAACTTAAGCGGTGAAAGCGTAAGGGCGGTATTAAACTTCTATAAAGCAAGTCTTGACGATTTACTCGTTATTTTCGACGACCTAGACTTAGACGTTGGAAATATAAGATTTAGAAAAAACGGCTCGGCAGGAACGCATAACGGAATGAGAAATATTTTGCAAGAAATTGGCTCGGGCGAGTTTTCTCGCGCTAGGATTGGTATCAAAAAAGATAACCCACAAATTCCTACGATAGACTACGTTCTATCTAAAATCGTAGGGGATAGAAAAGAAGTAATTTTAGATGCTTGCAAGTTGTGTTGCGACCTTTCGGTTGACTTTATAAAAGGGCTTGACGGCGAAAAAATTATGTGTAAATTTAACGCCAAAAAACAGTAATTTGTTTAAATAACCGCTTTATACGGCGGTTTTTACTGAAACTATGTTGACAGAATATATAAAATTAAATAATGACCAAGAGATAAAAAATCTTGAAACCTATACCCGCAGTTTAATTCCGACTGCGGTATTTGGCGTTTCAGACCCGCTTAAATTTGCGCTTTCGGCGCACCTTTTCGACAAGGCAATTTATATCTGTAAAGATAGCGTAAAAGCCCAGCGCGCACAAGAAGAATTGCAGGCGCTTACCGGTAAAGCTTGCGTATATCTTCCACCGAAAGACGACGTTTTATTGTTTAAACGCGCTTTCAATAAGGAAAGCACTTATAAAAGACTTTCTGCGCTATACGAAATTGAAAAGGGCGCAAGTTTTATAACTTGTACTTTTGAGTCACTTTTACAGTTATTTCCAAAAAAAGTCGAAGAAAGGACTTATAAAATAAGCAACGAATATCCGCTTGGCACGGTGTTAAAAGATTTGACTAAACTTGGTTACAGCAGGGTTGAGTTTGTTGAAAACAAGGGTGAATTTTCACTTCGCGGTGATATTTTAGACGTTTATCCTATCAATTCTGACACGGCTTTTAGATGTGACTTTTTTGGTGACGAACTTGAAAAAATACGCCTATACGACGCTTATTTGCAAAAATCGGGCGAAGAAGTCCGCTCGTTTACATTAATTAGTGCGTCAGATTTTTACAGTTGCGAAAATAAAGAAAGCGTAAAAAAACAACTTGACGAAAGTTTAAAAAAGTACGGTGTACTACTTGCAAGAACCAAGGCAAAACAAATTTGTGACGAGTTAAAAGAGATAATTGATTCTGACGCGGTAAACCCGTCGCTATCCTTTATTGCGCCACTTCTTGATTATGCAGAAAACGGAATTTTTGATTACGTCGATAAAAGTTTTGCGGTAGTTTACGACGAGTGTAAACTTTGCGCGGACAATTTAGACGCAAATATCCGTGAACACGTTGAAAGAATAAATTCTTTGTCGCAAGCAGGGCAGGCTTTCGATTTTTCTATGCGCCATTTTTACGACAGAGAAAGACTTATTTCTCTTATAAACGAGCGCGAGAGAGTAAGTTTACAAACGCTGACAACTTCCGTTCCACTGTTTACTCCGCTTAAAACCGCAAGGCTGAACGTAGGCTCGCTAAGAAGATACGCGCTTAAGCCTGACGAACTCTTTACCGACTTGAAAAGTTGGCAAAGAGCGGGCTATAGAGCGATTATTATGTGTGCAACCGATGATAGAGCAGACAGAGTTGCAAGAGATATTTCCGCACAAGGGCTTGTCGCGGTCAGAACTCGCGAGCCTAGTGATTTCCCTGGAATTTACGTAACTAGCGACTATTTATCGAACGGTTTTATTTTGCACGGCGCTAAGACGGTGGTAATCGGCTCGTGCGATTTGTTCGTCGGCGTAAGAGAAAAGAAAATTAAGTCAAGAAGAAAAGATACTTTTTCTGCACCAAACGTTGGTGACTTTGCCGTTCACGAAAAACACGGTATCGGTCGCGTTTTAGGAACAGAAAGAATTTCCACGACCGAAGGAACGAAAGATTATATTGCTATCGAGTATTTAGGTGGCGATTTACTGTACGTTCCCGTCGAAAATATGGATAGATTGACGAAGTATTTGGGTGGAGATAAAACGCCTAAACTTTCGAAAATCGGTGGGGTAGAGTTTGAAAAGTTAAAAGAAAAAGTTCGCGCATCCATCGCGGAAATGAAAATTAATCTTAAAAAACTCTACAACGACCGCGCAACTAAAAAAGGCTTTAGATTTTCGCCCGACAACGAACTATCTAAAGAGTTTGACGACGCTTTCGAATTTGACGAGACCGAAGATCAACTTCAATCTATTGCTGAAATTAAAAAAGATATGGAAAGCGACAAGGTTATGGATAGACTCTTGTGCGGTGACGTTGGTTTTGGTAAAACTGAAGTTGCCTTAAGGGCTTCGTTTAAAGCGGTTATGGACGGAAAGCAGGTTGCAATAGTCGCACCTACCACCATTTTAACTCAACAACATTATGAAACGGCGCTGAAACGCTTTGACGGATTTGGTGTTAGAATTGCGATACTTAACAGATTTTGCACGGCGCAGAAATCAAAGGCGGTAATTGAAGGGCTGAAAAACGGGGATATTGATATCGTAATAGGCACGCACAAACTCTTTTCTGAAGAAGTAAAGTTCAAAGATTTAGGACTTTTGGTTTTAGACGAAGAACAGTGCTTTGGCGTTGAGCATAAAGAAAAATTGCGTGTTTTAAAAAGCAACGTTGACACGCTGACGATGACGGCAACGCCTATTCCAAGAACTCTTCATATGTCCCTTTCGGGGATTAGAGATATAAGTTTAATCAACACTCCGCCAACGAACAGAATTCCAGTTCAGGCGTACGTGGTTGAAGAAAGTGACGTTCTTATTAAAGACGCCGTTACTCGCGAACTTTCGCGCGGTGGACAAGTCTTTATTCTCTATAACCGAGTCGACAAAATTTACCAGTTTGCAAGTCACGTTCAAGACTTGATTAAAGAAGCAAAAGTCGTCGTCGGACACGGTAAAATGCCAAAACGGCAACTTGAAGACAGTATTATGAGTTTCTATTCGGGCGAAAAAAACGTGCTCGTTTCAACGACTATTATCGAGAACGGAATAGACCTTCCGACGGCTAATACCCTTATCGTTATTGATGCGGATAACTTGGGGCTTTTCACTCTCTATCAATTAAAGGGTAGAGTTGGTAGATCTGACAAAATGGCGCACGCGTACTTTACCTATAAGCAAGATAAAGTGTTAAGCGAAACGGCGTACAAACGACTTAGCGCGCTTATGGAACACACTGAACTAGGAAGTGGTTATAAGATTGCTATGCGCGATTTAGAAATTCGCGGGGCTGGTAACGTTTTAGGTCGCGAACAGCACGGGCATATGGATAAAATCGGTTACGAACTTTATTCGAAACTTTTAAAAGAACAACTTGGCGAGATTACAAAAGATTTTGAAACGGAACTAGATATCAGAATGGACGCGTTTATTCCTGAAGATTATATCGAAGTTTCGTCGCAAAGGCTTGATTGGTACAAGAAAATTAGCGAGATTAAAACTGAATCTGAACGCGACTTGATTTATTCGGATATCGAAGAAGTTTACGGAAAAGTTCCGAAAGAAGTGGAAAATCTTTTGGATATCGCGCTTATCAAAAGTTATGCGCAGAGAAAAAGCGTCGTAAAGATAGTGCTATCAAAAAATCAAGCGTATATGACGGTTTCCGATTTATCTAAAATAGGTGGCGGAATTCAAGACGCGCTTGAACAGTTTTCATCTTTTTCAGTGCTTTCGTTTGAAGATTTGCCGAAAATTTCTTTCACTTTACAAGCAAGTAGCGAAAAAACGCTGTCACTTATGACGGAATTTTTGCATTTTTCAGTTAAAAATTAAAAATCCGTAAAAAAACTGGTGAAAAAGCCTTGCAATATATTCGCTTGTTTAGTATAATAATATATAAAGTTTGGGTAGTATGCCCACACGCATTTGAAATTTACTCTATGATTTTACGACTTAGGAGATTTATATGAAAAAGATTGTTGCAAAAATCCTTTCGCTTGCTTTATCGCTCGCGTTGGTACTAAGTATTTGCGCATCGTGCGATTGGATTACCGTAAATACTGACAGAGATATGGATCAAGTTATTGCTTCCGTTAAAGTTAGCGATAGCGTTGACGCTGAATCGGTTAAGAAAAAAGAACTCAACGCAGGGTTCGTTTCTTACGGTTATCAATACGTTCAATATTACGGCTATACAACGAGTCAAGCCTACCAAGTGGTTTTAGATAACCTTGTTGCCAACAGAATAGTCGTTCAACAAGCAAGAGTTTCTCTCAGCGAAACTTACAACGGTCTTTTAACTAAGGACACGGGATTAACTGAGTTTGAAGAATATTTTAAGGCAAACGCGCTCGCTGGTGGCAAATCAATCAATCCACAAAGTGGCGAAATCGAAAACCTTAAGAATTATCTTACTGAGTACGAATACGCTCAAGTTATGTACGAAACTCGTAAAAACGTAAACGACCTTATCAAGTCTTACGAAGAAGACGACGAAGAAGACGCCGTCGAAAAGGAAAACGTAAGCGTAGCGGACAGAGTTTCTCCAATTGTTGAAGATAATTCAGGTAGAGATGAAACCGAACTAAAAGCGGATGCCCCAACTGAAGACGAAATTAAGATTGCCGCGCTCGTTATCGGTGACGACGCAAGTTCTAAAGCAAACGTTTACGAACTTGATATGGCAGTTTATAATGCTTATAAAATTGATATCTCAAACAACAAAAAGAAGAAAGCGTTCAGCGAACTTTTAACTTTCTTAAAAGATACGGGCTTGATTTTAAGCACCGAATCTCACGATATCGCAAACTCTGATAACGTTCTTAATTACAGTTATTTCCAAGAAATGACTAAGCAACTTATCGAAAACGTTATCGTTGCTAAGTACGAAGAATCTCTTAATGCTGAAACTGAAGCAAAACTTACCGACGACGGTATTTGGGAAGAATACGTTAAAGAATACCAAAACCAAGAAGCACTTTACAAAAATAATATCGCATCTTACGAATCTGCACTCGACGCAGCAAGCGATACGTCTTTCGTTTTATACAATCCGTTTGATAACTACGGATACGTTCTCAATTTATTAGTTCCGTTCAGCGATGAACAAACTGCTTCACTAGACGAAAAGAAAGCCGAAGCAGGTATTACGGAAAACGACGTTCTAGCATACAGAGAGCAGTTAGCATCTAATATCGTTGCTAAGGACCAAAGAGAATCTTGGGTTTACTCAAGTTACGGTAAATATAATAAGGATAGCAAAACCTTTACTTTTGATAAAGATTACAGAAACGCTGAAATTGAAACTTTGAACGACTTTATCGGAGAAGTTATCGTAAGAAAAGGTGGCGAAGACGGCATTACTGAAAAAGACGAAAACGGCGTTGATCAAACTACTTGGTCGTTCGCTAACGTTATCGCAAACGAAATATTAATGACTGACTTATTCGCAGACTATATCACTCCAAACACTGGAATTGCTGAAATATATTTCGAAGAAAACAACGAAACGACTATCGGTAGCGTTACTTATTCTGAAGAAATTTTTGATAAGTTTAACGAACTTATGTACGCGTTTAGCACCGACACTGGTTGCTTAGGTAAAGAATACGGATATTTGTATTCGCCATACACTCACACTTACGTTGAAGAGTTTGAAAAGGCTTCTAAGGCAGTAGTTGAAAAAGGCGTTGGCGCTTACACAACGGTATTAACTGACTATGGTTACCACGTAATTATTTGTACTAAACTCGTTGAAACGACTTACGATATAAGCGACGCATCAAAAACTCAATTTATGGCTGACTTAAAAGTTGAAGATACGCTTGCTTACAACTACCGTCAAGTAAAACTCGACTCTATCGTTTCAAGTGAAATCTCTAAAGTAGCGTCAAAACTTATCAACGAATACAAAGACGACGAAGATAAGGTTACTTACTTTAAAAACACTTACAGCGATTTAATTACTGAAACCGAAGAAGAATAATTTAGGAGTATAAAAACCGAGAATAAAATCTCGGTTTTTATGATAGAAAAACTATGCAAGTAAAAATTAAAAAGTTAAACGAAAATTGTATTTTGCCTAAATATCAAACTGAGTATTCTGCAGGTTGCGACCTTCACGCAGTAACTAGTGCAACGGTTGAACCGGGTGAAACTAAACTTATCGGCACAGGCTTTGCCGTTGAAATTCCGCTTGGCTTTGCGGGCTTTATCTTCGCAAGAAGCGGTATGGCGTTAAAGCGCGGTCTCGCTCCTGCAAATAAGGTTGGCGTAATCGACAGCGACTATCGTGGCGAAGTTATGGTTGCCGTTCACAATCACTCTAAAATCACTCAACAAATCGAACAAGGCGAAAGAATAGCGCAACTCGTAATTCTCCCTGTTTATCAAGTAGAGTTTACTATGATTGACGAAGTAACGGAAACTGATAGGGGAGCAGGCGGTTTTGGTTCGACTGGAACGAATTAAAGAATAAAGAATAAAACGGATTGCGTTCGCAATCCGTTTTTTATACGTTTATAACAAATGTTCATATATTAATTTATCGTAAACAACCGCCTATATGGCGGTTATTTGCATATTTGAGCAATTATTTTTGGTATAATTTTATTAATTCTTTTGCAGAATTTAAAATTTCTTTCTTAACGTAGTCAGGTTTAACCACTTTAATTTTAGAACCAAATCTCATAATCTGATAAACTAGTCCTTTATCGTAAGGAAGTCGCGCGCTTGCAATAATTTTACCTGATTTTAACTCATGTACGTTTTCAATTCCAAGCCATTCTTCAACTTCACTTTTTACAGACTTTTCAACTTCAAATTCAAACTCAACGCGCTTTATTGAGTTATACCACTCGTTAAAAGGAAGATTATTTGCATCAAATTCGCGCATTTCGAACTTACCGCAAACTTTAGCATACTCAATTCTACCAATCTTAAAAAGTCTAAAATCTTCGCGAAGTCTGCAGTATGCATACGCATACCATAAACCTTGTTTTAGGGCAAGCGCGTGCGGTTCGATAATACGCGTCGAAACTTCGCCTTCTCTGTCGTGGTATGAAATTTCAAGTATTTCCCGCTTGTCAATTGCGCGTGTTATTACGCTTAATTTGTTTTTATAACTGCTACCAACCGACCAGTCGCTACCGTCAATTATAAGTTGAGATGAAGATAAATTGCTTTCTTTTTCGGTTTTTGATGCGCAATATAACTTGTTTTTTATATGTTCAAGTTCGCTAGCATCACCAATCTGTTCGCCAACTGCGTTAATTACAGATGATAATTTCAAAAATTCGCTTTCGGTTAGGAAACTTGCAGGTAGTTTAAACGTATCTGCAATAGAAAAACCACCGCTTGCACCGCGTTCTGCGATAACGGGGATATTGCAAAGTTCAATTTCTTGTAAATATCTATACGCAGTTCGTAGAGAAATGTCGAAACGCTCTGCAATATATTTTGCCGAAACGGACTTTCTTGACAGTAGCAAGAATAAAATTTCAATAAGTATTTGATATTTCATAATTATCTCCTAAACTAAGTTTTTCCAATTATATAATATCAAATATGACAGATGTGTGTCAAATATTTTCTAAAAAATATTTTTAGATGATTTGAAGGCAAGCCTTCATGATTTGAGCAACTGTCGTCGCTCATGATTTGAAAGTGAACTTTCATGATTTGCAAATCAAATGATTTGCATTGAAGTCGAGCAGATTTTTTAAAAAAATTGCCAACATAACATATTTAATAACGGAACGCGTAGCGTTCGCGACCACAATGAAAAAACTTGTTTTTTCAAATCATGCAATCAAGGATTGCAAATCACGCTAACATTGTTAGCAAATCATGCAACCAAAGGTTGCAAATCATTTTTTTGCATAAGAGAGTAAAATCTCAGAAATTTTTTCATTTCCGATTGGAATTTTATTGTCGATAATGCGAGTTTTAATTTTATCTTGATTTTTTACAAGTTTTTCAATTTCTTGAAAATAAAAACTTGCGTTTAAGTTTTTTTCGAACGCAACGTTACACATACCGCGCTTTTTAAAATATTCGGCGTTTTCAACTTGGTCGTTTCTAGAAGATTTTGCTAAGGGTATAATAAGCGACGGAATTTTAAGCGACATAAGTTCGAAAAGTGCGTTAGCCCCACCGCGCGAAACGGCAACGTCGCATGCGCGATAACAACTTGCCATATCGTCGATAAATTCTGCCTGAAAATACTCGTTTTCCGTGTTATAAGTGAACTTATTACCATTTCCACATATGTGAAGGACTGCATATTTTTCTAAAAGTCTGTCTAAAACTTTTCGCGTTAAATCGTTAATTGACCGACTTCCGATTGAACCGCCGAATATTAAAATTACTTTTTTTCGACCGCTAAATCCAAATTTTCTTAACGCTAAATTTTTGTCTGCGTAAAAAAGACCTTCGCGAATTGGTGCGCCCGTGTATATACCGTTTTGTAAATTTTGCGCCGTTTCAAAATAAGACGTTAACACTTTATCTGAAAATTTTGCGGTTAATTTATTTGCTAGACCAAGCGTTAAGTCAGACTCGTGACAAATAACTGGAATTTTTAATTGTTTTCCTGCTATACACACGGGAAGCGAAACGTATCCGCCTTTTGAAAATATAACGCTAGGTTTTATTTTTTTCAAAATTTCTTTACTCTTTTTTACCGCTTTATAAAGTTTAAAAGGAATTAATAAATTATCAGCGCAGATTTTTCGCTTAAACTTGATTGTCGGAATTGAAAAGTAATCGGTGTATTTTTCTAATAAATTGCGTTCAATTCCAATTTCGCGACCAATATAGCAAATATTGTCGAAACTATCGTTTATATAAGGTAAAATTGCAAGGTTTGGTATTGCGTGGCCAGCCGTTCCACCGCCAGTTAAAACTATCGAACTCATATTGACAGTAGTATGTCGATTTTTTCTGAAATGTTACTAAATAATTTGCGAAATTTTGTAAATACTAATAAAAACCGCCCTTAAAAGAACGGTTTTACATATTTACATATGGATAGATATGAAATTTTAAAAAGATTAGAATATGCAAGCCCAAAAGAGTGCGCCATTTTATTGAAAATGCTTGTCGAACTTGAATTTTATTAATAGTCCCACTTAGGAATATATCTGGCTGACGACGAAGAAGTATCTTGTATGAACACGTTTTCATATTTTAATTCGTACACTTTATCCAAAACTTTTTGATATTCGCGATTAGTAATTTTTCGTTTAAGTTCTGGGAAGTTTTCAATCTCACCAAACGGAGTATACTGTGCCATAAGTGATAGATACGCGTCTTTTATTATAGGTCTAAGCGCAGATAAAATTTCTACGCTATCTGACGAATTGAGCGGTAAAATTAAGTGGCGAACAATAACGCCAGACTTTAATAAGTCGCCCGATAACACGGTTTTCTTGTTGTTTATCATAAATTCGACGGCTAAAATTGCTTTTTCAAAGTAGTCGCTTTTTTTAGAGTAGCGATTTGAAACGCTTGGCGAAAAATACTTTAGGTCGGTAAGATAAATATCGACGTAGTCGTTAATTTTTTCTAAGACGGAAATACTTTCATAGCCGTGGGTATTATAAACGATAGGAATATTCGGTCTATAAATTTCAAGCGCTTCAATAATTTTCGTCGAGTAGTGCGTCGGATTTACAAGGTTAATATTGTGCGCGCCCATGCTTTCAAGTTCCTTAAAAATTTCGCTAAGATCTTTTGGGGTAATTTCTTTTCCCGTAAGATTTCGCGATACTTCAAAGTTTTGGCAGAACACGCACTTTAGCGAGCAACCGCAAAAAAACACCGTGCCCGAGCCATTCGTTCCTGAAATTACCGGCTCTTCGAAGTGGTGAAGTGAATACTTTGCTATTTTTAAATTTTCAAAACTTTTACAAAAACCAAGTGCATTTTCTCTGTTGATATTGCATTGGTTTGGACAAAGATTGCATTTTTTCATAAACTTTTTCTCAAATTTATTAATACACACTTGAATACATTAACATATTAGCATTTGTTTATATTTTTTGCAAGGTATTTGATTTATAATTGACAATTTTTCTTTTGCATTATATAATTAAATAACTAAAGAAAAAAGGTGAATTGTTTTGAAAAAATTATTTACGAGCGAAAGCGTAACCGAAGGACATCCTGACAAAGTTTGCGACCAAATTTCAGACGCGGTACTTGACGCGATTTTGGCGCAAGATAAGCGTGCACGCGTTGCGTGTGAGTGTAGCGTTACAACAGATTATTTATTGATTATGGGTGAAATAACGACCACTGCTAAGGTTGACGTTGAAAAAATTGCTCGCGAAAAAATTAAAGAAATAGGGTATACTGATCCAACGTGTGGCTTCTCGTACGACACTTGCAAAATTGATATAAGACTTAACGCGCAAAGTGCAGATATCGCGCTCGGTGTCGATAATTCGCAAGAATTTAAGTCTGGTGGCGACGTTTTTGACGAGACGGGCGCAGGCGATCAAGGTATGATGTTTGGGTATGCGTCAAACCAAACCGAAGAACTTATGCCACTTCCTATCATGTTATCACATAAACTTATGCAAAGACTTGCATACGTCAGAAAGCAAGGTATTTTAGATTATCTTCGCCCTGACGGTAAAGGTCAAGTTACCGTTTTATACGAAGATAATAAGGTCGTCAAAGTTGATACGATAGTCGTTTCTACTCAACACTCTGACAAAGTTGATATTGAAACACTTCGTAAAGATATCAAAAGAGAAGTTATCGACGTTGCTATCGATAAAAGTCTTATGGATAGCGATACTAAAATCTTTATCAACCCAACCGGTAGATTTGAAATTGGCGGTCCGCAAGGCGATAGTGGTTTGACGGGAAGAAAAATTATCGTAGATACTTACGGTGGATACGCTCCGCACGGCGGTGGCGCGTTCAGCGGTAAAGACCCAACGAAGGTTGATAGAAGTGCTGCGTATATGGCTAGATACACTGCTAAAAATTTAGTAGGTGCAGGGCTTTGTGACGAGTGTACGGTTGAAGTTGCGTACGCTATCGGCGTTGCCCGTCCTGTTTCTATCTTGGTTGATAGTCACAAAACTGGTAAACTTGACGACGAAACTTTGGCAAAAATCGTTGAAAAAGAATTTGATTTTAGACCGCGTGCTATCATTGAAAAGTTTAATCTCGATTCGCCAATTTACGGTTTAACCGCGTCATACGGCCACTTTGGAAGAAATAACTTCCCTTGGGAACAACTTGATAAAGTAAGCGATTTAAAGAAATACATTTAAAAAAACGGCGCATAAACGCCGTTTTTTTACGCTTCGCTGTTTTCGTTTTTTAATTCGTCACATTTGCATTGAATTTTTTCGTTGATTTTTTCTTGCGCATCTAATACGGTTTTTCTAACCTTTTTAGAGTTAGCACAAATCATACAACCTAAAACAGCACCGATAATAAGACCTAAGCAAAGTCCTTTTTCCATATTATCTCCTTTTAGAGTTATTTATTAACCCTAAAATTAGTTTGTCGAAAAAAGTAAAATTTATTCGATAAATTCAATTTTTGAAAATCTATTGATTTTTATTTAGCAGTATGTTAAAATAGCGATAGTAAAATTGAAAAGGTTTTTAATTTTTAAATGGATAAAATAAACGCAAACAAAGATATATTTATATCATTTTCATCAAAAGATTTGTCAACTGCTGAAACTGTCGTCGAATTTTTGGAAAAACGCGGTTACGACTGCTTTATTTCGTCGCGCGACGTTTTAGGTGGTGAAAGTTATCCTGACGAACTTGAAGACGCGATAAAAAATTGCGCGCTTGTGGTGTTGATTTTTTCTGAAAACGCCGATAAATCTGTGCACGTAAGGGCAGAGATGAGCTTAGCGTTCAGCGCAGAAAAAACTATTATTCCGTTTAAAATTACGCCTAATTTACCTATAAAACTTAATTATTTTTTGCAACTTTCACAATGGATTGAAGCGGTTGGCGACGACGTATTTACGCATTTAGAAACTTTATTTTATAGAATAAACGAAATATTCCCACCAAAAGGCAAACTGACTGGTGAGCAAATTAAAATTTTAAACGTTATCGAAAAGGTTACGACTGTTACTGAAATTTTAACCCCAGTAAAGACGGGGTGCTATACGAAATATTCGTTCGTTTGCGACGGAAAACCTACAAGTTTTTTAAAACTTATTAGCGATGTCAAAATTGCTTTAAACGTATTTAGCGTAAGGGTAACTTTCGATAGGGGAATAATTAATTTTGAAGTAGAAAACGGCGAAAAGACTTTGCCAAGTTTGAATTCGCTTGAAAATTTAGTTGCTCCAAGCGGAAATTTGGTTTATCCCGTTGGAATAAACGTAGACGGCGACGTCGTCTATTCTGATTTAACGAGTGAACCGCACTTACTTATAAGTGGCGTTATCGGAAGCGAACTTTTGCGTTTTATGGAAGGAATACTTAAAAGCATTTCGCTAAGATACTCGCATAATATCGTAAAGTTTTACTGTTCGAGTATATTCGGTGGGTTTAAGTCTTTTGATAAATCTGAATATCTCGAAGGTGAAGGCGTTATCACTTCAGCCGAAAAAACGATGGAAGTTTTAGGTGACTTGATTGACGAAATGGAAAGAAGATATTCGCTGTTTAATGAAAGTAAAGTTCGTAATATATCGGGCTATAACGCGATTAATAGTGAAAAACCGTTAAAATACATTGTCTATGCTATCGACGAGTTTTCTGCGCTTGAAGTTATGATGAAAAAAGATTTCGAGAAAAAACTCTGCACGCTTTTGCAAAAATCGCGCGCAAGCGGAATACATTTAATTATATCTACCGCTCGGTTCGAATCAATTTTTATTAACGGCGTAATAAAGGCAAATATCCCGTCAAGAATTGTCTTTTATCTAAACAGCAGTATTGCTTCAAGAAGTTTTCTAAACGAAGGCGGGGCGGAACTTTTAACCACCAACGCATTCGACTTTTTGCGCTTGAATCCGTATAGTTTTAAGCCAGAAAGATTACAAGGCTTTTTAATTGATATTTAAGTTGACTAAACCAGTTTAATTATGTATAATATAAATTGTTATGGGAAGAATAATCGCGTTTGATATCGGCAATAAAAGAATAGGCGTGGCTATAAGCGATCCGTTTAATTCAATGGCTTTACCGCTTGAAACTTATTGGCGTAAAAATTTTGAAAAAGACCTTAATTACCTAGCAAATCTTGCTAAAGAAAAAGGGGCGGATACTATCGTTTGTGGACTTCCGCTCAACTTTGACGGCTCTAAAAGCGAGCAAACTGCGCTTACCGAAAGTTTTGTTGAAGAACTTAAAAAGCGCACGGATATTCCTATCGTTTTTCAAGACGAGCGGTTTACCACTATGGAAGCGCGTAGGGTTTTGATTGAAGCCGATATGCGTAGAGAAAAAAGAAAAGACGTTATCGATAAAATCGCCGCGTCTTATATTTTAGAAGATTATATGAGAAAAATAAACAAATAAAGGAGATATATTATGTCAGACAATTACAAAGAAGTTATTAACGAAAACGAAGAAGACATTGCCGTTGTAGACCTTAAAAACGAAAACGGTGACGTGTTTAAATTTTACCATATCGGAACTATCGAACACAACAAAAGATGGTTCGCATTTTTCCAACCTGCTCAAGAAATAGACGGTCTTAACGACGAAGAAGTCGTAATTTTCGAAATTGTTGGCGACGACGGCGACGAACAACTCGCTCCTGTTCAAGACGAAGCATTACTTGACGAAGTTTTCCAAGCGTTCGTTGCTGAAATGGACGAAGAAGACGACTATGAAGAAGAATGTGACTGCGGTTGCCATTCTAGTTGCGACTGCGACTGCGATGGAGACTGCGACTGCGATGGCGATTGCGACTGCGATGGCGATTGCGACTGTGACGACGATTGCGACTGCGATAAAGAAGAAGGTTGCAATTGCGGACATCACCACCACAAAGACGAAAACGACGACTAATTTTAAAAAAAGTTAAAGCGGTAATCGCGCTATATGGCGATTACCGCTAAAATTTTCTAAAAAAATATTGAAAATAATAAAATATATGATATAATAGAATAAATAAGAAAAATTTAAGGTGAAAAGTGGAACTAAAAAGACTTTCAAGCAAAGAAGAGCAATTATTTAATCAAGCATTTAAGTTATATGAATCGGCTTTTCCAGTTGAAGAAAGACGAGATAATTTAGAACAAGTGAGAGTGATGGGTAAGGCGGAATATCATTTTGACCTTATACTAAAAGATGGTGTATTTATTGGTATAATGCTTTATTGGGAAACGAAAGACTTTGTTTTTTTAGAGCATTTTGCAACTATGCCAATCGTAAGAGGTAAGGGGTTTGGCGCTAAAGCATTAGATTTGTTAAAGAAAAAGAACAAAATTATTTTGCTAGAAATTGAACCTCCTATTGATGAAATGACTGAGCGAAGATACGGTTTTTATAAAAGAAACGGTTTTATAATGAATCCGTATTACCATATTCAGGCAAAGTATCATCTAGGAGACGAAGATCTTGAATTAAAAATTCTGTCTTTTCCGAGAGCGTTAGAAAAAGAAGAATATCGTTCGTTTTACGAATATATGACTAGAGAAATAGGAATACAACCTAACAAGTCAAAAGATATCGTAATACGCGAGTTTAGAGACGGAGATGATATAAATCAAGTAGCCAAATTAATTTATTTAACCGATCCTTATATTTATCCGTACTGGTTTGATAATATAGAAGATGGGATTTCAGTAATTCGCGAAATGATAAATTTGCCTACGCTTTACAACAAGGAAAATATTACTGTTGCCGTAACTAGCGAAGGATTTATAGCGGGGGCAATGGTTTCAAAGAGGTTGCCTTTTACAGAAAAAGAGGATGATATTCGTTCGGCTTTTAGTCTTTCGGGGGTTAAATGCGACTCGCGAACGCATGAAATTTTTGAAGCGTATTACGAAAAAATGGGAGAAGACGATGGCGGATTTTATATCGCCAACGTAACGGTGGATTCAAATTATCGCAAGCGTGGAATTGCGGGTGCTTTAGTCGATTATCTACTCAAAAAAGACGAGGACTGCGTGCTTGAGTGTGTAGTAGCAAATATCTCATCTGTTAGGCTTTATCAAAGACTTGGGTTTAAAATAGCGTATGAATACCCTGGGGTAAAAGACGTTCCGTGTTATAAAATGGTGTATAAAGGATAAGTAATTATGGATATTTTTATAAGTTATAGACGAGATGGCGGTTTTCCGATGGCACGACTTCTATATGAGTGTTTTAATAAAGCGGGGCTTTCTGTCTTTTTAGATCTTGAAGAACTTCAATCGGGTGCTTTTAACGAAAAACTTTACGAAGCAATTGACGAAAGTGAGAACTTCGTTTTAGTTTTGCCACCAAACTCGTTAGATAGATGCGCATCTGAAAGCGATTGGCTAAGACTTGAAATTGAGCACGCAATAAAACAAAAAAAGAACATAATACCAGTTATGATGGTGGGATTTTCTTTTCCTGAAAAATTACCTGTATCATTACAGGTACTCCCACTTTTAAATGGGGTTCCGTCAAGCAGGGAATATTTTGATGCGACGGTCGAAAAAATTATTTCTATGCTTCGCAGTGTAAAAATTGACGAAAGAAAGTCCAATCTAAACGACCGACATGATGATGTTCGTTATTACTATGATGAGGACGAGGCTGAAAAGCATAGGTTGAGAACAGAGGATGCACTTCTTGCTAAATATGAAAAACCTATCGTAGAAAAATTGTTAGAAGGAAAAGAAGACGTTGTTTGTCTCGATGTGAACGTTTTAAGCACGAAAGGTTCTTATGCGCGCTTAAAATTTCCTCAAATAACTAGAGTTATCGCTCTTACATATAGCGAAGATATTGTAAAACAAGGTAATGCAGATAAACATAATTATACAGAAAATGGTGAAATAGATTTTTTCCAAGTGAAATTTGAGGCTCAAGATTTTGAAGAACAACTTATGAGTTGTCTTGAAAAAGTTGGCGTAGACGGCGTTGATATCGTTTATTTGAGCATGGCAATTATGGATTTTAAAAAGCCGTTTAAAATTTTACAGGCAATTCAAAACTGTTTAAATGAAAATGCTGTAATGATTGTGCGTGATGTTGACGATGGCGCAGTCTTTGTTTATCCGGATAAGGACGGATTGTTTTCTAAATTTCAATCTTTTTATATTCATAATATTTATAGCGGGTATAGATATACGGGTAGACAAGTTTACTCTTATGTGAGAAAAATGGAGCCTAAAGAAATTTGTCTTGAGCGTTATGGTATAAATACTTCAAATATGTCAAGAAAAGATAAAATAGCGCTTTTTGAGTCGTGGTTTAGTTTTATTCCTAATGATTTCTCGCGCATGCTTCGTGAAAATCCAAAATCACAAATAGCTAAAGAAGTTTGTGAGTTTTGCGAAAAACATTATGATGATCTAAATGAAAGATTCTTTTCGGGTGAAGTTATATTTTCGGCAGGGTATGTAATTTATTCGATAAAATTTTAAGTGAATATTAATTTAATTGTGTTCTCGCTTTGCATTAATTGCTTAAAATTGAAGCGGTAATCGCGCTATATGGCGATTACCGCTAAATTTATTAGTTGATCTTTGAGGTAGTATTACATATAATAATAAACGTGGCGTCGGGGTGTTCCGACCAGACATTTAAGTCTATCCACACTAAAGGGCAACTTATCTTGCCCTTTATTTTTAATTGCAAATAATTAAATTTGTTCGAAAAAAGTTGACAAATAGTAAAGATTGTGTTATTATACAAGTACAGACTAAGAAAAAAGGTTTTTTTTGGCTTTAATCTTACGGTGTGCGCACTTTATTCGTAAGGATTAGGGCATTTTTTTTGCCCTTTTTGGGCGGTGTTAAAAATGATTATTATAAAAAATAAGATATAAAATTTAAGCGGTAATCGCGCTATAAGGCGATTACCGCTATTTTTTTAGTGAAGGTCGATATTTTTTAACGTGTAGCCGTTAGGGGCTTTTGGTTGAAAAATTTTGCCTTTTTTGTAAAGAGTTGTAAGCGTTATTACTACTAAGATAATTCCTGCTAAAGCGCCGATTATACTCCAGATAATTGCAGAAGAAATTCTGCCGATTTTTGCCGTTTGCCACATATCGTTAAGGTCTTTAGTTTCGCTGTCGGTGAAACTTTTCATAATAGTGCAACGTGTAACGGTGTCAAAGTCTGGGTACTGGGCAGAGAATTGTCTACCTAAAGTGTCGGTAAAGATGCTTGCGCTGTCGTACTCTTCAAGATTATCGAAGAAATAACTTAAATCGACTTCGAAAACTTCAAAAGTTTCGTCGTAGTCTAGTTCGTATTCGTTAGTATCTTCGTTTAAAATATAGTACTGTTCGCGAACGAAATAGGTGGTAGTATCGTCTTCAACTTCAGTTATATACCAATTCTTATAAACTTCAGTTTCGCCGTCAGATAAAGCCGTTTCAAAGTCGCAATCTTCAAAGTAGGTGTAAGTCGTTTTATTGCCGGATACGACTTTTTCAACGCCGTCTTGTTCAAGGTTGAAACTGTCACCAGCATAGCCGTACCAATCGACCGCGTTTTCGTACAAACTGTCTCCAGCAATAGCCGAAGTATAGCCGATATACGACATATTGCTTACGGCAACGTCAGGGCGTGATAGGTAGTTGATAAATTCAAGACTAAGTTCCGTATTAGCACCTTTTGGCATAACCCAACCGTCAAACCAGATATTGCTACCAGCGGTAGGAACAGCCCAAGAAAGTTCTAAAATTTCGTCTTCAGGGATATCGTCGTACGCGCCTTCTGCGGTATCGAGCGTATAAACGCCGTCGCCACTCCAAGCAAAGTTAATTAAAATTTTGCCTTGCGCCATATCTTTTTTACCGCTGTCAACTTCATATCCGAAGATATTATCTTTAAGATCTAGTAGTGCGCTTTTGACAAGTTCGATAGTATCAGAGTCAGTTCTGTCGAATATTTCAGTTATTTTAGCGTTATAGGTTACTGCGTCAAGTTCGCCGTTTGAGTATTGTTCGTTTAAAGCGAGAAGTTCGTCTTGGTAAACGTAGCCGATAGCGAGAACGTAACTATCTCTAACGCTGTCTTTAATGGTGCTTGTGCCTTTATAATCTTCGTTCCAGCAAAGCGACCAGTCGAAAGCGTCGATATCTTCAACGAATTCTGGGTTGTAAACAAAACCCATCGTTCCCCACATATAGCAGGCTGCGTAATCGCTAACTTTTTTGCCGTCGACCGTTAAGTTTTCGAAACGGTCGAGAAGGTAGCCCGACGCTCCGTTATAATAATTTTCAAGTTTAGTTTTGTCAATAGGTTCAAGCATGTCTTCGCGAATCATTTTCATAATCATATATTCGCTAGGGCAAACTAGGTCGTAAGAGTAAGTCGTTTTTCCGCCAACCGATTTTTTCGACATATTCAACTCGTTATACATATTTTCGTTAGTACCGAAAGTCGAATATTCAACGATAACGTTGCGACCGAGAACTTTTTGGCAATAAGTTTCAAAGTCGCTTATAACGTCGGCGTACTCGCCGTCTTCGTCGCCTTCTGAGATGTATTCTTCCCAGTTGTAAACTCTTAAAATCTCGACGTCGTCTGCGCTTACCTTTTCAATTCCTTGAGTAAAATAAAGAACGATAGACGCACATAAAATGCCGATAATCAACATATAGACCGCTTTTTTCATTAGTTACCCTCCTTTTTCTTTTTGTTTGAAAGAAGGAAGTTTACGACTACTAAAATAATAATGATAGCAAACACGATTGCAGATAGCGCTCTGAGTGCTGGGATAGAAGTGTTCGCTGCGTTCTTTGCGTAAGCGTTGTAGGCATAAGTTGAAATGGTGTCGATAGTCGACGGTTTTAAGAAAGTCGTTATTACGTAGTCGTCGAGAGATAACGTTATTGCAAGTAAAAATCCTGATACGATACCTGGTAAAATTTCAGGAATAACGATTGAGAATAACGCTTTACGTGGCGATGCGCCAAGGTCTAAGCCTGCTTCGTAAAGGTTAGGATCCATTTGTTTAAGTTTTGGAACGACGCTCGTGAACACGAACGGGAAGCACAAAACTACGTGACCGATTAAAAGTGATGCGTACGTTCTTGGGAAAAGTAGAATCGAGCAGGTGAGTGCGATTGCTACCGCCGTTACTATATCTGCGCTAACTACTGGAATTTGCGTTACGATATTAAAAATTTTGAAAGTGCGCTTTTTGGAGTAGTAAAGTCCGATTGCGCCAGCCGTTCCTAAGATCGTTGAAATGGTTGCGCTCGAGATTGCAAGAAGCAAGGTAGTCTTTATTGCAGAAAGAATTTTTTCGTCTGAAAAAAGCATTTTGTAAAGACTGAAATTCCACTCGCTTGACCAAATACCGATTTCGCTTGATGCGTTAAAACTGTAAACTACTAAAAGTAATACAGGGATATACAAAAGTGCGAGAACGATCCAAATAATTGATGCCGATAAAATCTTTTTTACCATTTTGAAGCACCTCCTTTTTGGTCGTTTTCGTTAAGTTTTCCGCTAAAAAGCATAGATGCGAAAATAATTACCAATAAAACGAGCGATATTGCCGAGCCTACGTGCCAGCTTTCTGCCGTTCCTGCGTCAAACTGAGTTTTTATTAGGTTACCGATAATCGTTACCTTAGAGTTACCTAAAGTATCTGCGATAACGTAAGTCGTCGTGGTTGGTAAAAATACCATAGTCACCGCACTCATAATGCCAGGCATAGAAAGTGGAAGTGTAGTGCGGAAGAAGGTTTGGACTGGGTTTGCACCAAGGTCCATTGACGCTTCAATCGCGCTTTTGTCAATTTTTATAAGCACGGTATAAATAGGTAGTATCGAAAACGGTAGATAGTCGTAAACCATACCGATTATCGTGCTTAAGAAGTAGTTTTCGGATACGTCGTAAATACCTAATCCGTCGAGCATATAAAGTAGTTCTTTAACAGCCGCCGTTCTTAATACGAAGTTAATCCACATTGGAAGTATGAAAAGCAAAAGATAAATTCCGCTTGCTTTTAACTTCGATTGCGCTAAAACGTACGCAACGGGATAGGCGATAAGTATGCAGATTACAGTCGTTAAAAGCGCTAAACCAAAACTTATTGCAAGCACCTTTAAATTACCGCTACGCAAGAAAAAGTCTGCGAAGTTATTTAAGGTAAAGTGCCACTCTGAGTCGGTAAACGCGTATAAAACGATTAAAACTAGCGGTAAAATTACAAACACTGAAAGGAAAATAACGTAAGGAATTCCCAAGTGTTTACGTGAAAACCTGAGTGCGTTCATCCTATTTCTCCTTTAGCTTAAGTTTGATATCTTCAGGCTTGATTTTCACGCTGACTTTGTCGTTTTCGTTCCAGAGATAATCGGTGTCGACGACGAAATCTTCTTCGTCTTCAGGCGTTCTGATAATAACTTGATAGTGGTCGCCTTTGTAGATGATAGAAATGATTTCACCGCTAGCGTCGCCGTCGTCTTCGTTGTCGATAATTTCGATTTTATCAAGCGCAACTTCAACTAGAACGTCAGTGCCTGTTAAATCAAGTTTTTCGCCTTGCTCGGTAATTAAATAGCCTTCTTCGTCAAGGTGAGAGTTTGGATAAAGAGTCGTTACGTCACACTCGAATTCGCCTTCGGCAAATTCTACGGTGTTGCGCTTTGTAATAGTTCCGATGTAGGTGTTAGACGCAACTGCTTTTTCCATAACGTGGATATCTTCAGGCTTTATAATAATAGAAACTTCTTCGCCGATAGCGCGTTCTGCTGTATCTTGAATTAGAATTTCCGTTTTGCCGATTTTAAAAGTCATTTCGTAGTGAACGCCTTTAAACACGCTGTCGATAATCTTACCGTCGGCTTGACCTAAGCCCTTGTTTACGATAAAGATATCTTCAGGGCGAACGACTACGTCGACTTTGTCACCTTCAGGGAAGTCGTCAACCATATCGAAGTCTTTGTTTATAAAGCGGACTTTGTTTTTACCGACGATAGTTCCGCTTAGAATATTACTTTCTCCGATAAAGTCTGCGACGAACGAATTCTTAGGCTCGTTATAAATATCTTTCGGAGTGCCGATTTGTTGAATAACGCCGTCGTTCATAACGACGATAGTATCGCTCATAGTAAGCGCTTCTTCTTGGTCGTGCGTAACGTAGATAAAAGTAATGCCGAGTTTGCGGTGCATTTCTTTAAGTTCTATCTGCATGTCCTTTCTCATTTTTAAATCGAGTGCGCCGAGTGGTTCGTCAAGTAGTAAAATTTCAGGCTCGTTAACGATAGCGCGCGCGATTGCAATACGTTGTTGTTGACCGCCGGATAAAGTAGTGACGTCACGCTTTTCAAACTCTTCAAGGTCGACCATCTTTAACGCCTTAGAAACTCTTTCGTCGATTTCCTTTTTTGAAAGACGTTGTTTTTTCGTTATAGTTTCGCCGTTTTTGTTTTCGTAAGTTGCGGTAACCGTCTTAAGCTTTAAGCCGTAAGCGACGTTGTCGTAAACGTTAAGGTGTGGGAAAAGTGCATAGCGTTGAAAAACGGTGTTTACAGGGCGAAGGTAGGGTGGAAGGTCCGTTATATTTTTTCCGTTCAATAAAACTTCGCCACCGTCAGGCGTTTCAAAACCTGCAATCATGCGTAACGTCGTCGTCTTACCGCAACCGGACGGACCAAGTAGCGTTACGAATTCGCCTTTTCTAATATATAAATTAATGCCGTCAACGACGTTCGTTCCGTCGTAGGTTTTTACTAAATTTTTTAATTCGATAATTTTTTCAGCCATAGTAACTCCTTCTTAAAAATTTGGCGGAGAAGAAATCCAAATAAAAGTTGCGTTTTCTTCTTTAGTGTTTATAATGTAGTGCACTTTTTCCGCTTTAAAATAAAAACTTTCGTTTTGCTTTACGGTGTATTTGCGCTTTCCTAAGTGGAGAGTTATTTCACCCGATAAAACGTAGCCGAATTCTTCGCCTTCGTGCGGAAGGTCTTCTTGAGTCTGACACTTTGGTTTTAAAACTATGTGCATAGGCTCCATAAGGTTTTTCTGCGCGCTCGGAACAAGCCAGTTTGAAATAGCCTCATCAGAGACTTTTTCAATAAAATCTTGCTCTGAAAACACGACTTTTTCTTCTTCTTCATCTTGAAAGAAATCTTTTAGTGACGAGCCAAGTGCCGTAAGTATGTCGTTAAGCGTTGCAATCGACGGGCTCGTTAAATCGTTTTCAAGTTGAGAAATATAGCCTTTGGAAAGTTCGCACCTATCGGCAAGTTCTTCCTGCGTAAAGTCGCATTGCAGTCTAAGTTGTTTAATCTTATCCCCAAGCTCCATTTTTCTTTTTCCTTTTTTAATTTATTGTAAACAATAAGTTTAGTAAAAATAAACTTATGACTTATTATATAAATATGAAAAAAGTATGTCAATTAAATAAAAGCCAATTTCAAAAATAAGGTTAAAAATTTTACAAAAAAAGAAATCACACCAAAAACTATTTAGTGTGATTTTTTATAAAAATGGTCGATAATCGGCTTATTAGTCCTTGTTTTTGTTAAAACTAGCCGTTCGTATACTCGATTATGATATCTTTGTTTTTGCTTACTAATTCTTTAGAAAAGTCGTCGAAAAACTTGCTATCTATATAAAGGTACATAAAGTTGTCGCTATTATAGTACAAAATAATTTTATTGCTTGCGTCAAGTTTTACAAGTTTAGTAATACTAACTATTTTAAACTGGTGCTTTATCAGTCCCCATCTTATCGTCAGGGTAGTGTCGTCGATTATAAAACGCGAATAAAGCACAATCGAAAGAATTAATACAATTGTAAAGATTGCAACTACAACGGTGCAAATCAGCGTTATATAACTGTAACTATCGACAACTTCAGATTTTGCAAATTTTAAAATATTTAAAACTATTACTGAAATGGCAAGTAAAATGCCGAGCGCAAACATACATTTTAAAAACGTCGTAAACTTATATGGAAATTTTTTCATAACTCGTGTCCTTTTATTACTTTAAAAATATAATAACACAAGCGACTTAAAAACGCAAATGCTTGACTTAAACTAAAGAAAATTATATAATGAAAAACAGGTGAATCGTTATGAGTATTTTAGAAATTAAAAATCTTACACACCGCTACGACGACAGATTTTTATTCCTTGATGCAAATTTAGTCGTAAATAATGGTGAACATATAGGAATCGTTGGCTTAAACGGTGCGGGTAAATCTACTTTTATCAATATTATATCTAAGCGCATCTCTCAGGACGACGGCGAAGTTAATTGGCTTTCAGGCGTTAGGTGGGGTTATCTCGACCAGCACGCAACCATTGATAAGTCGCTTACCGTTATGGAATATCTCTCTGACGCTTTTTCTCATCTTCACAAAAAGAACGAACGACTTGAAAAAATCTACGAAGATATGGTAAGCGCCGACGGTGATGAACTAGACCTATTGATAAAGCGTTCTTCGCGCATTATGGAAGAACTTGAAAACGACGGCTACTTTGATTTAGAGTCGCAAATTAAAAAAGTCGCAAACGGTTTAGGTGTTAATAAGTTCGGCTATGACACGGTTATCGGCACACTTTCTGGTGGTGAGCGCGCAAAATTAATGCTTTCTAAACTTCTACTTGAAAAGCAAGATATAATGCTTCTTGACGAACCGACTAACTTTTTGGATATTGAACACGTAGAGTGGCTTATAAAGTTTTTAAACTCTTACAAAAACACCTTTATGGTTATTTCCCACGACACCGAATTTTTAAACAAGGTCTGTAAGGTTATCGTTGCGATTGAAAATGGAAATATAGATAAGTATTCGGGAAATTACGACGAGTATTTAAAGCTTAGGGAGATTAAATTAAAGCAGTACGAAGACAGCTATCGCCGTCAGCAAATGGAAATTAAGAAACTTCAAGACTACATTGATAAAAACAAGGCGCGTGCGGCAACTGCTGGCATGGCAAACTCTCGCCAAAAAATGCTTGATAAAATGGATATTTTGCAAAAACCGACTACCGTTTACGAAAGTCGTTTTGAATTTCCGTATATCGACACTAACGCAAAAGAATTTTTGAAAATAAAAGACTTAGAAGTAGGGTACGATAGCACTTTAATTCCGCCGATTAATATTTTGATGACGAGTGCGACAAAACTTTGGATTCGCGGAACTAACGGCGTAGGAAAAACCACGCTCCTTAAGACGCTTATGAGAAAAATTGCGCCAAGAAGTGGAAGTTTTTCCTTTCATCCGCAGGCTAAAATTTTGTATCTAGAGCAAGAACTTAATTTTGATAATCCAAGTTTGAACGCTACGCTATATTTTGCTGAAAACTATCCGCGCGCAAGCCAAAAAGAACAGCGCTCGACTTTAGCGCAAGTCGGTATTAAAGGAGATTTAGCAACGAAGCCTATTTCAAACCTTTCAGGTGGCGAGCAAGTCAAGGTAAAACTATCAGTTTTAATGAAAAAGACTTCGAATATCTTAATTCTTGACGAGCCGACAAATCACTTAGACGTTCTAGCAAAAAAGGCGTTAAAAACGGCATTGCAAAATTATCCCGGTGCGATAATCTTAGTTTGTCACGAGCAAGATTTTGCAAGTGAAATTTGTAACGAAATTTTCGACGCAAAAGGCAAATAATCGACTTATAGCCCAATTATTTGATGAAAAATTATAAAAAACGAGTAAAAAAGTTTGCAAAGATTATTTTTCTTTGCAAACTTTTTTATAAAATCTCTTTACAAACTGTAACGTTTGTTGTAGAATTAACTATACAAGTTGCACAAACGACGTTTGTACAATTTGTACAAAAGATAGGTTAAAGGTGTTGTTATGACTAACGAATTACTAGCCGTTTTTAAAAACATTAAAGAAAAGACGAAAATTGACATTGACGCCTTCAGCGACAATATGCAATATTGCATTTCTACGCGCGGACAAGATATCCGAGTAGTGCACCCGTCGAGATCTGACTTTTTTGAAGTCTTTTCTGACGAGAAAAATAACAGAACGTATTTTAAATTCCGTTTCAGAAACGCAAACTTTTACGGTTCAATTTCAGGATCGGGTGAAATAGAAAAAAATTACGCCCATTTTATTTTGGCGTACCTTGAAAACGTATTAAACAGAGAATCGCTCGTTGGAAAGACTGATTTAATTAAGAATATTCTACTTGGTGACTGCACGCGTGCGCAAATTCAAAAATTTATAAGAAATTATTCAATAAACGACGGCGAGTGTTTCGTTATGCTTATAAATTCGCCAGTAAAAAAATCGCAAGAAGTTCTTTCATCGCTTGAAAACTTAGTTTTAAGTGGTCAAGACGGAATTTGTATTATAGACGAATATAATATCGCGCTTGTAAAATTTACGTCTGAGCGTTTTGACGCTCAATCTTCAACTGAGTTTGCTCAAATCGTCGCCCAATCTGTGTATGAAGAGACGGGAATTAACGTTAGAATTGGCGTAGGGGGGACGGTAAGCAGTCTACTTATGGCAAATCTATCTTACCTTCAGTCGGTGAACGCGCTAAAGATGGCGCAGACGTTTAATTCAAAGTCGCAAGTATCGAATTATAAAGAATACGTGCTTATAAAAATGCTTGAAGAAATTCCGCGTTTTAAGTTGATGGAATTTTTAGACGTTTTAACCGACAAAGAAGCAAAAGAACTTTTTTCCGATCAGGATATGCTTTCAACGTGTGAAGAATTTTTGGATAATAACCTAAATATTAGCGAAACTTCAAGAAAACTTTTTATGCACAGAAATACTCTTATGTACAGACTTGATAAAGTCGAAAATTTGACTGGGCTTAATATAAAAAACTTTTCAGATGCAGTAACTTTTAAACTGATAACTATACTAAACAAGTTACTTACTGTTATTTAATCGACTTATATCGGGGTTTTAAGGGTTTTATGAATAAAGAAATAAATAAAAAACAAAAAATAGCGTTAAGCGTTGTGCTTGCGGTGGTGATTGCTGTCGGCTCGTTTTTTCTAGGCTTTTTCGTTCGGTCAAAATCGTTGCCTAGCGAACTTGAGACGATTAATTACATTTTATCAATGTATAAAAGATATTACTACGAAGAAGAAAGTAGCGAAGTTATCGTCGACACTTTCGCTAGTTCATTGCTCGACCAGTATTCTGCGTATTACTCAAAAGAAG
This sequence comes from Christensenellaceae bacterium, assembly GCA_045534605.1. Classification (GTDB taxonomy): domain Bacteria; phylum Bacillota; class Clostridia; order Christensenellales; family Borkfalkiaceae; genus UBA4636. Next base: position 10,370 of record JAZSKA010000018.1, on the reverse strand, counting down.
ACTTAGAACTTATGCATACAGCGAACAAAGGCGGAAGAGAGGGGATGGGAATTTCTTATAACTCAAGCACGAACGAAATTGCGAGCGTTTCGTGGAATTCTCCGTCAGATAGAGCAGGAATTAAGCCCGGTGGTAAAATTCGTGCTTTTAAATATAACACTGACGAGTTTGTTACAATAGTTTCGCCTAGCGAAGGTGGAGAGTTGGCGCTCGGTGATATTATCGACTTTATTCCCGATAACGAAGAATTTCAGTTTTTGATTGAATACGACGGCGAACTTAAAGAATTTACCGTAATGCGCGCAGGCTATACAGAAACTTTCGTAAGGTATTATACAAGCGAAAAAGAATACGGTTTCCGCGAAGTTGACGGCGATATGCAGTTTGTGGAAGTTGGTGAAAATAAAACTTACGACTTGCAAGGAAGATCTGATCTTGCGGTAATTGATTACAACGGTTTTGCCGCGCTAAACGACGGTCTATACGGAAGCGCAGGGCAAATGGCACGCGCGCTTAGTCAGTTTAAACAAGACGGTAAAACCGACCTTATTTTGGATTTAAGAAATAACGGTGGCGGTTTTATGGATATTTTGCAAGACGTATCCGCGCATTTTATCGGTGCAGAAAATAATACCAAAAACCTTGTTTCCGTTGCTAAGTATAAAAACGATAAAGAAGAAAAGTATAATTCTGCAAAAGTTGATTATCACGATTTTGGCTTTGAAAGCATTACCGTTTTAGCCAATTCTGGAACGGCTTCAGCGTCAGAAGTTTTGCTTGGCGCAATGCTTGACTACGATTATAAAAACATAGTTAAAGTTGTTATAGAAGGCTTTAGTTATAAATTCGCTAACTTTGACGAAGATAGAATTGAGATTGTAACCGAGTATAGAACGTACGGAAAAGGCATTATGCAAACGACTTATGAAAATCCGATAACTCAGCAAGCGATAAAACTTACAACTGCTAAAATTTTCTGGCCAATAACCGATATTTCTATTCACGATAGGGGTGTGACGACGGCACTGAACGAAGAACTTAACTATTCCGTTCAGAAAATTTATAACGCAAGCAATAAAGGCGCAGTTTACGACGCGGTAGAACTTTCTAAGTAATCGACAAGGTCCGAAAGAGTTTTTTCGTCGGCTAAATCTTTGACAGGCTCGATACCTAAAACTTTATTAAACGCTACGACTTCTTCCGTAGCGTTTTTTATGTCTGGTGGCGCTTCGGTTTTACCAAAATACTCTAAAAGAACGGGAAGTAGCGCGATAAGTAAATCTTTTAAGTTAACGCTTCCGTCTAAAACGGAATTAAGGGTAGAAAAAATATCGTTTAAGGCGTCTTTATCCATAGTTAAAAGTGGTAAAAGCGTTTCTAATATATTTCCTTTTGAATTATTGCCAAGTATTGACGGCAAGATATTTATTAAATTTGATAAGTCCATTTTTTATTCCTTTGACATTTTATTATATCTTATGCATAAATTGTAGTAATGGTTTTTGGTAGGAGTTAAAATGAATTTTTCTGATTATTCTAAAGCAAAGCGCGCGGTAAACGATTTAAGCCCAGAGTCTAAAAAAGTCCTTGACGATTTTTTAAAAAACTATAACGGAAAGAGCGAGTCTGAACTTATTGACGAAATTATAAAAACCGCGGTTAAAAGTAAAAAGGAAGGAAAACTTTCCGATAGCGATATCGACAACTTTTATAAAATGCTTTACCCAATGCTGTCGGGCGAGCAAGTTAAAAAACTTGATGAAGTTGTTAAAATGTTAAAAAACAACTGTTAATCGACTTATAGGCTGGTATTTATCTCGGTTATTGCCATTAAAAAGCGTTCTATTTCGCTTTCGGAGTTTTGCATTGCCAAACTTACGCGAACTAGACCGCTTTCTTTCGTTTTTAAAAACTCGTGCATTTTTGGGGCGCAGTGAAATCCACCGCGAACGAAAATGTCGAATTTTGTCGAAAGCAAATCGCTTACTTCAAAAGAACTTTTTGAAAGCGAAAAAGCAACTATTCCAAACGGATTTTTTTCTGAATAAACTTTTGCGCCAATCTTTTTAAGATAGGAAATAATTACGTCGGTATTATTTAATAATCGCTTGTTTGAAAAACTTAAGTTTTCTAATGCGTAGTCGGTGCCGTCAAAAAGAGAACAGATAGCAGGTAAGTTTAAAGTACCTGCTTCTAATTTTTCCGGGTAAAAGGATGGAACTTCTAAAAAAGTGTCTGCGCCACTTCCGCCGTAAGTTAGCGGTTCGATTTCCGTTTCGCCGTCAAAAATAAGCGCGCCAATTCCTTGTGTTGAATACAATCCCTTATGCCCGGCAACAGCCAAACAGTTTGCGTTTATATCTTTAAGATTAATATCAATATGCCCACACGCTTGCGCGCCGTCGATAACTAGCGGACAAGATAGGTGTTTTCCTATATCTTCAAAATCGTTTTTCTGTCCCGTTACGTTAGAAACGGCGTTTATAACGACAAGCGACGTGTCTTTTGAAACAAGTGGAAGAATATCGTCTTTTGTAATTCGGTCAAGTTTTGGCTTTGCAAATTTAATTTTTACGCCAAACTTTCTTTGCATAGCGTAAAGCGGTCTTAAAACGCTGTTATGTTCCGTCACCGTCGTAACTACTTCAGTGTTGGGCTTTGCAAGGCTAAAAATTGCCGTATTTAAACTTTCGGTGCAGTTTTTAGTAAAGATAACCCTGTCTATATGTTCGTTATTAAACGTTTTCGATAATTTTACGCGCGTTCTAAAGACGAACTCTTCGGCTAAAATTGACAGTTTATGGCTACCGCGACCTGGGTTTGCGTTTAAGTATTTTATGGCGTTTACTGCAGAATTTACCGACGCGCTAGGCTTGAAACCACTAGTTGCGGCGTTGTCGAAATATATCATAATTTATCACCTTTATTTTATAAAAACAATATATTAATAAAGGAAAGAGATTATACCAAAAGCGGAGATAATATGATATATTGTATAGCGGTATTCCGTTCAAAGACGGACGTTTTTTTGTTTATGAATTATCTTAAGCGCTCCGGCGTGTTTTGCGAAACAGTTGGAACGCCAAAAGAAGCCAAAGTAGGATGCGGATTGTCGGTTAGATTTTTAAAAAATAATTTATCGGTTGCGAGAGAAATTTTAAACTCGGTAAGATTTAACAGTTTTTTTGCTATGTACCAGGTGCAGGTTGTGGGATTTCGCTCAGTTATGAGTAAAATTTTTTAGTTTTAATAGGTGATTTAGGCTAACTTTAGCATTATTTATTTATAAAACGATTGTAAAAGTCGTCAAAATGTGTTAAAATAACCTAAGGTGAAAGAAAATGAATCAAAAAGAGCGCGCTAAAAAAATAGTAGAAAAACTTGCAAAGTGCTATCCTGACGCTAAGCCTATGCTAAATTTTTCTACGCCTTACGAACTTTTGGTCGCGGTAATTCTTTCTGCCCAGTGCACGGATGAACGAGTGAACAAGGTTACAAGCGTTCTTTTTGAAAATTATAACACGCCCGAAAAACTTGTAACACTTTCGCAAGAAGAACTTGAAGTTTATATAAAAAGTTGCGGTCTTTATAAAAACAAGGCAAAACATATACTCGGCGCAACTAAAGATATAATCGAAAAGTTTGCAGGACAAGTTCCGTCCGACTTTGAAAGTTTGCTTACCTTAGACGGCGTTGGAAGAAAAACTGCAAACGTCGTTTACAGCGTAGCGTTCTCTGGCGATGCGATAGCCGTTGACACGCACGTTTTTAGGGTGGCAAAAAGATTAGGGCTTTCAAAAGGCAAAAATCCCGACGCGGTCGAAAAGGACTTGTGTAAAGTCATTGAAAAAAGTCTTTGGTCGAAATCGCATCACTATCTAATCTACCACGGTCGCAGAGTTTGTAAGGCGATAAACCCAAATTGTAATGGGTGTGAAGTTGAATCGCTTTGCAAAAAAGTCGGTGTTAAAAAATAAACGAAGAATTATAAATATCGGTCTATAAGTCGATAAAATAGGCAAAAATTAGAAATAAACTAAAATATTGAGAGAAAAATTATGTTTGTAGACAGAGAGATTATTTCAATTAAATCGGGAAACGGTGGCGACGGTGCAACGTCGTTTATTCGCTATAAAGGCGTTTCAAACGGCGGACCTGACGGCGGTGACGGTGGCCGAGGCGGTGACGTCTACGTTATTGGGGACAAGCACAAAGTCAGCCTAATAGATTACGAATATCAAAAGAAGTTTAAGGCAGAAGACGGCGGTAAGGGCGGTCCTAAGAAATGTCACGGCGCAGACGGTGAAGATTTGTATATCAGCGTTCCGCTTGGCACTGTCGTTCGCGACAAAGAAACTGGGAAAATTATTTGTGATATCTTTTATGAAGGCGAAAAGAAACTCGTTTTAAAAGGTGGTAGGGGCGGTAAAGGTAACGTGCATTTCTGTACGTCGCGCCGTCACGCACCGCATTTTTCGCAAAAAGGCGAACTTACCGATATCAAAAAAATTATTCTTGAACTTAAGATAATCGCAGACGTCGGAATTATAGGCTTCCCTAATGCAGGAAAGTCGACACTACTTTCAAAAATTTCAGGCGCAAAGCCGAAAATTGCAAACTATCATTTTACTACGCTTTCACCAAATTTAGGGGTTGTAAAGCACTTTGACGACAGTTTTGTGGTTGCGGATATCCCTGGTCTTATAGAAGGGGCGTCGCAAGGGGCAGGACTTGGGCATAATTTCTTGCGCCATATCGAAAGAACGCGCTTGCTCGTTCATATGGTCGATATATCCGGGCTTGAAGGTCGCGATCCGTACGACGATTTTGTTAAAATTAATAAAGAACTTAAAGAATACAGCGAAGAACTTAGTTCGCGCCCACAAATTATCGTAGCAAATAAGTGCGATATTTTTGGGGCGGAAGAAAATTTGAAAGTTTTCAAAAAGAAACTAAAAGGCGAGAAGATTTTTGAAATTTCGGCAATAAGTGGCGAAAACTTGCAAGATTTATTAAATGAAATCTATGAAAAATTGCAAGAATTACCACCGCTTCAACCGATTGAATACGAAGAATTCTCTTACGAAAAACCGAGTGACGACTTGTTTGAAATCGAGCGTGACGACGACGGCGCGTACGTCGTTATAGGTCCTTTAACAGAACTTCTTGCCCGTAACGTCGTGCTTGACGATATGGACTCTTTAAGTTATATGCAAAAGACTTTGCGCGATAAAGGCGTTATAAAGGCACTTAAACAAGCAGGAGTTAAAAACGGCGATACCGTAGTTATAGGCGAGATAGAATTTGAATTTATTGATTAACGCTCGCTCGTTTTTTTGGGAAAATTTAAAAAATAGAAAAAAGGAATAAAAATATGTTTACAACAAAACAAAGAAGTAATTTAAGAAGTCTTGCCCAAACTATCGATCCGATTGCGCAAATCGGAAAGGGTGGAATAAGTGATAATCTTATCGAGTCACTAAGCACTATGCTCGATGCGCGCGAGCTTATAAAAATCACGGTTTTAAACAACGCGGAAATGGACGCAAAAAGTTTTTCGATAGAACTTGCACAAAGTCTTAACGCTGAAGTCGTTTGCGTAATAGGTCACAAAATCGTCTTGTACCGTAGAAGTGATAAAAAGGGTATAAAACACATTGAATTTTAATAAAAATGGCGCGATAGCACGGTTATCGCGCCATTTTTGGTTTTTTGGGCGAATAAATCGCCCTTTTTTATTTATTCTAATAAAGTACAAAATTTTATAAAATATATAATATAGTATTAAAAGTTAAAAAAAATCGTTGACAACGCGATAATTTTGTTTTAGAATATATCATATAATTGTATGCGTGTGCGCGCTACGCCCACGCGCCATAATTTGTAAATCATAATGGAGGAATACAAAATGATTAAGGCAAAAATGAGAAATTTTGCAATCGTGCTTATGTCGCTTATGATGGTAGCGTCATTTGCAATCGGCGTTGCAAGTTTTTCTAGCGACAAAGTTGCCAAAGCTGCAACCGAAACTATTATTTCTGTTGATTTTAATAGTTGGTATGCAAACAATTCGAGTGCTTTTTCTTCAAAGCCAACGAGTGTTTCATTTAACAGCGATGGTTACCTAACAAGTACTACTGGCGTTATAGATTATGTAACGTACAATGTGGCAACTGATGGTGGATATATTAAGTATAATAAATCCGGCGACACTTTGAACTCAGGAGATTTATATGGTGTAACATCAAACAGTGGCACGACAAACGATACTACTATAACGATTGTTGCATCAAAGAAGTCTGCAGTTCGTATTTTGTTTGGTGTTGATTCAAGTAACTTTGCAACTTATTCAGCAACATTAACCGGTGCAACTACTGGATCGGTTGCTCAAAAAACTGTAACAGCTGAATACACGATTGCTGGTTCAACATTTGTTCAAAAATCAACTAATACAGCAACTAAAGGGAAATTGAGAACTTTAGAATTTGAAGTTAATGCAGGTACGACTACTTTAACGGCTAACGCTGCATTTATGACAGCTTTAGACGGCGGTAGCACAAGAAAATTCTTCTTATACGCTATTGAAATGGAAACTGTTAGTTCTTTCTGTGGCATTACTTATGACGCTGTTGACGGTACAGATGCGCCAAGCGATTACAGTTATGAAATCGGTGACGATGTAAACAACTACACTGTAGGTGAGGCTCCAACCGCTCCAGAAGGAAGAGAGTTTATAGGTTGGTCAGACGGTGAAGCTGTTTATGCGCCTGGTGATAATTATGTGATTGATGTAAATGCAGATTCGATTGAATTTGTTGCAGTTTACAATACATTTATTACTGAAATCGTTGACGCTGAAAACATTATCAAAGTTAAACCACAAGATATTGATGCAGTTGGTCTTCCTGAAACTGTTAAAGTAGTAACCGTTGACGGAAACGTCGATATGGCAGTTGCTTGGGATACATCTTCACTTGTAATTAATGGGGATAACGAAGAACCACAAACTGTAACTGGTACTATCATTGTTTCTGACGGTTATAAACTTGCTGAAGGCGTTGAAAATACAGTTTCTGTAAACGTAACGATTCTTGCTAATGCACCACAAATCACAGCAATTACTGCACCTGAAACTATAAAGGTTCTCGCTTTAACTGAAAGCGTAGAATTACCAACTACGGTTGAAACAACCGTAAACGGTCAACAAGTTACGCTTGGCGTTACTTGGGCTGGCGATTACGCTTTAGATACTGTTGGTCAATATTCTTTAACTGGTACTGTTGACGTTGGCGAATTTGAACTTGGCGAAGGCGTAGGCGTATCTTTAGTTATTGAAGTGTACGCAGACGAAATCGTATCCGTTGAAAGCGTTTCACAAAGCGTAGGCGTTGGTGCAATTGTAAATCTTCCTGAAACTATCACTGTTACGGTTCTAGACAGCTTAACGATGGGAACTTACGAAAAAGAACTTGAAGTTTTATGGAACGAAGGTAACGCAATCGACACTAGCGCGCTCGGTATTTACAGCGTAAACGGTGCGTTAACTTTAGACGCATCTGTAGCAAACAGTGCAAACGTTCCTATAGTTGCAACTGTTAACGTTATCGACCAAACTGAAATCACTTGGGTAGCGTATACAGACGGTTCTGAATACGGTGTTGACTGGACTACGGTTTATACTGATAATGTATTAGGCACTAAAAACGGTATTATCATTAAGGCAGAAAACGGTACGTCTTCAGACACAGGTCACGACCAAACTGAACCTATGATTAAACTTAAACAAGGAACGGCTGGTGCAATTTCAATCACTGTTCCAGAAACTGCAACGATGATTTCTATCGAAGTTGATGCAGCAGGTTACTCAACAGGAAAAGAAGGTACTATCCATATTACTAACGGAACAACTTCTATTGGTTCTGCAGATATTAGCAAAACTACAACTAACACTGACGACAACTCTGAAGTTTATCAAACTCCAACCGTAGTAACTGCTACTTACAACGGAACGACGGGCGGTGTTTACTATATTCAAGCATCAAGCGAAAACAACATTTACGTAACTGCAATCAGAGTAAAGGCGGTCGTTCCTGAACTTGCTGAATTAAGTTACAACGCTAACGGCGGTGAAAACGCACCAAAATCTAGCGAATACGAAAAGAACTCAAACGCAACCGTATCAAGCGTAGTACCTACGAAAGCAGGTTACGAATTTGTTACTTGGAACACTCAAGCAGACGGTCAAGGCACTTCTTACGTAGCAAACGATACGATCGTTATGACTGAAAGCGTAGAACTTTTCGCAATTTATAAACCTTTAATCACTTCTGTAGCAACTAACTCTTTAACCAATTTCATTATCGTAAAAGAAAACCTTGATACAGCTCTTGAAACTCAAGACATTTCTGAAATTATCGGTTTACCTGCAAGCGTTTCTGCAAAACTTGGCGACGGTAGCGACGTTACTCTAGCAATCGACTGGGCTGACGCTATCGCATCTTTAGTTGACGTAGAATACGCAGTAGGAACTTATACTCTCGAAGGCGTTATCTCTAACGTTGTTGATACGGTAGAATACAACTTCGCAAGTTCTGTTGATACGGTAATTTCTATCAAAGTTATTATCTTAGCAGAAAAATTGGCTATTACTGAAATTGCTACTTCAAGCGTTTCGGTTGAACTTGGTCAAACTGCAACGTTACCAACCGTTGTCGTTGCTACTTTAGCAGACGATTCAACCGTTCAACTTCAAGTTTCTTTCGAAAATGCTGAAATTGACTGGAATTTAGTTGGTACTAACGAATATACTGGCGAATTAACTTTCGACGAAAATACTTTAGACCTTGGTCAAGACGTTACTGCTAAACTTTCTGTAGAAGTTTACAACTACGAAATGACTTCAATTAACCCAGTTTCTGACGTTAACGTGTTCGTAGGCGCAACAATTATCGACCTTCCTTCAAAAGTAGTTGCTAACTACTCTGATAAAGACGGCGAACCTGCAACTGTTGGACTTGACGTTGCATGGGATATTTCTTCACTCATTCTCGACGGTAGCGTTACAACTGCTCAAGCAGTAACTGGTACTATTACTTTCACCGACCTTTATGCTAAAGGTGCGTTAAGTGAAACGATTACTGCAAACGTAATCGTAAGTGCTTACGTTGCAGCATCAAACGCTCGTTCTACTAACTTTGCAGACTACGCATTATCTGCACCTGGCACAGTTCGTGGTTTTACCATTGAATCGACAGGTGATAAAACTCAAATCGCTCCAGGCTCAGTTGCTGATTTAAAAGGTCAAAAGATTAAGCAAGGTTCTATCTCGTTTGAACTTACAAAGCCTGCAAAAGTTACTTTTGCAATCGGATACGAAAAAGATTTACAAATCAAACTTGACGGTGGTGCAGCAAACGGCGGTTTAGACCTTGACGTTGCAACTTATCCAATTAAGCAAATCCACGTTCTTTCGTTCGATTTAGGCGTAGGAACTCACTCAATTTCTTCAACTTCAATTGACGGTTCGTTCTCAATCGGCTACATTATGATTGAAGACGGCGGTAGCGAAATCTTTGTTGCCAGCGAAGAAGGTAAGACTTTACCAATTGTTGTTAACAACAAAACTGTTGACGGTGTTGACTATAAGTTCTACGGCTGGACAACTAAAGAAGGCACTGAACTTTTAGCACCTTGCACTCCTGCAGTTAAAGATACTATCTACTACGCTTTATATCTCAACGCAAGAGCTGTTGACGGCGCTGCTATCAAGGTTATCGGTACTGACAAATCAATGAGATTTACGTCTTACGTAAACGCATTAAACGCTCAAGTTATCCTTGAAAACCTTATCAATAACAACGTTGTAACTGTTTCTAACGACGTTAAACTTGCTGGTGCAACCGTTACTCCTACAGTTACTAAGACTGCTGTCGGCGATAAAATGACTATCTACTCTATCGTAGACGTTGCTAAAATGACTAACGAATACGTAAGCGAATTCAACGTTTCTGTTGGCAACGACGTCGTTATTTCTAGCACCGTAACAAGAACTGCTAAGTACATTGCTGAACAAGCAATCGCTGACACTCAAGCAACTTCTGACGCTGAATACAAGTTCTTAACCGACGCTAACGTTTACAGTTGCTATAACACTGAAGAACGCGCAAGCATTTCAGCTTATATCGTTGACGATGCAGAACCTGAACAACCAGGCACAGAACCTGAAGAACCAGGTACTGAACCAGAAGAACCAGGTACTGAACCAGAAGAACCAGGCACTGAACCTGAAGAACCAGGTACTGAACCTGAAGAACCAGGCACTGAACCTGAAGAACCAAAGTCGGAGGCCAAGCGGTCTTAGGAAGACAAGG